>JAZRBV010000001.1:0-14147 GCA_045635225.1 Eubacteriales bacterium
GCCTTTGAGGCTCTGCCCGAGGTGCCGTTTGAGCCGTCGGAGAGCTACCGCGAGGGGATCGAGAGAATACACGAAAGCTACCTGCGTATGCAGGCGAGGATATCCAAGCGGAAGCTCATAGCACTACTGGTAGCGGCTGTAATAATCGTGACGAGCATAACCGCGTGCGTATACCGCGAGGAGATAAAGAGCTTTTTTGTCGGAATGTTTGACACTCACGCAAGATTTGAACACGAAGAGGAAAACGCCAACATAATAGAAACGGTTTATTTTCCGTCGTATATACCGAATGAATATACAAAAGATAAGACGATTTACAACAATGGAATGACGTATTTGAGATATAAATACGATAATTTGGAGCTGATTTATAAACAGTATCCGAAGTCGAATTACAGGGGCAATCTCGACACCGAGGGCGCCGAGTACGATATCATTACGGTAGGCGGTCAACAGATACACCGCACCTACAAGAACAACACCTACTCTATGATATGGGAGACCGAAAGATACGTCTTTGGTCTGACCTGTCACGATTCTATTGGCTGGGAGGAGATAGAGCGGATAATACTCAGTATAGAGGAAGCCGAATAGGGGTAGTTTTTCACTATGCAAAAAGTGCGTGAAATTCGTCAGATTTTTTTAAAAAAGTTTTTATTTGTTTTGCACAAAAAATCCCCGTCGATTTGTGAAAATCGACGGGGTTGGTATTATGGAATGAATTAATAGAAGGTTGCGACCTCGTTCTGGGGCTTCTCTGCTCTCTCGATCTTGGTCACGGTGAGGACGGGGCCTTTGCCACGGTAGAGCTTCGAATATTCCTCGGTGAGCTTGCCCTCGACTATTACCCAATCGCGCGTTGAGAGCTTCAGCTTACCCATTCCCTTAGCAACGACGCCGCGGTAGGCGATGTCGTCGGCACAGCAGGTCATAATGTGTCTGCCGATGGCGTAGTGGGTGTCGGGTAATGACGGGTCAAGGGCGACAATGCCCTTGAAGCGGACGGTCTTGCCAACGTATTTCGGGAGCTCCTCGCTCATATCACGGTAGAAGAGAGCGAAGTCCTCGTCCTGCACGTCGATGACGGGGGCGTTGATATCAAAGGGCAAGGGATCCTCGATCTGATCGAACTCAATATCGCCCTGCATATCCTCGTAGCAGATATTGGCTCTGCGGCTGACACCGCGGACGAGCTTGTGGAGAGCCATCTTATCGGTTGAGGGGGTGACTCTGTTGAATACTACCATCTCGCATCCCGTGAGCTTGTCCACGGTGAGCTGACGCATATTGGCGTTATAGCTCAGGGCGGTGGTGGAATCGGCGAGCATTATCTCCTGGTATACCATCCAGCCGTCGGGGAGCGCGTTATAGAAGCTGTCGAGGCTCCACATACCGTTGTACTCCACTATAACGACGTCGGCACTCGCGCGCTTTGCAAGAGCGGAGAGACGGTCGGGAGTGAGTCGCTGCTCGTCGTCGAAGGTAGCGTAGGAGACGTTCTCTCCGAGCTCCTCGGGGTCGAGCTCTATCTCGCCCTCCTCGCAGAGGATGACGAGGTACTTGCGCTTTTTATCATTGAAGTTCGGGTCCTTCATCGTCTCGGCGATAAAGCTGGTCTTGCCCGCCTCGAGAAAGCCCGTGAAAAGATATACTGCTATTTCCATCAGATGCCGAAGAGCTCCTTTATTTTTTCGTTATCGATGCCGGAGCCGATGACGCAGAGTCTGCCGATGATGCCTGCACTGCCGGTGCGGACGTCGGGCTCGCCGGGAACGTAGTCGAAGTGAAGCCAGGTGCCGTCCACGCCCTCAACTATGCCCTTAGCACGAAGGATCATACCGTAGGAGTCGTCCTCGGAGAAGGTATCGAGAATGTTTTCAAGCTCCTCGCGCGAGAACTTCTTGGTGGTCTCTGCACCGACGCTCGCGAATACCTCGTCGGCGTGGTGGTGATGATGTCCGTGACCGCCACAGCCACAGGTGCAGCCCTCGCCGTGCTCGTGGTGGTGTCCGTGGTCGTGATCATGATCGTGGTGGTCGTGATGGTGATGCTCGTGCTCATCATGATCGTCGTGGTCGTGATGGTGATGCTCGTGCTCATCATGATCGTCGTGGTCGTGATGGTGATGCTCGTGCTCATCATGATCGTGGTGGTCGTGGTGGTGGTGCTCGTGCTCATCATGATCGTCGTGGTCGTGATGGTGATGCTCGTGCTCATCATAATCGTCGTGGTCGTGATGGTGATGCTCGTGCTCATCATGATCGTCGTGGTCGTGATGGTGATGCTCGTGCTCATCATGATCGTCGTGGTCGTGATGGTGGTGCTCGTGCTCTGCCTCAAGAGCCTTCAGAGCCTCCTCAAGGGTGTCGCGCTGCTCCATAGCGGCGAGTATTGCCTTGCCGTCAAGGTCGTCCCATGGGGTGGTGACGATAGTAGCGGTGGTATTATGCTCGCGAAGGAGTGCTACGCACTCGGCGATCTTACTGTCCTTGGCACTCTGGGTGTGGGAGAGGATGATGGCGGATGCGTTAGCGATCTGGTCGTTATAGAACTCGCCGAAGTTCTTCATATACATCTTGCACTTGTTGACGTCGGCGACGGTGGTGAAGGCGTTGAGGCGTGCATTCTCACCCTCTACGGTCTTCGCCGCGCGGATGATGTCGGAAAGCTTGCCGACGCCAGAGGGCTCGATGATAACTCTGTCGGGGTTATACTCCTCGAGGACCTTGGCAAGAGCCTTTGAGAAATCGCCTACGAGCGAGCAACAGATACAGCCCGAGTTCATCTCGGTGATCTCGATGCCCGCATCGGCGAGAAAGCCGCCGTCGATAGAGATATCGCCGAACTCGTTCTCGATGAGAACTACCTTCTCACCCGCGTATGCTTCCTTGATAAGCTTCTTTATAAGAGTGGTCTTTCCCGCACCGAGAAAGCCCGAGAAAATATCAATCTTGGTCATTTTGAATTCTCCGTTTTGGTTTATTTCATCATATTATTATATACCTAATATATAGAATTGTCAAGTTGTGGGAGAAAATTTTAAATATTTCGAAAATCTATTGACAAGCGTATGGGCGCGTGGTAAAATATATGAGTAATAAGGATAGAGGCGCACTGCACGAAGATTACCGCACCGAGAATGCCGCCGAGGCTGTGTGGGAAAGGCGTGGGTGCCGAAGCGGTCACCGTGGCGGGTGCATCGGCTGGCAATGCGGAGAATATCCGTAGTGTTGTCGCATTTTTCTCTGCCATCATAGCAGAATGCGAAGAGCTATCGAGGAGGATCGGGAGCATACGTATATATGCGCCTTTCGGTTTTTTCGGAGATAGCTTCGGCTATCTTTTTTGTATTTTTGGGATAATAAAAGGAGCATATAATATTATGAAGAACACAGTATTCACAGGCGCGGCTACCGCGATAGTTACCCCCCTCACAAGGGACGGAATAGACTACGAGCAGTTCGGCAGGTTGATCGACTGGCAGATCGCCGAGGGTATCGACGCGATAGTTACGGTCGGCACTACGGGCGAGGGCTCTACCCTCACCGACGAGGAGCACAAGGAGGCTATACGCTTCACCGTCGAGCGCGTAGCGGGCAGAGTTCCCGTTATCGCAGGCACGGGCTCTAACGACACGGCGTATGCGATCGAGCTGACGAAATACGCGGAGGCGGCAGGTGCCGACGCGATGCTACTGGTTACTCCCTACTACAACAAGGCAACACAGAAGGGTCTGATTGAGTCGTTCCGTGCTATTGCGGATGCGACGACCAAGCCCTGCATACTCTATAACGTACCCAGCCGTACCGGCTGCAATCTCCTGCCCGCATCGGTAAAGGAGCTGGCAAAGCATCCGAACATCGTAGCTATCAAGGAGGCGTGCGGAAACATATCGCAGATCGCAGAGCTCGCGGCACTCGTGGGTGACGAAATCGATATCTACTCCGGAAACGACGACCAGATCGTGCCTATTATGTCGCTCGGCGGTAAGGGCGTCATCTCGGTGCTCTCGAACATTATGCCCCGCGAGACGGTGAAGATATGCCGTGACTTCGAGGCAGGCAACGTTAAAGAGGCGCGCGAGGCACAGCTTAGACTCCTGCCCCTCATCAACGCGCTGTTCTGTGAGGTCAATCCGATCCCCGCAAAGGCGGCTGTAGCGGCTATGGGCTTCTGTGAAAACTATCTGAGACTTCCTCTCACTCCTATGGAGCCGGAGAATGAAAAGAAACTGCTCGCTCTGATGCGCGAGGAAGGAATCATCTGATAAAGGCGGATTGATTATGAAGATATTACTTAGCGGTATACTCGGCCATATGGGACGAGAGGTGGAAAAGCTGTGTCTTGATGGCTATCGCGGTGCGACGCTCGTATGCGGCGTTGACCCCTCAGGAGGCGAGGCAAGCGTGCCGGTATACAAGAGCTTTGACGAGGTTGAGTGCGTATCTGATATAGACTGTATCGTTGATTTCTCGCATCACTCGGCGGCGTGTGCCATGCTGGATTTTGCAGTAAAGCACGGAATTCCAACGGTAGTTGCGACTACGGGACACACCGATGAGGAGATCGCGGCAATTCACGCGGCAGCAAAAAAAATACCCGTATTTCATTCGGGTAATATGTCACTCGGAATAGCTCTGCTGATAGAGCTTGCCAAGATAACGGCACTCGCTATGCCCGAGGCCGAGATAGAGATCGTGGAGACTCACCACTCGAGAAAGCTCGATGCACCGAGTGGAACCGCTCTGATGCTCGCCGATGCTATATGCGAGGTCAAACCGGAGTCCTACGCACATACCGGAAGGTCGGGTCACGGAAAGCGCACGCCCGAGGAGATCGGTATACACTCGATCAGAATGGGCAATATCGTGGGTATACACGAGGTGACCGTCGGCACTAAAAACCAAACGATAACCTTGAAGCACGAAGCTCACGACAGAGCTCTGTTTGCCGAGGGCGGACTTGCCGCGGCGGCGTTCCTCGCAGGCTGTGAGAGGGGACTCTACGATATGTCGAGCCTTGTTGCAGATCGCGAGAACTGATATTTTTCTAAGAGGAAATTATATGAAAATAGCAATCTACGGTTACGGCAATCTCGGCAAAGGCGTAGAGTCTGCCGTAAAATATAATAGCGATATCGAGCTTTTCGGCGTTTTCACAAGACGTCATCCCGAAACCGTTAAGACGGTATTCCCCGATACGCAGGTATATAGCGCAGAGAAGATACTCGACTACAAGAGCGAGATCGACGTGCTGATAATATGCGGCGGAAGTGCAACGGATCTGCCCGTTATGACTCCCACTTTGGCACATGATTTCAACGTGATCGACAGCTTTGATACACACGCTAAGATCCCGGAGCACTTTAAAAATGCGGATGCGGCGGCAAGAGATAGCGGACACGTGGCGCTCATCAGCTGTGGATGGGATCCCGGTCTCTTCTCTATCGCCAGAATATATGCCGAGGCTATGCTCCCTTCGGGAAGCGACTATACCTTCTGGGGCAAGGGTATCAGCCAAGGACACTCGGACGCGATAAGACGCATCGAAGGTGTGCGTGATGCAAGACAGTATACCGTACCGGTAAAAGATGCTCTTGATGCCGTAAGGCGCGGCGAATGCCCGGCGCTATCAACGCGCGAGAAGCATAAGCGCGAGTGCTACGTCGTCGCAGAGGACGGCGCAGACCTCATGGCTATAGAAGAAAAAATCAAGACTATGCCCAATTACTTTGCAGACTACGATACCACCGTGACATTCATCAGCGCGGAAGAGCTTCGTCGCGATCACAGTGGCATGCCACACGGCGGCTCAGTGATCAGAAACGGCGTAACAGGTCCTCGGGGCAAGTCGGTGCAGACAATAGAATATTCACTCACTCTGGACTCAAATCCCGAGTTCACGGCTAGTGTTCTCGTTGCGTACGCAAGGGCTGTAGGCAGGCTTGCAAAGCGCGGTGAGGTGGGTGCAAAAACAGTGTTCGATATCGCGCCGATATATCTCTCTCTAATGTCTGCGGATGAAGTAAGAGCGCATCTGCTCTGATTTTTGTTCCAAAAATAAGATTTTGGTTGATTTTTTGATTATGCGAGGTAAGCCCTGTGACTGTTATAGAACGTGATGAGCTTATATGTGAAAATCTAAGTAGAAATGAGTCGGGAGAGCTATGCTTTGCCGGTATGGAGCTGTCCGCTCTTGCACGCGAATACGGTACGCCGCTCTATCTCTACGACGAGGAGAGAATACGCAACAGATGCCGCACCTATATTGAGGCGGCGCGTGCGGCATTCGGCGAAAGTGCTAAGGTGCTCTATGCATCGAAGGCGGCATCCTTCAAGCGACTCTACGGCATTATGACCGAGGAGAATATGGGTATCGACGTAGTATCCAGAGGCGAGATATGCACCGCGGTGCTCGCAGGCTTTGATCTCTCGCGTGCATACTTCCATTCCAACAACAAGACGGACGAGGATATTTCCTATGCTATAAATATGGGTGTCGGTTATTTCGTGGCGGACAACCGCGAGGAGCTAGAGGCTATAAATGCTATTGCAAACGATGCGGGAATAACGCAGAAGGTGCTGATAAGAGTGACACCGGGTATAGATCCGCATACATATGCGGCGGTGGCTACGGGTAAGGTCGACTCGAAATTCGGTGCTGCGATAGAGACGGGACAGGCGGAGGAGCTGGTGTCACTTGCACTGTCGCTCCCGAATATAGAGCTCGTCGGATATCACTGTCACGTCGGATCGCAGATATTTGATGCCGACGTATATCTTGCGACGTCGAGAGTTATGATAGATTTCAGGCATCATATATACGAGGCTCTGGGTTATCTCGCAGATGAGTTGGATATAGGCGGAGGTCTCGGCGTAAGATACGTTGCCGATCAGCCTGCCGTGGACATTCCCGCTGTACTTACTATGGTAGCCGACGCGATGCGGAAAAGATGCTCCGAGCTTGGTACCGATATGCCGAGAATAGCTCTCGAGCCCGGTCGCAGTATCGTCGCAGATGCAGGTCTGACGGTCTATACCGTCGGCACGGTCAAGAGAATACCCGGCTACAAGTCCTACGTATCGGTCGACGGCGGAATGACGGACAACCCTCGTTACGCTCTCTACGGCTCGCCCTATACGATAGTGCCCGTCAAGGCTCCCGTAGGTGAGGATGCGGTTCCCTGCTCTATCGTCGGACGTTGCTGTGAGAGTGGCGATATTCTCCAGGAAAACGTACCTATGCCGACCGATATAAGACGCGGCGATCTGCTTGCCTGTCTAACAACCGGTGCATATCATTACTCGATGGCATCTAACTACAACCGTATACCGAGGCCCCCTATCGTTATGCTGGACGGTGAGAGGAGCTACGTTGCGGTAATGAGAGAAACACCCGAGCACCTTGCGGTGCTGGATATATAACGCTTATGGGATCTGCCTCGGTGGATCCCATAAATTTATATATCGGCAGATCTTGGCTGTAGCGGATAAACGATGAAGCACACAAATGAGATGAAGTGAATTCAGTGCTAATTTTGATCTCAAATAGAGACTTTTTCACTAGAATGATACTTAAAATTGTGCTATAATGGGTTTATAAGTTTAATTTGAAAGGAAGTATTCTTATGTTACCTAAGCTATTGGTTACTCTCTCGGGAGAAAAAATAAAAACTGCCGAGGAGTGGGAAAAATACAGAAGATCTGAATGCCTTGATCTGCTTACCGAGTACGTTTACGGTAAAGCTCCTACTGCAGCGCCGAAATCTCTTTCCTTCGAGATCGAAGAAAAGAAATCCATAAACAAGCTAACCTTTGAGCGAGTAAAAATCAGCTTTGACGGCTTCTCGTTCTATGCGAGAGTCTTTTACAAGAAATCAAAAAATCCGCTCCCCACTATCGTGTATATGATGCACAACAGTCAGCAGACGAAGTCCGACATCGAAAACACGCCCAACTGCGATTTCATTCCGATCGAGGACATATGCGAGAAGGGATATGCGGTGATCGTATTCTATTTCAAGGAGCTTCACCACGATAACAGGTGCGACGCAGTACACGAGGGAAGCCTTTTGGCAAACTACTCCCGTCCGAGAGAAGAGCGTGACGGCAACGAATGGGCATCCATCTCCGCTTGGAGCTTTGCGGCATCAAGAGTTATGGACTTTATTGAGACGAGAAAGGAATTTGACAAGGAAAACGTTGCTATCTGCGGTCACTCAAGAGGCGGAAAAACCGCCCTTTGGATAGGAGCTACCGACCCAAGATTCAGCTTCGTGATCTCCAACTCCTCCGGTTGCATGGGCGCGGCTATGCTCCGAGGTAAGACCGGCGAGCATCTCGACTTTATCACCTCGCATACGCTCTGGTTCTGTAAGAACCTTGACAACTACGTAGAAAACGAGGAGATGCTCCCCGTTGACCAGCATATGCTCCTCGCTCTTATAGCACCGAGACTTCTCTACATCGAGTCAAACTCCCTTGACGATTGGGCTGACCCATCCGCCGAAAGGCGCTCTGCCAGACTTGCCTCCGAGGTGTATAAGCTTTACGGCAAAAGAGGAGTGGTCCTTCCCGTTGACGATTCCAAGGTTGAAGTTTGCAAGGGCTACCATACCGGTAATATCGGTTATCACATGAACGCAGGTGAGCATAAAATTTGCAAGGCTGACTGGGAAATGTTCCTCGCCTTCTGGAGAAAGAAGAGGGCAGCAAAATGAAGATCGTCTTCGCTGCCGATTTCGGAATCTACTCTATCAAAGACGAATATGATCCTACCATTGTAAGTCCCGGGCTTGATGAACCGAAAAGAGCAATGGAAAACGCCGATTTTCGAATGCTAAATCTGGAAAAGTTATTCTATTTCGGCGGCGAACCTATATTAAAAAGCGGACCTAACATTGGTATGCGGAAGGAATACATTTCTGCTCTCAAGCATCTTAAAATTGATGCTGTCGGACTTGCAAACAACCATACGGGTGACTTTGACGAATCAAACGTGCTGAAAAACCTTTACTACCTTAAAGAAAACGGCATCGCCTACGTTGGCGGCGGTAAAAACAAGGACGAAGCATATCTGCCCCTTGTTTTCGAAAAGGACGGAGTCGCAGTTTCTGTAATTACAATTTGCGAAAACGAGTTCGGAACAGCTACCGATTCAAAAGCAGGCGCGGCAGGATTTGAGCTTTACAGAACGGTCAAGCTTATAAAAGACGAGAAGGCAAAGGGCAGATACGTCATAGTGAATTTCCATGGCGGAAACGAAGAAAATCCCTTCCCTTCTCCGAAAAAAAGAGGACTTTACCGCACCTTCATCGAATGCGGCGCAGATGCTGTGATCGCTATGCATACCCATTGTCCGCAAGGTTATGAATACTATCTCGACAAACCTATTATTTACAGTATGGGTAATTTCTTCTTTGCTTATAAGGATCCCGAGGGCGAGAGAGCGAATATGAGTTCGGCCTATTACTTCGGTTATATGAGCAAGCTTGACATCGAGGACGGCAAGGTTTCCTTTGAGCCCATCCCCTACAGATTCACTCCGAAAGGTATGACCGTGATGGATGGGGATGACAAGAGACGGTTCCTCTACTATCTTGAAAAGATATCAGAGCCTATAAAGAGCGACAAGGAGATAGAGGCTTATTTCCGCGGTTGGAGTCTTATTACAGGTCCGATATATGCAAACTTCCTTAAATTCGACAGAAATAATATTCCCGACAAGGATTTACTTCGCCACATCAAAAACGATTTTTCTTGCGAGGCTCATGACGAGCTTCTCGAATCCTACATCAGAATGTTGTTCGACGGAATTACCGATGAGGATGAAAAGCGCAAGGCGGAAATCCGGGCTATGAGCACAATAGATCTGCAAAAATATGACTACTAAAGATTTTGCTCGATACGAGCTTTCGCGATATCAGAAAATGATGGGCTTGACGGCAGATTTTACCATCGAGGTCGCCCCTGACAAATTCGATAAAGGCCGCTTTAAATTCTTTGACGCATCCCTCGACGATGCCCTCAGAATAAGCGTTAAAGGAAACGAGGGCAAAATCGCCGCAACCAACGAGAGAGCGGCGCTTATCGGAGTTTACCGTTACTTAAAAGAGATGGGGGCGAGGTTTTTCAAGCCCGGTAAAGACGGAGAGTACGTTCCCAAAAACGTTCCTATGCGTGATCTGGAGCTTGAAATCTATGCCTCGGTTCGCCACAGAGGCACAACGGACGGAAATTCGGGACAAAACGCCCGAGATTTCGACGAGCTTTGCGAATACGTCGATTGGCTCCCTAAGGCGATGATGAACTCATTCTTTATCGAGATGCCCGACTACTTTGAACCGATGCGCGAGCTTTACAAAGCCGAGGATAACCCATTCGCTCAGCCAAAAGAATTAAGCTATGAAGACTATCTTTCGGGCGAAAGTAGAGTTGTTGATGAGATAAAAAAACGATCTCTGCTCTTCCACGGCGTAGGTCACGGATGGACCGTCAGATGTATGGAAGGTGTTCCCGAAATAAACAGAAAGCCCTCAGAAAAAACAACCTGCGACAATCCGGAGATCCTCGCTTTGATAAACGGAAAAAGGGAGTTTTTCAATAATAAACCTCTTTACACCAATCTTTGTTATTCATCAGAGCGTGCGCGTAAGCTCTTTGCCGAGCAGATTGTAAAATTTGCAAAGGAACATTCCGAATACGACTATCTTCACGTTTGGCTTGCCGATTATTTCAACAATTTCTGCGAGTGCAAGCATTGCAGAAAACGCACGCAAAGCGATCTTTACGTTATGCTCTTAAACGAGATAGACAAAGCGTTGAACGAGGCGGGACTTCGGCAAAAAATCGTGTTTCTTGTCTATTTCGAATTACTCTTCCCTCCCCTTACAGAGAAAATAGAGAATGAAGAGCGTTTTACTATGATGTTTGCTCCGTACGGCAGAGATTTCACGGTGCGTTACCGCGACGTTATTAAGGAAAGCTACAAGAGACTTCCGCTCAACACCTACTCCTTTGACGAAATGTATATGCCGAAATATCTCTCGGAGCTTTCCGATTGGCAGAAAATATTTGGCGGCGATTCCTTTGTTTTCGACTACTCAACCTATGACCGAGCGGGCGATGCTTCGCTAACCGATCTGAAATATGCCGTTATCCCCCACGATGATTGCCTCGACCTTCGCCACCTCGGACTTAACGGAAGAATAGAATGCGCTTCCACAAGGCAGTTTACACCGACGTCGTTGGTACTGTATTCTATGGGCGAGGCAATGCTGACAGGAAACAGTAATTACAGCGAAATATGTAACGATTACTTTAGATACAGCTACGAAAACGGAGAGGAAATTTCGGATTTGTTATCTAATCTGTCCGATTTGTTACCCTATCCGTATTTCAGAAAAAAGAGCGACTCGGTCAACACAGACGACCTGAGAAATGCAATAAAACTCATCGACGGATTCAAGAACAAATGCTCGGGGACACAGGCGAAGGATGATTTCAAGAAAAGAAATCACGAACTTTTCTTAGGTTATCTGGAGCTTGTCAGATACCTTTTGGATGCGCTTGTCGGAAAATTCGAAGGTGACTTTGAAGAGCTGATATTGAGAAGAATAAACGAGCTGAGATCTCGTGCTTACCAATTTGAAAAAATCTGCAATACCGACTTTTCCGCATACGCATTTATGTCGAGATTTTCGGAAGTACTCTCAAAAGGCTTTACAAAAAGTGAATTTTAAAACAAAGTGCCTTTTAGGTGCTAATAAAGGTTCTTCAAATAAAAGCAGAAAGAGAGAACAAAAGCGTTTTGCTTAGTTCTCTCTTTTTTCTGTTGGTGAGGTTCTGTCGGTGATGTTTTTGCTAACGCAAAAGTGATGTTATGCTGCGCATAATGATGTTGCTCGCCATTTGCTACGCAAATACAAGCTCGCAGTGATGTGATGTTTGCCCACTGTGCCGAAGGCACAACATCATTGCCGAAGGCTACATCATTAGGCGAAGCCGACATCACTTGCCCGCGAGGGCAAACATCGTTCGGCTGACCTGCTTTATCGCAGGTCGCCGTTGCGAGGTGCTTTTTGTTATTTTTGCCCCTTTTCTCTTTCCAATCGTTGCCTTTTTGCTGCTTCCAGCCAACGCATAGCACCCGTGACCACAATGATCGCCATAGCGATACCCGTACAAATCTTGACCGCTGCCAGCATGTTTTCCATAAACAATTCCTGCTGACCGCTGAACAGATAGAACATGGTATAGTATAATCTGCTTCCCGGTACGAGCGGCAAAAGCGTGGGAATCATAAAAATGGTGGTAGGCGTTTTGAGCACGCGTGCCATAGCGTCACAATACACGCAGGGCACGGCGGTTGCCAACATATTGGTGATCAGCAGGTCTAGCCCGATCTCGTCCCCAATCAGCATGATCACGCAGGAGATGACGCTGCCCAGCATTGCCCACGGCAACTTTTTAGGCGGAACGTCAAAAATGACTGCAATACCCAAAAGGGCAACAAAGCACGATACCGTGCCGAAAACAATCTGTCCCCAATTCATACGATCCCTCCTAACGTCAGCCATGCAAGACCGTAGCCCGCCGCAATCAGGGCAGCCGTAAATAACGCCTGCACAAAGCGCAAAAGTCCCGAAACCATGTCGCCGCCAAACAAATCACGCAGCGAAGTACCCAGCGCAAGACCGGGAATCATGAGCATGATCGTGCCGATCATGATCTTATCCGGGCTTCCGCTCGGCACAAAGGCGCAAGCAATCAAGGCGGTTGCACCCGCTACAAACGCGGTTGCAAAAGTTTTGAGCGTGGTGTTGGCTTTGGTGGGCGTGTACAGCGTGAGCACCATGATCAGCACGCCGATACCGCCTGCAATCAAACCGTCCACCCAGCCGCCGCCGAAAAACATGGCAAAACCACCCGCAGCAATGGCTGCACTGAGCAGCATTAACACATCAGAATACGTCTTCTTGGTACAAATGCGCTCGACCTCTGCCTTCACGGTTCCCGGGCTCTCGGGGCACGCACAAAGTCTGCGCGAGAGTGCATTCAATTTTTCAATACGAACAAGGCTGTTTCCGATACTGCCCACCTTGCGGATCTGTGTATAGTGCGCCCCATTAGGTCCCTCCACGGTTACGCCTACCAGCACAACAATGGAAAACACGTCCACGCTGTGCGCGCCGTAAGCAAAGCAAAGGCGCTCCACCGTATCCTCCACGCGGCGCACCTCCGCCCCCGCCTCCAAGAGGCGACAGCCAATATCAAGTACTGTATCCAGCACGTCGTCGTAATCATACGAAAGCGTCGCACTGCTTACTTGCTCTGTCATACTTATCTCCTTTTGCACATGAGATTTCCACAACAAGAGTATAGCACATCCAAGCGCACTTGTCAAATACAACTTTACAAAATGTTCACCAATATACAGCCTATTTTCGCTATAATATAATTAGATAGGATAGAATAAGTGAGGTGCTTAGAAAAATTGTTTGAAAAGACGGTATTACTTGAAAAAATCAAGGAATCATTTGCCGCCGTAATGCCCGTAACGTTGATCACCATCCTGCTGGTTACAACCATTTCGCCCGTTCACGTGGGCACGTTGCTCTCCTTTTTGGTTGGTGCGCTTCTTCTGATCGTTGGCATGGGTCTGTTCTCGCTGGGATCGGACATGTCCATGATCCCCATGGGTGAATACATAGGCGGACAGATGACCAAATCGCGCAAGATCTGGCTGGTGGTCTTCCTTTCCTTCTTCGTTGGATTTTTAGCCACCATCTGCGAGCCCGATCTGCAGGTGCTTGCAACTTACGTGCCCAATATCAAGCCCTTTATCCTGACAGCTTCGGTCGGCTTGGGCGTGGGTATCTTTTTGGTGGTTGCCATGCTGCGTATTCTGTTCAAAGTTAAGCTCTCGCTCTTGCTTTGGATCTGCTACGTGGGCGTGTTCATCATGGCATTTTTTGTTCCCACCAACTTCTGGGCTGTTGCCTTTGACTCGGGCGGTGTTACCACCGGCCCCATGACCGTGGCCTTTATCATGGCACTTGGCGTGGGCGTTGCCTCGAGCCGTTCGGACGGCGGTGCAGATAACGACTGCTTCGGCCTGGTCGCACTCTCCTCGGTAGGCCCTATCTC
>JAZRBV010000002.1:0-8894 GCA_045635225.1 Eubacteriales bacterium
CAATTTAATACGCAGGAATATCGAAGCGGTCACAACGAGGCGGTCTTGAAAACCGTTTGCCCAAAAGGCACGGGGGTTCGAATCCCTCTTCCTGCGCCATAAAAACGAACACCATCCCTCGTGGATGGTGTTTATTTTTATATTACAGTCAGAGGGGACGAACCCGGAGGGTTCGCATACCGCAGGCACTGAGTAAACCTCGAGGCACAGAGTATTCGCGGTATCTGCGTCGCGAGGAGATGTTTGTTTCTATTCGTACTATGTGGAACGATTTTTACAAATTTTGCCCCGAGCAGCATACCCCTCTTCAAAGCCACCAATCCTTGCGGTTGGTGCTTTAATTTTTGCTTGGAATGAGAGGATTCTAACGCCCCTCTGCGACTCTGTGAGTCGCAGAATGGGGTCCGCATTTGAGCGTAAGCCATCGGGGAGCTCGCTCACCAGTGGCGGAGCGAAAAATCTTCGTCAAAGACGAATACCCCTCTTTTTAGTTTACCATTGAAAATAATGTAGTTTTGTGCTATAATATTTATACTCTTATTGAAAGGAGTTTTCACGGTGGGTTATACGAAGAACGAAATTATTTCTATGGTTGAGAAATCGATAACTGATATATCAACATTCTATAAATGCAACTTCATAAACTATCGTGGTGTCACAACTGATACGAACGACTATTATACCGAAGTAATCGCTGAGTGGCTTTTATTAAATATATCCACACTCGATGGGATAACACCTATTGTACGTGAGGCAGGTTATTATACCTCAACGCACGATGGGATTCCGGACAAACCCGATAGCAATCGCACCGAAGAACTTATTGCGATGGCGATGTTTCGACAAGGAGATATTGTTGGCTTAGGCAGAGTATTTGATTATCAAACCCCACTCAAAAACAAACGTTCCGACAGAGCTGGAAAGATAGATTTGCTTTCTTTTGAAAATAAAACTTTGCATATTCTCGAGCTTAAAGAGCCTGATAGCACCGAAAGTATGCTTCGCTGCGTTTTGGAGGGATATACATATTTAAAAACAGCTTGTCATTCGAAGCTACTTGATAGCTTTAACCTTTCAAAAGATACCGCTATAAAAACAAATCCTTTAGTTGCACTTGACGGATATCAACATAATGAAATAAAAGAGGGGCGTCCCAAGCTTCATAAGCTAATGGAATTTCTTGATATTAAGCCTTTGTATTACTACTTGCAGAACGATAATTATTACATCACGGAGGGATAAAAATGAACAGAGACGATTTTATTGATAAGATTTTAGGTGGAATTTTTGCTGTTGTTGCAATTATAGCTGCTGTTATGGAGCTTGTTCTAGGTGATATATCCACTGCTACAGTTGCAGCTTGTATCAAAGATGTGTTTAGTACATTGGCGGTGGTGGTTCTTTTCTTTGCGGTAATCAAGGACAAGATACCCGCAAGAAACTTCAGACAGGCATTCGAACGCGAAATGATAGAAATCTCTGCAAAATACTCTCCGCTTATTCGCAAAGAGGAAGCTCCCGAAGCACCAAATGCGGAGTCTGCATCTGTTGTTGCTAAAAAGAAAAAGCTCGATTCGGTTATCTGTTATGATATGGCTTCTAATCTTAACGTTATTTTCGGCGCTTCATGCAACGATTATCCCAGATTTATGGAGATTCATAGCAAGGAAACAACGATAGTAAAATTTTTGATAAGAAAGAAATTTTTCGATTCTTCCGAATTTACGGAAGCAACCTTGATTGACGTTGCAAATAAGATAAAAACGAATCTTTCCATAAAATTCAACGAGTACAGCTTCAGCGTTGATGAAAAGAAGTGTGAAATCAACATCAACACCAATCGACTTATGGCAAGTAAAAAAGATGCTATCGAGCTTGCCGACTTAATTGATAATGCTGTAATGCTTTACATAGCTGAAAGCAAAAAATAAGGTGATGAAATGAAGTTAAAAAGAAACGATATATACGACTTGGATTCTTGGTTTAAGGTCGCACCACCGATGGGCGCAGAGAAGCAGTGGAGACCAGGGCGTTCAGCAATGGAACTCTCACGTTATATGACTGCGAATTTCCCCAACGTTCCTGCGGAAATAGAAAATATACTTTCCGACTTTACAGCTTCTGATACTGAATTTGATTGGGCGGGCGAATATGTCACCAACTTTGCAGATTATGATTTAGGTCGCGGAGAAGGTCGCAATCACGATGCATTTATGTGGAATGATGATGTTGTCGTGGGTATAGAGGGCAAAGCCGACGAATCTCTTGGCTCGCAGCTTATTGGAGATGCTATAGTTAACGCAAGCGGGAACAAAATGCACCGGATTCGCGGTATGATAAAAATGCTATTCGGTGATGCTCCCGAAAACCATAAGGACATAAGATATCAGCTTGTTACAGCGACTGCTGCAACCTTGCTCGAAGCAAAAGAACGGAATGTAAAAAATGCAGTTCTATTAGTTCTCGTTTTCAAAAAGGCTGGTTGTTACAGCGAACAGAAAATCGACGCTAATAATGCAGATATTGATAGATTTTTAAATGAAATCTCTGCCGTACCTTGCGATAAATATTATTTGATCCCTACCGCATACGGCAAAGAGAATAGCATAAATCTCTATTTCAAGAAAATTGAATTTAATATTTGATAAAAGGAGCTCTTCGCGAGCTCCTTTTCTTTACTCTTTATACATCTCTTTTATAAACCACCGTATCGCCTTTTCATGCCATTCTGATTTTGGCTGCATTGCAAATCCCTTATCACTTGCTAGGAACTTTATGAGCGAGTATTTTGACACGAGGTACTTGCGTTCTTGGAGTGTGGCAAACAGTCTTCCTTTTGCGATATGCCATCTTATCGTTCGCTCGGAGTAGCCTATAATTTCTACTATGCGTTTAACGCTCAATACGTCGGGGTATATTGCGAGTCTCTTTTCAAGCATTCGCTCGAACTTGTTTCTATCTTTTCTGCTTAGGTAGGCAAACACGCTTATTTCTGCACCGCAGACTTCATCGGTCTGCGGTGCATCTTTGTTACGGGAGGAGAATTGTCCTCGGGTGAACTCCTTCTTGCTTTCGGTTATGCTTTGCTTCATATACGCCCTCAAATCCTCTTCACTTACGTAATACCTTAGATGCGTTGGAGTATCTACAATTCTACACGGTATGACACCATTCTGTAGCATCCACGCTGCTTTGCGTTTGCTGATATGTAGCTTTTGTCTTAACTGTTCAAGTGAGAGTTCACCGTTTTTCTTCATTCTTCCGTACCCCTTTTTCTAGCCCTTATTCTTTGTTTAAGGCGGTGTAATTTTTCACCGCCTTTTGCCTTTTACTCGTCCTTGTTTCCTATGAGTGAGCCGAGCTTCATGCCCGCGATACTTGTTGCACGGGTGTCAAGGTGCGAGTATGTATCTGCCGTTATGCTCATCGTGCTGTGTCCCATATACGCCTGGATTACCTTCATATTCTCGTTCAGTGCTACGAGGAGAGAGGCGCAGGTGTGTCGTAGGTCGTGGAAGCGTATTTTCCTTAGGTTGTGCTTTTTCAGCAGTATGTTGAAGTGCTCGGTCACGAAGTTCGGTCGTATGAGGTCACCGAGCTGGTCAACGCAT
Source organism: Eubacteriales bacterium (assembly GCA_045635225.1). Classification (GTDB taxonomy): domain Bacteria; phylum Bacillota; class Clostridia; order Oscillospirales; family CAG-272; genus UBA1740. The sequence goes on from JAZRBV010000002.1 coordinate 3,612, forward strand.
ACCATGTTAAGATATTTCTTTGAGTAGGATCGTTTAAACTGCTTTCGGTACACCTCTTGCTGTTCCTTATGCTTTAGGAGTATCTTCTTCACGTCGGGGTGCATTGCGAAGACTCTGCGTGAGCTTTCGGTCTTCAGCTCGTCGCTTACTATGATTTGCTTTTTGCCGTTCTTGGATATCTCGATCACCTTTTTCTGCACCGAAATTTTGTCGTTCTCGAAGTCCACGCAATCCCACGTCATGCCAAGTGCTTCGCTTCTTCTCATACCGCAGTACACTGCGAGGACTATCGGTATGTAGAGGGGATCGTCTTTTGCGAAGGCGAGGAGCGTTTGCACCTCTTCCACCGAGTAGAAGCTCGCAGGATACCTCTTTACAGTAGGTCTGTCCACTCTTTGCATCGGGTTGTACTCGAAGAGCTCTTGTTTGATTGCGTACTCGAACATTGCGTGGAGCAGGTTGTGGTAGTGGAGCACCGTTTGCTCGTTGTCTCCGATGCTCCTGAGGTAGTCGTAGAATGCGTTTATTCTCCTCGGCTTCAAATCCGCGAGGGTGATTTTGTCCCCGAAGAATTTCGCAATGTGACCGTTTACTCTGCCTTTGTATCCGAGGTAGGTCGTTTCTTGAATTTTGTGGCGGTGCACCTCGTCGAGCCACTCGTGCATAAATGCTACGAAGGGGTAGTTTTCGGGATCGTCATAACCGTCGATCAATCGAGCGTACTTTGCTTCGAACTCGGTTATCATATCTCGCTTCCGCTTTTCGACTACCGATTTGAGCGAGTCCTCGGGTAAGTCCATCGCCATCCATTTTACTTTTCTTTTTTGTGTCAAGGGATCTTTGTATCCAACCACGAGATGCAGATAACCGTTTCTCGCTTGTACGCTTCCCGAGACACCTTTGTCGTATCTTCTTGCCATTTGTTTTTCCTTTCTTTTAGTTAATTTTTGTGTTTGGTAACACCAACAATATCACACCATTTGGTCAAAGTCCAGACCCGTGGGTTCGAATTATCAGTTAGGACATATTTTATTTTCTATGCCTTTTCGGGTAGGCAACTCGTGCGTCCTCTATGTATTCCATAACGCTCGTTTTTGCAACACGGTACTCACGTCCGACCTTTACACCGAATATCTCGCCAGAGCGCACGAGGCGCGAGGCGAGCTTAGTGGAGATGCCGAGAGCCCCAGCCAAATCGGTGAGGCTCATTGCATCGGGATAGTTTGCGAAGATATTTGCTCTTAATCTTATATTTATCACCTCCTTACATATGCAAATTGAATCCGTGACCTTCGTCCTCGTCATCGGACTCGGTATCGGTATTGGGTTCTTCGGCTGCTTCGTTTGCCTTAGCTGCTTCGGCTTTTGCATTTTCAATCTTGCCGATAACTTGTCCGGCAATGAAACCTACTACACCGGATACGTTATCCTGGTCTGCCCTTGCATTTTCTTCGGCTTCGATTTCTTCTGCCGTTTTGTTATCGTCTTCAATTAACGGAGCAGTAGGAAGAAGATTGCCGAGACTATCGTAGCGAGCGCCACCGAGCTTCCTATCGTTACGAACACTACCTGCCATAGATTTGCCAGTCGACTTCTTATTTCGTCCAGCTCCGTTGCGATACGCCTCTCGGTTTGCTCGATACTTCTCTCGTTCTCTCTCCCAGCCAGTTCCATCTCTGCGCGTGTTTTCTGAACTTCCAGAGTTGAATTCTGCCTCTGCAGTTCCGCGTTCTCCGAAAGCACCCGTGCGAAATTCTGCAGTTCTATTTCTCTCGTTAGCCTCGGCATTTCGGTTGCCATTTGCCGAACGAGTTTCAGCGTTGCCGCTTGTGTATCTTGCATCGCCATTAGTTCCTCTTCGGGCAGTTCCACTACCACTTTCTCCGGAGGCATTTCCGCTTCTTCCGTTTGATTGAGCGCCTCCAGCTCTTCCATCGTCAGTTTTTCTGAGTTCGAATTCATGTTCCATATTCTCCTTTAAATATTTTTCGTCCGATAATTTATCGTCGTTTACTTCGGGGTATTTCCCATTTTTAAATTTCTTTTCTTTCGTGCAGGTGTACTTGATATTTTTGTATTGGTCGTTCCATCTGACCTCGTAACCAGCCTTCTTCATATAATTGATGAACGCTTCCTTCGTTCCGCACTTTTCCATTGCGCTTCTTATCGTTGAGCGCAAACGGAATTTCCAACTCTGTCCTTTCTTTGCAGATTGGTACTCTCTGTTACCGAGTCCGCTTGTTTTCTTGTCCTCGCTCGGCTCGATAATACTGAGTCCGTGCGCGAGACATATTTCATCGCTGATTTTCCAGAGCGTAGTTTCGAGATGCGTCCGGTTCGTGCGGTATTTATAACCGGTCTCAGCATTCACGCTGTTGAGCACGAAGTGGTTATGTATGCAGTGCGTGTCGGTGTGCGTTGCAACCACAACCTCGAATCCAGGCCAAGCTTTTTCAGCAAATTCTAAACCGATTTGGTGTGCTTCTTCTGGCGTGAGATTATCGTCCTCTGCGAAGCTTTGTATGTAATGATAGAACATTACTCCGTCACGCTTCTTATACAAATCCTTCGTAGCTAAAAATTCATCTTTTGCAAACATTGGATTACAATTTATACCGCTTACGTGGTGTACGACCTCACTTCCGTCCTGCGTTTTCTCACCACGCATAGCGTAGTTTAATACGATTCCGATACCTGCCACAGTATGCCACAAGGCTTTTTTATTTCCTTCCGAATGATAATCAATTGCTTTTACTACCGCCATTAATTATCCGCCTTTCTTGCGAGTAAGAATAGCGCTTGGTAGATATCGCACATAGCATTATTCGTTTCAGTGAGGTCAACCACTTCTACCTCATGTGCGTTTGCTTTGCGCGTTAATTGATTGAGGTTGTTGCCGATTTTCTTCAGCTGCACGATCATTTCTCGCAGGTCTTCAATGACCGTGATTTCTTTACCGAGAGCTGCACTGATTAAATACTCGGTGCGATTCTTTTTCGCTTTCTTCGCAGCTTCGTCGATTGCTTCGAGCTCCTTTTCAGTCACTCGAATTGGGATTGATTTGTTTCTGGTTCTCATTGTTTTCCTTTCTTTTTTGTTTTAGTTTTGATTTTTAATAAGGGGTGCGGGTCTCCCGCATTTTTTCGTGCACGGCAGGAAAGCCGAGCGCTATGCTTGCTAATAGCAACAACCAAGGTCGTTGCTATAAAAACGATAGCCATGCAGAACACAATGTATTTCGCAGCATATATCTCTGAGATTCTTTTCTATGAGAACGAACTTCACATGTAAGCAATTTAATTGCTCGCATCTCACTACTTTAAGTCTTTCATGAGCCGTGGCCTCACGGGAGTATCATTATTCACCACACTCTCTGTCATCGCTGCTCGCACCATGCCATACTCGGTGCAATCCATTCGCGCGATTTATCGCTCGCTTATCTTTCGATAAGGTCATGGCGCTCGCGCACGGTAGCTTGTCCTTCCGGACGAGAGTGGGAGTTCCCACTGCGTTCTGCTATTCAATTGTCAATGAGCACGAGATTTTTGCCCTCACCCTATAGGTAGGGACTTTTTTCTCGTTTTGTACGGATATTTTTCGCATGATTTACAAATTATTTACTTTTCGTGAGTCTCACCTCCTCACCCTATAGGTAGCGACTTTTTTTGCGTTTTGCTTACCCTAAAAATCATCAATTTACAAATTGTTTACTTTTTAATTGCAAGTGCCTCTACTATACAGGTAGTGACTTTTTTCTCAATTTGAGCCATTTTATTTTGTAATTTTTTCTCTCACCCTTTAGGTAGGGACTTTTTTACGCATTTGCTAACCCTCTATTTTTCTATTGCTGACTTTTTTCTCATTTTGTACGGAAGTTTTTTTGATTTCATAAAACTTTTTTGAAACAGAAGCTTCTCTCACTTATCTAGTAGTGACTTTTTTGTGGATTTTACAAAAGTTTTTATGAATTTTATAAAACACCCTCTATTTCTCTATTCCACACTTTTTTCAAATTTGGAAACAATAATTTTAAAGAAAGTTTTTTAGAATTTATAAAACTTTTTGAAACAGAATCTTCTCTCACTTATCTAGTAGTGACTTTTTCTTTAATTTGAGCCATATTATTTTCGCTCTCATTTATCTAGTAGTGACTATTTTCTTGTTTTGCACGGAACTATTTTTGCTTTCACTAATCTAGTAGTGATTTTTTATCTGTTTTGAGTGGGGCAAAAAGAAAAACGCCCACGATTATTTTTCGTGAGCATCTAAGCATTTGTTCTTGAAGAAGATTGCACTTTGTGATATAATTGTTTTACTAAACTTTGAAAGGATATTTTTATGACTCGTAAAGAATTTGAAGAGCTTGTCTTTGACACGTACAACGTAAGAGCAGATTATCCTTTCGAGGACGATTGTGTGACGGGAGTTTTTCGGCACGAGAGTGGCAAGTGGTTTGCACTTGCAATGAATATCGGGGAAAGAAAAATCGGGCACGACGATGACGAAAAGATTGACGTAGTTAATTTGAAGTGCGCTCCCGAGGTAATTGAATCACTCGCAGGTATTGAGCCGGGTATCTACCGCGCGTATCATATGAATAAAACACATTGGCTTACAGTTTCGCTTTCCGAGTGCGACAATGATACAATCTCCTGGCTTCTCGGAATTAGTTATGATCTAACGAGAAGCAAAATTAAACGCAAATAAAACTCTTTCTCGTTCTTACGCATATCATACAAAGAGGTGATTTGCGATCAATTATCTTGAACTAACGTCTGCCGTGACCGCACTTGCCAACGCTATCGCATGCAAGTTAACACCGGGCGAAATTGCACTGGTTGCGAGTCTTTTCGTTCAGCTTGGTGACACGCTTGCAACGATTGCTGCGAGTCATGCACTGTGTGAAGAACTGACAGAAGATGAAAATAGCCGATGAGGTTTCTTTTTCGATTCCTCATCGGCATTTTCTTATCTTTTCTTATAAATCACAAGTTCTGGGTTCTCACCGTTTTCCTCATACGAGCATACTAGAAGAAAGTTCATGTTCGCAGCAATTCCGTAGCATTTTGTTTCTCCCTCAAGCTGACTGCCGAGGTAGGTCTGCTTATCGTCAAGGAATTTTACCTTTTCTCCGTTTGGAAGAGTGTATTCCATATTGATAAATTCACCCGACAGCACGTTCAAATTCTCAACCTTAGGGAGTCCCTCGATATGCAAAAGCGTGTTGAATTCGTGAATCAACTGACTCTTAAATTCTTCGAGCTTTTCTTTTCCACCGATTTC
>JAZRBV010000003.1:0-6397 GCA_045635225.1 Eubacteriales bacterium
TTATCGCCGAAACGCAGGATGCGATGGGCCGCTCCACCGGATTCAGCTACTGCAAGAACGGCTCGTTGCAGCACACCGTTACCACCGGCTACGGCACGGACGGTCGCATCAACTGCGCAGGATTTGTACACGGCGGTGCAGTAAAGCTGTTCGGTTATGAATACCTGAGCGGTAGCAATCTGCTGCACAGGCTCACCAAGCCCAACGGTATGACCTTGACGCAGAGCTATGAGGAACACCGCGACCAGCTTACGGGCATGGCTTACCACCGTGGCACAACTCTGGTAGCGCAACGTGAGTATGAGTACGACTCCCTCGGTCGTCCTACCGCCCGCAACACCGCCCGAAAAGGAACGGTGGTAAACGATAGTTTCACTCACAACACCCGCTCCGAACTGACGACAGCCACAGTCAGCGGCAGTAATTACGCTTACAATTACGACAACATTGGCAACCGCGCCGCCGCTGTCGAAGACAGCTCCGGCGTGGCAAGCCGCACAGAATACACTGCCAATGAGCTAAATCAATACACCGCAATAGGCGATTTCACCCCCACCTTCGATGCCGACGGCAACCAAACCCGCATCAAAACGGAAACAGGTATATGGGAGGTCATCTACAATGCCGAAAACCGCCCGGTAAGCTTCACCAATACGGAAAGCAACACCGTGGTAGAATGCGCCTACGACAGCATGGGGCGTCGAGCATATAAGAAAGTGACGATAAACGATACAGTAACGCTGCATCAGCGTTACCTCTACCGAGGCTATCTCCAAATCGCTTGCGTGGACCTTGCCCGAAGTGCTCACCCGGCACTCTGGTTCATCACCTGGGATCCCACCCAGCCCGGCGCCACCCGCCCGCTGGCCATCCGAATCAACGGCACATGGTACACCTACGGCTGGGACTTAACCAAGAACATCTGCGAGCTATATTCCACCGGCGGAGGTATTGCAACATCATATACTTACACCCCATTCGGCAAGGCAACAAGCTTCGGCAACGTCACCCAGCCAATTCAGTGGAGTAGTGAATATCAGGACTACGAGACTGAGCTATATGCATATCTTACACGCATGCTGATGCCGTATACAGGTCGTTGGATTAATCGTGATATTTTAGAAGAATTTGATGCTTATAACTGGCATTCATATTGCAAAAATAATCCTGTATTACACAGTGATTATTTAGGAATGGCCGTGTTGCTATATACTACAGATGCCAAATTATCAAATGAGTACGAAACGTCATTTAATATCCCTCGCAACACAATAGATGAACTAATAAAAGAAACAATAAAAATGAGTGACTGCAATTTTGACGAATTGCGACAAAAGAAATTAATTAGCTTTAATAACATCACACCTCAGTCTAAAGATAAAATGCTGGAATGGTTGCAAAGAGAAAGAAGATTATCTGGTGTTTATTATGTACCTGCAAACAATATCGACGAATTAATTAAGACAATCAAACAAGATATATCAAAAAGAAAAGTAAATAAAAATTATGATAAAATATTTATTATACATCACGGCAGCAAAACGGTAAAAGTAGGGAATGAAAGAATTTCGCATGATATGTACAGAAGAAAAACCAAAGAGTCTTTTTCCAATGCGGAGGCAATGGCATGTGAAATCTCTGAAGATGGCAAGGTAACAAAAAGAATGATAGTACCACGCGTTTTTTATAGGCTTGATAAAACAGGTTATATACTTACCCGTTGGTGCACGGGGTATGATATCATTCAACTTAGAATGAATCCGGTAATTGGTAAAAAAATAAACAGATGAAGTAACTCTATCACTTCAACAATCATTCAATTACGAATATTGCGATAATTAGCGAAAATTATAAGAGTAGAGAGCGTAAGCTCTCTACTCACTTTTTCGATTAATTAATGGAACTAAAGGGCGCATCTCAAAGATTCATACAATAAAAACCATCATAATTAAACAGATAATATCAAAATAAGAAAATATCACAAATCCTAAACAGAATCTCCAAAAACCACGTGATAAGAAGCATCTATAATATCATAAATTCTCATTTCATCTATTTTTCCGAAACGATAAATGAACGTTATAATATAAATCGTATTCGAATAAAAAGAACTATAAAGATCACGTTTACTCAAAATTGATTGTGCTTGCTTGTCTAAAAATGAAGAAACTAAAGTAAAATCATCAAGTTTTGTTTCTTCATATTTAAGTTTCAATTCATTTTTTAACAAATTTGCACTATTTGCGCCATCTATATTTTCATGAACGAATACAGGACAAAGAACACAAGAATTATCAATATAAAGGCTCTCTTTTACTCTTAGAGTTATAGAATCTTCAACATAAAATCGATTTATATTGCAGGCAACTAAAGATAAAAGAAAAAACGCAAAAAAATCAAGTAAGATATATTACCTCTCATAATAGAAAACAATACACTCGTTTTTTTAAGTTGTCAAACTAATCTTTACACAATGGAGATAAATTTCGAATTTGTGCCGCATCTACGCCGTTCCCTTGGAGAACAAAAGTCTAACAATTGACGAAAGGAACTTGACTTCAACGCAATGGATAGAGTATCATATTGGAACGAAACGCAAGTCCTACAACACCCTGTCCACCAGCAACATCACCGCAGAAGCCGTGACGGTGGATGGCTTTACACTCTCGCAGACGGATAACGCCGGGGTGACCACCACCAATGGACGCAGCTACACGGCCAGCGGGATGATTCAAATCCGAACGGATGGCCGTGGTAATACTACAACCACAGTGACGGACAAAGCCGGGCGCATGCTCACGGCGACAGATACCGCCGGAAATGTAACTACGACAGCTTACGATTCCGCGCACGATTTGACCGCCATGGTAACCGATGCACAGGGTAACACCTCCTGCTACCGCTATGATGTCTGTGGCCGCAAGCTCGCGGAATGGGGTACAGGGATTCAGCCTGTATGCTTCGGCTACGATGATGCCGACCGCATGACCTCTCTCACCACCTTCCGCGCCGGAACGGAAACGGTATCTACCGACCCGAGCAACCGCACCGACGGCGATACGACCACCTGGACCTACCACGATGCCTCCGGCATGGAAACCTCCAAGACCTACGCGGATAACACATCCGTGGTGAAAACCTACGATGCCTACAACCGCGTGCTCACGGAAACGGATGCACGAGGTAAAGTCAAAGCCCATACCTATGAACCCGCCCGCGGCTTGCTGTTGGGTACAACCTACAGTGACAGCACCAGCCACCGCACCTACACCTACAACCACCTCGGTCAACCCACGCAGGTGACGGATGCCGCAGGGGTACGCACACTCAGCTACAACGCCTATGGCGAGCAGGAATCCGACTCGCTCGTAGCCGACAGCGTCACCCATCTCATCACGGAAACCCGCGATGATAAAGGCCGCTCCACAGGCTACACCTACGCCAAAAATGGTTCGGTGCAGCAAACGGTCACCACGGGCTACGGCTCAGACGGTCGCATCGCCAGCGCAGGATTCCTCCACGGCGGCGCGGCAAAGCAGTTCAGCTACGAGTACCTGGCAGGCACGCATCTGTTGGAGAAGCTCACCAAGCCCAACGGCATGACGCTCACGCAGAGCTACGAAATCCAACGCGATTTGCTCACCGGCATGGCATACCATCGCGGCACCACTTTGGTAGCCAACCGCCAGTACAGCTATGACACCCTCGGTCGTCCCACGGCTCGCAACACCTCCCGCCAAGGCACGGTGAAGAACGACACCTTCGGCTACAACAACCGCAGCGAGCTTACCTCCGCCACAGTCAATGGCAGTAACTACGCCTACGACTACGATAACATCGGCAACCGCGCCGCCGCTGTCGAAGACAGCTCCGGCGTGGCAAGCCGCACAGAATACACTGCCAATGAGCTAAATCAATACACCGCCGTGGGTGATTTCACTCTCACCTTCGATGCCGACGGCAACCAGACGCTGGTAAAAACCACCACAGGTATCTGGAGTATTACCTACGATGCCGAAAACCGCCCCGTGAGCTTCACCAGCACGGAGCCGAACACCGTCATCGAAATCGCCTATGACCACATGGGACGCCGAGCCACCAAAAAGGTAACGGTAGACGGAGAAGTAACGCTTCACCAGCGCTACCTCTACCGAGGCTACTTACAAATCGCCTGCTGTGACCTCACCCGCAGTGCTCACCCCTGCCTGTGGCTCATCACCTGGGATCCCACCCAGCCCATAGCCACCCGCCCATTGGCTATTCAAAAGGATGCCACCTGGTACACTTATGGCTGGGACTTGACCAAGAATATCTGCGAACTCTACGGCACCAACGGCTACATTCGCACCGCCTACTCCTACACACCCTATGGTGAAGTAACGGAAAGTAGCAACAGCGTCTACCAGCCCATCCAATGGAGCAGCGAGTACAACGATACTGAGCTGGGTCTGGTGTACTACAACTACCGCCATTACAACCCGACAGATGGCAGATGGTTGGGAAGGGATAAAGAGTTACCAACTGAATATAATCTTTATGTATATTGTCGTAATGATGCTCTTACCAGGACAGATAAATACGGATTGTACAGTTATGCAAATAGAGCATCAACCACTAGAACGGAAACGTACGATAAAAACGGCTATTATGAAACTGCTAATGGAAAAGCAAACACCAAATTTCCTGATGGAGGCAATATATACTATGAGAAAAATGGGATGAAATGCGTTAAAACAATAGATGTTGCATATGTAGGCGAAATTACACTATTCAAGTCATGGGATTTATCAAAGGATTATAGATATGCTTACTACTTTGATAGAGAATACAAAACCGTTTTAGAACATGAATACCACCATGTAGACATAACGATAAATAATTGGAATATATTTGTTAATACATCAAAAATGTTTGAGGGGTGCTATTGCAGCAAAGAATGCGCTTTACTTGCAGGCGGGCTTATCGATATTTACAAGAGATCGTACCAAAATAATACCCATCTTGAAAATGCATATTTTGATATGAGTGAGTATGGCGAAAAACTACCTGATGAACATGATATCAAAAAAGATCTTCTAAAAACAATATCCGATTCTATAGAAGCATCAGATAAAATAGAAGAATTCATCAATAATTCGCTTATTAAATTTAATAACTGTATTTAACCTTTATGTAAAACAAGTAGCAATAATAGTCAATATTGCTACTTGTTTTCTCTTAAACACAACAATATGAATAAACTCAAAATAACAGTTATATTTATTTTTATTCTTATAATTTCTATCAATTCCAACTATAGCATAAATTATGATTTAAAACCACATCATATCGATATTGCAGAACAGTTATTCAGAGGGAAGAAACCATTTAAATTAAAAGATCTTGTCATTGATGGCGAAATGAGCGTGTATGCACTAAACGGCTCACAATATGAATCATTCTGTTATTTTTTTATATGTTCTTTATATGATAGAATATTAGGATATTATAAAAATATTAAAGATGATAATCAAGAAAAATTTTTCGCTGAATTAAACAAGGAAGAAAATTATACTTTGCTATATGATTTTTTGAATTCAGTATTAATAAACAAAAAAATAAACAGAAATTTTAAAACTGACAGCATAGAAATAAGAGAGGGATATAAACAAAATTACAAATATTACAGCATAAAATTTGGAGATTTGGCAACAGGGCAGTTTGTTTTTAATTTCAGTTCTGATACATTGCCATCAAATTACGAAATGTGGAAAAATTATTATGATAAAATGGTATTTACCTATTCGAGAAAACAAGATGATGATGAATGCGAAGCGGCCATATTTTGTATACAAGCATCGATATACTGTTCTATTACCATGGATTCTTACTCTCCCGGAATATTTTATGACAGCCACTTTCTGGAAGGAAAAGCATACACCCCCCATGAGTGAACTTTTGCCTCTGACTGGCAGCCACCTTCTCCTTGGGTAAAGATGACCTTATAGCGTTAAATCCGAGGAAGATGGGTGTATTCAGTGTCACGACCAACACCCGCTACAACGCGGAGGGTAATCCGCTGGTAAGCGTGCAGAAGTCGCTCATTTCCTCGTTCTCCGATACATTGGAGAGAAAAAGTCTAACAATTGACGAAAGGAACTTGACTTCCACGCAATGGGTAGAGTATCATAACGGAACGAAACGCAAGAGCTACAACTCCCTGCCTACCTCCGATATCACTGCAGAAGCCGTGAGTGTGGATGGCTTTACTCTCTCACAGACGGATAACGCCGGGGTAACGACTACCGCCGGGCGCAGCTACACCGCCACCGGGATGATACAAACCCGAACGGATGGCCGAGGCAACACGACCACCACGGTGACAGACAAGGCCGGGCGCACGCTCACGGTGACAGAT
>JAZRBV010000004.1:0-49861 GCA_045635225.1 Eubacteriales bacterium
ATTAGGGTCGCGCGGATGCTCGCTCTCGTTCCACGGTTTCATTGTATCATAATCTCCTTTCCTTGTCAACAGCATCATTATACCACAAATGCTTTTCCCATACTCTCCCACTCTCTCCCGATTTTGTTGACAAGCTGTAAACATTGCAGGAAAGCGGAGAAAAACCGTCATTGCTCCCATCTATTTATGCCTCGCAACCGCCACCTCATTATGCCTTCATTCAGCAGAAGCGCGAGACCTTCCCCGCCATTTTCGCCGCGTTTGACATCGAGACGGATAGATCGGGGCACTTCGGGCAAACTAAACGGGTAAAGGGCCGGGTTGCGTAATGTTTTTTCGGTACTTACGGTATAACGCAATAATTAACGCGCCCCACTTTGTCGAGATCTGTTTTCGACACTCGTGTGAGTAAGAGCGCGGCGCTGAAAGGGAGAAAAAATGTGTACTGCAATATGTCTTGGTAAGTACGGTGTCATCGGAAGAAATCTCGACTATGAGATCAAATTTGGAGAGCAGCTTGTTATGACGCCGCGTAATTTTCCGCTTCTGTATAAGCTGCTTCCGCCGGAGTCACACCACGCGGCATTCATCGGAATGGCAAAGCTCGTCGACGGTTATCCTCTGTATTTTGACGCGATAAATGAACACGGGGTGGGGTGTATCGCTCTCAGCTTTCCCGAGAGCACGCGTTATTCCGACCCCGTAGCAGGGCGGCTCAACCTCGCCTCACACGAGGTGATACAGTATATCATGGCGCGTGCAGAGTCGATCAGCGATGCTCGCCTGATACTCGATAGGATCAACGTGACGCAGCATCCGTTTCGCGATGATCTCCCCGCCTCGCCATTGCATTGGTTCATAAGCAACGGTAAAAGCTCGCTCGTGCTCGAGTGCACCGAGGGCGGTGTGCAGGTATACGATAACAGCGTCGGCGTGCTGACTAATGAGCCGCCCCTCCCCTACCATATGACAAATCTGCGAAATTATCTTAACCTCACACACAGTGAGGCGGTGGCAAGATGGGGTGGCGAGGAGATGAAACCGTACAGTCGCGGTATGGGTGCAATAGGTCTGCCCGGCGACTCCTCCTCTGCCTCGCGCTTTGTCCGCGCGGCGTTTAACGCATCGACAGCCGAGGCGCCCGATGGCGCTGACGGAATGACAGTAGCTCGCCACGTCCTCGGCTCGGTCGAGCAAATATACGGCGCGGTCAAGGTTCAAAACGGGCTCGAATATACGCAATACACCTCGGTTGCCGATACGCGTTCACTCACCTACTCTGTACGCACCTACACCGAGGAGCATACCACCGTCGCGCTACGCGACCTTCCACTCGACGAAAGACTGCCGGTATGTCTTACTAAAAAATAAAAAGGGGCTGTCACATTTGGTAAAACCGAAAAAGTCCGAAATGACAATGAAAAGTCTCAAAAAAACGGCGAAAACCGTAGATGAGACAATGAAATGATGAAATCCTGCGGATTTCTTCGATTTTGATGGACTTTTTCTACCATCGTTTTCGTGGCTCGACGTACCTTTGTACGCCTCACGCCACGAAAAGCGACGCTTTTTCCTCAAATCTGACTATCCCCTTATCAAACTTTTGGGGGTGTCTCAAATTTTGCATTTGAGACACCCCCGTCAAAATAGTCATATTTGTAAATATTAATTGTCAAATATCCGGTCAATCGAGGGTGAAGTCCTCGAAGTGATCCATCATATTTTCGAGCGCCTCGCGCTCCTCCTTGGTCATTTTTTTGGAGTTAGCGTTGACTATTCTCTGCACCGTCATCTTGCGCTTATACGCCTCTGCGGGTGCGTCGAGAGTTCTCTGCTCCGCCTTCATCTTCTCGCGCACGGCAACCTCGTCGATGACCTGTCTCATATACTTGGTTAGGGCACTGTTCTCGGTGTAGTTTGCGGGAGCATAGAAGGAGAGTCTGCCGTCGCTCCAGAGCTGGTACACCTTCTTCTTATTATTTGATGCGGGATCAAATACGCCTATGGAGTAACCTCCCTTAATCCTGACGAGCTTCATACAGGGAATATCCGTCGCACTGTCGCCGATGTATACTATATTCTCGTAGGGAATGCGGCGGCGCGAATCGGGGGTGGAATCGTTAACTCTCTCGTCATATTCCTCGAGGTATCCCTTCGATATACGGAATATAAACTGTGTCTTGTTGGTATAATTGACAGCCTGTGCCGGCCACTCCGCGATGCCGTCAGCGGAGTATAGATAGGTCGATGCATAGATGCGCTTAAAATGCTTCGCGATCGGGTTTCCCTCTATTATCTCCTTGAGTCCCGACGAGATGATATAGTGCTCCACCTCGATGCCGCGCTCCTTGGCGTAGGCGTTGATGTGATCGAACCAGCCCTCGACACCTTTATAAAGAAGAACGTCCTTGCCGACCTCCTTAAAATACTCGCGGCGAAGCGACTTACCCTTGAATTTCGAGTACTTGATCAGCTCATACATCCAGGCGAGATTTTTATCCATTCTGTGCTCGTGAGCGAGCGCGTCGGACCCGCTCCAGAATTCATCCGAATCGATCCCGAACGAGGGTATCAGCGAAAAGGTCTGCATATCGTCAGGCGAGAGCGTGCGGTCGAAATCGTAGCATATCGCCATTCTCGGCTTGTATTCACATCTATCGAGCTCCTCGTCGATACAGTTTTCTTTTTTCTTCATAGTAGTTCCTCCTTTGAGCGCTACGTCTGCGACGGCCGGAGGGCACGCCTCCACCGTCTTAACAACATTTTCCATATCTAATTATACATAACAATCCATACCTTTGCAACACTTATTTTGTAAATTAAATAAAAAAGAATTGAAAAAGTGCAATTTTTATGGTAGAATGGTAAGGTAAGACAATTTTCGATATTGAGAGGAATATAGAAATGTTCGTTAAAATACTCGACGAGATCAAAAAGTATAACAGAATAATCATTCACCGCCATACCAAGCCTGACGGCGACGCCATCGGCAGCCAGGTGGGACTGAAGCACCTTATCCGAGAAAATTTTCCGGGCAAGGAGGTCTACGCCGTAGGCGATGCGGCGGGAAGATACGGATTCATTGAGGACTCGACCGCAGACGTGATCGACGACTCACTCTATGCGGGTGCGCTCGCGATCGTGCTCGACACCTCGGCGGCATCTCTCATCAGCGACACGCGCTACACTCTCGCCGAGCGGACGGTGCGAATGGACCACCACATCTTCTGCGAGAAGATTTGTGACGTGGAGCTGACAGACACCTCCTACGAGAGCTGTTGCGGACTCATCACCGATTTTGCAAAGAGCACAGGCCTCACCTTGAATCGCACGGCGGCAGCAGCACTCTTCACCGGTATGGTGACCGACTCGGGCAGATTCCGTTACGACTCGACGAGCTCGCACACCTTTGAGCTTGCGGCACATCTTAAGACGGTGGATTTCAGCACCGAGGACATCTATGCAAATCTCTATGCCGATGATTTCAAGTTTATAAAGCTGCGTGCACAGTTTATCCTGAAGATCAACTTCACCGATTTTCGTGTCGCGTACATCTACACGACAAAGGAGGAGGCGGAGAGCTACGGCATCGACACCTTCACCATCTCGCGCGGAATGGTAAACACTATGGGCGACATCCGCGGAGTTGATATCTGGGTCAACTTCACCGAAACCGAGGGCGGCGTGCTCGCAGAGCTTCGCTCATCGAGACACAACATCAACCCTGTGGCGGTCAAATACGGCGGTGGAGGTCATGCAAAGGCATCGGGTGCCACTCTCAAAGATCGCGCCGAGGCTATGGCTATGCTTGAGGATCTCAACGCATACGCAAAATAGATCGCAGTGCCTTGCGCATTTTCGGCGCAGAACCAAGAAAAGCATCCTGCGCATCCCGCCTATGTCGCAATGCGGTTCAACGGTATAAACGGCTAAAAAACCGCATTTTAACAACTATAATTTACAAAATACATAATATCGAGGTATGGCTATGGCAACCGAAGCTATGATAAAAATACTAGAAAAGATCAAGGAATATGATAAGATAATTATATTCCGTCACTTTCGTCCCGACGGCGATGCGGTAGGCTCGACAAAGGGTCTGCAAAGAATACTCGCACTCACCTATCCCGAAAAAGAGATCATACTCCAGAACAACGATCGCTCCGATTATCTCGCCTTTCTCGGTGGTGAGGACGAGCCACGCGAGGACGATTACTACCGCGACGCGCTCGGTATCGTAATAGACACCGCTACGGCGAAGAGAATTTCGAATCAGAGATACGCACTCTGCCGTGAGCTTATCAAGATCGACCACCACATTCCGATCGAGAGCTATGCGCCACTCGAGTGGGTAGAGGAGCTCCGTTCCTCCTCCTGTGAGATGATCGCTTGCTTCTACGATGCGTTCCGCGATGAATTGAAGATCGACAGCGAGGCGGCGACCTACGTGTATACGGGTATGGTCACCGACTCCGGCAGATTCCGCTTCCGCGACGTATCGGGCGAAACTATGCGCCTCGCCGGAGTTATGCTGAGTGTCGGTATAGACACCGACGTGCTCTTCGCAAATCTCTACCTCAAGGAGTACGGTGAGTACAAATTCGAGGCTTATGCACGAAAGAAGATGAAGATCACCGACGGTGGCGTGGTATATCTCTACGTGACTAACGCGATGAAGAAAAAATTCGGTCTCTCCGATGAGGACGCGAGCGCGTCGGTATCGCTTATGGACTCAATAAAGGGGTCTCTCATCTGGCTCGCATTTATACAGAACAAGGACAACTCGATAAGAGTAAGGCTTCGCTCGAGATTTGTCGAGGTAGACAAGCTTGCTAACAAGTACAGCGGCGGCGGTCACGCCTGTGCCGCGGGCGCAACCGTTTACTCCAAGAAGGAGATGAAGCAGTTGATCGACGATGCCAACGCCCTCATCAAGGAATACAAGGCGAATAACAAGGGCTGGCTATAAAAGATAAACGCCTGCATCACAACAGGCTCTACCGAGAGTTTAACACAAACCGCAAATAAAGGAACTGATCCAATGAAGATACTTATAACCAACGACGACGGCATTCAGGCCGAGGGTATACGCGCTCTGACAGAATGGGCTGTAAAGCTCGGCGAGGTCACCGTCGTGGCACCCAAGATCGAGCAGAGCGGCAAAAGCCATGCAATAGAGTTCAAGGTCCCTTTCGAAATCAAAAAGGTCGACTATATGGACGGCGTTACGGCATATTCTCTCGACTCCACACCTGCCGATTGCGTGCGATTTGCCTACATCGGTCTCGGTGAGCGCTACGACCTCGTGCTCTCGGGAATCAATCGCGGAGTTAATCTCGGCATCGATATCTCATACTCCGGCACGGCCGGTGCAATATTCGAGGCGGGCAGGCTCGGTATGCGCGGAATAGCCTTCTCCACCTACCCCGACACGCTCGAGTATGCAAAAAAACATCTCGACCGCGCCTACGCATTTCTCACTGACAACGCGCTTCTCGACGAGAATCCGATATACAACGTCAATATCCCAAAAGAGCCGGTGGGCATCAGAATAACGAGGCAAGGCTCACCATATTTTTCGGATAGATTCGAGAGACGTGAGGGCGATATGTATCAGCAATCCGGCGAGATGATCCCGGACGTATGTCCCGACGACCTCACCCGTGACACCGTAGCACTTGCCAATAATTTCATCTCGGTGACTCCTCTCTCAACCACGCGCACCGATATGACGACCTTTGAAAAATTCAAAGATCTCACGTAAACACAAATGACTCCCTCACATTTTATCCAAGGAAGCATCGCAAAAAAAGCGAGGCACGACCTTTCGGTCGGACCTCGCTTTTTGTTTATAGAATATAGCGCACGCCGAGGGAACAAACAGTGTTCGTGGGCGTTTTATCACCTAGTTAATTTCCGAAATGAGTTACACTATATTTTTATCTACCATCTCGTAAAACAACATTTTTGTAAATAATAGTTGTCAAATAAGTTATTTTAACCCGTGACAGCCGTCTTTACCGCTTTTTTATATTGTGAGATCAACCAATACATCGACGCCTCCATATCGATCTCGTGTCCGCCGTCGAATATATCAAGAAATACGCGCGAGGTGGGATGTCTTCTCATCATCTCGGAATAGAACGTAAGGCTGTGCGATACGGGCACGACAGGGTCGTACTTACCGTGAAAGATCTTGATATTCGCGCGAGCTATGGTGTCAATATAGCTTATCGGAGAGCGTGCGAGCATCTCGTCACGATCCTCTGTACAGCAGGCTATAACGCTACCGCGATAATTGGGATTCTGCTCGCACCACGCGGAAAGATCGGTGATCGGAACGACGGAGCCTATAGCACGAAACCTCTCGGGAGCATAGCCCGCCATCATCAGCGCCATATGGCCGCCACCGGAGAGTCCGAGCAGAAATACGTTATCTCCGTCAACTCCCTCCTCGGCTATTACGTGATCGATCGCATCCATCACGTCCTGTCGCGCGAGACGAGAGGCACATGCATCGCGGCAATGCGGATTGCTCGGCGTATTTGAGCCGCGAAACTCGGGGAGAAGAAGATTGAAATCATGCTTTTGTGCGTACGGGAGCATATTCCGTATCTGGTTGAAGCGATCGAAGCTCCAGGTGTGAAGTCCGACTAGCAGGGGCCGTCCTGCCTCGCTCGCGGCATAAAAAAGTGACGGCTGCAGCGTACCGTCAAGAGTTGACCGTACGAGTATTTCTCTCTGTTCCATATCGCGCTCCTGTTTTTTATTTAAAGTATATCACGCGGCACAACCGTTGTCAACCGCATTGACAATTATTTTTTTATATGGTACAATAGCATTGATATATCTGAATAGCTCACATAAAATCAACGGGAGAACAATATGATCAGAATTCATTTTCTCGGCACTTGCTCAGGCACCGAGCCCATGGAAAACATGCACCACGCCTCGCTTATAGTCGAGGTCGGCGAATACTACTATTGGTTTGACGCAGGCGAAAATTGCGTTCACCGCGCATATACCTCGGGGCTTGACATAATGAAAGCACGCGCCCTGTTTATATCTCATCCTCACATAGATCATATCGGCGGTATGGCGAATCTGTTCTCCTGCTTCAATAAGCTGATACGGCGATACAAGAAGCGCCTCGCCCACGAGAACGCGCTCGAGCTCTATATTCCCGACCGCGAGGTCGTACCTGCCGTCAAGGTAATAGTAGGCGGAGGCGAGATCGGCGGTGGACTGCATTTCGAGCTTCGTGAGCACGCGGTAACGGACGGCGTGATATACGATAACGGTGCGGTACGCGTCTCGGCGATCCATAACCGCCACCTCGGTGAGGACGGCACACGCGGCTGGCACTCCTACTCCTTCCTTATCGAAGCAGAGGGCAAAAAAATAGTATATTCCGGCGATGTAAAGTCACCTGAAGAGCTCAGTAACTTAACACAGGGCGGGGTAAACCTACTGATTATGGAGACGGGACACCACACAGTTGAGGACGTTTGTCGCTATGCCGAGAGCCGAAAATGCGACGCCCTTGTCTTTACCCATCACGGCAGAGAGATACTCGAGAGGCGCGAGGAGTGCGAGAGGCTCGTAAGCGAGCGCAGCACCGCCTCGGGCATCCCGATTACCATCGCAAACGACGGTATGACCGTAGAGGTATAAAGGCACGAAGAAAGGAATGATCATAAATATGCAAAAATGCCACACTTCCCCCGACATACGGTGAAGGATGCGGCATTTTTTGTTATCGGATGTAACACACGTCACTCAAAAACGTCTGCAAGATCATGATAGGTCATATTTTCGTCGAGATAGACCGTCGACAACTTCTCGAGACGATCGAGATCAAAGCCGTACCTATCATACACGCCAACCGTATTGAAGCCTGCTCGTGTGGCACTGTCGAGCGCTACTATCGAATCCTCAAACACCCAGGTCTCCTCCTTTGGCGTGCCGAGAAATTCGTGTGCGCGAATGAATACGTCGGGCTCCTCCTTGCCTATACCTGTATCGGTGCAGGAGACTATTCCCTCCATATATTTATCTATGCCGCAACGGCGCAGAACTACGTCGACCTGGTCGGGTGTCGTTGCCGAAGCAATACACATCCTTACACCGCGGCCTGCGAGATACTTGATAAACTCATACGCTCCTGCCTTGAGTTCGACCTTCTCACGGTAAAATCTCGCGAACACCTCGCGACCGAGCTCCAATATCTCCTCTGCACTTGCACCTACACCCGTATTCTCATGAAATATACGCATACTGTCGACGAGCACGTGCGTGCGCATCTCAAGCTCCGTATGTTCATCCGGTCTGTAGGGTGTACCGTCGAAATAC
Organism: Eubacteriales bacterium; assembly: GCA_045635225.1. Lineage (GTDB taxonomy): Bacteria > Bacillota > Clostridia > Oscillospirales > CAG-272 > UBA1740. The sequence continues at coordinate 8,353 of JAZRBV010000004.1, forward strand.
CTGTCACCTATTGCTTGCCAGAACAGATCCCATATCGGAAGTGAGTCGGCAAGTGTGCCGTCCATATCAAATATCGCACCGCTGATCTTTCTTTTGTTCTTCATTTTTTAGCCCCTTTTCTTTATCCTCTGTTGCAGTCATCCGTTGCCGCCACGACGCACTCGAGATATATCCGCTCGGCAAAGCCGCCGCGCTCTGCCCGCTTCTCGTTCATCGCACGCAAGAGCTCGTCCGCCGTGTATCCATGGGCGCAAAGTATCGCCGCTAGCACCTCCGATACGTCGGCAAGCTCCTCGAGGCTCCCCGACTCGAGATATTCCGACACCTCCTCGGACAACTTGCGATCGAGCTCTGTAAGGTACTCTCCGTCATTCAAAATGCGTGTCACGGGAGTCGCCCCTCCGCGCTCTATTATCTCTGGTATTTTATCCCGTACAAGTTTGTTATAAATCTTCATTATTTCTATAAAACTCCGTTATTTGACTATTATTCTTTACATTTTTAATCATTTATGCACTTTAATAACAGCTTTTCTGATAGCGGTTATAAATAAATCTATTCCAAATGTTTTTACCAAAAACGCAAGAGTCGAGTATAGAAGCGTGACCCATCCCGCGAGCATTCCGCCAACGAGCACTATAAGCACGTCGCTGATCAAGAGAGCGCGGCCGATATTCATATCACGGTATTTTTTAATTATCAGCGCGAGTATATCAGTGCCACCCGAGCTCGAGTCCACGTAGAAAAGTATGCCGCTCGCGAGGGCTATCGCACCGCCCGCGAGAAGAGCCGCTACAAACCCGTTATCAACGAGAGGCGCATCGAGCGCGAGCATCGGCTCCAGGATACCGATAAACACAGTCGTGAGCAAGGATCCGACGAGAGTGCGTGTCGCCATCGCGCGACCGAGCACTGCAAACGCAACAGCTATGAGTGTCAGATTGAGTATGACCGAGAAGGTGCCCGACGATAGCGGTATAAATTCCGATAGTATGACGGCAAGTCCGCTCGTACCTCCGAGCAGTACCCTGTTCGGGAAAACGAAGAGCACCGTCGCGAGTGAGTAGATAAGACTGCCTATCACTATAAAGACATATCTCGTTATTTCCTTTTTCAGCATATTCGTCTCCCTCCGCCACGCAAGCCTACATGTGACAGTATATCATACTCACAGGGCATTTTCAAGTGGATATTTTCTATTCTCCCGTTCAATGATACACAACTACTTGAAATTTTATTTATTATGTGCTAAAATATACACGTAAATATTTCACCGCACAAATCATAGTCTACGAAAGGAAAAAATATGAGAATAGCACTTATTGCGCACGATAGAAAAAAGGACGAGATCATCGAGATCGCAAAAAAGTACAAGGACGTCCTCGCCGCGCACGAGCTCTACGCAACCGGCACGACGGGCACGCTTATAATGGGTGAGACGGGCCTGCCGATCCACCGTATGAAGAGCGGACCTATGGGAGGTGACCAGCAGATAGGCGCGATGCTCGCCGACGGCAAGCTCGACCTCATCATCTTCCTGCGCGATCCCCTCACCGCACAGCCTCACGAGCCCGACGTTTCAGCACTCCTCAGACTCTGTGACGTACAGCGTCTCCCCCTCGCCACCAACGCGAGCAGTGCAACGATTATGCTCGAGGCTGTAAAGAACAGCATTTACTTTAAGTAAGGCGCATCATTTCGTGCGGAGCGGATATATTCCCCCCCGGGAACACCTCAGCGTAGCGGACTACCGCACGCACCGTAGCTTTGTCGGCTAAGTTGTAAGAAGCTGCCATGCGCAAAGCCATTCAAGCTTCACCGCTACCCGCAAATTCACAAATACGAGAAGAGCAAATATGTAAAGGTTACTCATTTTTCGCCTTTCATATTTGCTCTTTTTATTATAGCTTAATTTTTCGGGCTTTCAATAAAGCTTTCAAATTCTTGCTGTGCCTTCTTACTTCACAACACCTGCCGCGTGTGCACCGCCAAAATCACCGTTCTCATCAGCGAAGCCGAAGGAATAAAGCTCGCCGTCAACGTAGAACTTTATGCGTATCACCTTTCCGTTAAGCGAAGCAATATCTACTGCATCGAATTTCAACTCACAAGAGGTGCTGTCACCGATAAAGACCGAGGACGTGTCGAGTTTTTCGCCATTTTCACTGTACAGCTCCGCATACACTCTGCCCTTTGCATTGACGAAGAGAGAAGTCTTTTTCGTAAAGATCAACGGACGCGTCCTGAGATATCCGTTACCGTTCATCGAAACGAATCCGTCGCGGCGAAGCTTGGCAAGACCTGTTGCGCCATAGCGGTATATTCCGTTCGTGAGCCAGCTCTCACCTGCGTGTGAGGGATCGCCGCCGAAGCCGACGTAGTATATCCACAGCTCGTCACCGTTCACGATAACACCGCCGCCAACCGATTGTACGTAGCCTCTATCCCAAGCACCGTCGTACATCGATGCACCGATAAAGCTCTTGCGCGATGGGCGCGAGAAGTGGTATCCGTCGCGGCTGTACATCATCTCGAGCTCGGTTATCTTTGGCACGCCGCGGGATTCGCATATCTCGTTTTGCGGTCCGTAAAGTATCTGGAACATACCAAGCATAATGCTCTCGTATCCGATGCAATCCACGTTATAAAGCTGCGGCTTCTCACCGATATAGGGATTGGGCAGATCGAGCTCATCGCAGGTAAGCCACTCGTGCTCCGCATTCTCGCCGAGCGGTCCGCCATTTAGAAAATCGTCGCACTCGTGGTACGCTCTTCGCCTCTCAACACCACCATTGCCATCGAGCACGTTGTAGCGCAGGCTGTAGACCCACTTCTTGCGGAACGGGTTATAGAACGCGGTGCTTCTGTCGCCCATCGTGCCATCGGTGTATGCAAATTTGTCAAAGTGAATTCCGTCTCCGCTCACCGAAAGTATCGCGTGATAGGAGCCGACGGGATTTCGCATAAAGAGCTTGTACTTTTCATCCTTCGGCGCATCGTAATCGATAAATACCGTAGAGGAATCGGGACGAAGACAGCTGAAATCCTCGCTATGATATACGTCGGGCGAGTACTCGTAATGCAGTATCTTGTTGCTTACGCCGTCGTCGAGCACGGGTCTCTCCCAATGAATTCCGTCCTTCGAGGTCGCGTAGCACGTATTGTGCAGCCACGCCGCCTCGTACCACATTTTGAAGATTCCATCCTCCTCATCGTACCATACGCCGCCGCTTTTCGGTGCCGCGACGGGAGATTGCTCGATCTCCCAAGGCATCTCGGGCTTCAGTATTGGATTGCCATCAAACTTTTTAGCCTTGTGGTGCTCGGGCACAAGATCGGTCTCCTCTATAAGAAAATCGTCTATAAAGAGCTGTCTTCCCGCACTGACGTTGATCACCTCGGGCGGATTTTCAAGATAGGGAACGTGTCGCGCATCCGATGGTGCGCTTTTAAAATCATCCTCTAAAACTATACCGTTATAAAGCTTCTCCATCGTTCTTATTTTTTCGCCTCTCGTATATTTTTATCGCGCCTAACGCAGTCGCCCTCGCCGCCTCGTCATCCGAAAGCTCGATCACGGACTTGTCGGAATATTTTCTCAAAAGATGCGCCATCGGATCGCGCAGCTCTCGCTTGCCACCGACGGTTATTCTGTCCGCGAGAGCATCCCTCGCCAGAGCAACGTCACATTCGAGAGTAGCCCCCAGATAGAAGGAATACACCTCGTCCTCATCAGCTCCCACAAGCTTATCAAGCACTCTTACCTTAAAGAGTGCAGCCGCGAAGCCAAATTTTTGTGAAATCTCGTATCCAAGCTCCAAAAAATCGCATTTAATTTGACACGCCCCCAGACTAACGCTGTTTTTGAGTATCGTGTCGCACGCTACGGCAGATATCAGCTCACCCGTAAGAGTTGTGCGCGATGCGGCAATTCTTCCCTCAGAATCGGTCAGTATATGCTTCGTATGTGAGCCGGGGAAAATATATAGAGTCCGTGTCGGCAGCTCTCCGATACCCATGATCTCCGTCTCCTCGCCTCGCATCATATCCAGCTCACCGATATCCGTCGAATTTATACGAACGCCGCGTATAAAAGCCGCGGGAATATCCGCGCAGGCGGCTATACGTGTCTCAAAAATGCCATCTGCAAGCTCATCAAGCCCGACAGGAGCCACAAGATGCGGAATAGGTTGCAGTCCTCTTTCCGACGTGATCATTCCCGACAAAATGATGCACTCGATCTCACAGCGCCCGATATGATTTTTAGTCGAGAGTGCCTCGACTCCTTCGGCGACCGCGCGACCGATAAGCTCGCTCGGATCGTCACCGCATCCCGCGCCTATGGAATATCTGACGGTATCAACAACCGCGCCGTCCGCAACGAGCGATAGTCTGGTATTGGTCGTGCCGCCGTCAACGGTTACGTACGTTCCCATTTATCTATTATCTCCGTATATTTTCTTGCAAGCGCCGTGATGCCATCCGTATCACCGGCAAGAAGCATTTTCTTATCCACTATATTACTGCCGAGTCCAAAGCCCGATACACCCGATGCAAGATAATCGCGCATATTTTCGGTATCTACGCCGCCTACGGCAAGAAGCCGCACGTGCGACATCGGGGCACGCACCGCCCTCACGTATTCAGAGCCGAGCGAGGATATCGGAAACAGCTTGACAAAATCCGCACCCATAAGATGCGCCGTCTGTATCTCGGTCGGGGTCAGAGCACCGGGGATCGAAACGAGTCTCAGCTCCCTCGTCGCCCTTATCACGTCGGGATCGGTATTCGGCGAGATTATAAATCTGCCGCCCATCTCAGCGGTAAGGCGCACCTGCTCTGCCGTCAGAACCGTTCCCGCGCCAACCGTCATTCTACCGCGAAAATGCTTGCAGAGCATGCCGATGCACTCGGCGGTATCGGTGTCGCTGACAGCACCGTCGGCGGAGTAGGTCATCTCCACGAGGCGTATTCCACCGTCAAAAAGCGCCTCGCAAAGAGGTATCAACCGCTCGCGTCCGACACCGCGCACTATCGCGATAAGACGCTTTTCTTCTATCTCTTTAATTACGTTATCTCTCATATATAACTCCTTTTTTTATAATTTTACCACCTCACTTTTGAAATGTATATATCAAATTCAGCAATTAATATTGCAATTTTCGTCAATACGTGATAAACTGGTATTATGAACACAAGCTTTGAATACACACGAAATATATGCGGAGTTCATATGCGCTACGCAAGAGGAGAATCCATACGTCGCGGCAACGAGATACATCCGTATCACGAAATACTGTTTTTCCTCGACGGAGGAGGAAAAATGCTGACCGAGGAGTTTGAACGCTCTCTGGAGCGCGAAGCACTCTGCATAATACCCAAAAATACATACCACAGGTTTCAGATACAGGACGAGAATAGATATACGCGACTCGTCCTGAGCTTCGACGATACGGCGGCACGTGGCATTGGAGCATATCTCACTCCCTGCCGCATCTTACAGCCGCCGAGCGGTGATGTACGGCGACTTCTATACAAACTGCGCGATACACTTGCTTCCGAATCTACGCCTGTCACGGATATACTGCTGGAGGGCGCATTGCTTATGCTGATGGCAGAGCTTGTCGAACACGTCGAGAGCTCCTTGCCCTGTGAGGTGCGTCGGGATCGCGGTGAGCTCGACACGTGTATACGCTACGTAAACGAGAGCTTTGCAAAAAAGATCACCGCGGCAAGCGTCGCAGAGCACGTTGGTATGTCAGGATCGGCTCTCTCAAGACTCTTTCGCGAGAGGCTGGGTATTTCGGTATACCGCTATATAACCGAGAAGCGACTGATCCACGCGCACTCGCTGATAGAGCTGGGTGGTGCTCCCACCAAGATCTATACCGACTGCGGATTCGGAGATTATGCGACCTTTTACAAGGCGTACCGCAATATGTTCGGCAAGCCGCCGTCAGCGCGTTGATCCGCTTCCGACATTTTTTTGCTACTTTGCGACAAAACTGTTAAAGCACCGCGATCGCTTAATTGCTATAATTTATATGATAATAACACAAGGAGAATAGCCATGAAAAAATTCAATCTAACGGCAGAGCATAAGAAAAAAAGGCTGAAATCACGCCACGTCTTCTCTCTCCGATACGATATATTCGGCTCATTCCTGCACCAGACGGCATCGCAGGATGACTATTTCGACTTCTGTATGGAATTTCCCGATGAAGCAAGCAAGATAATAATCGACGGAATGTACAGCGGTGACTGGTTCTCGGTATACGAGAGCGAGGTCCTGCCGATGCGCCACAACCAATTTCTCGACAGACTGCGCGAGGGCGGCGTAGATATAATCGCGCGTCATATCTCCGCATTTCGAAAGAGAGGTAAGGAGTGCTGGATCACCCACCGCATATCCGAGGTCGATGTCGATATGCAGCAAAATCCGCACACCGTCAAAAACGATCATCCCGACTGGTTCATCCCCGCATTCGACAGACTGATGAACAATATGTCGGTGCCCGAGCTGTGCGAGCACAAGATTCGCGTTTTGAGTGAGCTTGTGGAAAAATACGATATCGACGGACTCGATATAGATTTCGAGCGACACACCCCTATACTTCCACCCGGAAAGCAGTGGGAGATGCGTGAATGCGTTACGGATTTTATGCGTTCACTCCGCCGTATGACGCTGGAGATCGCCCAAAAAAAGGGACGGGTCATTATGCTATCCGCAAGAGTCCCCGACTGTCTCTTGGGCGCTCACGAGGACGGCCTCGACGTCGAGAGGTGGATAGACGAGGAGCTGATTGACGGTCTGACACTCGGCTCGCGCTCATTCGACGTACACGCAGAGGAATTCCGCGCTCTCTCAAGCGAGATATTTATCTACGGCTGCTACGATCCGCACCACACCGTCGACGGATACACCTTCCCGCCGCTCTCACTGATACACGGCGTATGGCACTCACACCTCTCGCGCGGCGCAGACGGAGTGGAGTACTTCAACTGGAGCGGTGAGGGAAAATGGGACGTCATTGACAAATACATAAAGAAATATGACCTCGACCGAGTACGTGACGGATACGTGAAATATGCACACGACGATTTCACGGGAGCAAACGATACGGCATTTCTCAGAAGAGCAGATAAGACGTACCCGGTTGAGCGCCGCGGCGGCTATCCCTGGGGTGTCGGCTACGGCAACATGAACGCGCACTCGCCCCTCCCCATGCGTATCGACGGTGAAGGAGAGGTAAAGCTATACGTATCCGACAGAGTTTCCGATTACTCGGTCGCCGAGATATCACTGCTCTTTGGTGAGCTCGACACGATGCCCGAAATATGCCTCGAGAACGTGAAGCTCGAATGCGAGGCACAGCCCGCACGCGACCCGCAGGTGACAGAGGCAGACGAGGCACCCGTCTCGGGCTACGGTGTATCGCGAAAACTTCTCTCCGGCGAGGACGACAGCTACCGGTGTACACGATTGACCGCCACTATCACAGGTATGAATATCGCTCCCGGCTACGTTACGGTGCGTATGATATCGGATAAGCCCATAAAGCTTGAGAAGCTTGAAATATCTCTCAAAAATAAAAAGGCATAGTTACAGTTATATAAAAAATAACCCCGAATTTGTAAACTTACATTAGCAAATTCGGGGTTATTTTCATTTTTTCTTTATGCGTTTAAAGCCTCGAGCATCAGCTCGTACATAACGTCATAACCTCTGTCATTTGGGTGCAGACCGTCAGAGAGTAACGTCTCGGGATCTATTCCGTCAGCCGCGCATCTCGCGATAAAGTGCTCGTACATACTGACGAGATAAATACCGCGCTCGCGCTCGGCACGTCTGTACGCCGCATTTATATCATCCATATGGAGCACGCGCCAATGATCGGCGCCATCCCTCTCGTTTGCCGCCGAGGCAGGGATATTCGCGACGAGTATCGCCGCCTTCCCTCTCTCGCAGAGCATATCGTGGAGCTTTAGGATATTCCGATAAAACTCCCGAAGCATCTCCTCGCGCTCGGGTCTCGGTCCGTCATTAAAGTATCTGTGGCGATTGTTCGTTCCTATCGTGCATATCACAAGATCGTCGTCCGACGACACCAACTCGTCAAGATGCCTTATAACGAACTCTATCGTCGTTCCTGTGCAGGCGTTGTTCGTAACGGTGGCACCGTATTTTTCGGCAACGTAGCGCGAGAATTTATTTGCCCAGCAATATCCGTCCGGGTTGCGGGAATAACCTGTCACTATATGCTCACCGTTCTGTATAAAGCCTGTGCCGCCTACACCGTGTGTGATCGAGTCACCGAGCAGCTTTATGCGTGCGCCATTCTTTACGCGCTCCGCGAATACTCTTTGTACGTCCGTCATAAAAAGATCTCCTCTGCGTTACGTAAGGATCGCATCTACGCCCGCTACTATCTGTGCGGCAAGAGCCTTATATCCCTCGCCGTTAAAATGCACACCGTCGGTGCGGCAGGCGGCATACTTCACCGACTCGCCGTGAATATCTATCACGGGGAGTGCAAGCTCACCTGCAACCTCTTTCGCTACGCGGTTTCTCTCGTCTACCCTCTTACTGCGTGCGGGATCGTCAACGTCGGTCGTCAGCACAACGGCGACGGGCGTTCCCTCAAAATACTCGACGAGCTCGCAAAGCGTGCTCTTGAGAAGCGCTCTATACTCCCTCTCATCGTCGAGATGCCAGCCGTGAAGACCGTTATTGAAGATCACGAGCGATCTTCTTCCCTCCTCGCGTGCGAAGAGCTTCAGCGTTTCCATAAGATAGGGGTTATCAAGTCCCTTGGATGATGCGTATCCGTCAAAAAGATATCTGCCCGCGGCACACTCGGTCGCAACGCGCAGTATAGCCGACGATATCGAGTCGCCAACGTAGAGAACTCTCGCGGTCTCACCGTCGTTTGCCTGATCTATCCAGGTCCTGTCCCACTCGTAGGTCTCGAGCGATGATACGTTATCGTTTTTTTCGTATGTAAATACTCCCATGTTTTTTCTCCTATCAGTATTGATCGAGCTCTTATCTCACGTTCCTTTTAATCAAGATACCCCTCCGAGACGAGCAGCTCGAGCACCCGCGCCTCACGTTCTATCATGTTTTGGTTTTTCGGTCCGTGGTCACACTCGCGATTCGTGCGGATAGCATCGGCGGCAGTAACGGTCACGGGTGTGAACTCCTCGTACTCCTCGTAGCCGTCGAGCGACTGCGCGCCTTTTCCCACCGCATCGGCAAGGTAATAATAATTATCCTGTAGAAATATATCGTAGCCCGGAATATCTGTGCTCTCCACGCGGTGAACGTAGCCGTACTCTCGCACGCTCTCGCGAGCGATCACGACGCCGGCCTCCTCGCGGCTCTCGCGCATAAGTGCATCGATGTGGCTCTCACCGTCCTCTATTCCGCCACCGGGAAATTTGTAATAGTTATATCTTTTGCTGTGCACCATAAGCACCCTGCCGGAGTGGGCGATCACAGCACGCACGGAGGGGCGCACGTAGCATACGCCCGTCGTGGCACACTCCTCCGCCCGCATTTCAAATAGCAGCCGCATTTACACCGTCCTCGCCTCGCGGATAGCCGCTACGAGTGCATCCGTATCCATATCGGCGGTTAAATATCTCTTCTCACCTACGGGCAACAGAACAGAGCCGTCCTTATGCTCGCATACTATCTCATCGCCGCCCAGCTCTCTTACGTAGCTGAAATCGGAGGACAGCCTCACCGCAACGGTCGAGTCACCCTTGTTGTTCCAAATAGCAACGCAGGGCTTCTCTCTCCTGACGAGGAATGCCGTCAGATCGGCATCTCCCAGAGCCAAACCGTCTATCCTTTCCCATACCGCGAGCTCGTACTCGCCGCTCTCGTTTACGAGGAGCGTATGCTCGCGCTCGGTGTGACGGAGCTCGCATTTGACCTCGTCGGTGACGAAGCCCGCCTCTCTCGCATCCTCCCAGCGACGGAAGGTCTCGAGTATGTCGTCGGTTCTGGGATCACTGCGCAGTGTCTCGAGCTCCGAGGCAAAGGAGCCCGGGCAATCCCACGCCGCACCGAGAGCCGTTCCGTATTCAAATATATCCGCTCGCTGACCCGGCAGGTGTCCCCACCAGCCGAAATTGAGGCGCGTCAGATCGTTAGCCATATGCGGTGCCTCAGCAAACGGGTGCGCCGCTATCATCTCCTTGAACACCTCGGGCGCCCACTTATCAAATGCGTTTCCGCCGCTCAGCATATGCCACGAGAAGTGCGATTTTGCCGCGCCCTCGCAGAATATCGGCGCTTTCGAAAGCTTCGAATATACTCTCCACTGTGCGAGACCGACGTAGACGTCGAAGGGCGGGATAACTCCCTCAGATCCGTCAAAATACATAAACTCAAAGCCCGCATTATATATATCGGCGATCTGCTCAGCGATCTCATCCTGCAGGCTCGTGCGCTGATCTATATACGCGCTGTTCGCGCAGAACTCACTTATATCGAGGATTCCACCGATCGTTCCCACCTCGTGCGCTCTCACGGCCGTATCGTTGAAGCCTCGCTCACATCCCGTGAAGCGATAGGGGCGCTCGGTGGTGAAGGATTTGTATTTTATAAGCTCTCCCATAAAGCGGAGAACACGCGTTTTTTCATACACGGGTACCCCCTCAGGGCACTCCTCGACGTATATCTCGGTGTCGCACTCGGAGAGCGGACGGGCGAGAGTAAAGTGCCGTGTCAGATTGATCCTATGGTCTGCCACGGGTGTCAGATACTTCGATCTGAGTCCTATGTGCGTATGCAGAACGTGCAGACCCGGAGTGATGCCCGCAGCCTTTATCTTCTCGAGCATCGCTACAAGATCCTCTCTGCCGCGCGGATATTCACTGCGGTACGAGAGCCAATCGCCGGTCGACTGAAATCTTCCGAGCTCCCTGAGTACTGAGGTGTAATAGACCGACATAAATCTGAAGCCACCGCGCACGGCATACGCGATATGCTCATCCACGTTCTCGGGCGTTATATCAGCCGACCAGTAGTAAGATCGGTTGAGAAGCGGTGATCTTCGACTCTCTGCACCGAGCGGTAAACCGAGATCTCTCTCAAACGTATCGAGCACGTCAAGAAGCTCGTCGGGCTCGGATACGATGAGGGCTACGCTCTCACCGAGAAGCCGCACGTCGCGCATCAGCTCACCGTACATCACGCGCGAATCACGACGTCTCTCGGATGCGATGCGTGAATACGGAGAGGTCGCGAGCACGTTCACTGAGGCGCGGTCGTCCCACGAAACGTTCAGCCACTCACCGAACCTCTCACGGTATACGGTCGACAGCTGTACCGCACGAAATTCATACACGGGTGGCAGTATAGGCACTACACCGAGTCCGAACGAGTCGGGCTTCAGCAAAAATTCACGAAGAGTGAACACCATATATTCCGGCTCGATCTTAACGTCTACCGCCGCCTCAAAATTTATCAGCTCGAAGCCGACGATGAGCGTGTCGCCCTCGCGTCTTACGCGATTTGCCGCAAAGGTCGTGCGCTTATTCGGGTGAGCGAGCTTTATCTCATTATTGTAGGGCCGCTCCTCCGTTATCGCGAAGAACGGAAGAGTATCCTCGCGGTATATGCACTCCTCACCGTTAGATTTAAGAACGAGACTGTCGGCGTGACAATCGTCCGTAAGTGTAAGTCTGAATTTGTTGTTTTCTAAAACTATCGGCATATTATTAGTCCTTTCGGATAATCAATCGATTTCGATATCTGCCCAGAGTATCGCGTGATCGTACATCCACTCCTCGCATCTGACGCCTGCGTTCACTATCTTTATTGCCGGGGTGGTTATGATGTTGTCAAGCGGACAGGGTGCATAGGGGGTGTCAAGATAGGTGTGGAACGCGCCAAACTGTGCGCAGTTTGCGAGGTTGAGCCCCGCAGATGCAAAGTGGGGGAAATCCACGTCATACGTACCGTTCGGGCTTATTTTAACACCGTTCTCGTAGTCGCAGGGATTGAAGTCACCTATGATTATCGCGTATTTTCTGTCCTTCACGTAGTTTATTATCTGATTTCTCTGCTCACGGCGGGTATCCTTATCCTGCCAGTCGAGATGCAGGCTGATAACGGTTATTTCCTTATCACCTATCCTTATCTTTCCCGATAGGAACCAGGGGTGATTGAACACTGTGTCACCAACGTATCTCACCTGCTCTACGTCGTACACCTCGCAGTTTGTGAGAAACGCCTTGTAGTTATATCTGTTACTGCCGCGACGCACGTAGGTCGAGTAGCCCTCGTAGACCACGCCATAGGGATATGCGCCGGTCTTGTCACCGTAGCAGCATACGTCCTCCTGCAGACCCCAGAGATCAGCACCTACCGCCGCCATAGCGGCACGTATCGCAAGTATTCCCTCCTCACTGCCGCGCTCAAAGCCACGACCGGTATAATCTCCTATATTGTAGCTTGCTACTCTCATTCTGACACTTGCCATAATACAGTGCTCCCATACATTATTTTTCGGGCGTTCGCCCAATTCGTATTATAACACACCGCGCGTGACATTTCAACCCCCAAAATATTTTATCGGTTAGGCAGAAAAGCCTCAAAAAGTCACCGTAATTCTTGACAAGCCGAACACAATCTGTTATACTCAAAATAATATCTTACCTCAGGAGTTCAAGCTATGGAAAGATGGTACTGGATAGAGCTTATCGGCTTTGATAACGAGGCAGGCGACCTAGGTGTCGGAGCGTTTCTCTCGCGCTGTGTCAGCATCACGGGAGTGTCGATACTCTTCTCACATATAGATATACTCTTCTCGGAGGACGAGAGACTGCCCGATACCGCCTGCTCGTATTTCGCACACGAATATAACCGTGAGAGACGTAGGCAGGTGTGGACGCGCACACAGCTTCGTGCGCTTGTCGACAGATTGCATTCACACGGAATAAAGGTGCTGTTTTCCTCCTTTGATATGACGCGCGGTATTACCGACCCCGAGTGGCTCACCTACAACGCACACGGTACACCCGAGAGGCTCCTCAATCCGATAAAGCATATATCACCCGACCGCACGGTAGGCGACGAGATAATCGACCGGCTCACAGAGGTGCTCGATGAATTCGGATTTGACGGTGTACAGCTCGCAGACGGCCTCTCCTCGGCACGGCTCTCAATACCGAACGGCGACTTTTCGCTTCCGTTATGCGAAAGGTCGGGTATAAATATTCCAAGTCGCATGATGCGGGACGGCACCGACGCCTACCTCGCGCGCCGCGAGTGGATACTCAAAAACAAAAGATACGAATGGACGCGCTACATCTCGGACGAATGGGCGCGATTCTACGATAAGGTGTTTCGGCGAATAGACCGACCCGTGATCTTCAACAGCATCTGGACGCGCGACTCCTTCGAGGCACTCTACCGCTACGGACTCGATTACACGAGATGTCACACCGACCGCGCATACGGCGTGATGATAGAGGAGAATTCCGCGACCCGTGGCATCACCGCCCCCGAGGACGAGGCAGGAGTTATCCATACCGACGACTCGCGCGACGGCTTCACCTACGAATACGCGCTGATGCAGCAGAATATCCGACTTGTAACCCGTGGACTCAGACAGATTTCACTCACTCCTATCAGCGATACTATGGAGCAGTGGGATGCGATACGCCACTGTCCGACGGAGCTTTCGCGCGCCATAGTGCGTCGGTACAACAATTTCGTATACCGCGACGGAGGGCTCGAGGTCTCTTGTGATGCGCCGCTGTACTGCCTCTCCGACGGAGTTCCCGCGTCGGATTGGAATTGGCTCGAGGCGCAGGAGAGCTACCGCATACCGACGCCCGATCTTATAGGCGGTTATGCCGCAATTTGCAACACGGGTAGCCTCTATCGCGAGCTGGAGCAGTACTGCAGAAGAAAAAGCTACTGCGGCTCGGCACTCCACCGCGAGCTTATCGCGGCAGGCTCGAGCATCTCGGTTCAACTCGCGCTTGACGAGGCTCGGGACTTCGACAAGGCAAGCTGTCTCCTCGTCACGAATCTCGCATCCTACACCGATGATGATAAGGAAAAGCTCGCAAAAACCAGGCTTCCGCTCCTTGCTATTGGAGAGGACGTAGACCTGCCTATCACCGCATCGTCGCGCTACGACGGTAAATATATTTCCGTCGCGATCTATAATATGGATAACGCTCCCACGCTCGACTCGCTCTCCGCATTCGACCGCACGAAACGTGCAGACAAAATATCTCACGGCGAGATATGGACAGAGCCGCTTGCCTATCGGCGCGTAGATCGCGGCTTTTTCGCAGAGCTATCCCGCATAATGAACGAGGCGCTCTCGCTGGATACGTCCATGACACCGAGCGTTAAGATAACCTCATACCGCCACGGCGAGGAAAAATATATCCTTCTCTCAAACGACGCTCACACCTATACGCTCGCGACCGTCGATGTGCGCGATGAGATCGGCTCTGCGGCCGCACTTATGAAGGACACCGGGTACCGTGTCAAGATTTCGGGCACTCGCTTCACCGTACGTATACCGCCGCGCGGCGCAGAGATAGTAAAGCTCGAATATTGACTCAATAAAAAGTACACGTCGCAGCACGCGACGGGCAGCACGAAGAGGTAAAGAAAAAATGAAGCTTGTACAACTGACAAATCTACTCTCGAAAAGGTTCGGAGACGAGCGCGCAATAAGAATGATCAAGGAAGCCGGCTTCGACGGATACGATTTTTCGATGTTCTCAAACGGCGCATATCTCTTCTCCGACGGATACGCCGATTACGTTAAAAATCTGCGCCGCGTATCCGACGAAATAGGGCTTCCCTGCCTTCAGGCGCACGCGCCATCTCCCAGAATGAGAACGATGGATCAGGTGATGCCGCTCGTCGATACCTTTCTGCGTTCGATAGAGATCTCCTCTATGCTCGGTTGCCGACATCTCGTAATTCACCCGGGAGCATTTCTCACGGCAGAGGAAAACAAGCTCTTCTACGATAAGCTCCTGCCCTATGCCGAGAAGATGGGAGTGCTTATTGCCACCGAAAATATGTTCAAATGGAAGGACGAGACAGAAACCGAGACCGTTCCTGCCGCCTGCGGCACGTCGGAGGATTTCATCAGACATCTCGACGTTATAGATCACCCGAGCTTCACAGCCTGCCTCGACCTCGGCCACGCAGAGATGGTAAACTGTGAGGGAGCTGTCAGCATGATCCGCGCGCTAGGCAATCGCATCAGCTGTTTGCACGTTCACGATAACGACCTCTACCACGATCTGCATACCTTCCCGTTCGCAGGCGACGCCAACTGGCGCGAGATCGCAGACGCTCTACGTGAGGTCGGATACTCCGGTCACTTTACCTTTGAGTCAGACTCGTTTATGAAAAACTACCCCGATGAGCTCATACCCGCATGCTTACACCTTCTCGAGCGCACCGGCAGATATCTTATAAGCCTTATAGAAGCTTAAATGTCTCGCAAGCCTCACCGAGGCTTAAGATGTTACCGAGCCGCACAAAAGGCTAAGCTTCTTATACAAAAATCCGTCCCACACTATACGTGCAGGACGGATTTTTGTATTATTTTAAATCTTTTTTGTCAACAACTATTTACAAAACGAGCTTTTATGTAACTATGATAGCCAGCAGGCTGAAGAACACGAGCGCAATCAAGAAGCATATTAAAAACGTGGCAATAAGCATACCTATCCATACGAGCAGCTTGCCCACGAAATTCTTCGACGCGCGCATTGCGAGAAGATTGAGCGCCGCCATAAGTCCCGCGACACCGCCTCCGATAGCGCCTCCGACGATAGGGACGATCGAGCAAAGATATACGCTGTTTCCCCACACCGCAATCGCTACGAACAGCAGTACGGAGCAAAGGACCTCGATCAGCGATGCTCCTCGTGCGACCTTGATCTTCTCTCCCGCGATCACGAGGCGTATGCCGAAGAGCTGATTACCTTCGACCTTCACGACCTTTATACCGTCCTCTGCCTCGTAGATAAAGCGATTTCTCTTTTCGCGCTTCAGCTCCTTGCCGTCGATCTTTATATTCTTTTTACCCGTCCAGAAGCTCTCCTTATACATTATCAATCCGTACGTCGGATGTCTTACCGCCTCTACCATATATGAAACCTCCATAGTCATTTTCGAGAAGCGTTAGCACTCCTCTCGGTATAATTATATCATATACACGAACGATTGTCAATAAGCGGACGACCGCCATATTTTATACTCGGTAACAGTCTCCCACACCTCGCCGCGCGAGACGCTTGCCGACAGGCATACGGGGAAATACATTTTATTGTAATCGGTTCTGCCGTTATCGCGCACAAGGAGTTTGTTGCCGCTCTCGTAGCTCGGATATTTCGGCACTGACATTCTGAAGTGATAGCCGCTATTCTTTCCAAGGAGCGTCGCGCTACGGCACCCCGCAACATCAAAGCTCGAGGTAACGATCTGTGCCACCTCCGGCGTCACGTCGGTATAATAGGAGTCGGTGAGCTCCTTTCTCGGCGGCATCATTCCCATAAAACAGCTCGATAGCTCATAGTCACCGAGCCACTCGACACTCTGCTCGACGGTAACGCCGTCGGCGGTGATCACGTGCCTCTTATGATGGCGGAGCACCTCGCTTCTGTGGTCGGCGGGATCGAGTCCTACCGACTCGGTCGTCACGGTGAGCGTACCGAATGAGGAAAGCTGTGAGCACTCGTCTACGTCGCGTATGACGCCGTCAACGCACAGACGCATCGAAGAAAATACCTCGTCACCGTGTAAAAGACCGCCGATAAAATCGTCCCTTCCCTTTATAGCGAGCGCCATATCCCACTCGGCACTCGGTGTGAGCGAGAGCTCCTCTCTAAGCTCGTCATTATATGAAAGCGCCGCTGAAAGACGCCAGGTGTCGCAGGTGATCTCGGGAACCACCGAGTGCGTGATGACGTAGCCGATATATCCTACCTCACACGGCAGATATATCAGAAGTGCTCCGCGGCTACCGCGCACGCTGTACGTGCTGTCATATCTGAAATACGGTTGCTTTATCATTGCTTTTCCGTCCTTTACAGTTCGATATCTATGAATGCAGGAGAATGATCGGATAGCGGATAGTAGTAGTCGGGCGAATAGCGCTCGAAGCGCCTGACGGCACCGTCCATCTCGCCGATAACGTATATACGGTCGAACGTTTTACCCGAGCACGTTCGAGGTTATAGTGTTCGAATATGCGTTATAGTAGATGCTCTCGCCGTCCTTCCGGAAGGTGAGTATCTCCTCGCGAAGCTCGGGAATATCATCGAGCCTGCCGTCTGCGTAATCAATAAGGCGCTTTTTGCAGGATCCGAGACGGTAAAGTAGACCGCCGAGTCTCGCGTGCTGTACCTCAAAGCCGTAAGGCTTATTTTCCTTCATCCACTGGCGCTCAAATGTCTTGATAAATGTACGGAGAGCACTCTCCGCGAGTGCATAATCCTCGGTAGCGAGTCTCCGTAGCTCTGCCTTATCACCCGCCTTATATGCGGCGCGTGTCTTAACACCGAGCTCGTATTTATATCTCAGAACCTCGCAGAGCTTCACCTGAGTGTCGAATATGTAGCCGAACCTGCGCGTTTTCTTTCCCGCCGTCCTGATCCTCTCTGCTATCTCTGCGTATCTCTCGCCCTCGCCGAGCTTGACCGTCGAATCGAGGAAGCCGAGAAATGGATCGGAATAGAGCATATATTTCGAGGGGGTCACGAGGTCCACGTCATCCTCGTCGTGCGCCACGTTGTTCGGCGTATCAAGAAGAAGGAAATCGTCGAAGGGTATGCCGAATTTTCTTTCAAACTTCTTTTTCACGAGCTCCAGATCCTCGTTTCCTCGGACGAGCTCCGCGATATAGAAGAGGGTGGGAAGAACCGAGTACTTCGAGCATTCCGAGCCGTTATCGCCCCAAATGGTGATGAAGATGTTATCGACGCCGTACTTTTTCGCCGCACGGATGGCGGGAGGTGTGCGCCGCATTGAGCCTACGTTATGAGGTGCGAAGCCGCCCCAGGTCCACGCGCCGCCGGCAAACCATGTCCTGTCGGAGAGCTGAGCGTGGTTATAGAACATATCGTCATACTGCTCGTTATTTGTCGCATAGTAGTCCCAGTATACCGGAATAACGCTCTTCGGGAGTGCCTCGATATATTCCTTTGGCACCTCCTTTTTCTTTACGTAATATGCATCGTTGTTCCACGCTCGGAAATACATATCCGACCAGATCATTATCTCATAGCCGTGTCGCTCTGCGATCTCGACTACACGTGCGAGATGTCGCTTCATCAGCACGTCAACGGTCTCGTAGCCGTACTTATCAAGGTGCTTTCCTCTGCCGAGCATATGAGCCTCGTCCATACCTACGTGGATACGCCTCGTAGCAAAGCACTCCGAGAGAGTCGTGAACATACGCTCGATCAGCTCATAGGTGCGCTCGTCATCGACCATAAGTATATCGTTAGTGTCCATCGAGAACTTTCCCCACTTGCTTATGGTAGTAAGATGAGCGAGTGCCTGCACGCAGGGAATGATCTCGATACCGAGGCCTCTCGCATACTCATCCATCTCGCGCATCTCCTCCTTCGAATATCTGCCGCGCATATAGCCGAAGTAGGGCTCGCCGTCAACCTCGTAGGTATCCTCGGCGTAGAGGAACATACAGTTATATCCCATTTTCTTCAGCACCGCGAGAAAGTCCTTCAGATTATCCATATTCATTACAGCGTTTCTCGATACGTCGAGCATAACACCAAGAGCTTTTTTCTTCATATCAAATCTCCAAATATAAAGTTGGTGGGAGAGGCTGTCGCCCCTCCCACTAATAATATCATATGTAAATTCTAATGTCAATGTTTTTCGCGAATTAGCTAAAACTTTTTAATTCTTAGTCAAATAAGTAAACAAACATTTACACATAGTGGCATTTTACATCTTTTACGATACATTTACGCGCCCTGCGCATTTCGCTTACCTGCCATTATAGCTCTGTAGAGCCATACGGCAATTGCGATACCCACGAGCGCTATTGCAAGCATTATCGTGACAACGACCACCATCGGAGACCCGAGCAGTATCGCCGAGAAGCCAAGTCCTATTCCCGCCGTTGCGACCTTCACGCCAAACTCCATGACGGTGAGAAGTGTCTGATGCTGTTCCTTTGGCGTTGCGGCAAAGAGCACGTCCTGTACGTAGAGTCTGAACGGATCGCGGATGAAAAGAATTATCGTATAGCCGATGCCCATAACGAGGATCATCGCAACTGCCGATGGGATAAACGAGCCGACGAGCAAAAGTCCGATAGAGGTAAACAGAAGTATGGGTAGAGCAACACCCATCTTCTCTCCGTATCTCTTATAAAGCTTCACGAATATCACGTTCGAGATCACGCGTATGATACGCGACACACAGACGATAGCGCCGATTATAAGCGCCGTTGCATCCTCATCGAAGCTCTCAAGAACGTTCTGCTGAATGAAGAGCTTTCCCTCGTTCTGTCCGTTTGTAACGATGGAATAGAAGAGCGCAAAGAGCGCGAGCGAGATAACAGTAACCTTGTTATAGTTGATCTTTACGCCGTCCGCCTTTTTCCTGCGTGGGATCTTATTATAATCCGAGCAATCCTTCATAAAGAAGGCGAGCAGGAAGCCCATGGTACAAGTGCCGATACAGCAGATCATAGGAAGGTAATTATTGAGATTGAACATAAAGCTCGCAACGAAGGATATGAGCATTGTAATTACCGCATAGACCGTATTCGCCCGCGTTCTGATACCTACGAAGTCCTCTCGCCTGCCTACGAGATCGAGGTTGTTTTCGAGCGCCACGACAGATGCACTGCGGAAGATCACGGCGATGTCGTGGGATATCCTGCCGATCAGGACAACGTAATAGCCGTTGCCGAACGTGATCAAGATCGCAGACAGCAAGAGAAAGAAGCCACTGGTTCTGATGGAGGCGGTATTACCGATCTTCTTAATTACGAAAAGGATCGGAAATTGCAGAGCTATGCACGCAAATTGTGAAAGAGAGGTGAGCGATACTATCTCGGCTGCCGAGAAGTTCTTCACTATCGTCAAAAAGAGACTGTCTATCGCAATGTAGAAGAGAAGATCTGCCGTGAGTCCGTAATTCCACGGGAATAGCTTTATAAATCTGTTTACGCTTTTGTCCAAAATATTTACCTCTTTTATTGAATTGCCTATTGATTATATCATAAAAAAAGTGTATAATCAAATACATATAACATAATAAGGTTATATGAATTAAACTATAACAGAGGTCGTTATGGAAACCATCTCAAAATACGTATACGAGATTTATAAGCAAGGAAGCTTCACCAAGGCGGCAAAAGCACTCTTTGTATCACAGCCATCGCTGTCCGCGGCAATAGCAAAGCACGAGGGAGAGCTTGGCTTTCGCATCTTTGACCGTACGACTATTCCCTGCTCGCTGACGGCGGAGGGCAGAATATATATCGAAAGCCTCGAGCAGATCATCGAGGTCGAGCGCAATATGAAGGAGAGAATACAGAGGATCTCGGGAGCTGACTACGGCTCGATAGCCATAGGTGGCGGTAGCTTCTCGTCATATCTCATCCTCTCCGAAATATGCAGTGCAATGCATAAGACCTACCCGAAAATAAACGTAACCGTGGATATCGGCAACGTAGGAAACCCCCACAGTCTACTCGATAAGTTGGATAATAGGGAGATCGACGTTCTGGTCAGCTACACCGACCACAGCCCGAAATATACATCCGAGACCCTATGTGAGGAGCGACTCGTCATTGCTATGCACAGGGGAATGAAGGGCGCAGAAAACCTCTCGCACCTCGCCCTGACCCGTGACGAGATACTGACGGGCAGCTACTCCAAAGATCGTGAGATCGAGGACACGTCGGTTTTTCGCGAGGTGGAATTTCTAGAGTTTCCCCACCCATCCGACACACAGCACCGTATGGCAAAAATACTCGGTTCCTACAAGGCGTCGCACTACAAAATAGAGAACGCACGGCATAGCGAGATACACTACAATCTGATGTGTGCCGGAATAGGCGCGGTCCTCACGACGACCCTTGCCGTCGCGCAGAAGCCGGACGACGAGAATATACTTTTCTTCATGCCAAAAAATGAGGAATCCTACCGCAAGATATATCTCGTCTATCACCCGTCGGCAAAGAGCAATTCGCTGATCAAAAGCTTTATTAAGATAGCTAAAAGCATCAAGCTACCCTCATTACATAACTAAAAAATCAAAGCAAGACCCGTCCGATATGAGGTAGGTCTTGCTTTGTTTTTAATCCAATATGCTAACTATTATTTACAAATTTGCGGTTTTAGCGCTTTTGAAATATATCACTTCTCGTTTTTGTAGATTTCCTTAAAGTACTTGTAGGTATCGACCTTAAGCTCGCCGCAAGCAGCCTCGTCACAGGCGATGATGCCATCCTTATGAAGCTGGAGTGCCGAGATGGTCCACGCGTGATCGACACCGCCCTCTACGCAGTGGCGAAGTGCGCGAGCCTTGTTATGGCCGCTGATGAGGAGGAGCACCTGCTTAGCGTCGCAAACGGTACCTACTCCGACCGAAAGCGCGGTCTTCGGAACCTTGGTAACGTCACCGCCGAAGAAGCGGGAGTTAACGATAATGGTGTCCTCGGTAAGAGCACGGATACCGGTTCTCGAGGTGAGAGAGGTAAAGGGCTCGTTGAAGGCGATATGTCCGTCAACGCCGCTACCACCGAGGAAGAGGTCGATGCCGCCGTAGGACGCGATCTTATCCTCGTAGCGCTGACACTCAGCCTCGAGGTCCTCTGCCATACCGTTAAGAATATTCACGTTCTCCGCGGGGATATCTATGTGGTTAAAGAAATTATCGTGCATAAAGTACCAGTAGCTCTGGTCGTGCTCTCTCGGGAGTCCAACGTACTCGTCCATATTAAAGGTAACTACGTTTTTGAAGGTAACCTTGCCTGCCTTGTTCATCTCCGCAAGTCTCTTATACACGCCGAGAGGAGACGAGCCGGTAGGAAGACCGAGAACGAAGGGACGATCCTCCTTGTGAGAGTTGATGGCGTTCGCGATATGCTCTGCCGCCCAGTCACTCATTTTCTCATAATTGTCTTTGATAATAAGTTTCATAGTATTGCTCCTTGAAATCTGTTTTTTGACCACTATATATTATAACACCACTATCGGAGTTTGTAAAGCAGTTTCGAGGATTTTTTCTGTTCAAAGCTTCAGTGAGATCCCGATATATGAAGCGCATCTGCACTCTCCACCGCATCCGATGCGCGACCGAGCGGAGCAATAACGGCTATCATATAGAAGAAAAGACTATCTCTCTCTAAATATCAGTCTTAATTACCGTACGTTGTGTATTGACATCAGCTCCAAGCTGTGTTACAATCTATTAAAACGTCTTTGGCGAGAGCTATGGGAGATTTAAAGTATGTCAAATATGAAGCTATATGCACTGACCGATTTTCCGGACGACTGCAGTAAGGTAAAATACACCCCCGAGATGATGGATACTATGATAAAGACTCTCTCGGAGCTCGGAATAAAGCGCATGTATTATCAGTACTACGGAAACCTGGACGACGGATTTTTCTGGTCAAACGTCTGGGATAAATGGAAAGCAATGAAAGAAACCGCACATCTTATGCCGAATATGTCACGCGTCTTCGTCGACGCATGCAAGCGGTACGGCTTGGAATCCGCGGGAATCATGCGTCCGCTGGAGCACGGACATTGGCTCGAATTTTCTCCCTACCACAAAAAAGAGTTTAGAGAGGGTCTCCCGGGATTTGGCGGAAGCTCCGTCAACCCATCGTCGTTTTTAAGGCGGCACCCCGAGATGCGCATCAAGCGCCGCACCTTTGATATAGACGGCGATGCCGAAAACAAGACGGTCTGCGAGATAAAGCTGTACAAGCAGAACGACGTTCCCACGCGTATCAAGAAAGAGGATCTGACCGTCTACGTTTCCCCCGACAACTCCTACTACAAGCCTATAAAGGATGATTTTTCCTTTGAAATAACCACCGAGGCGGCGAAAGAGGACGTACTGATCGCCCACGGATCCTTCTCCGAGATCTATAACAGCAAGCCGCTCTGTAAAAAGGGCGATCCAATATGCGTGATCAGGCTGAAAAACCTCAACATCACGGAGAAATTCATCGCGATCGGAATTCATTGCAAGGGAGAATGTACCCGCGACGAGCATTTTATAAACACGCAGGTAAACGGCATTGCCTGCTTTGATGCCGAGGGTAAGAAGATCTCCGCTACTCGCGGAGGAACGGCGTGGGCGCCGCTCGGCGGTGGCAGTTATCTTGACGTGGGCTTCCACTTTGACGACGGCTTTGGCACGTATACCGAGTTTATACTAGACCCCCAAGACAAAGAAGGCTACATCGCTATCGCAAAGGGCAAAAGCCTATACAATCACGGCGCACTCTGCGAATGCGAGCCGCTCGTGCAGAAGGAATGGATGAAATATCTCGATCACGCGATCGATGACGGATACGACGTCATCGGAAACCGAATAGAATGCCATTCCGTGATGGTAAACGAGCCATTCGCCTACGGATATAACGACTCGGTCAAGGAGCTGTATTACGAAAGATACGGCAAATGTGACGAAAAGGATATGGATACCGCCAAGATCGCGAAAATACGCGGCGACGTATACTCCGAGCTTTTTATAAAGGGAGCGAGTCGAGCAAGGGCTAGAGGCAAAAAGGTCTACGTGACCCTGAATACCGAAATGCTCCGCGATCCCATTCCCTTAAAGAGAGTAATGGCGTACCCGATGAACGTAGAGTGGCAATGGGAGCGTTGGCTCGAGGAGATCCGCCCCGACGAGATCAATCTCCGTATGTATCAGCTGACCCCCGAATTTCTGCTCAGCGATCCGCAATGCCGACGTATGATCGACGTCGCACGTAGCTACAACGTGCCCATCACCGTCGAGCGCTACATCACACCGAATATAGTGAACGAATACAAGCTTCTGAACGACACGGGACTCTTCAGCGCGATCATTCTGTACGAGACCGCGGATATGTTCAGTGTCGGCTCCGACGGATCGGTAAAGCTGCAAAGCACCCCTCACGGCTTCAGTGTGAAGGACGCGCTATATCAGCTGAGCGAGCTTGCAAAGCAGGACTGATATCACATGTCATCGCAAGATGCGTGGCACATATATAAGGCGTGTGGCGCAAAAATGCACCAAAATGTAAACCATAGTAAGCAAAAACCGTCTTGAATGCTCAAAAAACACTCAAGACGGTTTTTTATTTTTGTCAAATTAAAAACAGCTTACACTCATCCGAGACGCGGCGGCGCAAATTTCGCGAGGCGTGGTCGCGGCTCGCTCATCGCGGTCGGCGCATCATTCTATCTCAATTCGCGCGACCTTTACCACCAGCTGCTCACCGTACGGCTGCGGGGTCGTTGTGAGCGTTACCCTGTCGCCCTCCTGTACGAAGGAGATGGGATCGCCACTGTCGATCCAACGCACCGACCTGATCCTCTCGGGTATTCTGAATACGTTCGTGTGATCGGGATCACCGAGCATAAGCTCCACGTTGGCGCTCGCCGCCATGCCGAGACCGTATGCGAAGAAATAATATGCACCGTCGCCACGGAGCAAAAATTCCCTCGACT
Organism: Eubacteriales bacterium; assembly: GCA_045635225.1. GTDB lineage: Bacteria > Bacillota > Clostridia > Oscillospirales > CAG-272 > UBA1740. Next base: position 33,076 of record JAZRBV010000004.1, read on the forward strand.
TACCCTCCACCTCGATTCCGGTGGGTCGGGGAGTATACAATGCCTCGGAATATATCGACACCCACTCTCCAAACGTAGAGAGCATTGCGCGGTCGAGCGGACGAAGTGATCCGTCAGCCATAGGTCCTACGTTCAGAAGAAAATTCGCGCCGTATCTTCTGCAAACGCACATATCCTCTATGATCTCAGGTAGTGATTTGAAATTAAAATCGCGCTCGGCGTATCCCCAATGATTGGCGAAGATCTGACACATCTCACTCGCAATATATTTGGGCGAATCCGCCATATTGATAGGCTGAGGGCGGCCACGCTCAAAGGTGACCGAATCAAGCTCTATGTGTCCAAGTGCACCGCGCTTACTGAGACCCGTATTATTGATTATCATGGCCTCGGGCTGATAGTGGCGAATAAGGGAATAGAGAGCGTCCTCCTCCCAGTCGTCGTTTGGCTTGTTCCATTTTCCGTCGAACCATAAGCCACCGATCTTGCCGTAATTTTTGCATAATATCTCAACGCTTGCGCGCAGATATTCAAGATATTTTGGGAAATCGTCGTTATAGCTTTTCTCATGCCAATCAAGCAGGGTATGATAGAACATCGGGAGTATGCCGTGTCTTTTGCAGGCATCAACGAACTCGCGCACAAGATCACGTCCCGCCGCGGAGTGAGGTGCATCGTAATCATTCAATCCACAGGTATCGTATAAGGAAAATCCGTCGTGATGTCTCGTGGTAAGCGTAATATACCTGCAGCCTGCCTCCTTTGCCGCCAGAACAAGTTTTTCCGCCCAATCCTTATCGGGAGAAAAGCGCGCGGGGAGCTTCGAATATTCCTCCGGTGTAATGCTTCTGCCGTGTGCCCACTCACCCTTAGCATGTATACTGTAAAGTCCGAAGTGGACAAACATACCGAGTCCCAGCTTCTCAAATCTCTTAACGTAATCCTTGATTATCATATATCCTCCTATATAGGTTAATTTTATGTTATCTTGCGCAATACGCAAACTTTAGTTTACTAAATATGCTGTTTTCTCTTTTATACACGGGTTTTAACGAAATCAAAGATCCTCGAATATCAACAGTCCGTTTTCATCGGCTCGCGCCGCCTTGAAGGTCATAGTACCCGCATATCCGCCGATGCTGCAAAATCCGGCGAAAACGAGTCGCCCCTCCCACTCTGCACATTTAGGAACGCTCGCACATGGGATGATCGGATCTTCAGGCATAACAAATCCCTCGAGGGGCTTATCGGATACCATATAGCGCGCCTTGCCCCTCAGGCTGAAAACGAGATAATATCTTCCGTTATACTTGAAATAGTCCGGGCACTCGGGTTGATCCTCGGTGGGAGCCACGTATATAGGCTCGCCGTAGTCCTCCCAGCTTTCCAGATCCGACGAAACGTAATGAGCAAGACATCCGCGCCCCTCAGCGACAAGGCTCGTTGTCAAGAGCATATGAAACAGTCCGTCATCACCGAATATCACCTTAGGGTCGCGTGCACTTCCTCTGCCGTATCTTTCCGAAAGAGTGAAGCCGAAGGAAGAATCCTTTTCAAAATGATAGCCATCGTAGGAAATGCTTCGGCGAACAGGCGCGGGCACACCTCCGCCTATCCTCGCGGTGTAGTATAAATATTCCGTATTACCCCGCCCTATCCACGAGCCGGTGCATATCGAACCCTCGATCGGGTCGGTGATCGGAACCGCCATGGGGTGTATCCGCCACGTCTTAAAATCCTCCGTCGATATATGCTCCCATTGGTGCGCACCAAATCCCCATTTGCTGGCATGATGGTGTCTGTCCTTGAGATACAGCACGTGATACTCGTCACCGCGTCTATAGGGCATACAGTCACCTACGAACACGCCGCCTCCCGGGCACCAGCCCTCCGCGTTTTCAAACGTCGATACAACAGCCGGCAGGTCGGTCGACACCGCGTGATACTCCTCTGCTTTAACTTCACAGATCGCGGAATGTATCGCATCACCGAGCTCATATAGCCTATTCCCTCTCGGCCACTCCTCGTCCGCAAGCTCGCCGCCCACGTATAATTCTATCCTGTGCGGCATCATAATTATTTCTATAGCATCTCCGAGCTGACTCTGCGCCGAAAGCCGAAGCGGTCTGTCGCTATGATCATACGTAACGTCGCAGGATATTACGCCGTCGAGGACATCGATTTTCAACGCCTCTCTGTCGCCCTTACGGCAGATCGCACAGCAGGGTATTCTATTCAGTGTAAAAGAAAGCTTTACGTCCTTCATTGCTCAGCCCCTTTTTCCATGTATTCAATATAATCGCCAAAGCCGTCCCTGTATTCTATCGCCCCCACGGTATACGCCGCGAACAGCGCCGCACCGCTTGCCGCCTCCTCATGGACCGAGCTCACAGACACGCGCATACCGAACCTATCCTCGAGCACTCGCCGCAGGATTCTGTTTTTTCTGACTGCACCGCCCGATGCCACGATATATTTTTTCTTTATTCCTCCGGCAAGATACAGATCGTAAAGCTCGTCGCACATACCCACTATCACGCCGAGAACAAGTGCCGACGGCGTAAAATTACCGAGATCTATATTCTCGATCGCGCCACGCCGCATAGGATCGCTCCTCATACCGCAAAACGATGTATCAACAGACAGTGGCGGCTCACCGCTCTCGTACGCCGCTAGGGCAAGATCGTTCATTATAGCATACTGTGAGGCATCCTTTGCCCCAATGGAGACGGCATAGCTTCTGAAGAATTTTTCTATCATAGCATACGCCGAGCCACCGCACAGAGCCGATCCGCATATAAGTTGCTCTCTGTTTATAAACGGCCGCACCTCAATACCCGCACCGAGCTGTGTTACCTCACCGACAGCCGATATCTGCGACCCCGTACCGATATTGATAAGCATACCCTCCGAGTTGTTTTTTACCGATCCCAGAAAGCTCGCCTGGTTATCTCCTATCGCTACACTGACCGGTATATCATTCCAAGCACCAACGAGCTCACACGACTCCGTCACCCTCGGCAAAAAGCTCTCGTCGATCCCGAGTGCCGCGAGCTTGTCGGTCTCGTAGCAACGTTTTTTAACGTTGAACAAGCCAAAGCTTGCCGCAACAGACGTATGAGTCAGAGATTTTTTTATATTGCAGAGCCGCATAGCAAGATAGTCCATAATGCTAGAGAATCCAACCGCACCCTCGGGGACGAGACCGCATAGCATATTATAATAATGTGTTGCTAAACCGTATCCCGTAGATATATCCTCGCCTGTCACCTGCTTTATCAGCTGACACGCATTAAGTCCTTCACGGATCTGAAAATCGCCGCGCTTATCCTGCCAATTCATAAGATTCGACACCGCCTCGCCGTCACGGTCGTAATAAAGTATTCCGTGCATCTGACCCGTTACGCCGATGCTCACTATATTTTCGTAGCTCTTATGAATAAGCTCCAATACACCTATGACCTTATCCATAATGACCGAGACGCTCTGCTCTGACGATACCGAGCCCCGAACGTAGGAATTATGCGGAACCGAGAATACCTCAACCTGTCTCTTATTATCAATGTCGATCACCGCGGCGCTTACCGTAGTGGTGCCGATATCAATTCCGACCGTCAGCGCACCGTGCTCGCCCGCAAACGCGTCATCCGTCTCGGTGAACGCCTCTCCCATAGCCCTATCGCCGTCGGTGAGCCGTTCAAGCAGTGACTCGCAAAATGCATACATCTCGGAATTCAGTCCGCACTCGGCATCTATTTCCTTTTTCCGCTTTTCAATTATATGGTCGAGCGATAGGATCCCCGAGAAAAACAGTTTGATATCGGTAATAGATACGCCCGCAGTACGGAGCAGCTTTATCCGCTCGAGCGTATCCACGTCCGCCTCCGAATAGTCCCTGTAGCCGTTCTCGGAGCGATCCACCGTTATAAGACCGCGAAGCTCGTATAGCCTGATCGCCTTCTTAGTAAGCCCGGTCCTTTTTTCAACCTCATTTATTTTCATTCGGCTCATCACCTCACAGTAATATTATCAAGTAACTCTATTATAAAGCATACCCCAAGGTGAATGTCAATAGCTTTTTTGCTTTTTATTAAAAATAAAAAGTGCATGTTAGTGCCGACGCATTTACCGGAGAATTCAGTTTGACGGATCGCAGAGGCTCAATTAGCCGCAACGCATATTTATTTTTAATGTAAAAAGCACTTCCGCAGCGGAAGTGCTTTTCGCGCGTTATAAGGCAGATTTGTAAATTATAATTTACAATACGAGGCATATTCGGCGATATAACGATCTTGCGATCTTTAAAATTTCGGAGATTTTACAACACCAATATGCGTTCCTCGCCGAGCAAAGGCTCACCTCGGATGAAGCGTTCATTACACCGTGTGCCACCTCCCTCTCAGGACGTCGGAGTCGCTATACGGAACCCCGGATCGATGCCGCCGCTCTTCTCATAAATCCAAACATTTCTTTTGCCCTATTCTCTGCTTTTTCTCCGCATTTTGCTCTATATAGCTTCTCTCAAATTTAGCTCACAGTATAACAATACGACTTTATAAACCGGATATCTCATCCACTAATGCTTTAATAGGTGCATCATCCCTACAAAACTCGTGGGTTCCCTCAAACGTTATAAAGGTAAGCCAATCCGTACCTACCTCGCGGCACAATTCCACAAGCCTATTATACGACTTGATACCGTACGCAACGTCAAACGTCTTATCCTGTGTTCCGAGCTCGATGCAAAGCTTACGCGGATAAACAAGGCAAGCTATCTCCGCATCATCGAATCTACCCGCAGCATTAAACCATGTCCAGTCACTCCATGGCACTCTGTCCCTCGAATTAAAGAAGGAGCAGGATATAGCGGAACGGATCCGCACATCGATTGCCGAAAGGAAGAGCGTATAGAAACCTCCGTATGAGAGACCTACCATCCCAAAGCTCGAAACATTGTCCTTGGCTTCAAAATAATCAAGTATCCGCACGAGACCGTACAGCTCGACCGCGGTGATTGAGCTTCCTACTCTTTTCAGTCGGGCGTCCATGTTTACGCGGTCGAACGTGACGTTGTATTTTTCCTTATTCCATAAAAGCAGCTGCGGAGCAAATGCATGAACCTTATGCGCTATCACACGCTCGAGCATATCGTTGTAATTGGTAGTATCACCGTTATAAAATCCCGAGATAAGCTCGGGTGTTCCCCTACCCCCGTGCTGAACCAGAACGAGAGGGCGTCTGCCCTGCCCGTCCATTTCAAAATACAATCCCGTCATCTCAACTCCGTCGAGAATTTCGAAGCTCATGCGATATATTGTATATCCATCCTCCTTCGTCACAAGCTCCGTCTTGACCTCCGGTAACTGCCCGTCGCGACGCAGAGTGAGTGGCCAACCCAGCATTCTTTTGAATTCTGCTCTGTATTCATCAGGCTTTGCAAATATATCCTTTATATAGTCATCTCTCGCCTCGCCGAGCTCTTCCTGCCTTTTATTTATCAGCCTATCGAGTCCGTCAACATAATTTTGCTTATATTGCTCTGTTACCGATGTCTCCTCACGATATTTCATAGCGGAATTCACCTTCCTTGTTATTATACTACGATTATATAATAAAAACTACTTATTGTCAACACACCAACGTATATTATTAATAGTGAGCAAGATGAACAGCAATAACCAACAAAAAACCACGCCTTTCTCTCTGCGTTCTTAGCGGAGAATTGGCAGGCAAAAATTTCGGCAGAGAACTTGTTTTCTCTGCCGATTTGTGTTATAATGGGACTAACAAAAAGCCTCCCTTGTGTAAAGGGAGGTGGCAGCCGAAGGCTGACGGAGGGATTGTAAAAAAGCCCAAAATGGCAGGAAACAATCCCTCAGTCGCTAACGCGACAGCTCCCTTTACACAAGGGAGCCTTTGAATGCGCTCGTTCATCTTTAGGGGTATAGGCTTTGCCCAAAGCGTTTGTAATACAAATGCGAAACTGGCGATAAAACAGAACTGTAAATAAGAATTTGACGGAGGGATGTGAGCGAATGAAATATTTTCTTGATGAAGTGCAACGAAAAGCGGCAGGAGGAACCTGTTATTTTGAATTTCAAAAAGGAAAATTTAGAAACAAGTTTTGGCTAAAAGATTCGCTCTGTCTCCATGCTGACATTTTTGACTCACTAAATCTTTATGATTTGTTTTCTAATTCCATCGAGGATTTTTGCTACTATGCTCCTACCGAAGTATGCAAAAAGCAATGGGAAGTCCTTATTGCAAAATCGAAAGAAAATGAGCGTTGGATGGATGTTATAGAAGAACTGACTCCGTGGATAGAAGAATGTTTCACAAATCATAAGTGTTTTACCATTTGCGGTATATAGAACTAACAGCCAATTCCAATTTATCTAACTGAATAAACGACCCCCGACAGACCTTGAAAATCTGTCGGGATTAATCTTTGCTTTCTGCATATCAATTTTTGTTTATCCGTAGGGGCGCTCTTTGAACGCCCGCGGGCGAACGCAGTTCGCCCCTACCGTGTGTTAGATAATTTCTTCGCTAATTTTGCACGCCCTTTGGCGTGGTTTTCTTTGTTGTTTAGAGGTCAGAATGACAACTCGCAAAAAGCTGACTTGCAAATTTTTATAAAGCTATATTGTGCGGCATTACAAATGAGAAAACGTCCAAACTCTTATCAAATCGTTTTTCTGTATTCCCTCAAATCCTATCCTATTCCGAAAATCATCATAATAAGCGGAATGGTGGCAATTGATAACGAATGTGAAACCAATGCCATTCCTGCAGGAATGGAGGTATCTCTTCCATAAGCAGCGGGAATTACTATGGTATTCAGTCCCAAAGGCATCGCGAGTGTTATAATAAAGCAATTAAAAATCGTTGAATCGAATGCGATCACGTAACGATCTACAAGCCAGGCAATTCCACCAAATACCAACGGGTATAAAGCAAGTCTTAATGCCGTAACGATGTAAATACTTATGTCTGATAAAACCTTTTTGATATCGATAAATGCAAATGTGATGCCGGTCATGATCATCGCAACAGGCGACATGCAATCACCGCAAACCTTTGCAACCTGCGTGAAGAAAATTCCCTTGCCATCGTTAAGGGAAAGCAAAGATCCACCAAGACCGGTAATGCCGATTACGGCGCCTATCAAAAGCGCGATAAACATAGGGTTTATTAAAGGCTTGACCATGCCGTAGAGTTTTTCCTTACAAGTTTGCTTGGAAGCAACCTCACTATGTTCGATCAGCAGACCGGGAACTCCCCAAATATAGATAAGTGTCCAAAGCGGAAGCGTGAAAATGATATACGACTGATAAAACGACGGGGAAAAGAGTGCTTGAACTACCGCATTGCCCATAAAGCCGAAGTTTGCAAAAGACAAGCCGTAGGTATACATTCTTCGTATAAATCCGTCCTTTGATGCAAGCCTTGCGGATAAGATCGCAATCGGAATAATAACGAGCTCCGTTCCCAAGGAAAACAGCAACAGCTTCCACGATTGAGAAAGCGAGCTGATATTAAAATTCTCTATGAAGGTATAAAGAACTAATGCGGGCAAAAATACGTTATTTTCAAGCTTAGATAAAAGCGAGGTCGATTTTTTATCAACGATACCCAGCTTTGCTATAACAAAGCCGATTATCATATAAAAACCCAACACGCCCATTTGGTTGAGAGTCGAAAGAAATAAAGACATTAAGATTTCTCCTTAAAAAACAGGCTTGCCTTCCCACTCATATTCTGCGGATAGCCCTAAAAGCTTTGCAATGGTCGGCGCAATTTCAAGCAACGATATATCGTCTTCTATAATTTTGCCCTTTGGAAAAGCTTTTCCGAAGAAAAATAGCGGGATAGTCATATCCTCGGGCAAGGTCGAACCGTGGCTTCTATTATGTCCTCCATGGTCAGCCATTATTATTACAGAATATTCGTCACCGAATTTATCTATAATTCTTTTCACATTGTCGATTGCAATTGAGATTCTCTCCAAATACGCTTCACTCATCCAACCATTATCGTGACCGCCCTTTTCGTCGGTTTCAACCATATACAAAAATGCGAAATCGGGCTTTCTCTCGGTTAAGATTTTTTCACACTCATCCGTCAAAACGGTATCTCCGCTTTCCTGCATATATGCGTTTATATAAGTTGAAAATTTAAGTGTATCGGGTAAGCAAATATCTCGTAAGGGTTCCCAACCGTAAAACATTGCGCAAACGCCGCCTGCCTCGGCAATTTTTTCAAAAATACCCTTCACGGGACGTACTTGCGGCACGTAGGTATTTGTTAAAATGCCGTGTCTTTGCGGTGTTACAGAGTGCGTCATCGAAAAATGGCAAGGAAACGTCACCGAAGGCTCCATTGAGCTTGCATTATAAGTATAATAGCAGATCTTTTCCAACTCCTTAACGTATGGGTTGCCACATGCTTTTATTCCGTCGGGTCTCATGCCGTCGATTGAAATTAAAATAACCTTATTTTCCACGTTTATTTGCTCTTTCTATTTGTGCACCGTCATTTAAGTCGCCTCTTTTTGAAAGCGATTTTCATTGACCGATATTCAATAAATTTAATTCCTTTGCACTCTACCGCATTATATCACAATACTTTGACCTTGTCAATAAAAACACCAAATAAACCAAAAATTACAACTTGCAGATTTAGTGAAATATTCACCTGCGGTGAATGTGAAATGATGTGCTAATGCACATTGTGAAATATCTCACTTCGTTCGATGTGAAATGAAATTCGCCTCTTCACATTTGCGAAGCAAATATTTCACAGCGGAGCTATTTCACTTGGGCGAAGCCATATTTCACTCGCCGCAGGCGAATTTCGTTGAAAAAAGCACTTCGAAAGAAGTGCTTTTTTCTTGGCTCATAGTACAAAAATGCAACTCAGCCGTTTAATCCTCCCGCATTCCGTTAACGGCATGCAACCCGTAGCTCTTGAAAATATTTACCGCCGCTTCAATATCATAAGACGTTGTTTTGGTGTCGGGAAGCGTATTGAACATACCGAGAGCTTCATATCTTGATGCGGAAAAGGAATGGTACTGCAATACCTTCACCTTTGTTATTCCCTGCAATCCGCTTAAAAGCTTCGCAATATCCTCACATTCGAGATCGTTATATCCCTTTACAAGAGGATACCGGATTTCGATTTTGCACCCCTTGCTAGAAAGATATTTCAGGTTATCCAGTATCAAACGATTCTGTCTGCCCGTGCATTTCTCGTGAACCGTTGCATCTATCGCCTTGATATCATACAGGAACTTATCGGTGTAAGGAATCATTTTTGCAAATATTTCGCGCTTTACGTAGCCGCAGGTATCGACGTAAACACTGATGCCTCTCTCATACAAAAGCTTTGCAAGCGCAATGCAAAAATCCGGTTGCGCAAGACATTCACCTCCGGAAAGCGTAACGCCTCCGCCGCTGTTTTTGAAAAAAGCTTCATCCTGCAGCAGAATTTGGGCAAGCTCCTCCGCTTCATATTCCCTGCCGTATACCTCTATGGCGCTAACGGGACACCTCTGTGCTGCTTCTTCATTTCTTTCGTTTTTGCAAATACCGCAGGATATGCATTTGTTTTTGAAAAAAGCAATTTGCTTTTCAAAGGAAAGGCTCTCCGGATTATGGCACCAGATACACCGAAGGGGACACCCCTTGAAAAAGACCGTGGTACGCAGACCGTCTCCATCGTGAATTTCCATTCTTTTAATGCCTGATATGAGTCCTGTCATTTTGCACTCCTTGCAATAAACAGGTCTTTTTCTTCGTTGGAAAGTGATGAGAACAGCACGTTCCAACCGCAAAGTCTTACTTGAAGATTGGGATAAAGTTCGGGGTTTTCACGTGCTTTCTTTAACACATCTGTGTTAAGGACGTTGTAATGCACCGAAAGACCGCCCTTTTCAAAATAGGTTCTGAGGGTTGCATACATAGCGTTTGTTCCTGCCTCACCCTGAACAGCCGACGAGTGCAGGTCTATATCTGCTATACATCCGTTTGGCAGATTTGTTGCATCAATGGCGGTGAGGGATAAAAGGTGCGCTGTTGCCCCTTCTTTGTCTGCACCAAAGGATGCAGAGGTGTTCTGTGAAAGTGTTTCGCCCTTATGCCTTCCGTCAGCCGAGGCTGCGGTAAGCTTTCCAAATTCCATACACCAATTTATCGAAATGAGGGCAAATCTGTATTTTCCGCCCTTTACATTCGGAACACCCGTTATAATACTGTTCAGATACTCAGTAATGATAGTAGCATAAACATCAACTTCAGGATTGTTCTGACCGAATTTTGCGAACTTATTCTTTACAAATAGGCGAAGAGGTTCGTGACCTTCCCAATCGGATTTCAAGATCTCAACAAGCTCGGAAAGTGTAAGTGTCTTATCTTCCCAAACAAGCTTCTTTATTGCAATAATAGAGTCCACAACCGTTGCAAGTCCTACAATATCAATAGATGACGTGTTGTACTTTGCGGCATATCCTCCATAAAGGTCTGCGCCTTTGCTGAGTGCAGAGGTAAAGGTAGCATTCATAATGGGAGAAGAATGAGTTCTGTAATACTCCTCTTCATATAAGTTTATCATCTCCATAGTATTTTCGCAAAAGCATTTTGTTTGTCTTAAAAATTCATTAAAAAACGCCTCAAAGGTCTCAAAATTTCCTGAATTTTCAAGTCCGACCAGCTCTTCCGAGTACATTTCGCGGCCTTTATTGAGGGTGGTTTCTATAGCTTTTACAAGGTTAACTCGTCCGTTACAGGTACAAGTAAGCTCATTTTTAGCGCCACATTCATAACAACCCACAACATGATAGTCAAAAGCGTCTTCATATTCAGCACCGAGCTTTACAAGTCCCTTTATGATAACTTCGTCGTTCATCATAACGATACTGTTATGGCCCTCTTTTATTCCGTCAAAGGCATACTTTATAAGGTCCTCGGGGGTGTTGGGGGCACAAAGCAGGTGAAGCTTTGTGTTGGAGGTGGGAACTTTTCTGTAAGCTTTAAGGAGAAGATAGGTAAGCTCATTGACTGCACAAGAGCCGTCCATTTTTGTTCCGCCAATGGCGAAAGGAATGTTAGCGGGTGCGCGAAGGGTATCTATTTCGGCAATGTAAGAATATAAAAGCTCTTTTGCCAATGCCTTATCTTCTTTTTCATAAAAGGCGTACAGAAGCCTGTCAAGCTTACCGAGTGTTCTGAGAAATGTGCCCTCAATCGAATGTTGAAGAACGTAATAAACAATAGTTGTCTGAAGCGCTTCAAACAGGTTTGATGGGGCGGCAACGGTCAGGTTTTTAAGTCCTTTTGCCATTCTCTCTTTACCACACTCAAATGCTTTATCAGCGCATCTGTCAATAAAGCGAAGAACTGCATCGTAAACCTCTATCTCTTTTTTATAGAACTTTATCTTCTTTTCATCAAAAGAATATTTTAAATATGTCTCTACCCTTTTTTTAAGTCCTACAATACCCACGCCGAGTATTACGTCCCACTCGGGACAAGTGTGAGAGTAGTCAAAAAGTCCAATATAGGATTTTGTTTTTTCTCCCTTGTCATATCCCTTTGCACGAAGCTTTGTGGCAAAACTATATGAGCGCATATTGGATATATAGTTTTTAACGCCATCACAGTTAATCTCTACAAAAAACTCTTTTTCCTTGGGAATTGTAATCTCACAATTATCCAGCAACTGTATTATCATATCACAATCTGCTTCGAAAACAGGCTCAGTCGTTTGGGGAACGACAAGCCCCATCAAATAATCTTGTAATTCTTTACGGGATTTAGACATAAAACTTCTCCTTTTCGAATTATTTACAATTTGATTATACCACTGTATATCTTAAAGGTAAAGAGCTCAATTTATATTTTTTGCACTTTTCGAAACTTATTATTTAAAGTGTCTTGACTTATTTTAAAAGGGGTGCTACAATGATTTTGAAGGAGAATTTCAAAATGGAGAAAAACAAAATCAGCACAAATAAAATGTATATAAAAAGTATTGTAGATGTTCTTACAACAACGATGATTAACAACCAAAAGGAAATTGAAGTGAAAAACAGACGCTCTGATGCTTTACTTTACGTAAAAATCGGGAGCTGTACTTATACCTTTGACGATTCACACTCTTTTACAGTTCGTGAAGGTGACGTATTTTACCTTGCTGACAAATCCTGTTACACCATGAAACTCAACACGCAATCCTATTCCTGTATCTTTTGCGATTTCTTTTTTGAATTTGAGTCTCTCAGGTACAGTGAGGCTTTTACTCCTACGAATAATCTTTTAGCAGAAGCGCTTTTTAAAAAACTGTTAAAAAAGCATTCAAGCGAGACAAAAGAATCATTTTACGAATGTCTTTCTATTCTGTATGAAATAGTAGCCATGTTCTCCACTCTTTCAAAAGGAGAGTACGTTTCGGGAAACTCAAAGAAAAAGCTTCTTGATTCTCTGGAATTTATTGAAAAAAACTATCCGTCAAAGTCGATGAGCGTTGCACAACTTGCGAAGATGGCAGGATTTTCCGAGGTCTATTACAGAAAGATTTTCAAAGCTCAGTTTGATATTTCCCCCTCAGAGTACATTACTCTGACACGACTCAAAAAAGCAAAAGAGCTCATTCTTTCAGGCAGATGCTCTTTGGATGAATGTGCTGAAAGCTGTGGCTTTTCTTCCCTTCAGTATTTTTGCAGGGTGTTCAAAAAAACCACCGGCACTTCTCCCGGAAAATACAGAAAAGAATTATAATATCAAAAAAGTGAAAAGTATCAAAAGTGCGATATTGTCGAGGGTTCAAGTCCCGAAGGTTCAGGGAGAGTTGTCACAAAATATTTTCTCAAAATTTCGCCTAAAAAACCAAAAAAGTCCCCCGAAATCAAGGGCTTCAACGTAACTCTCTATATAATCACGCCGATAGGCGTGGATGAAATCCGCAGCATGTCTGCGGTATGTAATCAATCCGAAGGAGGATACGCTAGCGCGTGATAATCAAGCGAAGTGAGTCTGCAAGCTCGCTTGTAAACGAACGAGCGCAGATTGCTCCGTGAGCGTTCCGTCTTTGACGGAACAAAGCACAACGTGCCGCAGTGCTAACTGCGAGCGAGCAAGGAGTATGCCATACGCCTTCGGCGATTCCATACTCACCTGCGGTGAGTTTCCATACCAATCCTTCGGATTGGATAGAAAAAAGACCGTTCGAAAACGGTCTTTTTTCTTAGCTCCTCGAACTGGGCTCGAACCAGTGACATCATGCAACATTCGCCAAAGGCGAAATTAACAGTCGTTCAGTCTTAGTTTCTAAAATCGCTAAAGATAAAATCAAGGGCAATGTACAACAAATGAGCTGAAATAAAAAGAACTCAAGTCTGTTCGTTTGAGTCCCTTTTATAAATTATGACATTTTAGAATTCAACCAGCACTACCGTGTTGTTTTTTATTTCCTTAAGCTCTGGCGACCAAGACAAAAGTCTTCTTCTATCTATAAGATACCATCTTGCATCGATAAGATCCACACCGCAAATTTCAAGAGGTTGATCCGCGCCCGAAATATTGGATATTACAACGGCATTTCTTTTTCCGTTGGTTGCCGCAACAGCAAAAACGCCATCTGTATCACATTCAAGACCGACCTGAGTGCCAAGCCTATAAAGTGCCGAGAACGCCGCAAATGAATAGTAAGCGTGCGACAGACATCCACCGCTGACAGATGGAACAAAGAACGCCGAATATAGACTACCGTCGATGCGTGCATCGTAAATCATAAGCATATCTACGCCTATATTTTGACAGCCCAGCATAATCGCCGCAACCTCCGCTCCGTGAATTGAATCTACATCTCTTGTTCTGCGCGAAGGAGGATTCCACTCATTAAGATGACTCTCAACGTTCTCATATCCGTACTTTACAAGCTGCTCACGAACCCATATTCCCTCATCTATAAGCTTTTTCGGCTCTCTGTAACTATGCCATGAGAAAAAGTCAATAGGAGATTCGTGCGCCCTTATATACTCCATAAAACCGTGGAAAAAGTCATAGAAATACTTGTCGCGTGGTCTGCTTTGGCGTTCCTCTTCCGTATCGGTTACATAATATAAGCCCGTAGCCGCATAGCCGCCGATCTTGATTTTAGGGAATCTTTTCTTTAAATGCTTCGCCGTAACGTCGTAAAGGTTGTAATAATCCTCTGCTGTTCCGTTCCACATCATTGACGTTCTTTGACCGTCATCGTTCTCGTTCCAAATTTCCCAATATTCAATATCATAATGGAAGCCTTCAGCCCATCCCTCATTGTAATGAGCTATTATATGCTCACATATTCGCGCCCATTTTTCATAATCCTTAGGTGGATCTATGTGATAGGATTTCACTTCAGAATGGTTTTCTATTGTCACACCAAGTCTATAATAAGGCTTCAACCCATTTTTAACGAGCTCACTTATATATAAATCGGTAAATTTAAAATCATAATTGGCAGGATCATTTTCATCGGCATCAAAATCGCGGAATATATTTGGTATATCAACATATCTGTTTCCGCCGAACCCACCACCAACGTCGTGAAGTCTTACGTAAGGCACCAAAACGTCTGAGAGCAAATGGAAGTTCTTGTAAGCTTCATAGCCAACACCGCCACCCATCGGAGCCTGTCCGGTAGCGTTCATATCCTTAATTTTGCCGATTTTGTTATTCAAATCTATATTAATCCTCATAATACCATCCCCTTCAGCATGTATTTTAAATTATAAAATGATTGTTTGCTCTCCAACATTTATACTGAAGCGCTTTCCGTTAATCACGAGTGTATAGGGCTTGTTGGATTTTACCATACAAGCACTGCCCTCCGCCACAATATCCGTAATGACGTCCGCAAAACACAGATTTTTAATGCCGAGTGCCTTTTTGAATTCATTTGGCTTATGCCACATTACAACTCGCTCAAAAGCATTTACAGTGTGAAAGCCGATAACATTTTCAATATACATAGAGATTGGCCCTAAAGCAGACCAACCGCAAAAATCAGGACGTACGATATTATCACTTTTTGCCGCAACCGACGGCGACGGAGTCTCCGGCGAATAACATTCCCATATAGTATGCGGCTCATATTCAATGTATGTGGCCAGCATATGATCAAGAATTTTTCGTGCAGCACTATGCGCCTCATCGTAATAGCCGTATTTTTCAATTCCTTTTAATGAAGCATATGCAGTCGGCAACCACAATCCGCCTCTCCAATATTTGCCGTTGTTTTCGTAATTACCATCGCTTCTGGAAAGAGATATCAGCGGCACGCTACCACCAAGAGTATTCTCATCCGATATGCGATCAACCATTGCGCGCGCCCTGTCAGACGAAGCGATTTCAGCCACCAACGCCCAATACGAAGCAGGTGTCATAACCTTATAAAAATGATGGTCATTAATATCTATATCATAATAAAATCCATCATCTTCGTCCCAATAATAACTGTTAACGATCGTCTTTTTCCGATTATAAAGCTCTTCCCATTTCGTCCTGTTTTCACAGTCACCGACAATACCGTACAGATTAGCAATCATTCTTGCCGAAAGCGCTTGCTGACATATCGCATCAATCCAAAGCATATCCGGATTGTTCGGTCTTTCCTTCGAGGTTCGCTTTATTGTTTTTCCTCGCGGTGTATTATCCATTCCCGAGCGACCACCCTCCCATCTGTATCCTACATCTTCGCTAATAAGACACGTTGGAGCAAAAACACCCCGAGGTAATACAGAGGACTTTAGATCTTCTATCCATTCATAATGCTTTTGTAATACGCGTTTGTTATAAAGAAGGTCACGAATATAAGATACGTCTCCGTGAAACATAGCGTTTTCATATTCCACAAAAGCAAAAAGCGGCGGATTATCTGCTATATGAATTTTAATCTGCGCCGGAATACCCGGAGTCGCCCCCGTCCATTCAGGTTCTCTCTCCGAAGGAACAATATTAGAAAGCATTTTATCGCCGTAAAGAACGTCATAAAAATTGCGCAAGCTCTCAATTCCCGGAAATTCATCACGAGCATATTTGCAAAACAAAGACATAAAACAGGTATCCCATATCCATATCTGAGTGTCACAAAACGCCTCATCCATATACGGCGATTGAGGCATGCCGTCAATATATCGAATATGATCGTGAGCCATTTCCCACGCCTTGTGATACAGTTTATCGTAATCCGGCATGTCCTCGCATATTGGCTGCGGCAATTTCTTCTTCCAATCGAATTGATGATTATAAAACATTATTTTTCCTTCAAGACTAAAATTGTTACATTTATTATATCACAACTAACTATCAATTTCAATAATAAATAAAAAATCACTTTACCGCCGCACATTCGTGAGTAAATAAAAAAGTGTTTAATCCTTTGGTGCACCTCATGAGTTGGAGAATCCAACTCGGTTACTCGAACCCCAGTTGCTTGCAACTGTTACCCACTGCATACGCGAAGCGTATATTGGCTAGCGAGGAGATGGTGCGTGCAATCAGCAGAAAAAGTGTAATCAGCATAAATATTATTCCGAGCGCCAAATTCAGAGTCAGTTGCTCTACCAACTGAGCTAGAGGTGCATCCTATTAAATTTAATGGAAAGTATCCATTAAAAACCGAATAAATCCGAGAAACGTGAAGTTCAAGTAATGTGCTGCTTGAAAGAGTATCTTAGAAACAAGATAACAGTTCAAGCCCTCGGCCAATTAGTATCGATCAGCTAAACGCATTACTACGCTTA
>JAZRBV010000005.1:0-29688 GCA_045635225.1 Eubacteriales bacterium
CAAAAGTGCCTTTGCGTTACTTTAGGCAAAACATTGATATCTTTAATTAAGTCAGTGCTTGTCAGGAAAAATGACAAGGTATAGATGAACAAAAAAGGCTCCCTTGTGTAAAGGGCGCGACGCGTTAAGAAAATATGCCGGTGGCATATTTTTAGCCAAAGCGGGGAGCAATCTACGATTGCGACCAGGGCCGAAGGCTGTCAGCGAAGCTGACTGAGGGATTGTTGTACGAGGTGATCAATATATTCACAAACACCTCGAAAATTTTTATGTATTTCCGTATTTGGTATTCTGATAACCATCAATCCGTATTCTTCAAGAAAAGCGGTTCTTTCTTCGTCGTATTGCTTTCCTTCTTCGGTATAATGCCCCGAACCGTCAAGTTCTATGACGAGCTTTGCCTCTGCGCAGTAAAAATCCGCAATATACCTTCCGAGAACCTTTTGACGAGAAAAGCGAACGGGATAGGTGCGCAGAAAATCATACCAAAGGTGTTTTTCTTCTTTTGTCATATTCTTTCGTAGCATTTTTGCTGTTGGAACTATGTCTTTATTATGCTTTCTCTGCATTACAATCCCTCCGTCACGCTCCGCGTGCCACCTCCCTTTACACAAGGGAGGCTTTTGCGCTGACCGTTACGTATGCGTGATCTGTTTCAAATTCATTTATGATCTTAAGCTTGGATATTGAAAGATAGCTACGTATATCGTTAGGATTATCGGGATATATTTTTACCTTTCTATCACCCATATCGATATACTCATTCTGATTTTTATCGATCGACAAAACAAAAAGTCCGTTATTAGTCAGCAAATCCGCAATTTTTTGTATAGCTGATAACTTATCTTGTATATGCATAAAGGTTAATGACGAGTATATTACATCAAACCGTGCCTCAAATTCACAAGACATAAAATTGCCGCAAATAAGTTTTATATTTTGATACGCTGATAGGTTTTCAGTTGCTCTCCCAATTGTCTTTTCGGATATATCTATTCCACACAAGCTGTTACAATTTGGTGCAACCTTGATGGCAAGTCGCCCTGTTCCAATTCCTATTTCTAAAACGGATTTGCTTTTATCAAGCTGCATACTCTCGATAAACTTATCTCCGTCCCACTTGTCCATATAATCTCTCAATGGTTTAGGATCGCGAGCAGGGTCATTGTTTTCGTCAATTAGCTTGTTATAATGTTCAATCACTTCTCTCATAAGCATCTTCCTTGTGCCATTCAAGATTAATGTTTTTATTATAACACAAAAACCGCAGAAAATCAATCTGCGGTTTCTGTTTTCTGTCGGTAGGTAATGTACTCTCAAAACTGTCCTTAAGAGTATGTCCCATTGGCAGGAGCTTTTATTCTTCGACGTCTGCCTCGCTCATATAGAGCGAATGAAACAGTGCCGCGCGTGCCGCCTCTGCCGTCTCTCCATGCACCTCTCTTACGGCTGTACCGAGATCGCTATACAGCGTCGCACAGCTTTCCTTCGTCTCGACGCGGTATTTTCGTACCTCGGATATGATGAGTGTCATCTTACCCGACAAGGACACGTCTCCATCACCTGCGGCTACGAAATAGCTGTCGCCGGCCGACACGCACGTCCCCTCGAGCATACCCGCGCCCGACACTACCGTCAGGCATTTGAAGCTACCCGTGTCGCGTAAAACGGTGTATTTGCCATCAATGTCAGCCTTCCTCGCCGTGAAATATTTGCTTATTCCGAGCACTCCGTCGGGGAGCTCTCGCATCTCGTAGCGATCAAGATCTGCGACACGCATAGCCTTTTCTATATGCAGCTCTCGCAGATTTCCGGACTTGTCCCGACGACCGTAGTCGTAGACTCTGTACGTAAGATCCGAGCTCTGCTGTATTTCCGCGATCAGACAGCCCGCGCCTATCGCGTGCACCGTTCCCGAAGGAATAAAATAGGCGTCTCCCGCCCTCACGGGGTAGAAGTTCAGTAGCTCCGTGAGCCTCTCCTCACGTATCGCCTCGTCTGCCTCCTCCGCGCTGACTCGTCTTTTGAAGCCGAGATATATTCCCGCACCCTCGTCCGCCTCGACGACGTACCAGAGCTCCGTCTTACCGTAGCTCCCCTCGTTTGCCAGAGCATACTCGTCCGACGGATGCACCTGCACCGACAGATCGTCTCTCGCATCTATGAATTTTATCAGCATCGGAAACGCACCGAACTCAGCGACGTTCTCACCTAGCTCGCGCTCACCGAGAGCCTCGCTTATCGGTGTCCCATCGGCAAACCGCGATATCCCTGCGGGGTGCATCGACAGCTCCCAGCTCTCGGCACACGGCCGCATATCCGTCACCTTTCCGTATCTCTCGACGAGTCTCTCGCCGCCCCACAAATTATCCTTGAACGCAGGATATAGCTTCTTGATCATAGGCGCAGCCTCCTTTTTCTTCCTATATTCTATCATATTTCCGCCGGCTTTGCAACCTTAAAAGCGATCGCTTTCAATTTTTTTACAGAAATTCCTTACTACTGCGCGAGGCGTTTTCCGAAAAATATCAAAAATGCCGTCTGCGCAAATTGGCGTCGCTCTATTGACTTTTTCTTCTTCGAGTGCTATAATTTCCACAGAGTATTTTAAATCTTTATACCTACGCATGAAAGGACAAGGACTATGAAAAAAATACTTCTTTCACTAATGATCATATTCACGATCCTCTCACTCGTCGCCTGCTTCGGCGGCGGTGCGGGCAACGAGGGCGGAGACGACGAGAGCATCAGAGCCGTCTACTCTTCCTACGTTGCATACGCAGAGGAGCGCGGCGACATACCTCTCTCCTACGAGGCTTGGCTCGACTCCATAAAGGGTGCCGACGGTCTCAACGGTAAGGACGGTAAGGACGGTAAGGACGGCGAGGACGGCGAGGACGGAGCCGACGGAGCCGACGGAAAAGACGGCATCACTCCCACCTTCAGGCTTGCCGACGGTATCCTCTACGTCAGCTACGACGACGGCAACAGCTGGACCTCTCTCGGTAACGTTGCGGGCACCGACGGTGAGGACGGTGAGGACGGCGAGGACGGCGAGGACGGCGAGGACGGTGAGGACGGTGAGGACGGTGAGGACGGCGTAACGCCTAAGCTCGAGCTCCGTGACGGCGAGCTGTTCGTCAGCTACGACGGCGGCAAGAGCTGGGAGAGCCTCGGCGTATTAGGTGGATCGGGCAACACTACACCCGACGTTCCCTCGGATCGCACTTACACCGATTTTAACACCGATGAGAAGGCTCTTCTCGAGCAGTATCTCGGCGCGGTATTTCCCTTTATGCCTAACGATGAGTACTACCTCGATTCCTTCTACGGTGACGGCGACTATTCCGAGGGCTTCAATTTCTATACCTTCGGCAACACCGCCGAGGAATACGCCGCTTACCGCGCGCTCTACTCCGGCTGGGAAGCTCTTGACGATTACGTTGACGAATACGGTGACACGTGGTATTCCTACGCCAAAGGCGAGCTCATCGTCGAATTCTGCTACTACTATTATGAGGAGACGTGGGTCTTCGATCTCTACGCCTATCTGATCGGAACGGACACCCCCGACACACCCGACACCCCCGACGGCGACACTCTCAGCTACGTGATGAGCGAGGTGTTTAATTCTCAGAGCATCTTCACCACCACCGACGTCACCACACCCGACGGTGTATTTACTTACCATCTCGTAGAGGATATGTGCGCCTCCAACGCTGACGGCACCTACCGCGTATATGCAAATAAGTCTGCTGTAATTTCCTCTACCGTCCCCTTTGCGGGAGTATCCTTCTTCGGCTGCGGTAAGGATGGCGGCGCTGTAACCGTTACCGTCGAGGTATCCACCGACGGTAGCAGCTGGCAGCTCGTTGACAGCATCGATATATCCGGTGACCCCGATCTCTATACCTTCGCATTCGACGGTGCTTACACCTACGTACGCATCACCGATGCGGGCAAGCAGCTTCGTATCACCGAGATGTACTTCTACATAGACACTCTCCCTGAGATCCCCGACACTCCCACGACCCCCGACGGAGAGTATCTTTACACTGATTTCACCGCCGAAGAGAAGGAAATATTAAATACCTATCTCGGCGCACTCATTCCTTTCATACCGAACAACGAGTACTACCTTGAGGGCTACTACGACGTCGACGATTACGAGAACGGCATCAACCTCTATACCGTCGGCAGCACCGCCGCTGATTTCGACGCATATCGCGCACTCTATTTAAGTGCCGGTTACGAGCTCTACGAGACCTACGAGGATGATTACGGCGACACCTGGTACTGCTACGTGAAGGACGATATCGTCGTCGACCTCTCCTACTACCTCTATGAGAACGAGTGGTGGATCGACGTCTTCGCCTACTCCGAGCTTTACTCATCCGATGACCCCGACGCAGGTGAAGGCGCGACCGTCCCCGAGAACCTCATCACCAACGAGGGAGCGGGTCTTCCCGATGGCACCGACGGCGTATACGACGTTGACTTTACCCTTGGTGAGTACGTCACCGACGTGACCGATCACGGTAATTTCATTGACGGTTGTCCCACGGTCGGCAGCCCTGCCGTGCTCGTCGTTCCCGTTGAGTTCAGTGATTTCACCGCCGCCTCACGCGGCTTATCTATCGATAAGATAAAGGCTGCGTTCACGAAGGATGGCGTGACCGACTACTACTCCGTCTACGATTATTACTACATCTCGAGCTACGGCAAGCTCACGATCGACGTCACCGTCTTCGACGGGTGGTTCCGCCCCGAGCACGACAGCGAGTATTACCTCAATGCGACCGACAACCACTTCGGCTTTGAGGTCGAGATAGGTGACCAGCTGATCCTCGACGAGGTCCTTGCATACCTTGATCCCATGATGGATCTCTCCGACTTCGACTCCGACGGCAACGGCGTTATCGATGCTGTCGTTATGATCAATACACTCGATATCGATCCCGACACCGACTTATATTGGGCTTTCAGGTATTGGAACTTCTACGTCGATGAAAACGACGAGTACTACGAGTACGACGGCGTATCGGCAAACGACTACTTATGGGCTTCCTACTACTTTATGCATGAATCCTACGACGAGGAGGGCAACGTCTCCTACGACTCGACCGACATTCTCAACACCTACACCTATATCCATGAGTTCGGTCACGTAATCGGCGCTAGAGACTACTACGATACCTCTTATACTATGGAGGAGGGTCCTATGTCGGGCTGTGATATAATGGACATGATGCCCGGCGACCACAACCCCTTCACCAAGTTCAATTACGGTTGGCTGACCGAGAGCCGCCTTGTCACTACCGAGGATAGCGTCACTCTCACTCTCTCGAGCTTCACCGACACCGGCGACACTATTATCCTCGCCAACAACTGGGACGAGACCCTCGGCGCATACCAGGAGTACTTTATCGTAGCCTATTACAAGGGCACGGGTCTTAACGACGAGTCGGTCGGCGGCGGATACTTTGCACGTGACGGCGTCGTTGTTTATCACGTGAACGCATCGCTTGTCGATTGGGACAATAACGGCAAGACGTACTACGATATCTACGCGAACAACACTCCGCCCACCGACGATAGCGGCACGGTATATAACCTTATCGAGTACGTGAAGAGCGCAGCTGACACCTTCACCTATATCGAAGGCGACACGATCCCCGTGGTAACGCTCGATTCGGGCGAGGAGCTCGCCTTTACCTTCGTCGTTGATTCTATCACCGATGACACCGCGACTCTGACCTTCACGCGCCGCTGATCTCTCACTCCTCGTGAATTATTTCCCGAACTTTGCAAATAGGTCTTGATTTTTCTATGAAATAAGTGTAGAATATATACGTTAAAATAAAATTAGGAGATAAAAAACAATGGCACTTGTAACAACCAAGGAAATGTTCAAGAAGGCTTACGAGGGCGGATACGCTATCGGTGCTTTCAACATTAACAATATGGAGATCATTCAGGCGATCACCGAGGCAGCTGCTGAGGAGCAGTCTCCCGTCATTCTCCAGGTATCCGCAGGCGCGAGAAAGTATGCGAAGCACGCATATCTTATGGCTCTCGCGAGAGCGGCAGTAGAGGACAGCGGCGTTGACCTCGCCCTTCACCTCGACCACGGCGCAGACTTTGAGGTTTGTAAGTCCTGTATCGACGGTGGCTTCACCTCCGTTATGATCGACGGCTCTCACCACTCCTTCGAGGACAATATCGCCCTCACCAAGAAGGTCGTTGAGTACGCTCACGCACACGGCGTAGTAGTCGAGGGTGAGCTCGGCGTTCTCGCAGGCGTTGAGGACGACGTGGTAGCAGAGCACTCATCCTATACCAAGCCCGAGGAGGTCGAGGAGTTCGTTACCAGAACCGGCGTTGACTCTCTCGCTATCTCCATCGGTACCTCTCACGGTGCTTATAAGTTCACTGCGAAGCAGTGCACGAGAAATGAGCACGGCGTTCTCGTTCCTCCGCCTCTCAGATTCGATATCCTCGAGGAGGTCGGCAAGAGACTTCCCGGCTTCCCGATCGTTCTTCACGGTGCATCCAGCGTAGCACACGAGTGCGTATCCGAGATCAACGCTCTCGGCGGTAAGCTTCCCGATGCGGTAGGTATTCCCGAGGAGCAGCTCAGACGTGCGGCACAGATGGCTGTATGTAAGATCAATATCGACTCCGACATCAGACTTGCGATGACCGCCGGCATTCGCCGCGTATTCGCAGAGAAGCCCGAGGCGTTTGACCCCAGAGAGTATCTCAAGGTTGCACGCGCCGAGGTAAAGAAGATGGTCAGCCACAAGATCGTCAACGTTCTCGGCTCGAAGGGCACTCTTTAATTTTCACCGAAGCCTCGCTGTGCGGACTGCCCGTCCGTCGGGGTAATACGTCACAAGCGACCGCCCCGCGCAACGGACGCACGTCCTACTCGCACACGGCATTCAATAGAAAAAAACGGTCACCCGGCTTAGTGTAGCTTGGGTGACCGTTTTTTGCGTTTTTTGACACGGGTAGGCACGAGCTGCGTGGCTTTTCGCGCGCCGCCGTGAGAGGGAAGTCGCGCCTATTTATTCGCACGCCGCCACGTAGCGGGAGCGGTGCCGTGATACTTTTTGAAGGTGCGGGAGAAATATTCGACGTCGGAGAAGCCTACGAGTGTCGCCACCTCCGCGAGCGGCTCGTCGGTCGTGATCAGCAGCTTTTCGGCGAGATCCATTCGCTTTTTCGTTACGTATTCCATAATTGTGATGCCAAACTCCGACTTAAAATGCTCGGTCAGCGTGACCGTGCTGCAGTGCAGATTGAGCGCGATGTCCGAGAGCGTCAGCTTCTTATCGAGATTGTTTCTGACGTAGTATTTAACGAGCTTGCCGATGCTCTCCTCATTTTCGGTGAGGGTCGAATCACGGCTGATGTGCTCCGCTACCAGCGCGAGCATAGCGAGGTGTGCATCTATCTCTCGGTCGGTCAGCACGCGCACGCCGCCTATCACACCCTCGAGCTCGATCGGGTCCAGCCTCGGCGCAACCTCCATCGTGAGAGGCAGAACGCTTCCGAGATCACTATCACGTATTCCCATCGAGCATATAAGATACGCGATTATCGCATCGCCGCGTATTACCGGCAGTATAGCCTCGGTGATACCGCATGGGCAGGTGTAGACGGTGGCTGAGCCGCTCGCCTCGACTGCGGTGAGCCGCTCCTTGTCCGACGCTTTGCATACGTCTATCGACTCTGCCGCACCGTGCAGATAGGAGCAGAAGCTCCCCTCACGCGAGCGCTTAACCGACACCGTATGAAATCTCGGGTTGAGCAGTGAGATCTCCATTCCCGTCACGGTATGGAAATCGTCGAGTATTCCGTCAAGCCTTGCTTTGTCCATTTCACTCACCTCTCCGAGGCGCGTATATCCGCACCGATCGTTTGCTGTCATCTATTCTAGCATAAAACCGATATAAAATCAATAGATTATGAAAAATTAAAAAGCAAATCGGTAACTTTAAGGACTTTTTTATTGATTTTTCATATCTTTATTATTGATTTATCATTCAAATACGTAAAACTATTTGCTATAATGGATTTATCCAAAAAAACAAAAAAGGAAGGTCAGATTTAAAATGAAGGTTGAAAAGTTAGTTGTCGGTGTCATCGGTCTCGGCATGGGCAGAGCTCATCTCGAGGGCGCTGTTAAATATGGCGCTGAGATCGGTCTTATCTGCGATCTTAAGGAAGAGAAGCTCAAGGAATTCGGTACGAAGTACAACATTCCCGCTGACAGATGGACTACCGATTGGCACGACATAGTTAACAATAAGGATATCAACACCGTCATCATCGCGACTCCCGACCAGCAGCACAGAGAGCAGATCGAGGCGTGCCTTGATGCAGGTAAGCACATTATGTGTGAGAAGCCTCTCGCTCTTACCCGTGAGGATATCGATGCTATCGTTAAGTCTGTTGAGGCTCACCCCGAGTGCAAGTTCATGGTAGGTCAGATCTGCCGCTTCACCCCCGCATTCGTTAAGGCGAAGAAGATCATCGAGTCCGGTGCTATCGGAGACATCTACTTCGTAGAGAGCGAGTATGCTCACGACTATCAGCATATGTTCGAGGGCGGCAAAAAGCATTGGAGAGCAGACCCCGTCCGCAACGGTGTCGTAGGCGGCGGCTGTCACGCAGTCGATCTTATCCGCTGGCTCGTAGGTGACGATCCTAACGAGATCTACGCTTACGGTACTCATAAGCTTCTTCCCGAGGTCCCCTATCACGATGCTAACGTAGCGATCATGAAGTTCGATAATGAGATCATGGGTAAGGTGTTCGTTTCCACCGGCTGTAAGCGTGACTACACTATGCGTACTCTCGTTTACGGAACTAAGGGTACTCTCATCTTCGATAACCGTTCCGACACTATGCAGGGCTATTTCGCAGACGAGAAGGGACACGGCGCATCCGGCAAGCCCGTTATCATTCCCGTTGACATCAACAACCACAACGCTACCGCAGAGTTTAAGGAATTTGCTGATTGTCTCGTGAACGACCTCGAGATCCCCACCACCGTCTACGAGGGTGCGAAGACCATCGTTGCCTGCCTCTCCATCGTTGAGGCTTCCAACACCGGTAAGATCGTTAACCCCGATTATAGCTTCAAGTAATATCGCCCGGCTTTAAAATACTTATGAAGAGCGCTCCCGCGAATGCATATCACTCTTTGCATTCAGTGGGAGCGCCCTTTTTATTTTGCATCACATTTTCATCTGCACGGTAGTGGACCGATCATAGCGGCAAAACGGAATATTACACACAAAAAATACAAGAAAATCAATGGTTTTTCGCGTTATATGTTTATTTTCTACCAATTTTCGAGTCGATATAGTCCATATACGTCAGCCAGTCCTCGCGGCTGAAATAGTGCCTTCCGTGACGTAGCTGATAAAGTGCGTCACCCGCACCGAGCACCGTCTTGGCGACGGGTATTTCGTCCGGGGTCACGAGTCCTCTCATACCGTAGAGTGCGTATACCTTGTTCGTTTCATAGAGGCAGAGGAACTCACTCACAGGATCCGCCCACAGATCCTCCTCGGCACTTCCTATCATCAGATGTCTGGGTGCGGATAACGCGAGAAGAAAGTTCTGGTCATAACCGCGCGTATCATATATGGGTGCATTTGCCACGTATCGCGGGCAGAACCAATATGGGAACACCTCGCTGATACGCGCCACGCTTTCGCCGTCCTTGCCGCGTGAGAGTGCCGCACCTGTACAGCCGGAATCGTTAGAGATCACGTACTTGAATCTCTCATCGTATGCACCTGCGACGAGCGCTGTCTTGCCGAGGCGCGAGTGACCGATCACCGCCACGTTTTCGCTATCTATCTCTGGCAGTGTTTCGATATGGTCCATCACTCGCATCGCCGCCCACGCCCACATAGCGATCTTGCCGGGGGAGTTGAGAGTGCGCTTTTTTGGTGTGAAAAGGGGTGCAATAGCCGCTGTGAAATCGCCGTCGTCAGTCGCAACGTCCCGGTAATTGAAGGAAAAAACGGCATATCCGCGATCGACGATCTCCTCGCTCGGCAGATACTTGTCAGGGACGTCGGAACGGAAGTTGATCATTACAAAGGCGGGCAGACGTGTCGCATTTTTGGGTATTACGGCATACACGGGGAAGGATTTTGTCACACCGCCGACCGTCACGTGGAACAATAACTCGCGCAGTGGTGCCTTGCCTGCGCAGAACACCTCGTCGACCTTTACCTCCTCGACGTTCATATGATCGGGTGTCGGGGGGATATATCCGTATACCTCCTCGGCGAGTATTTTCCTGAGCCTTGAGCGGTGCTTCTCGAATTCCTCTCTATCTGCTATTTTCTTGCCTCTTGCACCTTTCAGCACCTCCGGAATATTCCTATCTGTTATAAGCTTATCCAACACCTTCATAGCTTCCTCCAACTATATTTTTATGAATATTTTAACACAAATAGGCAGTACAGTCAATTGATTTATGAAATCTCTTGCACTTTTTTCGATTATGTGCTACAATAGTTATATCGAAACAGGAAAGGGGGAGGCAGAAATGAGCTTTATCCTACCGACAGACGTACAGCTGATAATAGAGAGACTCTTTGCCGCAGGCTACCGTGCCGACGTCGTCGGCGGACCGGTGCGAGATTATCTTATGGGCAGAGAGCCGCACGACTACGATATAACGACCTCGGCTTCACCCGATGATGTGAAGAGAGTGTTTGCGGATATGCGTACCGTCGACACGGGTATAAAGCATGGCACCGTGACCCTCGTTCTGAACGGCGAAAATTACGAGATAACGACCTACCGTATCGACGGTGAGTATAAAGATTCACGCAGACCCGAATCTGTCACCTTCACGACCGAGCTTACCGAGGATCTCGCTCGCCGCGACTTCACGATGAACGCCATCGCCTATAACGACCGCGACGGCATCACCGACCCTTGGGGTGGCAGAGAGGACATAGCCGCGAGGATAATTCGTGCCGTGCGCGAGCCGCACCTCCGATTTACCGAGGATGCACTTCGTATCCTCCGCGCTCTCAGATTTGCATCAACTCTCGGATTTAGTATAGAAGAGGCGACACGTGTCGCAATTTTTGACACGAGGGAGCTTCTTTTGAACATCTCATCGGAGCGCATCTGGTCGGAGCTTTATAAGCTTCTTTCTGGGGACAGTGCCGAGCGCATCGTCACAGAGTACCGCGAGGTCGTATCGGTCTTTTTACCCGAGCTTTCGGGCGCTGCCGACATTTCACCCGCATTCCGCTATCCCGACCCCGAGACGCGCCTGCTCTCGCTATTTTATATTACCCTTGGTGATGCGGCGTCCGATGCGTTCTCCTGTGCTATGCGTAGACTTCATACTGATGCGAAAACTCGCGCTGACGGTGCCTTGGCGCTCGCACGTGTCGCAAAATACGACACCTCCACCGAGCTCGGCATACTTCGTCTTCTTTCCGACGTAGGCTACTCCTCGGCTCGCCTCACACTCCGCGTCGAGATATCTCTCGGTATCCGAGGTGTAGAGGTGCTTCGGGTATTCGACTCGCTCGTCAGCCACAGCGCGCCCTACCGCACCGCCGACCTCGACCTTAACGGTAACGACCTCATCGAGATAGGCATAACCGGCGCCGCCATCGGCAGTACGATGCGTATCCTTCTTGACCGCGTTATGAGTCGACGAATAGACAACCGCCGCGATAGCCTTATCGCCGCCGCCCGACGTCTCCATTCTGCAGAGACGGCCGCAGAGGAAAACGACGCCGCAACACAGGATATATCATCGAAAAAAGCCTATTGACCCGACCCTGTGTCGCGTTTTCGCATATTTTCCGACGGCAGTGTCGCGTTTTCGCATATTTCCCCGACGGCAGTGTCGCGTTTTCAACACGATCTCCGTTGCAAGCGCGGTCTTGATACGTTATTCATAGTCCGCCTTTTCAAGCGCGCATTTTTTCGCCGGAACGCATTTTTTCGACAAGCATATAATGACAGCAGGCAGATCCTCCTGCTGTCTTCTTTTTTTGCGCGTCGCCGATTTCCTCCAAGCCTCGTTGCTGCTACGGCGGTCGTAAGACGGATTTTGCCGGGTGACATTTCGCGTATCGAGGACAGCCGTCTGCCGAGAAAATAAAAATGAGAGAGGTGACACCGATCTCGAACTATAAGCTGAAGCTTTTCGGCAGAGAGCTCTCCGTATGCCCCACCGGCGGCGGTGATCTCCCTTTTGCCGAGCTGCTTACCGATGAAATATATATTTCCGCCGATCCCGACCCCGACGTTTTCCTTACCGTGAGAGCGGCACCGGGCGTGGCTTCTCCGCTCACTCTCGCCCTCGTTGCAGGGCATCATCTTCTTTGTCGGAGAGGTCTGCCTCTTGCCGAGGTGGCGGTCAACGTGGGCGGTAGCACCGTCGACGTAGTAGCCACCGACGACGGTCGCATCGGCGTTCCTATCCGCATTCGACGGCCCTGTGTGCGGTGTACCGAAGTGCTTTATTCCACCGAGCTCCCCCTGCTCGTCTACCCATCCTCGCTTGGCAATATCATCCTCGTGCATTGCACGTGCTCCGAGCATTTTGAGGAGTCTGCGCTGATGTCGATATGGGGAAAAAGGTGTATAGATGCGGCGGGATGTGTCGCATTTTCCTATACCGACGGCGATATCACAGCGCGTGCATATTCCCCGATCTTCTCACCCGTATGCTCTGTCCCCGAGCTGGGCGAGCTGTTGTATTCCTACGCACTTACCGAGCTCGGACTTTACGGCGCACCGCCTTTTATCACCTGCTCCGACGTCAACGTTCCCGTGGTGGTGTCGAACGGTCGTGCGCTCGTTTGTACCGACCGATAAAAAGAAGCGGAGCATCCACCGTGAGCGCTCCGCTTTTCTGTGTAATTTAAACCTAATTTTTAACCTTTTCTGAACTCAATTTTAAATCTTTTCTGCGTATTGACTATTTTGTGCGTATGTGATAAAATATTAGAGTACGAAATTTCACGAGTCGCGCCGAACCGTTGACAGAGAGGAGATCTATATGGCATTTGACGCTTGTATGATGCGCGCACAGCTTTCGGAATTTGTCCGCGAATTTCCCGAGGCGAAAATAGAGAAGGTCTTAGCACCTCGCTCCGACGAGATAGATCTGCTAATCCATCACGGCAGGGTGTCGAAGCGCCTTGTCTTCAACGTCGGACCTAACGCACCGAGGCTTCAGCTCTCCACGGTGGCAAAGGAAAATCCCGACAAGCCTCCGATGTTCTGTATGCTCCTGCGTAAATATTTTACGGGAGCGAAGATCGTATCGGTAGCACAGCCCGGCTTTGACCGAATCGCGGAATTCACCGTCTCCTGCTACGACGATATGGGATTTCCGACCGAGCGGAAGATCATCTGTGAGATAATGGGTAAGTACGCCAACCTCGTTATTACCGACGCTGATATGAAGATACTCTCGGCACTCAAGATAATCGACTTCGCCGCGAGCACCGTCCGTCAGGTCCTCCCCGGGCTTAAATATCAGATACCTGCGAAGCCGGAGAAGCTCTCTCCTCTCGAGATCGACGAGGCACTTCTTGATAAAAAGCTATCCGAGTTTCCTTCGGAGCGCACAGGCGAGAAATTCATCACCACGGTTTATTCGGGTATCGCAACGCAGATCGCGCACGAGCTCGTCTTTCGCGCCTCGGGTCAGATCGACGTCCCACTCTGCGAGCTGGACCTTGACCGCTTCAAGCGTGTCTTCTTGGATTGGCAACGCCTCCTCGTCAGTGAGGACTATCTTCCCACCGTGGCAGTCGACCCGAGCGGCAAGCCGATCGACTACTCATATATGGACATCACCTATCTCGAGGATAGCGTGAAAATACTTCATTTTGCGACACTCTCCGAGCTCTTTGATATGTATTTTGCCGAGCGCGACCGCCTCGAGCATATCCATCAGCGCGCGAGAGATATCACAAATCTCTTGAATAACGCCATCGCCCGCACCGAGCGAAAGCTCGCGATACAGCGTACCGCTCTCAGAGACAGTGAGCGCGGCGAGGAGTACAAGAGGGCAGGGGATCTCATCACCTCAAACCTCTACCGCCTTGAGCGCGGTATGACCTCCTTCCGTGCAGTCGACTACTACGACGACAACTGTCCCGAGATAGAGGTTGCACTCGACTCGCGCCTCTCCCCGTCGCAGAACGCGCAGAAAATGTACAAGCAGTATAACAAGTGCAAGACTGCAAAGGCGGTCCTCACCGAGCAGATCGCTCTCTGGGAGTCGGAGCTTGAATATCTCGACACGGTACGCACCTTCCTTGATAAAGCCGACTGTGAGGCGGACTTCGCCGAGATACGCGAGGAGCTCTACCGATCCGGATATTCCTCGAAGATGAAGGGTTACCGATCGCCGAAGCAGCTGAAGCTCAATCCGCGCAAGTACGTCACCTCCGGTGGCTTCACGCTCTACGTAGGCAGAAACAACGTGCAAAACGATCACGTCACTCACAAGCTCGCCGGCAAGCATGACCTCTGGTTCCACGTGAAGGATATGCCGGGCTCGCACGTCGTTATGATCACCGAGGGCAGAGAGCCGGGTGACGACGATTACACCGAGGCGGCATCGGTAGCGGCACGCCACTCAACGGCAAAGGCGGCTCCGGTCGCCGTCGATTACACTCGCGCCGGTAACGTGAAAAAACCGTCGGGAGCAAAGCCGGGCTACGTCATCTATAAAACGAATTACACAGCCTACGTCCACCCCGCAACCGATGCCGAGCTTGAGAAAATGAAGGCGTAGCACCGCCCGACAAACGGCACGCGGCAATAAATGCTTTTATACAGCACCGCCCGACAAACGGCGCGCGGCAGTAATTGCTTTTATACAGCACCGCACGGAAGTCGTAGATGCGCGGCAGTACAGTCTTTAAATCCCTGCAAAAAACTTATTAGTGGCATGACGTGTCGCGTTTTTGCCGCATTTGACGAACAAAGGAGAAGATATGGTAGAGCTTACCGAGCTTCACAAGCACTTTATTCTCGAGCATCTCACCGAGGGTGAGGTTGCCGTTGACTTTACTATGGGTAACGGCGGCGATACGCTCTTTCTTTCCCAAACCGTAGGCGAGGAGGGCAGGGTGTACGCCTTTGATATTCAGGAGGACGCCATCACCTCAACTCGTCGCTATCTTGAGGAAAACGGTGCTCCGGACAACTACACCCTCATCTGCGCCTCGCACCACAGGGTGCGCGAGTTTGTGCACGAGCCGATAAAGGCGGGAATGTTCAACCTCGGCTATCTACCGCGCAGTAAGGATAAGACCGTCACCACAATGCGCGAGACTACGATGCCCGCGGTAGAGGCGGCGCTCGAGCTTTTGTTGCCCGACGGCGTGCTTATCGTCGCGATATATCCGGGTCACGAGGAGGGCGCACTCGAGGGCGATATGCTCCGCGAATACTTTGCGAGCCGTTCCCGCTTCCGCCTCTGTTGCTCCGAGTTCCGCATACTTAATTCTCCGGCGTCTCCCTATTTCTTCCTTATCGAGAAGAGCCCGCGCGATGAGGCAACGCTTGATAAAGCGGAGGAGAAATATCTCGCCCGCCTCGCAAGGCAACAGATGCATTTATCCGAAAAACTCGACACGTATCCCGACTTAAGCGCACAAAACATCAAAAAGCGATAAAAAATAAATTACATAAAGGAAAACGAAAATGAAAAGAATCATCAAGCTATTGACGGCAGCTCTTCTGCTCGTCACACTCATCAGCTCCTCCCTCATCCTCACCTCTTGCGGCAAGGAGCCTGTGCAGGTCGAGGGTGTCAAGGTAATTGGCGGCGAGCTCATTCTGCTTATGAGCGACGGAACCGAGTACAACGCGGGCGCGCTCCCCGAGAATGACGAGGAACTCGTGCTTACCAAGGCGACCGTCACCAATATGGGCATACTCCAGGTCGGACTCTCCAACGGCAAAAACGTCAGCTGCGGCGTTGTCCCCACCTTTGATAAGGAGTTTAGCTTCACCTCTGCGGCGTTTGGCTCGGGCGGTCAGCTCACCTTCACCACAAGCAACGGCTCGATAGAGCTCGGCAGACTCTTTGCCGAGACCGTCACCGTCGAGATCGTCTTTAAAAACTACGGCACCGTGACGCTTGAGCTCGATCCCGTTACCGCTCCGATCACCGTTGCAAACTTCGTAAAGCTCGCCGAGGACGGCTTCTACGACGGACTCACAATGCACAGGATCCAGAGTGAGTTTATGATCCAGGGCGGCTGTACTAAGGGCGACGGCACCGGCGGCTCCGAGACTAAGATCAAGGGTGAATTTGCTGCTAACGGTCACGCAAACGACATCAGCCATCTGCGCGGCGTCATATCCATGGCTCGCTCCGCTGATAAGAACAGTGCCTCCAGCCAGTTCTTCATCTGCGACGCCGACTCCACCTTCCTCGACGGTCAGTACGCCGCATTCGGCCGCGTTGTCGAGGGTATGGATATCATCGACCGCATCATCTCCGAGAACGAGAAGTTTGCTACCGGCTCCATGGGCGTTATTCCCGTAAAGGCTAATCAGCCCGTCATCGAGACTGTCAGAGTAGTAAACGACTAAATTTATTTATTTTGTAAACTGAACATTACAAAAACAGCCGCTGCGGAGCATTTTCCACAGCGGCTGTTTTTCTTTATTCGAAATATTTATTCACCGTCCGATTCGCCGTCTTTTTCCGTCTCACGCTTTAATATGAGCCGTCTGACGAGACCGGTTACTGCGGTCGCGAGCACCAGCTCCGCGAGCAGTACGGCGTATCCTGCGATCATCGTGAGTATCTCCTCGGTGCGATATGTGCCCGCGTATTCGATGAGATAATCGACAGTCGTGTATACCTCTCTTATGAGACTGTATCCGAATCTGACCAGCGAGGCGATAAAGGTTGAGTTAACTATTGCCGACGACGGATTTATGACCCGTCCGTCCTCGCTCTGCTCGACGAGTAGCTCTGCAACGCGCTTTTCGTAGTCGCGGCGTATATCGGGTGTCATAGTGTCGCGCCGCTTCACCGGCACGTCGAGTATTGCTATCTTACCTGCCGTGTGCCTCGATACCGTCCGCATCACGCAGTACCCGCCGATGATGAGACCGTAGCAGATCAGCACCTCGACAGCGCCTATCAGCACACCGGTGAGCGTGCCCTCAATAGAGTCGTAGCCGTATGCGAGTGCGTAGAGATAGTAGTAGGGAACTGTGTAGATGAGCGATGGCAGCGCGTAGCCTACCGCCTCGCGCAAGGCCGACGCACCCTCCCGCACCGAGCATAGGTATACGGCACCCACGGCGACCGTCGATGCGAGGAAGGTCGCGATCTCGTATATGTAATGATGAACGTAATCGTATTCGAATACCGTGACCTCCAGCACGTAGCTCGGCACGTAAAAGGTGAGGAAGAGCAGGGCGTATACTGCACAGTACAGCCACTTCAGCCTCGTATATATGCTTTTTCTCATAGGGATCCCCTTTGTTTTTGCTCCATTTTAGTATACCACATTACTTTTCACTTTGCAAGTAGGGACTTGAATTATGAATTATTTGTAAATTATTACGTTTACATAAAATTTCCACTTGACCTTTCGCCTTTAATATGCTATTATATTATGGCTGTCCGCGAGGGCAGACAAAAATATATCTCACATAGCGAGTAGGTTTACTGCCGGTGCGCAGTCACACTGCGTCGCAGTATTATGTCGCTATGGCGGAAAAAACCAAGGAGGAACATTATAATGTTCGAGATCACCATCAAGCAGCTGCTTGAAGCAGGCGTGCACTTCGGTCACCCGACCAAGAAGTGGAATCCGAAGATGGCAGAGTACATCTTCACCCAGAGAAACGGTATTCACATCGTAGACCTTCAGAAGACCGTTAAGAAGTTCGAGGAGGCGTACAACTACGTTTCCGAGATGGCACAGGAGGGTGGCACCATCCTCTTCATCGGTACTAAGAAGCAGGCAGCCGACACCGTTAAGGAAGAGGCACTTAGATGCGGACAGTACTACGTAAACATGCGTTGGCCCGGCGGTATGCTCACCAACTTCAACACCATTCGTAAGTCCATCAAGAGACTCAAGGATCTTGAGAAGATGCAGGCTGACGGTACCTTCGATCTTCTTCCTAAGAAGGAAGTTGCTAAGAAGCTCAAGGAGATCGACGATCTTGAGAAGTCCTACGGCGGTATCAAGGATATGGAGACTCTCCCCTCTTGCGTATTCGTAGTTGACACTCGCAAGGAGAGAAACGCTGTCCTCGAGGCTAAGAAGCTCGGTATTCCCGTAGTAGCTATCGTAGATACCAACTGCGATCCCGACGATGCAGACTACATCATTCCCGGTAACGACGACGCTATCCGCGCTATCAAGCTTATCGCAGGCGCACTTGCAAACGCAGTTATCGAGGCACACGGCGGCGTACAGGAAGAGCCCGTTGCAGAGGCAGAGACTGCAGAAGAGACCGTTGAGGCGTAATTCGCTTCATTCATTCAAAATATAAGGAGAATAAAGATATGGCATTCACAGCTAAGGACGTAGCCGAGCTCAGAAAGCAGACCGGCTGCGGTATGATGGACTGCAAGAAGGCACTTACCGAGTCTAACGGTGACTTCGAGGCAGCAATAAAGTATCTTCGTGAGAAGGGTATGGCAGCAACTGCAAAGAAGGCTGACCGTATCGCAGCAGAGGGTCTCGTTGACGTTATGACTGTCGGCAACACCACTGCCATCGTTGAGGTTAACTCCGAGACTGACTTCGTTGCTAAGAATGCAACCTTCCAGGAGTTCGTTAAGGATATTCTTAAGAGCATCATCGCTAACAAGCCCGCTGACGTTGACGCACTTCTTGCTTCCAACTTCGCGGCAGGTGAGGGCACCGTTGCAGACGCTCTCGCTGAGAAGATCTACAAGATCGGTGAGAAGCTCTCCATCCGTCGCTTCACCATCGTTGAGGGCACTGTTTCCACCTACATCCACGGCCTCGGCGCTACCGGCGTTATCGTTTCCTTCGATACCGACGTAGCTGACAAGGACGGCTTCGCTGAGTGTGCAAAGAACGTTGCACTCCAGACCGCCGCTATGGATGTTAAGTACCTCGACCGTGAGTCCGTTCCCGCATCCGTTCTCGCTGAGGAGGAGGCTATCCTTCTTACTCAGATGAAGGAGGATCCCAAGATGGCTAACAAGCCCGAGAACGTTCTCGCTAACATCGTTAAGGGTAAGCTTGGCAAGTACTTCGAGAACAACTGCCTTCTTGAGCAGCTCTACGTTAAGGATGACTCCATGACCGTTGCTAAGTACGTTGCATCGGTTGCTAAGGAGCTTGGCGGCAGCATCAAGGTTACCGGCTATGTTCGTTACGACAAGGGCGAGGGCATCCAGAAGAGAGAAGAGGACTTCGCAGCTGAGATCGAGAAGATGGTCAAGGGCTAATACTTCAGATAAACGAATAAACAAAATCGGCAGAGAAATCTCTGCCGATTTTTATAAATATAGGTGGCTACCATGGAACAAGAATTGCCGAAAAGAAAAAGCACAAGGCTTGAAAAATACGATTATAGCATAAAGGGTGCGTATTTCGTCACCTTGTGCACGAAGGACAGGATGAGAATCTTGTCTGCGGTGATCAAACCCTCGGAATGCGAATTTTTGTCATCGGTAGGGGTCGGCGCCCACGACGACCCGCGAGAAGGAAACCCGCAGCTTTCCGCCCGAGCTCCTCGTGTTCAACTTACTCATATAGGTCAAATAATAGAAAAGAATCTTCTTTCAAGCGAAAACATCTCGGGTGTGAAGATTGATCGATATGTAATAATGCCGGATCATATACACGCAATAATAATCCTAGACCCGGCTAAATATTCCAAAAAAGAGGACGGGTCGTCGAGGGCGCCGACCCCTACGAACAAAATGCTTCCGCACGTCATTTCAACCTTTAAGCGCTTTTGTAATAAGGAGATCGGATATAATATCTTTCAGCGAAATTACGCCGATCATATAATTCGTGACCAAAAGGACTACGATACTAGGATCAACTATATGTACGAAAATCCTATAAGGTGGTATTACGATAAAAAGTAATAATCCGCGCCTCGAAACAACGAAATCCATCGAAAATTTCTTCGCCGCAAGGGGTGTAGCATATAAGTCCGACTCCCTTACTGCCGAGAAGAGAGAAGAGGACTTCGCAGCTGAGATCGAGAAGATGGTCAAGGGCTAATCAAGTTCTACATCCTATACAAAATATCCCGAGTGCGCTTGTGCTCGGGGTATTTTTTGTTCTGTCATATCGACTGCCGCCACCACCAACAGCTACGAGGCGGTTTCGGGCTCGAATCCGCATTATGCCCGCGGAACTCCATAGTATCTCCCACCCACTAGAGAGGATTTTATACCCTCCGCTTCTTCCTCTTCTGTAGTGACAAAAATACGCCACCCTGTGTCTGAAACTCGACACGGGGTGGCGTATTCATATATTGGAGGCGGCTTTTGCCTATCGGATCTCTATCGCTGTCAACCCAGCATTATCCTCACGTGGAACCAGCCATCCTCAGCCTTATAGGAGAGCAGGGCACCGTGTCTCTCACAGAACGCGGCAATCGATCTTGTGCCTATGCCGTGCTCTGCCTCGTGGGATACGGGATAACCGCGCTCGTCAAACTCGACCTCGCCTGCGTAGGTGTTGGATATCTGTATCATATGTCTGGGTCCGATCTTATATCTGCACTTGATATACCGCTCGCCCTCCGGCAGTCGGCTCGTCGCATTTATCGCATTCTCGAGCGCATTCGCAAAAACTATAGACAGATCCGTCGCATCGACGGGCAGCTCGTGCGGTATCGCGAGCTCCGAGGTGACCTCGATGCCCTGTTTTTTTGCATCGGCAAAGAAGGTGGATAATACTGCGTCGAGTATCGGGTTTTGACACAATTTCTCGACACGGGTGCTGTCATAATTGATCGATGAGGCTAGTATGTACTCCTTCGCCTCCTCGATACTGCCGTCCTCGAGCATAGTCAGTATCGACCGTAGTCTGTGCCGCAGATCGTGTCTTTCGATGCGTACTCTGCGCTCGATCTCGTCTGCTTTTGCGATGATGTCGCGCATATGTCCTTGCTCGACGTGGAAGATATCCTCGCGCGTCTTGTGCTCCATCGCATTCTTCTGTGTGATCAGCGATCGGAACGCCGTTCCGTATATGACCGGCAGCAGTAAAAGCACGAGCGCCACAGCGGGGAAGTACGACAGATTTTCGGCAAGGAAAACGGGATAGTTCATCATCACGACGAGCAACAGATAGCATATCGCACACTCGACCGCAAACCAGCCCCAGCTCTTCCGGAGCGAATTCTGCAGCTCTTGGTAGGTCTTACGTAGCCACCGCCCCATAAATATCTCGATGAGCGGATAGAGGATAAGTCTTGAGATAAACGAGAAAATTCCCGAATCGCCGAAAAATGCGATATCAACCATAGCCGTTGATATGATGACAGCTAGCGACATCGTCCTCACTATACAGAAGGTGAACACGAATCTCGAGCCCCTGTTTCTCGCCATAAAATAGAAGAATATAACGCTCGGCACGAGAACGGTGAAGGTCATCAGCATCGATAGCACCTCTCGTCCGTACAGAGCGAATATCACGACGTTTCCTGCCGCTATCGCACCCATCACTATCGCCGTCAAAATTATATTACTCCGTCGTGACAGCCTCGGCTCGTAGAGGATCATAAACATTACCAAAGCGTGCACGAGCGACCACCCGAGCGATATAGTTCTTAGTATATCTCCCATATCATACCCCGTGAAAAACGCGACACGGGTACCCCCTTTTTCTGCATTTTCAGGCTATTGATCACCAAACCAGTAGTCGAGCCACGCGTCCTTTACCTCGCCTGCCGAGGACTTCGGGATGTAATATTTCTCCCCCGAGCGGAACGTAACGCTGTCGCGTTCGACAGCCTTGATCTGGTGCAGATTGAGACACGCTCCCGCCCCTGAGAGCATAAATCGCTTGTCACCGAGCAGTATGCTCACACAGTTCGCAAACGATTCCCTCTGTGAGAGCGATTGCACCACACTGCCGTCCAAAAGATGATAGAGCAGTGCCTTGCGCCGTAGCTCAACGTATACGATACTGTCGAAGGGGATCATGACCGTCTCATCAGAGGTCTTCACCTTCACGCATTTCTCCCGTCTCTCGATTATCTGTGCGATAGCACCCGACAGCACCGAAAAAAGCTTTCCCTCTTCAACAGGCTTTAATAAATAGTAGTACGCACTCGTGATATAGCTGTCCACAGCATAGTCGGGCGAGCTCGTCAGATATATGATCTTTCCCGCCTCGTCGTGCCGTCTCAATGCCACGCCCGTGTCGATGCCGCTTATTTCCGGCATTATCACGTCGAGTATATAGATGTCGTACGCACCGTTCATCACGATGCTCGATATTAGGTCGCGCCCGGAGTGAAAATAGCTGATATGCAAGGTCCTCTCGGGGTTTGCCTCCGCATATCTCTCGAGCATTTTTCGCGACACGTCCAGGTACTTCACTTCGTCGTCGCACACAGCGATTTTTATCATACGTACCGCCTCCTGCCGTATTTTTCGCGACACGTAGCCGCTCTCTTACGTATATTTTATCACAATCACACCTCTTTTGCAACCCCGCCAAAATAAAATTTAGTGCAAAATTCCCACAATTTAGTGCATCACTGCACAACCGTTACGATTTGTGCTATATATTATATGATGAAAAATATCGCCATTGACTTTTGAAATTTTGCTTCATCCTGACAATATTCCACATTCAACAAGTAATTGGAGAACGATAAGATGAGAGCGTTCAGTAGACCACACACCACCCTCACCGAGCCACCGGCAGACCGCCGTGTACAGGCACTCGAGTGTTGTCCCGCCTTCACCCCGCGCGAGGGAACTCTCCCTACAGAGCGCGAGTGCTGGTTTTGCAGGTACGCCGATTTTCGCATCGACACCCCCGCCCCCTCCGAGGACGACGGCATATGTAACTACGGCG
This sequence comes from Eubacteriales bacterium, assembly GCA_045635225.1. Classification (GTDB taxonomy): domain Bacteria; phylum Bacillota; class Clostridia; order Oscillospirales; family CAG-272; genus UBA1740. The sequence goes on from JAZRBV010000005.1 coordinate 23,097, forward strand.
TGAAGTAAAAGCTATTGTGATTTTTGATAAATTTCGCCAAATCGCGCCCCCATTTTTATGCAAAACGGAGAACTTTGGCAAATACACGGAAAAGATGCAAAATTTAACTTGATTTTAGGTAAAACGCGATTATAATATTATAATGTACATTTTTTTCGTCACCAAATTACGGTATCCCAAGGTGCGCGTTCGAAAGAACAAGCCCTAAAAGATATAAATTAAATTTGTCTAAAAAAATTTTTAGAAAGGAGATTTTCTCATGACAAAGAGAAGATCAATCATCGCACTGTTCCTTGCAGTTGCGATCCTCGCTCTTGGTGTCGGTTATGCAGCATTGACCGATGACCTCACCGCAAAAGGTGAACTTGGTACTCCTCAGTTTGCTTCTTTGGTCAGCTACGATACCACCACCTACAAGGTATCCGGCGTATCCAACGGCGCAACCGTTTCTGACTTCAAGACTGCTGAAAAGGCAATTACCGTTGCTTTCTCTGACGGTACTGATCCTACCAACGATGCAGACGACGTAGCAACCGTTAACATCAACAACGGTCAGCTTATGGCTGCTGGTGACTATGTTGAGGTTCAGCTTACTATCAAGAACACCTCTACTATTGCAGCTACGCTCAGCGCGGTAGTTAGTGAAACTGATGCCGGTAACCATTTCACCGTGTCTGATGTTACCTTCAGCAGCACTAACCTTGCTGCTTCCTCCGGTACTGCTACCGCTACCTTCAGAGTTACTCTTGACACTGTTCCCTCCGGTTCCGCATCTGGTTCCTTCAACATCACTATCACCGCTACTGCTGCTAACTAATCAGCGAGCAATAGCTCAAACATTCTCTAACCTTTAACGAAAGGAGGGCAAACTGTTGTCGATCGACAGAAAGATATTACATATCACTAACATCTCACTTTTTGCCCTCCTTCTCGTAGGATTTTTTCTACCGAGCAGCGGCGGCAGGATATATGCTGCTATTTTGCTGCCCACTGCCGCGGTAGTGATCCATTTCCTGCTTAAGAAGCGCACCGCTCCCTCCTTCTACTACCGACAGGTTCTCGGACTTATGGCGGTTATGGGAGTGTTCTACGTTTCATTGCAGTTTGTTGCAGGTATTATCTTCGGACTCGGTCACTCGGTCGAGTTTTCCGGTATCACGCTCTTCCTCGAGATCATACCGATAATACTCGGTGTGCTCGCTATCGAGTACGTGCGTAGCATTATCATAGTGCACAAGGGCTTTACCCATGCGGCGCTTATCTACGTTATCTCGGTTATGGCAGACGTACTCATCTTCGCGAATATCAGCGGCGTCGACAGCTTCAACAAGCTTATGGACGTTTTCGGCATCACCCTGATGCCCGCCATCATCGCGAATCTTGTCTACCAATATATTTCAAAGCGCTATACCTGGAAACCAAACGTAATCTACCGACTGATAGTAGTACTTCAACCGTATTTCATTCCGCGTATACCTCTGATGTCGACCTCCCTGCAGGCGATCATCAAGCTCCTTTTCCCTCTACTCATCTTTGCCTTCATCGACGGTCTCTATGAGAAAAAGCGCAAATACGCGCTCGTGAAGCGTAACGTATTTTCTTACGTTGCTTCTGCTGTGACAGTAGTAATAATGATAGGCGTAGTAATGCTGACAACGTGTCAGTTCCGATTCGGCGCACTCGTTATCGCGACCGAGTCTATGACGGGCGAGCTCAACAAGGGCGATGCCGTCATCTTTGAGCAATATGACGACCAGATCATAGAAGAAGGTCAGGTCATAGTGTTCCGAAAGGGCCAGTCCCGTATAGTCCACCGCGTAGTGGACATAGAACGTGTAAACGGTCAGAACCGCTATTACACAAAGGGTGATATGAACGACAACCTCGATGCCGGATACGTCACCGATGCCGAAATAGTCGGCACAGCAGAGCTGAAGGTACCCTACGTAGGCTATCCAACGCTCTGGATACGAGAATTCGTAATAGACAAGATCTTTAACTAAAAAAGTTAACATTGGACGAAAGTCCTTCCTATAAACCAGCCGCGCACGCGACAGAAACGGAGAGAATAATGTCAGAAGCCGAAAGAAGAAAGCGCCTGAATTATAAAAAGAACAGAAAAAAACTGATCTTTATCCAGGCAATAGCTATCGCGGCGATCGCCGTACTGATAGCAGCTTCCGCACTAACCTACTTTGCTCTTGACAAGACCTATTACATAGATTACGTCGAGGAGGGCAGGGTAGACTACAAGGTGCAATACAAGCCCAACTCCTACTACGAGGATGAGTGGCAGACCTCGGGACAGCAATACGTCACCGAGCTTGTAAATGCTATCTCTGCAAACTTCCAGTACGGCATCGTAATGGGTGCGAAAAACGTAAACTATAAATACTCCTATAAGATCGATGCGGCAGTCGAGGTAGTCGACGACAGAACCGACAACGTTATCTTCCGCCCCACCTATGAGCTGAAGGGCGAGACCACAAAGGAGCAGAGCTCTAACAGTCAGCTTATAATAGATGAGGATATCATGATCGATTTCCCCACCTACAACACGAAGGCAGAGGAGTTTGTGAAGGAATACGGTCTCTCGAGCGTTACCAGCACCCTCGTCGTCACTATGACCGTTAACGTCAAGGGTACCTCCGACGAGTTTGCGGTAGACAGCCAGAACAGCTACTTTACCACTCTACATATTCCGCTCACCGAGCGTACGATGAACATCGAGTCCACCGAGAGCATTCCCACCGAGTCGAAGGTCCTCGCATATAAGGACGCCGTCAACCAGAATGCCTTCAAGACTGTATCCGTAGTTCTTGGACTCGTCGAGCTCTTCGCAGTGCTCATCTTCGTGACCTTCGTTTACGTAACGAGAAACCACGACGTTAACTACTCCATCAAGGTACAGAAGCTCCTCTCGAGCTACCGTTCCTTCATACAGAAGATAACCAACGGCTTCGATATCCGTGGCTATCAGATACTGACGGTGGATACCTTCACCGATATGCTTGCGATCCGCGACACTATTCAGTCTCCCGTTCTTATGAGCGAGAACACCGACCAGACCCGCACGCAGTTCTTTATTCCCACTAACACCAAGATCCTCTATCTCTATGAGATCAAGGTAGATAACTACGACGACATCTACGGCAACCACCCCGAATACGTTGACGACTCCGTAGTTCCTACCGACAGCATTATTCCGAAGCTTGTAGCTGACGTCACTCCGAAGGTTATCTCCGAGGCGGCAGACAAGGTAGTCGGCGTAGTGACCGAGAGACTCGATACCGCTATCAACGCGGCAACTCCCGGTATGGTCGAGACCGCAGTCAGCGAGGCTCGCGCCGCAGTTGACAAGCGCATCGCCGAGATGCCCGCACCTGCTACAGTATCCGTACCCGTACAGACCGCAGAGCCTAACGTTGATAGAACTGCAGAGGCTCTTGCAGAGAAGCTTCTCAAGCGTCTTGCCGAGGCAGAGCTTAAGGAGAAGAGCGATCCCGTAATCAATCTTAGCTTCAACCCCGTAATAGATACACCCGAGCCCGTAGTTAACGTAAACGTAACTCCCGTAGAGCCCGTAGTTAACGTAAACGTAGCTCCTACCGATCCCGTGATCAACCTCAGCGTCAACCCCGTAGTTGAGCGAGAGGTAATACGCGAGGTCATCGCTACCGCCGAGGTCGCTCCTACCGAGTCCGAACCCGAGGTAAAGGTAGAGGTAGAGGCAGAGCCCGAGCGTGAGCCCGTAGTATACGAGCAGATCGAGATCGCCTCCGGTATTCCGATGGGCGAGCGCGAGATCATCACCGTTACCGCAACCACCGAGACCCCCGAGGCAGTCGAGACTCCCGTAGAGGAGACTCCCGCGGTAGTCGAGGAGGCACCCGCCACCGAGACCTCCGACGAGGAAAACGACGACGAGGACGGCGAGATCTTCATTCTCGACGAGAACGGTAACAAGGTTGGCGTCAGAGTCAGCCGCAGCTTCACCGCAAACATTATTCAGAGCGACCCCGAGACGGTAAAGGCGTATTACGGCGAGCTCAAGAATCATATCCTCTCCTACAAGAACGTGAAGTCAAGAATGGCGTGGAGATACGAGACCTTCAAGAAGGGCAGATATCAGCTCTTCCGTATGAAGATCCGCGGTAAGACCGTATGTCTCTACTGCGCACTTGATCCTAACGAATTTGATCCTAACAAGTACTTCCACGAGGCATCGGATGCTAAGATGTTCGAGAACGTACCTATGCTCGTGAAGATCAGAAGCGACAGAGGTCTCAAGAAGGCTAAGGAGCTTATCGATATCACGATGGATAAGTTCGAGATGAAGCCCGATCCGAAGGCTGAGACCGTTGACTACAACGCGGCTCACCCCTACGAGACCACCGAGGCTCTTATCGAGCAGGGACTTATCAAGATCCTGACCGCGGATTTCTCCGCCTCCGAGAAGAGCACCGAGACCGATGAGGAGCGCCTTACCCTCGCGATAAACGAGGCGATGGCTACCCCCGACGTGGTCCTCGATGAGATCGACTACGTGAAGGAGGAGATCGTCGAGTACGTTGAGACCGACGACAAGCCCGGCGTAGAGGTCGTAGGTGTCGTTTGGAACGAGCGCGACCACGGTAACAAAATTTACCGCTATGACCCCAACGGCGAGACTCTGCACGACGGTGACGTCGTCCTTGTCCCCACTAAGTCAAGCTCTAAGGAGACAGTCAGAAAGGCGGCAGTAGCCGAGGGTAACCATAAGGTAGACCCCGATACCGTTCACCACCCCCTGAAGAAGATCATCAGCGTTGTAAAGCGCAAGATGGAAGACATCCTTTCGGGCGACTAATCTAAACAAAGTGATGCGCCCCGACTTTCGAGCTCGGGGCGCATTTTACCAAAGCATCTGCCCATATGAATGAGCACTGCTCACTGTTGGTAAAAACGGAGATCGAAATCTCCATACCCCCACCCGTGTCAAATTATTTGCGTATAAACAACGCATATGACCGATGCATCAAACACTTATGAAAGGAGAATGCAACGAATGAAACTCACCAAAATACTCGTAAGTGCAGTAGTACTTTTGTGCTTCTCCTTTACCTGTATCGGCTACGCCTCACTTACCGACGAGCTCACCGTCTCCGGTGCCGTCAGCTACACCCCACCGCCGAAAACGATAGACTATCTCTATGTATCGGGTGCTACGATATTGGACGAGGGATCAAACGACAAAGTGCAATCGATGGACGGCTCGACCGATTACACCAACCAGAAGGGATGGGTATCATTAACTCTTGATTTCACGACAAGCGATACGCGTACTGTCGAGATAGAGCTCACGAACCTTTCTATCGCAAACCTTGCGTTCTATCAGCTCGAGTGTATGGGTGCTACGGCAACGGTTGACTCTGCCGACCTCGTTGCAGGAGAGTTCAATTCCGAGACTAACTTGGTTGAGGTGCAGGAGGAGTATATCGCCGAAAACGAGGCTAACCAACAGACAAACAAATGTATAATCGTAGGCAACGGCGGAATGCATTCCGGTATTACCGTAACGGTTAAATCCGACTCGGCTGCCGTTTTGAACGTTATGATCAGCTTTTTACACGCTCCGTTTACAAAGGCGGCACAAGACGACATTATCGGTAACGCGACTCTCAACTCTGCTATTGCTATGCTACTGGCGTCACTGAATATGGATGAGGTCAGAACTGATTACACAGATGCAAAGCACAACGGAAAAACCCCCTTCGATGCTATCGTTGATGAGATGAGTGAGAACACCTACGGATGGGGACAGGGCGGTGACTACGTCGGTAATGTTATCGGTGCCGGACTGGGCTCTACCGACAGCAACCTTATCAAGGACATATTCGGAGATACGCTCGACTCTATCGCTCTCGGCGAAGAGAAGGAGAAGCCGTGTACGGTAATGCTGAAGCATGAGGATATTACTCACGCCAATACCGAAGAATTTGAGAGAACTTGGTACGGTACCTACCGAGCCGTCAACCCGATAGACGAGATGACCCTCTATATGTCCACCACCGACCCGAGCAAGTATGATGACGGAACGGCAAGACCGAACGGCTCTTCAATTCCGGTGTGGGCGGTCGTATTATATCAGGATCGTGAAACCGGAACGTGGGCGCAGTATGGCGATATATATAAGGGAACTGCAACGACCAACGCTTATACGGCGGGAGGCGGTAATAATTCCTTTGATACCGGAACCTGGCGCGCCGACGGAGTACAGACCTTTGCCGTCATAATGGAAGACGACACCAGACCTACCTATACGGTAAGCGATAACTCGAACATCAAGTCAGCTATCAGGGCATATGAGGAGATATCGAACACGAACCCCCATTTTGATCGTGGTACTCCGTAATATACAAAAGATAATTGGTTGTTTCGATTTATGTTCGAATCAGCCTCACAAACCGCAAGGCTGTCACTTAACAAACCCAAAAAAGGAGACCCGTGTCTCCTTTTTTACCGAATTTTAACTGAATTTAAGCAAACGTCGCTATAATGTAGTGTCATTCGGATATATTCTCAAAAGGAGGGGCGCTTTGAAGCTTAAACT
>JAZRBV010000006.1:0-2752 GCA_045635225.1 Eubacteriales bacterium
GGAGATCTACGTGGACAAGGAAAAGAACGTATTCGGCGAGGAAAACTTCCGCAAGGTTGAAAGAGTTCTCCTTCTCAGTAACGTTGACCAGAAGTGGATGGATCACCTTGAGGCTATGGACGGCCTTATGGAGACCATCGGCCTTCAGGCATACGCTCAGCGTAACCCCATCAGCGAATACCGTATCGTTGGTAGCGACCTCTTTGACGAGATGGTTACAATGATACGTGACGATACAGTAAGAATGCTCCTTTCCGTTATGCCCCGCCCTCAGGTGATGAAGCGTGAGCAGGTTGCAAATCCTGTATCCGCAGGTCTTGCAGGCAGCGGCGACGGTACTCTCAAGAAAAAGCCCGTGGTCAAGAAGGCATCCGAAAAGGTGGGCAGAAACGATCCCTGCCCCTGCGGTAGCGGCAAGAAGTATAAAAAATGCTGCGGTGCGACCGTAGCCACCGACGATAAGGATTAAAAAATGGGTTTCGGTATTCTGTTTATAGGATATTTTCTCAATCTGAATTTTGCGTATTATCAATTCACCGACGCAATTGCCGCGATAATAATGCTCTACGCCCTCTACAAGCTTTCTTACCTCAATCGCGGTATGAAGCTCGCGGTGCGCTTGGCGGCACTAATGGCGGTACTGGGCATTTTTGAGCTGACAGTAACAGCGCTGGAGATGTTCTACATTATCGAGTATAACACTCTGCTTCATTTTATATCGGCGGTTTCAAGAAATTTGATTATTGGATCGATGACGGCGGCAATGCTGCTCGGTATGCGCGACGTGGCACGCGAGGTAGGACTCGGCGCTCTCGGCGAAAGATGCAGACGTCTGTTTTCAATGACCGTCGTTCTCTATCCTATACTTGCACTGCTCGAGTGTGGCGAGTTGGGAAGCTTCATTGATCTGCGGATCCTGGTTTATGCATCGGTGATCGCAATATTCCTTACGCTGATACTCACCGTGCTGATACTCGCGGCGATATACGGCTGCTATATGCGCATCTGTATGCCGGGTGACGAAGCACACGAGACACCGGAGAAAAAGTCAAGATTCGGCATAGTAAATGCCATGCGCGAGCATCAGAAGATGCGTGCGGCAGAGTACGCAGAATATAGATTTGAGAAAATGAAAAAGAGAGCCGAAAAGGCAAAGGAAAGGCAAAATGGCAGAAAAAAATAAGAGAGCCGCGCTCTTATGGATATCGGTGGCGCTTCTCTTCTTCATCAATCCGAACATTCGCATATTCGATTTATTACCCGACTTCATCGCCTGCTTCATCATCGCAAGAGCTCTCAGATACGCCGCCGATCGCGCCCCCTACTTTGAGGAAGCCAGGTCTGCATTCATAAAGCTTGGCTGGGTGACACTGTTGAAGCTCCCCGCATTTTATCTCGTGACAATTATCAGATCCGGTAACGTATCCGATAATGATATAACCGCGCTTATGTCGACGGTATTCTCTGTTATAGAAATCGCAGTTTTCGTTTCGGCTATAAAGAATCTGTTTTCTGCCCTGTTTTATCTTGGGGAAAGAACGAATGCTACAAGTCTGATAAGCGAATACAGCATTTCGAGGGGAGGGATCAAATTCTCGCCCGATAAGTTGCAGTCAGCGACTATATGCTTCGTAATATTCAAGCTGCTCGCAGCGACACTTCCGGAGCTGATGCTCTTGACGCGCATCACAGATGACGGCGGCTACGTAATAAACTACGCGACACTTCTCTACCCGTACGCGCTGGTTCTCGCCATCCTTGCGACACTCGCATACGGCATAATTACATACCGACGTTGGCGCGGATATATTAAGGCGATACGTAATGAGGGACTCTTCACCGATGCTCTCGACAGTCTCATAGCTCCCGAGGAACGGGATGCGCTTGATAAAAAGATCAAAAAGCGCCGTCTGTTGCTCGCGCTCACCCTATTGTCGATCGCCGCATTTTTCACGTTTGAGTTGCGACCCGACACGTTTAGCGGTGTTAATATGATAATACCGACGGTATACGGTACTGTTTCCGTCATAGCAGCGGTGATCTTCTCAAAGCAGGTCAAGCATTCCTTGCCGGCAATCGCATCCGGTATAATATATACCGTGGCTGCAACAGTGGCATATCTGTCGGATACAGTATTTCTCTCCTCCTACGATTACGTCGATATTGGCACGAACGTTGACGCTCGCGGATTATATATCGGGGTAATAGCCGCCGGAGTGATCTCTTTTCTCACACTGTGTCTGTTCCTAGTGCTGAACGCCAGAATGATGATAAGCTACGTTACAGAGCACACGGGAATTTCACCGAGCAGTGATAAGTATTCGCGCTCCGATAAGGAGAGACATACTCAGCTGAAGAGATCGGTGATCATAGCTGCGATCACGGGTATATTAATGGGAGGCGCAAAGCTTGTTCATCTGGTGCTCAGGTATTTCACATCGGAAGAACTTGTGGAAAGCATAGAGGGGGTCACGTCTATGGCAATGAACACTCTCCCGTGGTTTGGAACCGCAGTATTCGTGGTAGGGGTTGTCAACGTGATATCAGTTATAAGCTGTGTGTCGAGGCTCAAGGAAGACACGGATATGAAATACTCCTCTTAAAAATAAAAAATCGGTTGCTATGGCAACCGATTTTTTATTTTTGGGTTATGTACTAACCCAGGTAGGCAGCTTCATACCGTAGAACACGGTAAAGCCAAGAAGAAAAAGCAAAATTACTCAGCTCTCTCTGCTCTCTTTGCTGCGAAGCA
>JAZRBV010000007.1:0-2397 GCA_045635225.1 Eubacteriales bacterium
ACACTCACTATACTCAAGACGGTGGAAATCATCTTGAGTTTATGCCTTGTCCCGATCTCTGTAGCTATTTTTAATCTCATCAACGGCATGAGATGTCAGCTTCGCAGTGATATGCTGCACATCTACTATCAGTACAAGGACTCGAAGCAAATCCGGCAGTACGAGCTGGAAAACTTTGTATATCTCTATAAGGCGTACAAGGCTTTATGGGGGAACAGCTTCATCGATAAGATATACAAGGAGGTAATGTCGTGGGAGGTAATCACCTGAAAAACGGCAAGATGGCGAGACGGTTGGTGTATTACTGCATCACGGTACTGACCTTAGTGCTGCTGTGGGCGATGATCCTCAAGACCGTTGCTGTTTTTGTCTCGGACATTGTTGTCGATGTATCGGATGTGCTGACCTTCGCCGGGGCTGCGTTCGGCGGAGAGTTATTATTTCTGTTGATTAAGCGGGTTTGTGCAAAACCAAAGAAAGAGGAGGAAAACAATGAATCAGGTGAACTGGAAGAACAAACTGACGAGTCGTAAGCTGTGGGCAGCAGTGGTTGGTATCATCGTCGGACTTGCGGCGGCATTCGGAATCGAAGAGAACGAGTACGCACAGATCGTCGGCGTGGTCGGATCGGTCGTGTCTGCGGTGAGCTACATCTTCGGCGAAGCGTACGTGGATGCAGCGCAGAAGGAAGGAGGCGACACGGATGGTACTCTCTCCGTTTGAGTCTGGCAAATATCGTCTGACATCTCCGTACGGTCAGAGAACGCTGAACGGCGTATCACAGTGGCACAACGGGGTTGACCTTGTAGGCGTAGGCAGTACCGTAGTGGTGTCCGTTTGCGACGGCACTGTGCTGTCCTCTCAGATCATCACGGACAAGTCGAACCGCACATGGGAGTGGGGAAACTACGTCTCTGTGCAGGCGCAGGACGGCACAGTACACTATTACTGTCATCTTGCATCTCGTGCCGTGAAGAAGGGCGACAAGGTCAAGCGCGGTCAGCGGCTTGGCATCATGGGTAACACCGGGTACTCCTTCGGAGCGCATCTGCACTTCGAGGCACGCAGAAACGGCACATCGATCAATGCGGCGGACTATCTCGGCATCCCGAACAAGGCAGGAACGTACGCTGTACGCTCTGCGAATGCTGCGGAATATGTCGACAAGATCATTGCAAAGGTCGGCTTCAGCAAACCTGCGGATGTGCGCAAGGCGTTGCTGGGTGTGAAACACAATTGCCCGGACGATCTGTTCCGCAAGATTTATGAGAAAATGAAGTAATGAAGAAAGGGGGTATCCATTGCGGATATCCCCTTCTTTTTTGTTATTGTACTAACATTGGATTACCGAACGGTAATGCCTTGATAGGGGTACAACAAGAGTCAATAAAAATTGACTCTCGCAATACGCTTGGTATCGGTAGTCCATTCAAGCTCTATGGAGGATACTATGCTCCGCCAAAAGGCTTTGCGGTTGTTTTCGTCGAGTGCATTGTAGATTTCCTGCCATCCGCCTTGGAGGACAGCTTCGATCTTTTCAAAGTCTTTGGTGCTTGTCTTGTGTTGCTCTTGTTTGGCAAGCTCCAATTTCTCCATTATCTCGTCATATTCTCTATCGTATTGCTCTGCTCCTCCTTTGATTCTTCCTTTTTTCCATGCGTAATTCAGACGTTCAAGCTCTGCATTTAATTCGTCGATGTCGTACATTGGTGTGTCCGGTTCTCCGGAGTCTGTGATTTCGACTGCGCGGATTTTTGCATCCTCTACATACTCAGCGATGTTCTTTAGCATCATTTTTTCAATCACCGATTCGCTTACAGCTTTCTTAAAACCGCATACTTTTGTAATGTGATTCTGTGGGCATCGGTACTTTTTGTACTTGTATACTGTGCCATATGCGTTCCTTGATGATGCGACACCACCAGCCAAGAGCCGTCCGCACTCAGGACATTTCAGCAGTCCGGCGAAAATATAGGTGCGGTTGTCGGAAGTGTTTTCCTTACAATTTCGCTTCAATATGTCCTGCAGCTTATTGAATTCCTCTTCGGTCATGTACGCCTCGCAGTATTGCGGATTGTCTCGGTATGCGCCGTACAGCATTGTGTTTTTCAACAGCTTACCGAAAGAATCGTAGCTGATGCTCACATGGTGCTTGGAGTGCATATAGGCTACTGCCTGACGTTTGCTGTGATACGTCATGTAGTGGTTGAGTGTGTCTGCGAGTATCTCTGATACTTCAGGGTCTTTTATAATCATCTTTCTGCCCGTCTCTGGGTTCGGCGCGATCATCCATCCGAAAGGCTGACTGCCGGATAATGGCTGTCCTGTCGATACCTTATAATCGTTGACAAGCATGATACGCTCACCTGTTTGGTCGGCTTCAAGCTCGGCGATGAC
>JAZRBV010000008.1:0-28172 GCA_045635225.1 Eubacteriales bacterium
GTGGTTGCCACTCTCAACAATATGTCCGTCCTTCATGACGAGTATGAGATCTGCGCCCATTATCGTGGAAAGTCTGTGCGCTACGATAAAGCTTGTGCGTCCATCCATCATCTCGAGGAAGACCTTCTGTATACGTATTTCCGTACGTGTATCAATAGATGAGGTAGCCTCATCGAGTATCAGCATCGGGGGAAGGGCAAGCATTATTCTCGTTATGCAGAGCAGCTGCTTCTGACCCTGTGAGAGCCCTTCGCCGCCTTCTCCGAGCACGGTATCATATCCGTTTTTCAGCCTCTTGATGAAGCTGTGTGCGTGCGCCGCTTTGGCAGCAGCGATTATCTCTTCATCGGTTGCCTCCGGCTTTGCCATCGCAATGTTTTCCTTAACCGTTCCCGCTCTGAGCCAGGTGTCCTGGAGCACCATGCCGTAGCTCTCTCTGAGCGATTCGCGCGTTATGTCGCGTATGTCGTTTCCTTCGACCGATATCGATCCCGAATTTACGTCGTAGAATCTCATCAGCAGGTTGATGAGCGTAGTTTTTCCGCATCCCGTAGGGCCTACTATCGCGACCCTCATACCGGGCTTAACGTTAAGGGATAGACCCTCGATAAGAGGCTTCTCGGGAGTATAGGAGAAGCATACGTTATCAAGGCTTACGTTACCCTCGACAGAGTTAAGCTTGGCTGCATCGGGAGCATCTGCTATCTCGGACTTCTCCTCGACAAGCTCAAATACGCGCGATGCACACGCGAGCGAGTTCTGGAACTCTGCAAGCACGCCTGATATCTCGTTGAAGGGCTTGGTGTACTGATTGGTGTAGGAGAGGAGCACCGAGAATTCACCCACCGTCAGCGCGAGAGCTCCGCCGTCCGACGAGCCTACCGTGAGTAGCGCTCCGACGAGCGCCACCGCCGCGTAGACCACGCTGTTGACGAAGCGTGTCGTCGGGTTGGTGAGGGAGGAGAAGAATATCGCGTCGAGCGTACACTTCTCGAGCCTTGCCGATACCTCGTTGAACCTATCCTCGGCGCGCTTTTCATAGCCAAACGCCGTGACGAGCTTCTGATTTCCCATCATCTCGTCGACGAGCGAGGTCTGTTCAGCCTCGGTTTCGGAGCGGGCCTTGAACATACGGTGTGTCCGCGAGCCGATAAATTTTGCGATGAATATCGAGAGCGGAGTGAGAACTACCACGACGAGCGCTATCTGCCAGCAGATAACCAGCATAAAGCAGAGCGTGCCGACGATCGTGAGCACTCCCGTGAATACCTGAGTGAAGCCGAGCAGCAGTCCCTCGGCAAACCTCTCGGTGTCGTTTATCACGCGGTTAACGGCATCGCCGTGCGCGTGAGTGTCTATATAAGAGAGGGGAAGCCTCTCGAGCTTTGCAAAGGCGTCGTTGCGTATATCGCGCATAACGTGGAAGGCAATGCGGTTGTTCACCACGCCTAGTAGCCACTGTGCCACCGCACCGACACCGATGAGTATCGCCGAGAGAGTGAGGTGGGATATCACGCCGTCGAGTGCGACGTTACCCTCACCGATAATGAGGTCTATCGCCTCACCGATCAGCACCGGCACGTAGAGCGTCAGCGCGACCGATATGAGCGCGAGAAGAAGTGCTATAGGTAATAGATACTTGTATTTTCCGATGTAACCGAGCACCTTTCTGAGAGTAGAGGAGCTTTTCATACCGCGCCGACCTCGCTTTCTCTCTTGAACTGCGACTCGTATATCTCGCGGTAGACGGCGGAGTCTCTGACCAGCTCCCCGTGTGTGCCGATACCGGCAACACAGCCGTCGTCCAGCACGACTATTTTGTCCGCGTGCATGACCGATGCCGCCCTCTGCGAGACGATGAACACCGTCTTATCCGATAAATTCTCACGTATCGCGGTGCGCAGACGGGAGTCGGTCGCATAGTCGAGAGCGGATGCCGAGTCGTCGAGTATCAGAATTTCGGCTTCCTCGACGAGTGCTCTCGCTATCGTCAGCCTCTGTCTCTGACCGCCCGAGAAGTTTTTGCCGCCTGCCTCGACTCTTGCGTCCAGACCGCCCTTATCGGCGACGACACCGTCTGCCTGAGCGATCCTCAGCGCGCGCATTATCTGCTCGTCGGTTGCGTTTTCATTTCCGAATTTCATATTATCTCGGATACTGCCTGAAAATAACACCGCTTTTTGAGGAACTGTGGCGATCATCCTAGTCAACGCCTCCTTCGAATACTCCGCAATCGGAGCACCGAAGAGCCTTACCTCACCGCTTGTCGCATCGTAGAAGCGTGGGATCAGATTTACAAGCGAGGATTTGCCCGAGCCCGTGCCGCCGATTATTCCGACGGTATCGCCCCTCCGTACCGTGAGGCTGATATTCTCGAGCGAGCACTCCGCGCCCTCGGTATATCTGAGTGATACCGAGTCGAGCTCGACCGCGATTTCTCCGTCACAGCTTTCGCGCTCTCCCCATACCCGCTCGCTCTTCACCGCAAATGTGGAGGAGATGCGCGAGGCGGAGGCGAGTGCCTTGGATATGCTTACTATGAGATTTGCGAGCTTTATCAGCTCGACGAGTATCTGCGACATATAGTTGTAGAGTGCTATCACCTCACCCTGCGTGAGGTCGCCTATGTCAACGCGTATCGCGCCGACGTAGATCAGCATTACTATTCCGAGATTGATTATAACGTAGGTGAGGGGATTAAGCAGCGCTGAGATGTGACCGGCTCGCTTCTGAGCTGAGGTCAGCGCCTCGTTTTCGGAGCGAAACTCTGCTATCTCGCCATCCTCACGCGCGAATGCGCGTATAACGCGTGCGCCCGAGAGATTTTCTCTGGTTTTCGTCAGTATTTTGTCAACGCCCGACTGCACCTTCTTGTATAGCGGCATCGTGACGAGCATTATTCCGAACACCACGACTGCGAGCATCGGTATCGTTACGGCAAACGTGCCTCCCGCCTCACCGTCGACGGCGAATGCCATTATCATAGCACCGAATACGACGAAGGGGGAGCGCAGAAGAAGCCTCAGCGCAAGATTGAGTCCCGTCTGTACACGGCTCGAGTCGCTGGTCATACGCGTGATGAGCGTCGAGGTGCCGAGGGAATCTATCTCGCTGTAGGTGAGCGTGTTTATATGTGAGAAGAGCGCGCGCTTTATTCCCGTGACGAAGCCGACCGACGCCTTTGCCGCGAAGTACTGCGCCACGACCGAAAAGCCGAGTCCAACTACTCCGAGCAGCACGAGCACCAGCGACATCCACACGGCGTGAGACGGATCGTTACCGTATATTCCGCGGTCGATGATCGATGCCACGACGAGCGGCACTATCAGCTCGAGCGTCGCCTCACACAGCTTACCGAGAGGCGCGAGGACGGTCTCACGGGCGTAGGGCTTTAAGTATTTTAATAATCCTTTCAATTTAAACTCCAAAACGAATTAAAATGTATTATAGATGGTTATTTCGAGGCAGAATAAATATTGACGCAGCCTTTCACGCCGCTGTGAAAGCCCCGTATAAGCAGGGGTGTCTCAAATGCAAAATTTGAGACACCCCAAAAGTTTGATAAGGGGATAGTCAGATTTGAGGAAAAAGCGTCGCTTTTCGTGGCGTGAGGCG
Source organism: Eubacteriales bacterium (assembly GCA_045635225.1). Classification (GTDB taxonomy): domain Bacteria; phylum Bacillota; class Clostridia; order Oscillospirales; family CAG-272; genus UBA1740. Next base: position 3,616 of record JAZRBV010000008.1, read on the forward strand.
TACAAAAGTACGTCGAGCCGCGAAAACGGCGGTAGAAAAAGTCCATCAAAATCGAAGAAATCCGTAGGATTTCATCATTTCACTGTCTCATTTACGGTTTTCGCCGTTTTTCGAGACTTTTTATTGTCATTTCGGACTTTTTCGGTTTTACCAAATGTGACAGCCCCGATATTTTTAGTTAAGCTTTACGGTGTATGTGTAGATCTCGCTCGTGCCGGGACGGAGCCTCGACATCTTGCGCTCCTCAAAGTTTTCGGGAGTAACACCGTCAGCGGGAATATCCGACCAGGGCTCGAGGCAGATGAACTTCGCCAGCGAGGAATCCTCCTTCCAGATGCAGAGGAAGGGAAGATTATTCGACCAATCGAGGTTCACGGTGTGCTCAGCATTTTTTGCATAGAGGTATGCGGTATCGCCGGTGCCCTTGAATATCATCGTGTCGTTTGAGTAGATCTCAGCCTCGTTGAGACGGTATTCACCTGCGGGAACGCCGTAATCCTCACCCCAGGGGCGTGCAAAGCAGCCGTTCTGCAGTGGATACCATTCCACGGTGTCACCCGAGCCGAGACGGAGCGAGTAATCCTCGATCGCGACCTGCTCCTCGAGATTGAAGCCGGGATGCCAGCCGATCATATAGGGCAGAGTCTTGCCGTCGAGATTTTCCACCGTCAGCTTCATCGTGAGAGTCGAATACATCAGAGCGAAGTCCACGGTAAGTCTGAACTCGAAGGGGTAGATCGCGCGTGTAGCCTCGCTCGATTCGAGCACGAGGGTGAGTCTGTTCTTTTCAACGAGCGTCGCCGTGAACTCGCTACGGCATGCGAATCCGTGACCCTGCATATCGTATCGCACGCCGCCAAAGACGTACTCGCTGTTAAGGAGTCTGCCGCAGACCGGGAAGAGCAGAGGAGCGTGAGAGGACCAGAAGCCCTCCATGCCCTGCCATACGTATTCATATCCGTCCTCTCCGACGGCGGAGACGAGCTCCGCACCGTAGGAGTTGATCTTTACTGTAAGCTTTTCGCTTGTAAGCTCGTATATCATAATTTTCTTCCTTAATGCTTTTTAGTTTCGATCTCGCCTACTACCTTGGCGATGAACTCGTCGACGGTGAACTTACCGCCCTCGCCCTCGGTGCGGGCTCTTACGGTAACGCTGTCAGAGTTCATCTCATCCTCGCCGACGACGATCATATAGGGTACCTTAGAGAGCTGTGCCTCGCGGATACGGTAACCGAGCTTCTCGTTTCTGTCGTCGAGCTCCGCACGGATGCCTGCCGCCTGCATTCTCTTCGTAACCTCAGCCGCATAGTCGGCAAAGTCGGCAACTACGGGGATCACTACTGCCTGGGTGGGAGCGAGCCATACGGGGAGAGCACCTGCGTACTTCTCGAGAATGAGCGCGAGAGTTCTCTCGTAGCAGCCCATCGAGGTTCTGTGAATAATATAGGGAGTCTTCATTGTGTTGTCACGGTCGACGTACTCCATACCAAACTTCTTCGCGAGGAGCATATCTACCTGAATGGTAACGATGGTGTCCTCCTTACCGAACACGTTCTTGCACTGGATATCGAGCTTCGGTCCGTAGAACGCCGCCTCGTCGATACCGATAACGTAGTTCTCGCGGCCGAGATAGGTGTCGAGCAGCTCGCCCATTATCGACTGCGCCTCGTCCCACTGCTCGGGCGTGCCCTCGTACTTGTCGGTACGCTTGGGATCCCACTGCGAGAATCGGAAGGAGCAGTCCTCCCAGAGACCGAGGGTCTCGAGGCAGTACTTAGCGAGGTCGAGACAGCCCTTGAACTCCTCTGCCAGCTGCTCGGGACGGAGAATGAGGTGTCCCTCGGAGATAGTGAACTGACGGACTCTGATAAGTCCGTGCATCTCGCCCGAATCCTCGTTTCTGAAGAGGGTAGAGGTCTCGCCGAGTCTCATAGGCAGCTCGCGGTAGGAGCGCTTCTTGTTGAGGAATACCTGATACTGGAAGGGACAGGTCATAGGACGGAGCGCAAAGCACTCCTTGGTGTAGTCGTGGGGATCGCCCATAACGAACATACCGTCGAGGTAGTGATCCCAGTGACCCGATATCTGGTAGAGCTCGCGCTTTGCCATAAGAGGAGTCTTGGTGAGAAGGTAGCCGCGCTTTTCCTCCTCGTCCTCGATCCATCTCTGCAGTCTCTGTACGGTTCTCGCACCCTTCGGGAGCAGGACGGGAAGTCCCTGACCGATAGCGTCGACGGTGGTGAAGTACTCGAGCTCACGGCCGATCTTGTTATGGTCGCGCTTGAGAGCCTCCTCCTGCTGGAGAACGTATGCGTTCAGCTCGTCCTTAGTGGGGAATGCAATTCCGTACACTCTCTGGAGCATCTTGTTGTTCTGATCGCCCTTGTAGTACGCGCCGGTGCACTGAGTGAGCTTGAACGCCTTGACCGCACCGGTGGAGTGAAGGTGAGGACCTGCACAGAGGTCGATATATTCACCCTGCTTGTAGATAGAGATCTCCGCGCCCTCGGGCAGCTCCTCGATCCTCTCTACCTTGTAGGGCTCGTCGAGCTCGCGCATAAGCTTGAGCGCCTCGTCCTTTGAGAGCACCGAGCGCTCGATGAGGAGATTTTCCTTCACGATCTTCTTCATCTCAGCCTCGATATTTTTGAGTATCTCGGGGGTGAAGGATATCTCTGCATCAAAGTCCTGGAAATAACCCGTATCGGTCGCGGGACCGATGGTCTGCTTAGTATTGGGGTACAGACGCTTTACCGCCTGCGCCATGATGTGTGCCGCCGTGTGTCTGAATACTCTCTTACCCTCCTCGTCAGCGAAGGTGAGAAGCTTAACGTCGGCATCGCCGTCGATAACGTGAGAGAGCTCTGTGGACTCACCGTTCACCGCCGCCGCGAGAACCTCACGCGACACCTGACCGTAGAGAGCCTTCGCCGCCTCGTAGACGGATATAGCCTCTGCGGACTCGTATACCTGTCCGTCGGAAAACTTGATCTTTGCCATTTTTAGTTTAACTCCTTGTATGTTGAAAATTTTATTATCTTACTTGATGCTAACGTGCGTTGCGCGCAGAGCACAGTTATGATTGCGCTACGCGCAAGCTATGATGCGCCTTTGGCGCAGTGATGATCTCGGCAAATCCGAGAGTTATGATGCTCGCTGTGCGAGCAGCTTTTTGTGCTTTAAAAGCACAAAAAAATCGCCCTCTCCAACGACATCGCGAAAATGTCATCGGGGTGAGGACGTCAGTCCGCACGGTTCCACCCGAGCGTTTTACTCATTTATTAAAGCTGTGCCGCCGCAAAATGCGCGACGCATGGGCGGTATCCCAAGGGCATAAAGGTCCGTTCTCTCAGCAACCGACGGCTCTCTGTACGTTCTGTTTCGGTGGGACGTGTTCCATTAAAATAATATTAGCACAAAAAAATCTAAATGTCAATGATTTTAAAAATATTTTTCTCCCGTCTCATATCTTCACCACCGACTTGCCCATCCTCTGTGCATATTTCATAGCATCATACGCACCGCCTGCGTGCTCGGCATAGACTATCACAAGATCCGATATCTCCACCATATACCGATTGCGCGCGGTTATAGCATGCTTTGGATGCTCCCGACATAGCTCCGACGGAATAAGGACGCTGTCGTAATAGCCCTCGTAATACTCGATATCTCTCACGGTGTATGGGAGTACCAACGTGATATCGCACCACTCATTCCTTTCTGCCTTCCTCACGCGCCTTATGAGTGATGTCGCATATTCGTCAAATTCACCGTTTCGTCCTATCAGAAACTCGATATAAGCGTGTTCCGTCATCAATTCCTTGAAGAGAGGCAGTAGAACATTATCCAATCTGTAAATATCATCCACCCGTCGATGTCCAAATAGAGATACGGTAAATTTCTTCATTCTGTGTCACCTCAGCTACTAAAAGCACGTTATCAAGTACGAATAATACTTATAGTATACCACAATCAGAAAATAATATCAATAGTCTGTGGTAACTTAACCTTAATACTTATAGACTATAAATATCAATCTATTGGCAGGTGAATACTATGAGCGATATTATTAAGCTTTTGGGACAGAGAATAAGAAATTACAGAACTGAAAAGGGCTTGAGTCAGGAGAAGCTCGCGGAGCTGTCGGGCTGTCACCCGACCTACATCGGTCAGATAGAGCGTGGAGAGAAAAATGCGACCGTCGAAAGTGTAGGGAAGATCGCCTCCGCTCTCGGTGTCTCGCTATCGCGTCTCTTTGAGAAGCTCGATGGCACCACTGATGTTGACAGCCCGAGCATTCCGCTCGAGTGCTACGAGCTCCTTTCGACGAAAACGAAAGAGGAACAGGAACGAATCTATCGTATCATCATCGAAATCGATAAGTACAAGGAAAACCGTTGATAAACCGCGAGCGGCAATATCCCTCGCCATACGGCGACGGGATAAGAGTTCTCCGTAAGGAGCAATAAAAAAGACCGTCGAATGACGGTCTCTTTTATTGGTGCTCCTGCGGGAACTCGAATCCCGGACCCTTTGATTAAAAGTCAAATGCTCTACCAACTGAGCTACAGGGGCGTATAAATCATGCTAAAATATAATAGCACATCGGAGGGAGTTTGTCAATAGGTTTAATTAAAAAAGCTTATAAAAAGCTTATAAAAATCGGCGGAATATCGGCAGAGGTGAGGAAAACGTGGGTGATTTTCGAAAATAATTTGTCGACAGACGGCTAAATTACTGCTTTACGTCTTGACTTTCACTACAATTTATATTATAATTATTTAGTTAAAAAACTTTATCTCTGACAGCAAGAGAAAAAAGGAGACCTATTATGCAGGACAAGATATCCCTTGCCGGCGATCTCGGCAGTGGTAAGAGCACTGTATCGAAGATACTCATCGACCGACTCGGTGCCGAGTATTATTCCACGGGCGCGATAGTCCGCTCTATCGCGGAGCGCCGCGGTATGACGGTAGTCGAGCTGAACGTATATATGGAGACTCATCCCGAGATAGATCACGAGATCGACGACGGACTCGCCGAGCTCTCACACCTCGATAAGATGCTGATCATCGACTCGCGTATGGCGTGGCACTTTACGAAGGGGACCTTTCCCATCTATCTCTCCACCGATATCGAGACGAGCGCGCTCCGCATTATGTACGCTAACCGTACCGGAGAGCATAACGCCACCCTCGAGGAGACGGTAGCCTCGACACGCACGCGCCGCCTCTCGGAGCAGAAGAGGTATATGGAGCAGTACGGCGTGGATATCCAGGACCTCTCGAACTACGCGCTTATCGTCGATACGACTAACGCAACGCCCGACGAGGTTGCCGACTGCATCACTACCGCATTCAGCGAGTGGCAGAGGGATAAAAGCTATCGCCGCGCATTCATCACGCCCGAGCGACTTAACTATCCCGACGAAGCACCCGAGGGCGAGCTGATCGCCGCTCTTGCGGAGAGACTCGAGGCAGGGGAGTGTGATCTTCCCGATGTGCTCGTCACCGAGCGCGACGGCGAGTTCTACGTCATAGACGGTATCGCGACGGCTCTTGCATATTCCTTTAATATGTCCACCTTTATCCCCGCCACGCTTGTTAAGGACGAGCCTCGCGGCAAGTACGTCAAGATGAAAAATTCTATTTAAGAGGTCGATAAAATGCTTACTTTGAAGAATAAAACAGCCGAGCTCATCTCGGCGGCTGTCAGCTCCTCCTTTGGTGAGGGACTTCTCACAGCCGATGAAATATGCAAGCTGCTCGAGTATCCACCCGATAAGACGATGGGTGATCTCGCGCTCCCGTGCTTCAAGCTCTCGCGCACGCTCCGCCGCTCTCCGGTGCAGATCGCCGATACCCTCGCCGCCGCTATCAGCTGTGAGGAGTTCTCGAGCATCACCGCCGTGAACGGTTATCTTAACTTCAAGATCGACGGTACAGCCTTCTCACGCCGCGTCGTCGGTGATATCCTCACCCGCGGTGACCGCTACGGCTCTCCCGAGTGCGGAGAGGGAAGAACGGTAGTCCTCGACTACTCCTCTCCCAACGTAGCGAAGCCCTTCCACATCGGACACCTCGGCACGACCGTTATCGGTCACTCGCTGAAGCTCCTTCACGAATTCGCCGGCTACAAGTGCGTAGGCATCAACTACCTCGGTGACTGGGGCACACAGTTCGGTAAGCTCATCGTAGCCTACAAGCTCTGGGGCGACAAGGCCACCGTTGAGGCGGGCGGCGTTGACGAGCTCGTCAAGCTCTACGTCAGAATAAATAATGAGATCGGCGCCGAGGAGGCGGCGAGCATCGAGGGCAAACCCGAGGGCACGCCCAAGCATTCCGAGCTCGGAGATGCCGCACGCGCCGAGTTTACAAAGCTCGAGCATGGCGATGAGGAAAATCTCGCTCTCTGGCGTTGGTTCGTCTCCGTCAGCCTCGAGGAATACGAGAAGACCTACAAGCTTCTCGGCATCAGCTTCGACAGCTATAAGGGCGAGTCCTTCTACACCGACAAGATGCCGGCACAGGTCGAGAAGCTCCGTGAGATGGGACTTCTCGAGATCGACGACGGTGCATCTATCGTCAACCTCGATAAGTGGAATATGCCGGTCTGCCTCATTTTAAAGCGCGATGGCTCAACTTTATACCCTACGCGCGATATCGCGGCAGCAGTTTACCGTCAGAATACTTACAACTTCGACAAGGCGATCTACGTCACCAGCGCGGCACAGTCGCTCCACTTCGCACAGTGGTTCAAGGTAGTCGAGCTCATGGGCTACGATTGGTTTGACAAGCTCGTTCACGTACCCTACGGTACCGTCAGCATCAACGGTGCAAAGCTTGCGACGAGAACCGGAAACGTAATACTTTTGAAGGATCTGTTTGCCGAGGCGATCGCAAGAGTTAAGGAGATCGCACGCGACAAGCATCCCGATGAGGCAGAGTGTCAGCGCATCGCAGAGAGCGTTGGTGTCGGCGCTATCGTGTTCTACTATCTCTCGAACAACCGTATGCGCGATATCAACTTTATGATGGAGGATGCGCTCTCCTTCGATGGCAATACCGGTCCCTACGCACAGTACACCTACGCGCGTACTAACTCCGTGCTTGAGAAGGCAGGCACAGTCGACTCTATGTCCGACGCTACCCTCGGTGAGCTCGAGGTAGAGCTTGCCAAAACTCTCGCACGCTTCCCCGAGCGCATCATCGACGCGATTGAGGACTACGAGCCCTCCGTCGTTACGAGATACGTGCTTGATCTCGCGGCTGATTTCAACCGCTTCTACCACGAGTGCAGTATCGCAGGCTGTGAGGATGAGAGCCTGCGCAAGTCGAGAATTGCCCTTACTATGGCGACTCGTCAGGTACTCCGTACCGCACTTCACCTCATCTGTATGCAGACCCCCGACAAGATTTAAGTCGCTCTGCGTACAGCAACGTTAAAACGCATAAAAATTTATATTGCCGACAAAAAGCGCGGCAGAATGGAGAAATATATGTCTGGACATTCCAAATGGAATAACATCAAGCACAAGAAGGAAAAGTCCGATGCGGCGAAGGCGAAGATCTTCACCAAGATCGGCAAGGAGATGGCAGTAGCCATCAAGGCGGGCGGACCCGACCCGAACAACAACTCGAAGCTCAGAGATCTCATCGCGAAGGCAAAGGCGAATAACGTTCCCAACGAGAACATTCAGCGCACGATCAAAAAGTTCACCGACAACAGCGATATCAACTACGAGGAGATCACCTACGAGGGCTACGGTCCCTCCGGCGTTGCTATCATCGTCGAGACCTCTACCGACAACCGTAACAGAACCGCGGGCAACGTGCGCGCATGGTTCTCGAAGTACGGCGGAAACCTCGGTCAGAACGGATGCGTCGGCTATCTCTTTGAGGAGAAGGGCGTTATCTCTATCGTCGACGAGGACGAGGAGATCGAGGAGGATAAGATCATGGAGGATGCACTCGAGTGCGGTGCCGAGGATATCAAGTGTGATGAGGGTGAGTTCACCATCTACACCGATCCCGCCGATCTCGATTCCGTCCGCGATGCCATCATCTCCCTCGGCTACAAGATCAATACCGCCGACCTCGCAAAAGTACCCTCCACCTACGTCGAGCTCACCAGCGAAGAGGACGTAGAAAATATGGAGAAGATGCTCGATAAGTTCAACGAGGACGATGACGTAAATGCTGTATATCATAACTGGGACGTTTAATCGTTTTCGTTTTTAACGGCATATTTTGGAAATAATTTTCGACCGTGAGGCTCGACGTAGGTAACTACGCCTGTCGCCTCGCGGTCGTTCATTCTTCCACAAAATCTGCTCGCTAAAAACCGAAAAGGGAGCTGATGTGGGGGAAAAACGGCATATTTCGGGAATAATTTTCGACCGTAAATCTCGACCTATACCGTTTGACGCTCTGCCAAAAAAACAAAAGCTGCCCGAGTGCATCACGCATTTCAGGGCAGCTTTTGAATTATTCTTCATTTTCAGCATACGCTAAAAAGACTCTTTTCGCGCATCTGGGACAGAGCGGAATCTCGCAATCCTTCTCAAGCTTCACCTTGCAAAGCACACAGCTCTCCTCCGACAAAACGACGGTAACTCCGTCACCGCTATCAATGAAATCGATATCCGCGCCCTCGACCATACCGTACTTTTCGCGCATCTCCCGTGGTATTACTATTCTACCCAGCTTGTCAACCTTTCGCATTTTAACCGCCTCCATAAAACAAAAAGTGCGCCGATCGAAATCAGCGCACAAAAACGCAAATTCCAGTCGTCGCCAAACAAACTATATACAGATTGGGTATATTAATACTCTCTCGTGTACGGAATTTGCATTTTATCAAATTCACCACAAAAGAGTATAGTCAAAAAAGGGTATAAGTATCCCTAAAAAGCAAAATACACCCAAAGACTGTATATTTAGTTTGTTTGGCACAATTATTATATCACAATTTTCTCGGTTTGTAAATACGTTTCACTTTTATTTTAAGTTTATTTATTATCATTTTATTGACTTACCCCGAAAAATATAGTATACTTAAAGAAAAACACAATCCGAAGGGGAATTTACATATGGGTATTATTAAAGCAACTCTCTCCGCTATAGGCGGTGCGCTTGCCGATCAGTGGCAGGAGGTCATCGAGGCGGATAATATGAGTGACACCACCGTGTTCACGAGCGGCACCAAGGTTCGCGCGGGCGACAAGCGCTCCTCGAACAAGCGCGGCACCGAGGACACGATCTCGAACGGCTCGGTCATTCACGTATATCCCGGTCAGTTTATGATGCTCGTCGAGGGCGGTAAGGTCATCGACTTCACCGCTGAGGAGGGATATTACAAGGTAGATAATTCCGCGGCACCCTCGCTGTTTGCAGGACAGCTCGGCGAGGCTATAAAGGATGCATTCCGCCGTATCAAATTCGGTGGCACGCCCTCCTACGCGCAGAAGGCGTATTTCATCAACCTCCAGGAGATCAAGGGCATAAAGTTCGGCACCCGCAATCCCGTAAACTACTTTGACTCCTTCTATAATTCCGAGCTTTTCTTACGGGCACACGGCACCTATTCGATCAAGATCACCGATCCCATCAAATTCTACACCGAGGCTATTCCGAAAAATGCCGACAGAGTAGAGATCGCCGATATCAACGAGCAGTACTTCACCGAGTTCCTCGAGGCTCTCACGGCGGCTATCAACCGTATGAGCGTTGACGGAATACGCATCTCCCACGTTGCGTCGAAATCGCGTGAGCTCTCGCAGTATATGGCGACCGAGCTCGACGCCTCCTGGCGCGAGATGCGCGGCTTCGAGGTACAGTCGGTCGGTATCGCGAGCGTTTCCTACGACGACGAGTCGAAGGAGCTGATCAATATGCGTAACAAGGGCGCGATGCTCAGCGATGCCACGGTACGCGAGGGCTACGTTCAGGGCTCCGTCGCACGCGGTATCGAGGCGGCAGGCTCCAACAGCGCAGGCGCGGCTCAGGCGTTCATGGGTGTCGGTATGGGTATGCAGGGAAGCGGCGGCTTTATGTCCGCGGCATCCGCTACCAACCGCGCCGAGATGGAGCGCGCGGCAGAGAAGAGAGACGTCGACTCCTGGAGGTGCTCCTGTGGCGCGACTGCTACCGGCAGATTCTGCTCTGAGTGCGGTGCGGCTCGCCCCGCGGCTCGTGCGGCGGATGATACCTGGAGATGCTCCTGCGGTGCTACCGCAAGAGGTAAATTCTGCTCCGAGTGCGGCGCACCCCGTCCCGCATCCGATTGGTTCTGCACCGAGTGCGGTGCAAAAAATTCTGCATCGGCGAAGTTTTGCTCCGAGTGTGGAACGAAAAAGGCGTAAGATACTCTAAATCACCTCTTTTCGGGGGACGAAAAATATGTCATCAACCTTAACCTATAAATGCCCGAACTGCGATGCGGGGCTTCTGTTCGATGCCGAAAAGCAGAGGTTCGTCTGTGAGTTCTGTCTCTCGGATTTCGCCGAGTCGGATCTCTCCGATACCGAGGCGGCGCGCCGCGAGCGCGAGGCAGAGAACGAGGAGTTCTCCCATCAGGTGAACGGCTACCGTTGCGCGAGCTGTGGCGCCGAGATCATCGCGGACAGATCCACCGTAGCCGACTTCTGCTACTACTGTCATAACCCCATCGTTATGACCGACGAGATCACGGGTGTCGAGCGCCCTGCAAAGATCGTGCCCTTCCGATTCGACAGGGAGGAGGCGAAGAATATCTTCCTCCGCTTTGCTAAAAAGAAGTGGTTCGTTCCGCGCGACTATTTCGCACCTGAGCAGACCGATAAGATATCGGGTGTCTACTACCCGTTCTGGATAGTCGATGCCGACTCGACGGCGCATCTCAACGCAAAGGGCATAACCGTAAACACCTGGCGACAGGGCAATTACCGCTATACAAAGACCTCTTATTATGCCGTCAAGCGCGGCGGAGGCATACATTTCGAGGACGTGACCGCATCGGCGCTTTCCTCGGAGGATCGCGCTATGCTCGAGGGTATACTTCCGTATCCCTTGAATGAGCATATTGATTTCAGCATCCCTTATCTTCAGGGCTATATCGCGAAGAAAAAGGATATAGATCGCGACTCTCTCTCGGGTGAGATACGCGGCAGAATGACGGGCTATTCCGAACAGATTCTTATGAACACCGTCTCGGGATACAGCTCGGTCACCGAGCGCGATACCACCCTCGATATATCGGCAAGCCATTGGGACTACACGCTCCTGCCGATATGGATACTGACCTACATACGTAAGGGTAAGACCTTCACCTACGCGATGAACGGTGCGACGGGCAAGATATACGGAGAGCTGCCTATCAGCGCGGCGAAGCTCGGTATCGCCTCCGCGCTCGCGGGTCTCTTCGTCGGTGTCATATCGTTTCTTATAGGATGGGGGATGATGTGATGAAGCGTATTATTATACTCGTTATATCCGCCGTCCTTCTCGCCACGGCGCTCTCGGGCGTGACCTCTCTTGCTTCGACCGCCACACGCGTCTATGACAGTGCGGAGCTCCTCACCGACACCTCCGCCGCTCGCGTGGATGCGGCTCTCGCCGATGCCGAGGCACGCACAGGCTACAGCTTCAGACTCTATACCACGACCGTCTACTACGTAAGTGAAGGTAAGATGCTCTCCGAGCTCGGCTTCACGGATGACGACGATCTGGTCGTGCTCTCTATAGAGCATTACGGTGGGAGCTATTATTACGAGCTCTTCACCTTTGGTGACGTATACGCTATGATCTCCGACTCGGATGCCGATCGCATACTCGATGACGACAGAGTTTTCGCTATAAAGCGCGGCAGGATCGAGACCTCCGCCGTAGCCTTTGCATCCATCACCGCCGATACGATCGAGACCAACAAAACTACGCGCCGAGTGGCGGGCATTGCCGTACCGATCCTTCTTGCTCTCTTAACGGCGGGAATATTTATCGGTGTCGTTTGCTATACCTATAAGCGAAAGCTGAAATCCCCGATATACCCCGTAACGAAATACGCGACACTCTCGCTCACCGAGTCGTCCGACAACTACATCACCTCCACCGTGACTCGCGTGCGTATACAGTCCTCCTCGTCCTCGAGGGGCGGCTCGCGCGGCGGCGGCTCACGCGGCAGACGTTAAATTTGAAAGGAAAAAATATTATGAGAATATTGATAGTTCGCCACGGCGACCCCGATTATGAAATAGACGGACTTACCGAGAAGGGTAAGCGTGAGGTACAGCTCCTCGCAGACAAGCTCGAGAGGGAGGATATGACCGCGATCTATTGCTCCCCACTCGGCAGAGCACAGCGCACGATCGAGCCTACTCTTGAGCGCCTCGGCAGAAGCATGACCATACTTCCTTGGCTCCACGAGTTTTCTAAGGAGGAGATAAAGCTTCCGTATCTCGATTATAAGAAGCCTGCTTGGGATCTTCTCCCCTCGTTTATGGCACAGCATCCCGAACTTTATTCTCCCACCGAGTGGAGGAACGTCGACTTTATAAAGAACTCGAAGGTCGGCGCGTATTACGACGAGATCTGCACCGAGCTTGATGCGCTTCTTGCACGCCACGGCTACGAGAGGGACGGCGTCATCTACCGCGCGGTGAAGCCGAGCCACGATACCGTCGTTCTCGTCTGTCACTACGGCGTAACTGCGGTTATGCTCTCGCATCTCTTCAACTGCTCGCCCTACTCCTTCTGGCAGCAGGCGGTAACGCTCCCCACCTCGGTAACCACCATCTACACCGAGGAGCGCGAGGAGGGAATTGCCAGCTTCCGTTGCTGTGGCATCGGTGACGTCTCTCACCTTTATGCCGGCGGTGAGCCTGCCGCGTTTGCGGCTCGCTTCTGCGAGTGCTTTACCGACGACACGAGACACCACTGATAAGGTGAACTCCGTCCTCGACGGAAGAGATCCACCATAGGCGGAAGAAATCCGCATGCGCGGAGGGAATTCTGCTTTTCAGGCGGACATAGCCGAGAATGACGGTTATCCGACACATATAAAGACAGTAAAAAGATAACGCTGTGGCTGTAGCCGAAGCGTTATCTTTTTTTGTCAGCGGAGCTTTTGAGAGTCGGCTGCGTTTACCAAGCACCGGCGCATCATTTCCTCATTTTATCTGTCAGCCACTCTCGTATTTTCGCTCCCTCGTCGGTTTCTCTCACACGGATCTTATCCCGCCTCTTTTCGAAAATGTCGGTTTCCAATATCATGTCTCCGTTGTTTCTGATGATGCTTTCCCTTGATATAAACGGCTTGTGCGAGACGAGGCGCATTCCCTCGGAGTTGTATATCAGCGTATAGCCGCCGATGCCGGTGCGTTGGTAGTACGCGGCGGAAAAGCCGCCGTCGATGACGATCAGCTTTCCGTCTGCCTTGATAGGGGATTCGCCCAGCTTCACGGGGATATGACCGTTGATGACGTGCGAGCGCGTGCCCGTGAGTCCGAATTCGCGCAGTATCATATCAACGAGGGCAGGGTCATTCCAGGCTCGGTAGTAGGCGTTTCGCGGCTCGACGTGTGTCTCGGGATCTGCGACGAGCAACCGCTCGAGACTCGTCATGCGCTCGCGCCCTGCAAGCGGTGAATTCTTACCGCACCAGAGAAACCACCCGATCTCTGCCGCATCACGGCGTGTCGCGTCGTCGGCATCGGTTGCGAAGCCTGCTCTCAGCCGCGCGTCAAAATGATCCATCAGCGCGCGCCCAACAAGACCTTCACCGGCGGCGAGCGGCATAAAAGTGCCGTCCTCCGAGAGCGGCACACAGCCGTGAAAAATGAGATTTTCGTTTGATACGAGATAGATACTGCCCACGTCGGCGAGGTATTTCGTATGCATCAAAAGGCGCTCCGAGTGGGTGAATGAGCGCGAGAGATATGACACGATCTCCTCCTCACCGTCGGTGAGCGAGTATGGATCGCACCGCGACACCGTGGGCAGAAACGCGTCGCGCAGACCGTAGGCTTTATTTCGGATAAAAATGCGGTTTCCTTGGATATTCTCGAGCAGAATATTATCTTGCATATCGTATTCGGGATGGCGGCATATGATCTGTGCCTCGAGCTTTGCTCGGATGATCGCCATCACCTTCATCATTTTAGCGCATTTTTCGACCTCGCACCTCGAGCTGTTACGCCGATATTTTTCGGGATAGTATATATCCGCGTCGATCGCCCCGTAGAGCTTATCCGCGTATTTTTCGAGCGGCTCGAGCTCGATGCCGTATCCGTATTCGAGAAGCTCTCTGTTACCGTAAAACAGGGAATTTGCCACCGCGGTTGCAACACTTGCAGGACAGCCGAGTGATGCCGACATCCATAGCGCGTCGTGATTTCCCCAGGTGAGGTCGACCGCCGCCTCTCGCATCAAGGCGTCGATTATCCGATCGGGGTGCGGACCTCTGTCGTATATATCACCTACCACGTGCAGTCGTCCCGCCGTCAGCGCGCGGATTACCGATGCCAGCATCACAACCAGCTCTTCCTCGGACCCCAGCCGACGGAAGCCGCGGCAGATGTGCTCGACGTATTCGCTCTTTCGACGTATTCCGTGTGAAAATATCAGCTCGCCGAGCAGATCCGCATACTCTCCCGCGTGTGCATCGAGCGCGGCGATGACGGTATCGCGCGCGTGCTTTGCCGAGGCGAAATGTGCGAGGTGTATCAGCCGCTTTGTGAGCGATGCGAGGTATTCTACGTATCCCTGCTCGCCGAGGCTTCTGCGGATCAGGGCGAGCTTCTCCTCGGGAAATGCCACGACGGTTGCCAGCTCCTCGGCGTTTGTATGATCACACTTACCGAACAGCACGTCGATCTTTCGCCGCACCGCCCCCGACACGAACCGCCTCGCGCACTCAAACGCCGTGTATTCTCCGTGCAGATCGCTTAGAAAATGCTCCGTCTCCTTTTCGAGGTGTAGCCTCGCGCTCGCCTTAATTATCCTTGCCTTGTCCTTATTTTGCATTCTGTGCTCCGCATAGTGTTAGTAGAATAATTATCGCAATAAAATCGACTGTAATTCACTTTCTTATATATAAAATGCGGCAGAACGTATTTTTAGACAAAAAATGGGTTGGACCTCACTGTGTCTAACCCATTTTTTTAACTATGATATATGTATCAACTTCCGAAATGACGGCACGACCTCGCGCTTTTTTGTTTTATTTTAAATTCATCAATAGGGCGGAAATAACACCGATGGCGATTCCTATCCATTGCTTTTTTGACAGACGCTCCTTGAATGCGAAGGTAGAGATCATAAGAGTTGTGATCAAGGATGAAACCGACATTACAGGGTAGAGGATCGACGCGCTCATAAGCGGAATTACGAGCATTACGAACAGGTTGGAGGAGCCGTTACAAATACCCGCTCCCGCCATATAAAAAACACCGGATTTGAATCTTTCTTTGATATCACCCCTCTCGAATATGATCGAAATAACAAAGAAGGCTACGGCGGAGGAGAGAAGCGTCACGGTCATTATTCCCGAGTTGCTTTTGCCTACGAATACACGCCCAACCACGTTTTGCACCGTTGAAAAGCTACCGCCGAAAACTATCGAGAGGGTATTGAAGATCGCCCATTTAAGGTTGACTCTTTGATAGTCACCCTTCTTCTCACCGCTTACGAGGACAATGCAAATGCTCAGCATTAAAAGACCGATAATAAAGGGGATGCCGGGGCTTTCCTTGTAAGCTATGATTCCGTAGAGGATCGGTATCAACAGTCCAAAGGATGACGTTATCGAGGTGAGGGACAGGGGACCTGTTTTTACCGCCATATAGGCGAATAAGAGCGCGCCTATGTAGGTTATTATCATCAGCGGTAAATATATGAGTGAGCCATCGGGCAGCTCTATTTTAAAGCCGGATGAAACGAGGAAAACCGTACCGGAGCAAAGAGCGAAAACGCTATTGAATAAAAACGGAGCGTTGCCCTTCTTTGATGAAGCGTCGATCTTTCTGAATACCGACTGAAAAACGACAAATGCCGTTGCTAAAAACAGATATAAAGCAGCCATATTACCACCAATCCCTCGTGCGAAGAGCCTTTCTGTCGGTGGGTATCCTCTTGCCCTCGGCAATACTTTTTTTCATAAGCTCGGTATTGTATTCAAGCCACTCCGCCATTTCACGACGTCTTATGAAGGGACCCTCAAAGCGATCAAGCGGCTTTACTCCTGTGCCGTTTACGTAGTAAGAGAAGTCCGCCTCCTTACGCCGAAGCGATTCAAGTCTTGTACTGATATCCTCGGTGGGGGCGACTCCTTTTCTGAACGCAGTAGCAAGATCAATATAAATTCCCATATATTCGGAAAGAAGCTCGGTGAGATTTTTACCCATATAAGCGCAATCCTTCAAAAACTCAAGGTCCTCGCGCATACCGCCGTCCGAAATTTCAAGAGACGTGGCGGCCTCAAGCGCCCGATATGCCTCTCCCGAAGCCTTGGCGCATTCGGTAAATCTTTCGAGGAATTCCCGTTCCTTCTCCTCTGTGATCTCGTCGTCCCATCTCATAGGATAAGTTACCTTTGAGTAGTTCGTGTAAATGTCAACCGATGCGGCTGCAAGGATAGGCGGCTCACCGTTTTTACCCGAAGCCTTGTAAACGCGGCTTAAATATTTGCTAGTCTCTTTGCCGTAAAGCTTTTCACATATAACGTCAATAAATCCGCCTTCACCGTAAATTTCCTCGGGCTTTACTTTTCCTTTCAAAACGTTTTTGTATAGCTCCAAGTATTCCTCGTAATTTTTAGGTCTTTCGGGTACATTGTAGAAGGCGGAGCTTTCTGAATTCCACATATACTCTGCGTCAAAGATCGCAAGGGGCTCTTGGAAAGAGTTACCGTTATACGTACCCATATTATCGTAGCCCCTCAGAATATAGTTAAGCGTTGCCGTGGAGGTAAACAGCTTATCATCGTAGAAGCCGTCGCATCCCTGGAAGTTTCCTACTGCGCCTATTGCCTTCGTGATGCGCTCCTTTACCTTGGTAACTCTTAAAGCAGGCTTGTTGTGGTAGAAGAACTGCTCACGGAAACCTACGCCAAATCCCTTGGGATTTTTCATATAGTCGGTAACTGCGCCCCAGAACTCGATACCCTTGTCGAAGTTTTCGTCGGTTGTGTGTGAGTAAAGATAACCGGGAGATGCCATTCTTACGGTAAGGTCTCTTTCTGCATCGTAGTCACCGTCCTTCACCGAGCGAACCTCGTCCATAATTTTGTCGATGAATTCGGCAAATGCTCCTGCGCATCCGTCTTTAGTAAAGAGTGAGTCGCTTGGCCATTTTTTTCGGCACCGCGGACATCTTGCCTGCCAAAGCTCTTCGTGAATTTCGTCGGCATCCATATTGTGAAGCGAGATCGAGCCTACGTGAGTCTTTTTCAAAAATTCCTTGATCTCGTCCATCTTCAGCTTGAATAGCTCCTCGTTGGAAAGACAAGTACCTCTGTCGCGAGCCTTTACCTCCTTGCCCGGGTCGTGAGTGCCGATGCACTCGTAGATATCGCCGTCGGGGTAGGACGTTCTGTTGAAGAAGTGCTTTCCCTGATAAGAATTAAGATGACCGACCATGCCGTAGGACATGGAATAACCGCCGACGCCTATGGAAATTCCCCTCTTCCTCGCCTCGTCGGAGAGGGTACGCATGATGTCGGAGTAGCCCTCGAATCTTTCGGTGTCAAAGCCGTAGCCGTCGGCGTAAACCGCGTTTATCTTGTAGGCAAGAAGGGTGTCAAGCTTTCTTACCATTCTCTTTTTTATCGCCTCGGCTCCGTCGCCGTAGTCATAAGACCAAGCACCCGTCTCAGCCCAAACAAGCCATTTTATCGACCTGCCTATAAAATCTGGAGAGTCTTTTATCTTGAAGTTGCCAAGCGGTGCATCAAGGAGCTGTCTTATGGTCATAAGTCCGTATGCTCCGCCGCGGGGAGATTTCGCAAGAATTATAACCTTTCCTTTTGAGTCACCATTTATAAAATAGCCCTCTCTGTCGGCAAACCTATCCTTGAAGTATTCCTTCGCCTCACCGATGAAGTCTGTCTCGGGGAAGTTTTCTTCACCGACGTATAGGGTAAGGTCGGCATCATTATCGCAAAAAGAAAAGTCTAGCTCCTTTCTTAAAACGTTAAGAGATGCGGGGATCGGAGCAGAATTTTCTCCTACAATGCGGATATTTTTTATTTTTAAACCCTCGCCGATATCGTATTCAAAAAACTTGGGTGTGGGGATAACGTTAAAGCATTTATTCATAGGCAACTCTCCTGTTTTTTCTTACATTTTAGCACACCAAAACAAAACAGGAAATAGCGTATCGTATATTTGACATTGCAAATTGTACAGAAAAATAAAGTTTCTATTGCGTTTTCTCTGCGTTTGGGTTATAATATTACCAAAACGGATTGGAGAAAAATAATGCGTCCGAGCGTCAGATTTTATGAAAATCCGCCTGTCGGGGAGATCAAAGTCGGAGACGGCGGCTATACGTTTCTGTATTGTCAGCGAGGAAGGGTTCAAAACAATTTTGGAAGCCATCCCTCCGCATTGACTCACGGTGACGTTTTTCTCTTACCCAAAGGAAATAAATGCAGGATTTCGGTAAGTGTTGTTCAAACCTATTTTTATCTGGTGAATTTTGACGGAGAGCTTTTCGGGGGAGAGAGCGAGGAGCTGGGGGGACTTTACCGTTTTCTTGAAGGGATAAAAGAGGGTGATGCGGTAACCTCTAAAATTTCTTTGCCACCCGAGGAGATAGTTTTCTTCGAATCGATTCTCAGCAAGATAAAAAATGAGTACCCCGAAAACTCCTCCACCGTCATCTTTTCGGTAATGGCACTCTTTTGTGCTCTTTCGGATATTTTGAATAAGGATAATCTGAAAAATCTCTCGGAAAAATACGGTAAAGAGGTTATGATAAAATACTGTATTCTCTACGTTGACGCCCATTGCACCGAAAACATTTCGCTTTCGGATATGACCAAGCTGTCGGCAGTCTCCAGAGCCCAGTTCTGCAAGCTGTTTAAAGAGGAAAGCGGACTTTCCTTTAACGATTATCTTAACCGAAAAAGAATACAAAGGGCGCTCGCTCTGATCAAAAGCGGCGAGAAGATAACCGACGTTGCTTACAATTGCGGTTACTCGGAATTTACAACTTTCTACCGCAACTTCATAAAATTCACGGGCAGAAACCCCACCGTTTATCGTAATTTCGCCTTAAACTCTAAATAAATAATTATATACAACAAAACAAGCGACAGCTCCATACCTTTCGGTAAAAAGCTGCCGCTTTTTCTTTTTCAGGCTATCTTAATGAGACAGCCCCTTGCTTTTTATAATGACTCAGTCTTTTTTTAGATAGGATTTTGCGATCTCCGCATCGGTTGCGAAGCGGATTATGCTATCGATGCCGCGCTTACAGCTCGACTTTGAGGTGTAGCCCTGCGAGTGCACGATGCAGCTACCGTTAGGCGCATTGAGTCTGAAGCGGTACTGACCGCCGCGATCCACGTACATCTCCCACTTGGGATAGGGGAGCGTCGCGCAATTTTTGAGTGTCTGGTCCTCGATGGGGGAGCGCTCTGCGTTCGCGATTATGCTTCGGATTCCGTTGAGTGCCGCGCCCGAGGTCGTATAGGTCTGCGAGGTCGCGATTATAACGTGATTTGAAGCATAGAGGTTGAACACGTAGCGGTCGTCCTTGGTCTTCTTGATATCGAACTTGCCGCCGGTACTGCCGGTCTTGCTCGTCATTACGGTCTCTTTAGTCTCCTGAACGTCCTCTTTCGCGGGAGCGGGAGCCGCCTTAGGCTGAGGAGCAGGTGCCGCCGTCTTCACGGGAGTGGGAGCCGCCTTAGGCTGAGGAGCAGGTGCCGCCGTCTTCACGGGAGCAGGAGCCGCCTTAGGCTGAGGTGCAGGTGCCGCCGCTTTCACGGGAGCGGGAGCGACTTTGGGCTGAGGTGCAGGTGCCGCCGTCTTCACGGGAGCGGGAGCGACTTTGGGCTGAGGAGCAGGTGCCGCCGTCTTCACGGGAGCGGGAGCGGCCTTAGGCTGAGGAGCAGGTGCCGCCGTCTTCACGGGAGCAGGTGCCGCCGTCTTCACGGGAGCAGGAGCCGCCTTAGGCTGAGGTGCCGCCGTCTTCACGGGAGTGGGAGCAGTTTTAGGCTGAGGTGCAGGTGCCGCCGTCTTCACGGGAGCAGGAGCCGCCTTGGGCTGAGGAGCAGGTGCCGCCGTTTTCACGGGAGTCGGAGCCGCCTTGGGCTGAGGTGCAGGCTCTACATGCGCAGATACTGTATTCTGCTCGATATTATTTATCGGTTTATGTACATTTTCGGTATTTACAACTGTCTTCTGTACGGGCGCTACCTTTGGCTGTGCCGTGGGCGCTACCGACTTTGCGGAAGCGGTAGCCGCCTTTTGTGCGGAAGCCTTTGCCTCGGTGGGGCGATTGCCCTTGATCTGCGCGACACGCTCGGGAACGGTGAGCTCCTCCTTGAGGAACTGCTCCTGACCGTCGTCATCGGGCAACGAGTCGTAGTACCTTTTCGTCCTTTTGTTTATCTTCTTTTTCTTCTTATCGAGGCCGAACAGCCTTCTTAACCAACCGAACATACGTCACCATCCATAGAAAAATTATAGTATTTGTTTACTATTATATTCTATCACACCCGTCGCAAAAATACAATGGATTTCGGCGAAAATGTTGAAAAATAATCCGAAAAAGCAAAAGCTCCCCCGCATAGCGCCCAGGGGAGCTGTGTAACTGTATGAAAGCCGATAGGCTTCGCTAAATGCGGCGACAGTCGCCACGCTCATAGCTCTGCCGTCTGTGATGCGGTGACACTTGGTGCGGTGATGCGGCGACACTCGTTGCGCTCATAGCTCTGCCGTCTGCGATGCGGCACCGCCGGCACGGCGCTCACGCAGATAGTCGAGAGCCGCGCTGATACCGCCAACCTCGTCGATCAGACCGCACTCCACCGCCTCATAGCCGTCGAGTATAGAGCCGATGTCGTTGACGAGCACGTCGGTGCGGTTCATCAGGGAGCGGAATTTTTCTTCCTTGACGGCGGAGTGCGCGGTGATAAAGTTTATTATTCTGTTCTGCATCTTCTCAAGGTAGTTGAACGCTTGCGGCACACCAAGCACAACGCCGCTCGTGCGCACAGGATGGATAGTCATCGTCGCGCTCGGCACGATAAAGGATCGGTCCGCCGAAACGGCGAGAGGCACGCCTATCGAGTGACCTCCGCCCAGCACCACCGACGCCGTAGGCGTTTTGAGGCTTGCTATCACCTCCGCGATCGCGAGCCCGGCCTCGACGTCGCCGCCGAGGGTGTTCAGCAGAATGATTATTCCGTCTATCCGATCACTCTCCTCGAGTGCGACGAGGGTAGGGATAACGTGGTCGTACTTCGTCGCCTTCTGATTTTGCTCCAGCACGAAATGTCCCTCTATCTGTCCGATCACGGTGAGGCAGTAAAATGCCGCACCGCCGCTCTCGATAACGGTGCCGCCGTCCTTCACCATACCCTCGTCGTGGGTGTCTGCCACTCCGTTTTTTTCTGCCTGCTCGCTCATATTTGCCTCCAACGCGCGTTTTATATTATTTTTTTCGATAATCTTTAGCTTTATACATTGATTTTTTTAAAAATATATGCTATAATGTACGGTGGATTTATATGGGGCAAAATCGCCCTCAACAAAAGGAGACGAAAATTATGAAAAAGGTATTAGTTGAAACTTCCGCAAGACACATTCACGTATCCCGCGAGGCACTCGAGGTGCTCTTCGGTCAGGGCTATGAGCTCACCAAGAAGAAGGATCTTAGCCAGCCCGGTCAGTACGCATGCGAGGAGAAGCTCGTTGTAGTTGGTCCTAAGGGTACTCTCAAGGCTTCTATTCTCGGTCCCACCCGTCCCGCAACTCAGGTTGAGATCTCTCTCACCGATGCTCGTTCCATCGGCGTATCCGCTCCTATCCGCGAGTCCGGCGATACCAAGGGCAGCGGCGCGTGCAAGCTCGTTAATCCCGATACCGGTGCTGAGTATGAGCTTACCGAGGGCGTTATCGCTGCTAAGCGTCATATCCACCTCACTCCCGAGGCAGCTGCCGAGTTCGGCGTTGCAGATAAGGAGATCGTTTCCGTAAAGATCGCCTCCGACTCCGAGCGTACCACCATCTTCGGTGACGTCGTAGTCAGAGTTTCCGAGAAGTTCGCTCCCGCTATGCACATCGACACCGACGAGGCAAATGCGGCATTCAATATGTCCCGCGAGGTCTGGGGCGAGATCGTTAAGTAATATATATGAAAATATTATTCCAGGGCGACAGCATCACCGATGCCGGCAGAGATAAGCGAAACTATCACGACCTCGGCGCGGGCTATCCGAAGTATGCGGCAGAGCATATCAGAGCGGCGCTCCCCGATACCGATTTTGAGTTTATCAACCTCGGCATCTCGGGCAACCGCACCTCTCAGCTCTTCGACCGACTCTATACCGATGCGATAGAATTCCAGCCCGACGTGATCTCGATCCTCATCGGCATCAACGATATCTGGCACAGACACGGTGCGAATAAAATTGCGACCACCGACGCACAGATCGCGCTGAACTACCGCTGTATTCTCGAGAGACTGAAAAAGGAGACGAGCGCGAAGATCGTTATGCTCGCACCCTACGTCCTCGACGCGGTGGATAAGGATCATATCAGGAATGATCTTACGACTCTTCTTCCTATCGTAAGAGAGCTTGCAGATGAGTTCGCCGACGTGTTTATCCCTCTTGATAAGCATTTCGCCGAAGCACTCAAGACTCAGCCTGAGCCACTCTGGTTCTCACCCGACGGCGTTCATCCGAACGATAACGGCAGAGCCTTTATAGGCAGGGTATACGCAGAGGCAGTAATTCCTCTTATAAAATCGTTAATTTAATAAAAGGAGAACATAAATTATGGCAGAACTTGTTTATTCCAAAGAAGTGGAAAACATGTGCGTAGTTGCCAAGGGTCCTCATCACGGTCCCGCTCCCATTCCCGAAGAGGGTAAGTGGGTGAAGGCAAAGGAAATCACCGACATCTCGGCTTACACCCACGGTGTGGGCTGGTGTGCTCCCCAGCAGGGCGCGTGCAAGCTTTCCCTCAACGTTAAGGACGGTATCATCGAGGAGGCTCTCGTTGAGACCATCGGTTGCTCGGGTATGACCCACTCCGCGGCTATGGCGGCAGAGATCCTTCCCGGCAAGACTCTTCTTGAGGCGCTCAACACCGACCTCGTTTGCGATGCTATTAACACCGCAATGCGTGAGCTCTTCCTTCAGATCGTTTACGGTCGTTCTCAGTCCGCATTCTCCGAGGGCGGTCTCGTTATCGGAGCAGGCATGGAGGACCTCGGTAAGGGTGAGCGTTCCATGGTAGGTACTATGTACGGCACTAAGGCAAAGGGTGTTCGTTACCTCGAGATGACCGAGGGCTACTGCACCAGAATGGCTCTCGACGAGGACGGTCAGGTTATCGGCTACGAGTTCGTTTCTCTCGGCAAGATGACCGACTTCATCAAGAAGGGCATGGAGCCTAACGAAGCATACGAGAAGGCTAAGGGTACATACGGCAGATTTGCAGAAGCCGCTAAGTACATCGACCCCCGTAAAGAGTGATAAAGGAGGATATATAGATGGCACATTTTGAAGGTTATGAAAGACGCGAGGCGAAGATCCTCGCTACTCTTAAGGAATACGGCATCTCCTCTATCGACGAGTGCAAGGCTATCTGCGACGCTAAGGGTATCGACCCCTACAAGATAGTTGAAGAGACTCAGCCCATCGCGTTCGAGAACGCTAAGTGGGCGTACACCGTTGGCGCGGCTATCGCAATCAAGAAGGGCTGCACCAAGGCTGCTGACGCCGCTGCCGCAATCGGTATCGGTCTTCAGTCCTTCTGTATCCCCGGCTCTGTTGCCGAGAACAGACAGGTTGGTCTCGGTCACGGTAACCTCGGCGCAATGCTTCTCTCCGAGTCCACCGAGTGCTTCTGCTTCCTCGCAGGTCACGAGTCCTTCGCGGCGGCAGAGGGCGCGATCAAGATCGCTCTCAATGCTAACAAGGTAAGAAAGAATCCCCTCCGCGTTATCCTTAACGGTCTCGGCAAGGACGCGGCTATGATCATCTCCCGTATCAACGGCTTCACCTACGTACAGACCGAGTTCGATCCCTACACCGAGGAGGTCAAGGTTCTCTCCGAGACCGCATACTCGAAGGGCGACAGAGCAAAGGTTAAGTGCTACGGCTCCGACTCCGTTCCCGAAGGCGTTGCTATCATGCGTCTTGAGAACGTCGGCGTTTCCATCACCGGTAACTCCACCAACCCCACCCGCTTCCAGCACCCCGTTGCAGGTACTTACAAGAAGTGGGCGATCGAGAACGGCAAGAAGTATTTCTCCGTTGCTTCGGGCGGTGGTACGGGTCGTACCCTCCATCCCGATAACATGGCAGCAGGCCCCGCTTCCTACGGTATGACGGACACCA
>JAZRBV010000009.1:0-136721 GCA_045635225.1 Eubacteriales bacterium
AGGTATGAATGTATAGCTTGTAGCTTCAATTCTTTGCTGTATTTCTTTTGCTTTCCTCTTTTAGACATAAAAATAACCCCCTTAAAGTAGTCTTGAAAACTTTTTGTTTTTTCAAGTGTCTACTCTAAGGGGATTATATCATCTTAAATTTACATAATCGCCGTTTTTATTAAAACTTGATACTGCTATGCAGATATCTCGAAATTACTTTATTGTAACTTCTTTTCCTGTAGATGCAGATTCGTAAATTGCATCGAGTATCTGCATCAGCGTGCAACCGTCCTCCGCGATAGAGGAGAGGTCTCTGTCCTCGAGAATCGAGTCTACGAAGTAGTTGATCTCATTCTCGAAAAGTCCCGAGAAGGAAAGCGCCGTGGGTCTCACAAGAGATACGTCGGCGAGGTATCCGTTGACCTCGGTGAATAGCTCAAACTCGGGGGAGAGCTCAGCGCCGCCGTTAGTGCCGAAGAGCTGAATATTTCCGACGTCGCGCTTGATGTGGAGATTGAAGCTCGCCTCCACGCTGAGCACCGCGCCGTTATCGAAGCGAATGAGTGCTGTTGCGAGATCTTCGACGTCGTGCACACCGGTCATACCTGATTTTGCACGGTAGCCGGGCTTATCCTTGAGAGCGTCTCTCTCACCAAATCCCGAGAAGGTAGCACCGTAGACCGATACCGGCTTCGGACCGCCCATTAGATATCTTACAAGGTCGATCACGTGTACGCCGAGGTCGATGAGAGGACCGCCGCCCGAGAGCGACTTGTCGGCAAACCAGCCGCCGGGACAGCCGTTGCGACGGAGATACGTAGCCTTTGCGTAATATACGTCACCGAGATTTCCTGCATCAATGAAATCGCGCGTGATAGCCGCATCGTTACCGAACCTGCGTACAAATCCGACCATCAGCTTCTTGCCGTTTTTCTTCGATGCATCGATCATAGCGCGTGCCTCGGTCGCGTTCATAGCCATCGGCTTTTCGCAGAGCACGTGCTTTCCTGCGTTCAGCGCCTTGATGGTGACGTCTGCATGTGCACAGTTCCAGGTGCATACGCTGACGGCGTCGAGCTCGGGGAGAGACACCAGCATCTCGTCAACGCTTGTATAAAGCCTGGTTACACCGTGTTTTTTACCCTTTTCCGTGACTCTTTCTTCGTTTATATCACAGAGCGCGTATACCTCAACGTTTGGATTTTTCTTGTATGATTCGATATGACTTTCGAAAATATTACCTGTGCCGACGAGGGCGATCTTAAGCTTTTTCATTTTTATATCCCATCCTTATCTTACGTTATATCTATCCAGGAATCTTACTGCCTCGGCAATATCCTTTGAAGGGGTGTCGCCGCACTCGCGTTCAATCGTGAGATAGCCGTCAAAGCCCTCCTCACGAAGTGCCTCGAGATATTTATCCCACTTGACTCCGCCCTCGCCGAGGGGTACCTCACGGTAGCAGTCCTTGCCATTCAAAGCGGGCAGACCGTAGAATCTCGGGGAATAGAGTGCCTTCGTATCGAATTCACAGAGCTTGATTCCGTCCTTTGCATGGGTGTGGACTATGTATTTTCCGAGGTTGTGCACCGCCGCTACAGGGTCATCTCCTGCACACATAACGAGGTTTGCGGGGTCGAGATTGACCGCAACTCCGTCGGAGCCGAGCGAGTCGAGAAACCTTCTTAAGAGATCGGATTTCTCGGGACCTGTTTCAACTGCAAAATGGCCGCCGATCGATTTCGCAAACTCGGCAAGCTCGTAGCACACCTCGTGCATAGCCTCGTACTGCACGCAATTCTCGGTTTCGGGTACAACGCCGATGTGCGTCGTAACTATATTCGTACCGAGTTCCTTTGCCATCTCGAGCAGTCTCTTCTCAACGTCGATCTTCTCTCTGTCGCGGGTGTAGTACATGCTGCAGCCGAAATCGCCGCATATAGCGGACACCTTTATGCCTGCGTCGTCGATTATCTTCTTTGCCTCGGAGACGGTTACGATGCCGGTATCAACGGAATTTCCCGCCATCGAGTCTCCGCGACCGACGAGAAATCTCGCGCCTATCTGCACGCCGTCGGCGCCGATGGATGCCGCCTCGTATACCGAGGACTTGAAATCCTTTCTGAAACTGTCAAGTATAACGCCTATTTTCATAGCCTTACTCCTTAATGAACGGGTAGACCCGTATTACTGATTTAATGATACTATAACTCTTTGATTGCTTGAATACCTAAACTTGAGAAATGGTTGTCAAAAATTGTGTTTTCGATAGCTTTTATTTCTTTGATGAGTAGCTATTATACGCGCGGTAAAAGGTGTTGAGACTTTCGTATCCGCACGCCTCTGCGATCTTGTATATCGGCATATCCGGATTGTCGCGCCGCATATTTACAGCCGCGGCTATCCTGCACCTGTTAAGATATTCGCGCAAATTCATACCCAACGCTTGATTGAACAGACGGGAGAGGTAGGTCTTCTCGTATCCGAATTTATGTGAGAGCGACTCGAGTGTTATATTCTCACTGTAGCTCGTATTGATATGCTTCATTATTTCTACTATAAGCCGAGTTGCCTTTTCGTTTCCGCGCGGCTTCGTACCGCAATAATCGCGCAGTACTCCTAATAGCAGGGTGATGAAGCCGTGTGCCATCTCGCGCGTCATTTGCTCCCTTTCGGCGAAGCCCCATCGCAAGAGCTCAAGTATGCGCTCAAACCCCTCGTGCCTGTCTGTAAAATCGGGTAGTGTCTCGGAGCTCAGCCACGTAGAATCGGTAAGATATGCCGAGCTGATGACGAGCAGATAGCAGGTGAACGTGTCGGCCGTTTCTGTTCTACCCGACGTATGTGGCGTGAAGCGGTCGACGAACGCGATGTCACCGACGCTTATCTCGCGCCGCTGTCCATTTATGTTGACGGGGTAGCTGCCGTGTTCCACAACGTATATCTCGATGCTTGAGTGAAAGTGGGGCAGGGGATTATACGTCGGTACGTGACCTGTATGATATTTGTCAAAGTTCAGATACCAACCGTCGTCTGCTCTTTTCTCATAAATCATAAAAACACCTATATATGTAAACTTTAAATTACATAATTACACTTTGGAAAGCAACTGCCTTACCTATTATCTTAATAGAATTCAATTCGTCCTTAACGTATACAAGAGGTGCAAAGCGCGGATTTTCGGGCGAAAGCACGAGCTTTCCCTCCTCAGGATAGAAGTACACGCGCTTCAATGTTGCCTCGTCGTTTATTATTACCGCGGCGATCTCACCGTTGTCTACGGAGCTCTGCGAGCGAATGAAGACTATGTCACCGTCGTATATTCTCGCACCCGTCATAGAGTCACCGTGCGCTCTGAGGCAAAAGTCCGCATCCAGCGAAGAGTCGGCGGCAAAGTAGGTCTCATGCTCCTCCTCGGCGTATATAGGCTCTCCGCAGGCGATCTCGCCGAGCATAGGTATCGCCCTCGTGGAGATCGGTATCACGTTATCGTATTTTGTGTAGCTCTCCTCCCAACCCATCAGCTGTGCCGGAGTCGTGCCCAGAGCATTTGCGAGTAGCTCCACCTTTTCCGGCGGAATATTGCTTATCGTTCCGTTTTCATATCTGTGTATTGTCTGTCGACTGGTGCCGAGCGAGCGTGCGAGGTCGTCGAGTGTGAGGTGGCGTGCGCGCCGTAGCTCACGAAGCTTGCTTTGTAACATTTTTTCACTACCTTTCTTATATCGCTTGTGTAGATATTCTATCATACTGTCACCTGAAATGCAATAGGTTTTTCGAAAAAAATTGATTTTGTCACTTGACAAGTTACAAATTCTGTGTTATAATTGTCACGCAACAGTTGAAATCCACTCACAAATTCAACTTTTAAGTGACAAGAGGAGAATACAAGTGCTAGTTTGTGCAAGTGCAAGTGAAGGCATGCCCGCTAGATTGTATCGAGCTCCTTGTGAGATACAAAGGGATATGTCAAAAATTTCCCGCGAGCTGCGGGATATTGAAGAGATGCTGTCTGTACGTAATATCGTTCTCGAGATGGTGACCGAGTGCGCGGGCGCCACCCCCGAGAAGTGGATACCCGAGCTCGAGGAGCTTCTATGTGAAGCGCGTGATGCGCTATCACGTATGCATAGGCTTCGCGATGCGCTCGAGGATCTCTCGGATGAGCTGGAGGTGGCTAAATGCTACGTGAGCTGATTCCTGAGGGTGTCGACAGGATAGTGACGGCTCTCTGCCTTGACTATGAGCGGCGTGCAGAGGCGATCCGACAGAGGAGCGTCGGTCGCAAAACCGAGATGCAGTATCGCTATTTCAACTATCAGCTTCACCGTGCGGCGTGCGAGATCGCAGGTGAGGATGACGCGCTCCTTTATATCGAGGAGATCGGCGCGCATACGGGTTATGCGAACACCGAGCTCTCAAGCGTGTCGGAGACTACGTATAAGAAAATAAAAAGTGAGGTGAAACGAAACATCGCGAGGGCTCTGTGCCTGATCGATTGAAGCTGAAAAATATTTGCTTTTGTTAAATTTATTTTCCCCGAGACTCTATTGCGACAATATTTTCGCTCGCCGTATGCTAGAATTGTCTTGCTAAAGAGGCAGTATCAGAAGAAAGGATATATAAAATGCAGGATGACGTGATCTTTCTCTTTGAGATGGGAACCCTTACCGCCAAGGTCAGGTGTGAGATAGACCATCATACCGCACGCAGAATGCGCTCTCGGATAGACGAGAGAATGTTTGAAGTGCGTCCGTCTATGCTTATACTCGATTTCTCGGAGGTGCGCTTTATGGATAGCTCCGGTATCGGACTGATACTCGGCAGATGTGACAGCGCCGCCGATATCGGCATCACCGTACGTCTCGTCGGACTCTCGAACGCCCTGATGCGTCTGGTCAGAATGTCGGGCATCGAGAGGGTGCGCAACCTCTCCGTCAGCCCGAAATGGGCAGAGGAGCGTCCGCGTCAGCACGACGCCGAGTGGATGCAATAAATATTAAGGAAGGGAACTCCGGGAAAATGAAAAGGATAACGAATGAGATGAAGCTTCGTCTGCCGGCTATCGGCGTGAACGAGGCAGTCGCACGCTCTGTGATATGTGCGTTTGTTGCCGAGCTTAATCCCACCGTGGAGGAGCTGGGGGATCTGCGTCTTGCGGTCAGCGAGGCGGTGACCAACTGTATAGTCCACGCCTATAGAGGACTGCCGCAGGGCACGTGGGGCAATATATACATATCCGCCAGACTCTACGACACGCGCGAGGTCACGGTCGAGATATCCGACAACGGTTGCGGTATCGAAAACGTTGAGCTTGCGAGGACTCCTATGTACACCACGGGCGAGCCGGGCGAGAGATGCGGTATGGGTTTTCTCGTGATGGAGAGCTTCACCGACACCCTGAGTGTCAAATCACGCGTGGGTAAGGGAACTACCGTCCTGATGAGAAAAATTCTGAAGCCCTGACCGAACGGCGAGCGATGAATAACAAAAGCGAAAAAAACAGTCTGTACGATGAGAACCTTTCACTCCTTCTCTCATACCGTAACGGTGACCGCGAGGCAGGTGAGCTGCTCGCTGTGCGAAACGCCCCGTTAGTTTACAGCATAGCAGGTAGATTTGCCTCCCGCGGAGCCGATATGAGCGACCTGGTGGAGTGCGGGAATATAGGACTCGTGAAGGCGATGAGGACCTTTGATTTTTCACACGGGTGCGCATTTTCGACCTATGCCGTGCCCCTGATCTTCGGCGAGATACGCCGATTTTTACGCGACGACGGTATAATCAAGGTATCGCGCGAGGAGCGTCGGCTCTCGGCTCTGTTGAACACCGAGCGCGAGCGCAGGCTTACCCTCGGTGAGAGTGCGGATATTGCATCGGTCGCCGCCTCCGTCGGTGTATCTGTACAGGATGCCGCCTCTGCGCTATACGCGATGACGCCCGTCCGCTCGCTAGACGAGCCCGCCTTTGACGACGATGATACCGCGACTCTCGGCAGCGTTATCTCAGATGAGAGTGCAGAGTATGAGAACTTTGATAAGCTCGCTCTCAGACTCGCAATAGAGAAGCTTACCGACGAGCAACGTAAGCTCGTTATCCTCCGCTATTACAGAGACCTCTCGCAGTGTGAGACTGCGCGCATTTTAGGGCTCACACAGGTCAAGGTATCAAGGGAGGAGAAAAAGATAATGACAATATTGCGCAAAAGTCTCGAATAGCTCTCCACGCCCCTCGAGCACGCTTTTTGTCATTTGTTAACAAATTGTGAAAAATTAGGAAAACTATTGATTTTCTATAATAAGTAGTATAGAATATATGCAGTATGCGTTAGCACTCGAGCAATTTGAGTGCTAAAACATCTAGATCACGGAGGAAAAACACAAATGAAACTGAAACCTTTGTTTGACAAAGTAGTATTAAAGCAGGTAGAAGCTGTCGAGACCACTAAGGCGGGCATCATTCTCCCCGGCTCCGCACAGGAGAGACCCGAGGTGTTTGAGGTCGTTGCGGTAGGCCCCGGCGGACTCGTTGACGGCAACGAGGTCGAGATGACTCTCAAGGTCGGCGACCAGGTTATTACCGGCAAGTACAGCGGTACCGAGGTCAAGCTCGACGGTGTAGAGTACACTATCGTCAGCCAGTCGGCAGTTCTCGCTGTTATCGAATAAGTAAAGGAGTAAAATTATGTCTAAGGAAATACTTTACGGCATGGACGCAAGAGCCGCACTTCTCAGAGGTGTGGATAAGCTTGCCGACACCGTTAAAATCACACTTGGCCCGAAGGGCAGAAACGTAGTGCTCGAGAAGAAGTTCGGCGCACCCCTCATCACCAACGACGGCGTTACCATCGCTAAGGAGATCGAGCTTGAGTGTGCGGCAGAGAATATGGGCGCACAGCTCGTTCGCGAGGTTGCTACCAAGACCAACGATGCGGCAGGCGACGGTACCACCACCGCGACCCTTCTCGCACAGGCTCTCATTCACGAGGGTATGAAGAACGTTACCGCGGGTGCAAACCCCATGGTACTCAGAAAGGGTATCTTCAAGGCTGTTGACGCCGCTTGCGCAGAGCTTGCAAATCAGTCTAAGAAGGTTTCCGGTAGCGAGGATATCGCACGCGTAGGTGCTATCTCCGCATCCGACGAGACTATCGGTCAGCTTATCGCTGATGCTATGGATAAGGTTACCGCCGACGGCGTTATTACCGTCGAGGAGTCGAAGAGCGCAGAGACCTACAGCGAGGTAGTTGAGGGTATGCAGTTCGACAGAGGCTACCTTTCCCCCTATCTTGCAACCGATACCGATAAGATGGAGGCTGTTCTCGACGACTGTCTCATCCTTATCACCGATAAGAAGATCTCCAATATCCAGGATATCCTTCCTCTCCTTGAGCAGATCGTCCAGTCCGGCAAGAAGCTGCTCATCATCGCAGAGGACGTAGAGGGCGAGGCTCTCACCACTCTCGTTCTTAACAAGCTCCGCGGCACCTTCACCGTCGTTGCGGTAAAGGCTCCCGGCTTCGGCGACAGACGTAAGGAGATGCTCATCGACATCGCTACCCTCACCGGCGGCGAGGTCATCACCAGCGACCTCGGCCTCGAGCTCAAGGATGCGTCTATCGCACAGCTCGGCCGTGCAAGACAGGTCAAGGTAAATAAGGAGAACACCATCATCGTTGGCGGTGCAGGCGACAAGCAGGCTATCGCTGACAGAGTTAACCAGATCAAGTCCGCTCTCGAGATCACTACCTCTGAGTTCGATAAGGAAAAGCTTATGGAGCGCCTTGCGAAGCTCGCAGGCGGTGTCGCAGTCATCAAGGTTGGCGCGGCTACCGAGGTAGAGATGAAGGAGAAGAAGCTCCGCATCGAGGATGCTCTCAACGCTACTAAGGCAGCAGTTGAGGAGGGCATCGTTGCAGGCGGCGGCGCGGCTCTCGTTAACGTTATCGGCGCGGTTGAGGCGATCATCGACACCCTCGACGGCGACGAGAAGACCGGCGCACAGATCGTTGCTAAGGCTCTTACCGCTCCTATGAAGCAGATCGCCGACAACGCAGGTCTCGACGGCGCGGTCATCGTATCCAAGGTACGCGAGTCCGGCAAGGCAGGCTACGGCTTCGACGCATATAAGGAGCAGTATTGCGATATGCTCGAGTGCGGTATCGTTGACCCCGCGAAGGTTACCAGATCCGCTCTCCAGAACGCGGCATCCATCGCATCTACCGTTCTTACCACCGAGGCAGTTGTCTCGGATAAGAAGGAAGAGAAGGCAGCAGCTCCCGCAGCACCCGACATGGGCGGTATGTACTAATACCAAACCTACAAAAAAACAATCGAGCCTCGGCACACGCCGAGGCTCTTTTTGTCAGTGTTAAATAATGATCCTGTAATAACAGCTGCTTGATGTCTTTTCTTTAATCACAAGTAAGTGTACGTATAGGTTGTAGCAGTGCCGCCGTTTATAGAGCTCGGAAAGTGTTGACAAGGCTTGTCTACTAAGCTTCCACCCCACCCCGCCGGGTTTTGTTCTTGTTTTTCAAGTTCTCACCGGCGGAGTGAGGGCGTGGAAAGTTATGCTAAAATGTACTGAAATCTCAAAAATGAATGGCAATAACAATTCCGAGTATCGAAATAACTGATAACGGTAAACCAATTATTGCGAGTACTTTATAGATTTCACAAAATCTCTTGAGTTCCTTCGCTGTTGCTTTGCGGTGATTTATATGTATTGGAATATATATACCAAATTTAGACAGAAATGTAAATACCATAGTCCAGAAACACGTGATTTGTGGAATTAGTAGTAGATCGTACTCGTACACGGCATCAAATACTAATAGCAAAACCAATGCTGCACTTAACGCGACTAGTGTATAAAATGGATATTCGGTCACTAATTTAATCAGAAATTCTTTTGTCTTTTTCATAACACAACTCAAATATTAAACATACGAAAATTAGCGAATAAATGTCACTATTAATGATGTTACATATATCAATAGCACAAACACAAAATCAATACATACTTACACTATTGAGTATTCATCTCTATCAATCAACCATTTATTGTTTTTCATCCCTTTTTCTTTTGTTTTTTAATACAGTAAATACGACATAAGACCCACCGCCTAA
Organism: Eubacteriales bacterium; assembly: GCA_045635225.1. Lineage (GTDB taxonomy): Bacteria > Bacillota > Clostridia > Oscillospirales > CAG-272 > UBA1740. Next base: position 9,123 of record JAZRBV010000009.1, read on the forward strand.
AACGATCAAAACAACAAGACCCCAGCGAAGCAGTGTAAATATTAAGCTACTTGTCGCACTATAGATCACGGTAGAGTTACCTAAAGAATCTGCGGCGGTTATCTTATACTTAGGAAGAATGGTTATGAGCGACTCCCCGTGATTATCTTCATAAACTGTGTCGCCAATTACTTTGACACCGAATCGAACATTTTGTCTTAAATACTTATCCATCTCCGATTCGTCTTCCCACTTGTCGCTTTTTTTCAGAATAACGCCTTCATTGTCAATACACAGAGTTATACTACTTCTCTGTAAATAAACGAGAATGTTTTCGCCTTCCCATTCTGCAAGAATAGAACCGTTATATTCGAACTTGAAACCATATAAGAAAAAGCCGTTTTCATCGTATACCACTATTGCATCTTCGTTCATTGTATCGGTATACACCACAAGAAATTCATGCTTATCATTTACATCGAAGCACCGAAAAGTTCTTGAAGTCGGGGGATTAGGCATCTTTATGATTTCCATCTCTATATCGTTTGGAGAAGAATTGAATGAATTGATACTTAATACAAAAAATGATATAAGGAAAATCAAAGGTGTTATCAATGAAACTTTTAACCTCATTTTTACTCCTCCAATGCATCTAGCAATTGATATACGATATCAAAAATATTGAACAATGGCACAACTTCTGTGTTCGATAACCCGAGGCTTGTCTACTAAGCTTTCACCTCGTCCCGCCGAGGGCATTCCTACCTTCTCGGCGGGGTGGGAGAGAATTGTGCTAAAATAGATGACATACAACTTAAAGTTAGCACATTATTTTTAAAGATTTGGTTGTCCTTAGCTATTCTTAGGAGACAATCTAAATGTTTTTTGTTTCAAAAAAGAATCAATCATTTTTTAAATATGGCTTTAGAATGCTTGCAAGCACGCAATCATACGATGTGAAATTTGCCAAGACATATCCGCCACTGCTTTTTTTGAATGTATCCGGAAGCTTGTCGGCAAAATTCTCATCTCTGCCCAAATACGTAAGCTGACCGCCGCGCCGTTTACCAGATCCCCAATCAAGACACACCATCATATATGCTTTGTTGAAATCGAGCTCCAATAAAACACCGTTAGGCAATTCCATACTCGTTGGTGCAGTAGACGGATATGCGGGGATATACTCGAGTTTGTCCGCAAGCTCGGAATCGGGTATATAATCTCCTAACCAACCGTACAAGGAAACGAACATAGACTCATTATAATACTCCGACGGAAGAATTCTCGATATCGGCTTTTTCTCGATTCGTACTATTCGTAGCAGAGCATACTTTCCGTAACAAGGATCGCTTGCGAGTTTGTCGTTAGATATAATGCGATATGCAAGCAAACTGCCAACCTGCCACGGACAATGATGCACGGTTGCTTTTTTTATCACCTTCGGTTTGGGTTGCTCGGAATTGAGCATATTTTTAAGTTGCTCGAGTACTTTTTTGCGTTCACTGTAATATTTATCATTATTCTTCCAGCGTTCAAGATCTGCACCACTGTTAATAATCGTTAACGCTTTTTTCTTAACTTTATCGCTTAGCAAGCCTTTCTTGAATTCACAATGCGCTAATGCCAGCCAAAAGACGTTAGATTCGACGCTATCTAAGAGAGCATCGGAATAGTATTCGCAGAGGTATTGCTCCGCCTCTTCGTTGCTTACGCCGATGGAGAGCAATACCAGATAATCGTGCTTCAGATCTAATGCCAAATCGTCTGCAAAAAGTTTAGCACTCCAATATCCCATAATTACCTTCCTAACAATTCCTTTATATAGTCTGTACTAGCTCCGTAAAGCAACTCAGTTACCGCATTCATTTCATTGAAAAAGCCTTCGATGTTTTTGTTGGCGATTTCTCTACGTGCATTCTCAAAGTAATGTTAGGTAACGTCAAGCGGCTCATTATCCTCACGTACAAGCTGGCTGAGATTATCGTAGTAGTAGGTTGTAAGGACTCCGTTCTTAGTTTTCGTGACACGGGTGCCGTTATCATCGTATGTAAAGGTGAAATTGTTGCTTCCCTTCACCGCTCCCGTGGTCATACTTGCAAAAACAAACTAACTATTAAATATTAAATCTCGTACAATGTATGTGATAAAAGCAGAAAATGTAAGAATTAAACCAATAGCTTTATATTTTGCCGGACTAATGTTGATTTTTTCTAATAACCTTACGTGACGAATTTCACCTGCAAAAAAACCATATACCTCAAGAGGTAACAATACTGCTAAGCCAACAAAAGACAATCTATTGATGACTATCAAAATAATTTCAAAATTTGTCATATAAGCGAGTATCCTCTTTGTTCTGCGTATCGTATCGTACTACAGAGTTGAGATCGATATAACCGTCATCGGTATCGTACTGATACGTATGATTAAGCCTGCCCTGTGCATCGTAGTCGTAAACGGTTACTCTTCCGTTTATTACGTCGTGTACCTCGCAGAGTCTGCCGTGTTTTTCCAAAGGCAACCATTGTATTACCATTAAGAAAAACAGGAAATTTAAAACTAACTTCTACTTTGGTGTAGTAGCAATAAAAGTTTGATTGATTCCTCATAACAATTATGTTCAATATAAAATCTTGAACCTTCTATTTCATAATTACACATCATCAATTTGAATGTTTTGTTGGACAATTTCTCAAAAACTTCTTTTTCTAAAACCGATAGATTTTTCTTTTTCATATGTAAAAAATTTGATTTTATATAATTACATAATTCATCAAAATAAGGATTAACCAACAAACATATGCACGCATCAATAATCTTGGTTCTAGTGAATAAGGAAAAGCTGTAATTCGTGAAATATTTAATTAATTCGGCAAATCCAACGGAATCATCTTTAAAAACATATAATTTTCCGTCAAAATAATCATTTACATACTTAGCTGTTCTACCTTGAAGAAAGACTTCGAAACAATTTTGTTTTTTTTCGTCAACAAACCCTATGTTCATAAAGGTTATCCTCCGACCATATGTGACACCACATAAATTTGCCTACTAATCAATATAGGTAATTCATACATTGCGTAAATAGAAGTGGCACTAATTGTCCCTCCATAAAAAAGTGTGACTGGATTCATAGCAACAGTTGATGCTACGCCGCCCCAGTAAGTTACCTCGGTGCGTCCCCAAGCATCGTAGACGTAAGAAACAAGCTTCGTACCGGAGTTGTTGGAGATTCTTTTTTACATTTAAATTATATCACCAAACTAGCAAATATGTCAAGAAATCCCTCTCAAAATCTGCGAATTGCACATAACGAAAAATGCAAATTTATGCATATTTCACAAATTGTTGAAATATGAAAATACTCTCCCATATATATAACGCAAAAACGGGTAGCAATTCGTCACCTTTTTCGAAAAAAATTCTTTTTCTACCTTTTGCACAAAAAAAGACCCGTCGGTTTGTGAAAACCGACGGGAATTTTAATAAATATAAGCGATTATTTCTCGAGGCCGAGGTCGTCCTTTTTCTTGCCGAGCTTGGTCATAGATACAACCATACCGCCGAGAGCAAAGAGTGCGATAACGTTGGGAATAACCATCAGATTGTTGAACATATCGGTGAGCTCCCACACGAGGTCATTTTTGAATACCGAGCCGAGGAATACGAACACTACCGCGATGATCGAGTAGACGATAGTGGACTTCTTACCGAAGAGGCTGGTGAAGTTTACCTTGCCGAAGTAGTTCCAGCTGAGTATCGTCGAGAAAGCGAAGAAGAAGAGACATGCAGCAACGAAGATATTACCCATAATAGTACCCGCGGTAGCACCGAAGAGCTTAGCGAAGGTATAGGAGAACGCCTCCTGCGCCATAGTCGCGTTGCTTGCCGCACCGACGTACTCACCGTTTGCATAGGTCTCGGGAGAGATAGCACCGTTGCAGAAGAGGGTAGAGATAACGACGAGAGCCGTCATAGTAAGCACGACAAAGGTGTCGATGAACACACCCATCATAGCCGCGGTGCCCTGCTCGTGAGGAGTCTTCACGTTAGCGAGTGCGTGCGCGTGAGGAGTAGAACCCATACCTGCTTCGTTAGAGAACAGACCGCGCTTTGCACCCTGCGTGATAGCCGCGGAGATCGCCGCACCGAAGCCGCCTCCGACGAGTGCCTGAGGTACGAATGCATACTTGAAGATCATACCGATAGCGGCGGGAACGTTGGTAATATTGATTGCCAGAACAAGGAGACCGCCTATGATATAGAGAAGCGCCATAAAGGGAACTATTTTCTCGGTAACCGAAGCCAGACGCTGAACGCCGCCGATAAGCACGAAGCCTGCGATCGCCGCGACGAGAACGCCTACGATTATCATGATCCAGTTGAGATCCATACCTGCAAAGGCGAAGGATGCGTCAACGTCGAGACCCGCAAACACGTTTGCAAAGTTCGATGCGATAGAGTTCGACTGTACCATAGCGCCTACGAATCCAAGTGCGATAACAGCCGCAACGGAGAAGAACGCGGCGAGGAATTTACCGAAATTACCCTTGAAAGCGGTCTTGATATAATACACGGGTCCGCCCTCAATGCTTCCGTCGGGATTGGTGACGCGTGTTTTCTGTGCGAGAGTCGCCTCTGCATAAATGGTAGCCATACCGAGGAAAGCTATGATCCACATCCAGAAGATAGCACCGGGACCGCCGACAAGTATCGCACCGCAGGCACCTACTATGTTACCTGTGCCGACCTGTGCCGCGATAGCGGTAGCCAAAGCCTGGAAGGAGGATAGACCGCCCTTTTGCTTGCCGCCCTTAAGCTTAATATTACCGAATACGTTCTTCATACCCTCGCCGAAGCAACGCACCTGTACGAAGCGCGTCTTTACAGAGTAGAAGATACCTACACCCACGAGCAGTATGATAAGGATGTAGTTTGAGAGATAGGTGTTGATTGCCTGCACGATCTTGAGTAAAACGTCCATTTTTCCAAATCCTTTCTTTTTAAGAAAATAAAAAAGTCACCGACAGTATCGGTGGCTCCGGATATAGGATATATGCGACAGTGAACGGAAATAAATATCCCGTGTCAGTTGTACGCCTCTGTCCTTTTGCCTGAGAGATTCGGCTATTGCCTTGCACCTTCGGCACTCACTTAAGAGATTCTCCAGAGCTCCTCAGCAAGACGGTCTCGTGGGATTCCGAATGCCTCATAGGAAACTGTTGATTTAATTATAACACAGCGAAACAGAAATTGCAATACGTATTTTTTCACAAATGTATTCATCATTACCGCATATTCCTAGGTTAACTTGCATAAAAATTCATGCATTCCACTTTTTCTGCCGAATACGCCCTCTTGACAAATATCGGGAAATAAGATATACTAAATCCAAGAAACGGAGGTACACTATGAAGTACAGAGAATTCAAGGGGAAGAAGATATCCTCGCTCGGATTTGGCGCGATGCGCTTCCCGACTGTAAAGGTGGGAGATGTAACCGAGGTAGATCTCGCCCTGACGGAAAGAATGATCGACCGCGCAATAGAAGCGGGTATCAATTATTTCGACACGGCATACCCATATCACGCAGGACAGTCCGAGATCATCTTAGGTAAGCTCCTCTCGAAATATCCTCGCGACAGCTACTATATTGCCGATAAGTATCCCGGTCATCAGCTTATGGATAGCTACGATCCCGCCGAGATATTCGAGGAGCAGCTCGCAAAATGCGGTGTCGACTATTTTGACTTCTATCTCTTACATAACGTATATGAAAATTCCATGCCCACCTACCTCGACGAGAAATGGGGAATAATAGAATATTTCCTCGAGCAAAAGAAGCGCGGAAGAATACGCCACCTCGGTTTTTCTTCACACGGTACCCCACATAACCTCCGCGAGTTCCTCGAGAGAACGTGTGGAGCTATGGAATTCTGCCAGATACAGTATAACTATCTCGACGACACTCTCCAGCACGCCGACGAGAAATGTCGGATACTTGACGAGTACGGCGTACCGATCTGGGTAATGGAGCCGGTGCGCGGAGGCAAGCTTGCAAATCTCCCATTGCCCGCCCGTGAGCGCCTTGATGCACACGACCCGAATGCTACCTCTGCATCCTTCGGCTTCCGTTGGGTGCTCGATAACCCATCCGTCACGGTGGTGCTGAGCGGTATGTCGGATATGGCACAGCTCGAGGATAATATACGTACCTTCGCGGGCTACGAGCCACTCTCGCCCGACGAGCGCAAAACCCTCTCCGAGATAGCAGAGCAGCTCAAATGCTCCGTTCCTTGTACCGCCTGCCGCTATTGTACCGACGGTTGCCCGATGGGTCTCGATATACCATCGCTCATCGAGATATACAATGAGCTTTCCTGCGCAAAAAGCCTAAATACCGCTATGCGTGTCGAGTTTTTGCCGGATGACAAGAAGCCGGATGCTTGTATAAAGTGCGGAAAATGTTCGGAAATCTGTCCGCAGAAGATAGATATTCCCGACGTCCTTCTGGGACTCTCGGAGATACTTTCATCTATGCCGTCATGGCGCGAGGTTTCGCGCGAGCGCGCAGAAGCCGCCGCTCGCATTCGCGCCGGAAAAGCCAAATGACCATAGACCCGGCGGATGTTGGAAAGTCCACGCAAACAGTCGGAAAGTCCACTATGAATTTGTTGATAATTACTTGACTTTATTACTGCTGTGTTATATAATTAATTCGCGTCGGTTGCCCCGACGCGAATACTCTTTAAAAGGAAAGCTTGAAAAAAGATTTTCGAGACTACTGTTTGTTTCTGTCGTCACAAGGTGACTCAGCGAATATCCTCTCGAAAACCGAAGACAACGACCTATCAAAAGAAAGGGACGGTCATAAATATGACTAAGCTGTTTATTACACCTAACGAAACTATCGGAGCGTGCGACTCCGAGTCGATACAGAATGCCGTAAACCTCGCACATGCCGAGGGAATCAACAAGGTAGTTATCCCCCGCATGAATGCTCGCACCGGTGCTGACGAGTGGGTAATCACCGAGACGGTGAAACTACCTTCCGATATGCTCGTAGTGCTGGACAACTGCTTTATGCAGATGGCGGACGACGTTGTCGGCGGCTTCTTTAAGAGCGAGAATCTCTTCACCGAGTGGGGCACGGATCCTGAGCGCAGAATGCGTAATATCCACATTCGCGGCGAGGGACACGCAGTGCTCGACGGCGGTAAGCCCACTCTCCTCAACGAGACCACGCAAGCCGAGATCGGCGTACCCGTGCGTCTTAATTCGCCTATTTTCTTTATGAACGTCGAGGGCTTTTCGGTCGAAAACGTGAGCATTCTTCACCAAAGATATTGGGGTATGCGATTCCAATTCTGCTCGCGCGGTGTGATACGCGATATCTTCTTTGATATCTGTCGCGACCGTCGTAATCAGGACGGAATAAATCTGCGCTACGGCTGTCACGATATACTTATTGAGAATATCTCCGGACAGACGGGAGACGACATGATCGCTCTTTCCGCCATTGACCATTTGGCGAGCGGACAGTTCAAAAAGTACGACCTGATAGTGCGCGACGTGTCCTGGGATATCCACGACGTTACTATAAGAAACGTCTCGGGCTCTGCCATACTTCATCCCCTGATCACTATCCGTAACCACAACGGCGCGAAGGTGTATAATATCCATATCGAGAACGTTAAGGACACCGCCGAAACTCAGCCCGCATACGAGGAGGGCAACCCCTGGCCGCACTTCGATAAGGACGGCTACGAGTACGGTAAGAGATACGGTCTCGTCCTTCTCGGCGACAACGCCTATTGCGATACTCCCGCAGAGCACGGTGACACGCACGATATAACGATGCGCGACCTCTACTGTAGCTACAGCTCATCCGTAGTTACCGTCGGCAGCACGGTCAAAAACTGTATCATATCCGGCGTGCACGCATCGGGTAAATGCCGTGCGATCCTAACGACGGGTCTTAACGATTGGGGCGACGACATGTTCGGTGTAAAGCTCGAGGGCGTTATCCTCACCGACGTGCAGATGGAGTCAAATTATTCTGACACGGCACTTGTCGATTTTGCATATATGCGTGAGGGAGACTTTGTGAAGAAGCTTTGCATATCTAACGTCGTGACGGATGGAGTCGAGCTTCTTGCAAGGGTTCATAAGCGTGCAGACGAGTGTGATATCAAGCTCGGTCACGTTTTCCTTGCCCCCACCACCGTGAAAAGAGTAGCCCCTCCTGAGGTCAAGCGCTCTGAGCTCACCTTCAAGCCCTTTGCACCCGATATAGAAAGAAGCTACGAAAGAAAATAATTTTGTTTTAAAAACGGACAAACTTTTTTAGGTTTTGTCCGTTTTCTTACTTGACAGAGGTATCGTTGTTTGTTAGAATAAATTTAAGAAAAAATCTTGGAGGCAATAGTATGATAAAGCTTGACGGACTTCAACCCGTATGGGATAGACACGTGATAGACCGCGACCGGACCACCGCCCGATTTACAGTCGGCGAGCCTATAAGACGAGAGGCTGTCTTCTCGCCCGACAGTGAGTGGGAGATCGATCTTGCCTACGCAAACGTTCTTCGTGACGGAGATATATACCGTATGTATTATCTCACGCACATCACCTCTGACGATTTTTGTCCGAAATACGTCTTTTCCGACGATGAAATAAAGGAAAATAAGTGGCTTTTATACTATACTAACACCTTCATCTGCTACGCAGAGAGTCGCGACGGAATAAATTGGACGCGTCCCGAGCTCAACATATGTGAGTATAAGGGAAGCCGCGCGAATAATATCTTGCTGCGCTCCGAGGATATCCCATCGCGCAAGTCGATGTTCGATAATTTCTTCGTTTTCAAGGATACCGCACCCGATTGCCCTGCAGACGAAAAATACAAAGCGCTCGCGTTTGCTTGCGGCGTGCTCGATCCGGACGTCAAATCCACCTTCCGAGAGGGACTCTCCTACTATGCGAGCTCCGACGGTATCCACTTCAGATTTGTGCGGATCCTTCGCGTTGCAGAGGGTACATTCGATACTCTCAACACCTGCTCCTACGACGAGGCAAGGGGTGAGTACGTGCTTTACTACCGCGGCTGGCACGGTATTCCTGAGGGCGGAAGGCGCATTGAGGGCATCAGGGATGTAAAGCGCGCCGTGTCAAAGGATTTCGTTAATTGGTCGGGATTTGAGCGTATTTCCGTATCCGACGACGAGCCGATGTACACGAATCAGATAATGCGATACTACAGAAATCCGAATATCCTGATAGGCTTCCCGACTCGATACGTTGAGCGCCGTGAGTGGACTCCGAATTACGACGAGCTTACAGGTCGTGAGGCGCGCATCGATCGAATGAATAGCGGTCACCCGAGAGAGGGACTTGCCGTAACCGACTGTCTCTTTATGGTCAGCCGCGACGGAGTGAATTGGGATAAATACCGCGAGGCGTTCTTTAAGCCCGGTATGGAGGTCGAGGCGAATTGGGTTTACGGAGATTGTTATCCCGCCTACACGATGCTCGAGACTATATCCGACGACGGTGAAAACTGCGAGATATCTATGCTTATGCCGAAGCCGTACCGCAAGAGTAAGTCGGTGGTGCGAACACCCGAAACACTCTATCGTTGGACGGTGCGTAAGGATGGATTTGCCTACTACTGTGCCGATGCGGATGGCGCTAAAATCGTTACACGCCCCCTGGTATACGAGGGTAATGATATGTATATAAACTTCTCGACGTCTGCATTCGGCGGCGTGTATATCACCGTAACGACCGCGGACGGAGAGAGCATCAGAACCTGCGAACTCTTCGGTGACAGCACGGAGCGACGCGTCTCATTCACTGAGGGGGAGGTCGCATCCTTAGCGGGGCGTGAGGTAGTTATAACCTTTGAGATGCGCGACGCAAAACTTTATGCGTTTGAATTTAAATGATCCTCAAAAACGAAACGGCGGCTGTGTGCACAGCCGCCGTATTATATTTAATAAAGCCTTATTTACCGTTCTTTTCAGCCATCTTCTTCATGTGCTCGTCACGAGCGCTGGTCTGACCCTCGGGCTGGATATCTCCCGCTTTGAGAAGCGCCATCTTAGTGAGTGCAGGACCTACGATCTCGTAGACTAAAACCGCAAACAGAGTAATATTTGAGATTATCACACCTACCTCGCCAAGCTCTGCTGACTTTCTTGCCATACCGAGTGCAACACCTGCCTGAGGGAGTAGGGTGATTCCAAGATATTTAACAATATTGCTGTTACACTTTGAGAACTTCGCGCTTCCGTATGCACCGAAGTATTTTCCTGCAGAACGCGACAAAATGTAAACTATACCTATCAAAACTACTGCGAAATCTTCGAACACCTCGAACTTAAGCTCTGCACCGGACAGTACGAAGAACAGCACGAATAGCGGCGCGGTCCATCTGTCTACACGCTCCATAAGCTCCTCAGAGAAGTCGCAGAAGTTGCAGAATACCGTACCGAGCATCATGCAGACGAGGAGGGATGAGAAGGCAATGTGAACGCCGAACACCTCAAACTTCATCATCGAGAGCGCGATGGTGAGAAATACGAATGCAACCGATACCGAAAGTCTTTTGGATCTCGAGTGGAAAAATTTCTCGACGTAGGTGAATATAGCACCCATTGCTGCACCGAGTGCGAGAGACAGTATTACCTCGAGAAGTGGCTCGATCAGCACCGATGCGATGGTGACCTCGCCCGCACCGAGTGCTTTGGCGATGCCAAACGAGATTGCGAATAACATAAGTCCTACCGCATCGTCGAGCGCAACGACGGGAAGGAGAATATCTGTGAGCGGACCCTTAGCCTTGTACTGACGGACGACCATCAGAGTTGCAGCGGGGGCGGTTGCAGATGCTACAGCACCGAGCACGACTGCCGCCTCGAGGGGAAGCTGATCGGGGAAAATGAAGTGAAGTACGATGAGGACGGCATCGACGACAACCGTAGTAACGACCGCTTGGAAGATGCCAACTATCGTCGCCTGTTTGCCTATAGCCTTGAGCTGCGCGAGTCTGAACTCGTTACCGATCGAGAATGCTATAAAGCCGAGTGCTACCTCGCAAATTATACCGTAGCTTTCTACGTCAGTCTCACTTATAAATCCCAGTCCGGGCACGCCGAGCTGACCGAGGACGCACGGTCCGATGAGGATACCCGCAATGAGATACGCCGTTACTGCGGGAAGCTGAAGAAGCTTTACAACTCTCGAGAGCATCAATCCCGCGATAAGGGCGATTGATAATGATAATAGTGCCTGCATTTTGATTTCCTTTATGTATAAAAATAATATTTCAACAGCCATACATTGTAGCACTAATTTATGCGAAAGTCAATAGCAAAATGAAAAATAATTCACCAAATCGAGCTTATTTTTATTGTGAAAAAATAAGGCGTAAAAGGTGCCGTTTTTTTCATAGCAACTATTGACAACGCACCTTCACCGTGTTAGAATAGGGTTACAAAAGAATTCCGAGGTGAAGGTATGAAAATTATCAACGAAAGTATTAAAACACCGGTAAATTACGAGGCCGACGTCGTAGTTGCGGGGGGCGGAGTTGCAGGAATTGCGGCGGCTCTCGCGGCACGTAGACAGGGAGCGTCGGTCATACTTCTTGAGCGCTCATTTGCTCTTGGCGGTCTTGCTACGTCGGGTCTTGTAACTATATATCTCCCTATCTGTGACGGTATGGGTAGACAGGTGAGCTTCGGTCTTGCCGAGGAGCTTCTTCGCCTATCGATCGAGCATGGCGCTGAGGACAGATACCCTACCGCTTGGCTCGACGGAAATGACCCTGCCGCGCGCCGTGACGGACAGCGCTTTCTCGTGCAGTTCAACCCGCACCTCTTCGCCATCAGTGCGGAGCAGCTCCTCGTGCGCGAGGGCGTGAAGATCATCTACGGTGCAACACTCGTATCCGCATCTGTGAGCGACGATCATATTGATGCCGTTATCATAGAGTCAAAATCGGGTAGGGAGGCGATCGCCGTAAACAAGTGTGCCATCGACGCGACGGGCGACGCCGATCTTGCGCACCTCGCCGGCGCCGAGACCAGAAAATATGCTCACGGCAACACCCTCGCCGCATGGTACTACTATTTTACAGACGGCAAGTATGATCTGAAGCAGTTTGGCTTCACCGACGTCGATCTTCGCAAAAGCATGAAGATGCAAGGCGCTAACCTTGGCACGCGCATCTATCACGGTCTCACCGCCGAGGATGCGACGGCTATGATGATAGATTCACACGCTGTGATCGAGCGCGATATCCTCGAGAGACGTGCGGCGGGCGAGCGCGACCTCCTTCCCACCGCAATAGCATCTATTCCGCAATTCCGTATGACCCGCGGAGTCGTGGGACTTTCCGACACCGATGTCGACGACAACGGAAAATATTGCTCCGACTCGGTCGGCGTATACTCGAACTGGCGTCTGCGCGGGCCTGTATACGAGCTGCCGTTCGGCTCTATCGTCAGCCGCAATATTAAAAATCTTCTTTCGGCGGGCAGATGTATTTCCTCGACCGACGATATGTGGGATATCGTGCGCGTTATCCCGGTGTGCGCCGTCTCGGGAGAGGCAGCCGGCATTGCCGCCGCTATGTGTAACGATCTTACGTCTCTTAATGTATCGGAACTGCAGAACAGACTTCGCGAATGCGGAGTGAAGATACATATTGACGAGATTTGACAACTATTATTTACATAATTTATATAAAACAAGGCTTTTGTGAGATTTTTTCATTCTGCAATAGCCTTGTTTTTTCTTTTTGGATCGATCAACAAAATATCGCAAATGCTGTTTACGTATTGACATTTTACAATTAATATGTTAAAATACCTTGGATAAAGATTAAAAGGTGTATTATGGACAAGCTAAAAAAGAAAAAAGAGGCGATCCAGCTCTCGGATCACTTTACCTATCGTAGGCTGCTACAATTTGTTTTTCCGTCGATCGTGATGATGATCTTCACGTCGGTATACGGTGTTGTGGACGGTCTTTTCGTATCGAACTTCGTTGGTAAAACTCCCTTTACCGCCGTGAACTTTATATTCCCGGTAATTATGATACTCGGTGCCGTCGGCTTTATGCTGGGTACGGGCGGTACTGCCGTCGTGGCAAAAACTCTCGGTGAGGGTGACTCCGATCGCGCCAACAAGTATTTCTCGATGATCACCTATGTCGCTATCATCTCGGGTGTGGTGCTTGCAGTTCTCGGTATCGTCTGCGCTCGTCCTGTTGCTGCACTTATGGGTGCGGAGGGTGATCTGCTCGATAACGCAGTCGTTTATTGCCGCGTGGTGCTTCTCGGTCTGCCTTTCTTCATGCTTCAGAATGCATTCCAGAATTTTTTCATAACGGCAGAGAAACCTAAGATGGGCCTATACGTTACCGTTGCGGCAGGTATAACCAACATAGTGCTCGACGCACTCTTTGTTGCGGTATTTTCCTGGGGACTCGTCGGCGCTGCTGCGGCAACCGCACTCAGCCAATTTGTCGGCGGCGTGATCCCGCTCTTCTATTTCGGCAGAAAAAACACGAGTCTATTGCACCTCGGCAAAACACACTTCTACGGCATGACGCTGCTTCACGTATGCATAAACGGCTCCTCTGAGCTTATGAGCAATATTTCCGCTTCTGTGGTTACGCTTCTCTATAATGCCCAACTTATGAAATATGCGGGTGAGGATGGCATAGCCGCATACGGTGCGATCATGTACGTCAGCTTTATTTTCGTCGCGATATTCATCGGCTTCGTTATAGGTGCCGCGCCGATCGTCAGCTTTCATTACGGAGCGAACAATCGTCCCGAGCTCCGTAGCCTCTTTAAAAAGAGCTCGATCCTCGTCGGTGTCGCCGGTTCAGTTATGGCGATCACAGCCATTTTACTCGCCGCACCCCTCTCGCATTTGTTTGTCGGCTACGACCGTGCACTCTACGAGATGACGTTGAATGGCTTTATAATTTTCGCTTTTCACTATATCGTCGCGGGCTTTAACATCTTTGGCTCTTCCTTCTTTACAGCCCTCAATAACGGCACCATATCCGCGATCATCTCATTCCTCAGGACTCTCGTCTTCCAGTGCGTTTCGGTTCTGCTCTTGCCCTTGATCTTCGAGCTCGACGGCATTTGGTACTCCATCGTCGTCGCGGAGCTCCTCTCCTTCGCCGTTACGGTATTCTTTATCATCATTAAGCGCAAAAAATACGGATATGCCTGAAACGAATAAAAATGGGTTGGACCTCACTGTGTCCAACCCATTTTTTTATTTGCAATAGTCGATAATATCACTATGAGTTATAGCATCCTTGACTGCATCGTAAAGCTCGAGGACCTCGCTATATCCAAAATCGATGGCGCCGAGATCGTTAGCATCAACCGCAAGGAATACGAAAGAATCGTCGAGAGCTTTCTTGTTACTCTTGCTGAAATCGTTATTGAACGTGTCCAGATGCTCCGCCTGAATGAACATCATCGGAATTTCCATCGCCACACTTTCGAACTCTCCGTCCTCATTTTCGGTGAGGAAGTACATAGTTTTGAATTCGATATCGTGACGGCGGGAATAGTCAATTATACTAACGAACGTGGTATGCAGCTTTTCCTCGCTTCCGTTGATGTATATAGTGTCGGCATTGTAGCCGCTCTGCTCGTCAACCTTTCTGATGGAGGTGATACCGATTACCGATACGAGAGGGAACCAATACGTATCGTAGTTCTTGCTATCCAGAGTTTCTCTTACCTCTGAGCCGACCAGTATGCCGGTCTCGTTGTCATACACCTCGCAGTTTGTGCCGTCACTCATAGGTAGAAAATCGCCCTTAGAGCCGGTTACCACCGTGTATTCTTCACCGACCGCGATAACTGCACTGGTGGAGGATACGCTCTTATCACCGAGAGTGATATACTCGTATATGCTGCCGACTGTGTTACCGTCTTCATCACGTGCGAATGTCATAAGAATAGATGCGGAGTTAAGAATATTCATCGCAACCGTGAGCTCCTCGCCCGCAACGGTATACTTGAGAGATGTCGACTCGGTAAGATGGATCGTGGCACCGTATTCCTCGTTTTCAAGGTTGGAGTACAGCGTGATATTTACCGGTCCGACAGATGCGGAAATGAAGTATTCGGTATCGGTTAGCTCAATGACAAATTGGAACGTACCGGTGTTATCGGAGAAATAAGTATAATTCTCGGGCGAATCCTCGAGAAACGCGGTATATAGCGTTTTCATAATATTCATTGCCGCGTATACGTCATTAACGTAGGCAAGTGCAACGTCGGTTTTTGAGAGAAGAGAATATACTACGTTGAGCTGCTTTCCCATACCGCAGGTGGGGATGCTTGTGACACTTGTAAAATCGGTGTATGTCAGCACCTCGCTCGCAACTCTATTTTCGAGCGCAAATGACTCCGGAAGCAGCGACCATACGTCGGGAACGGCGCCGAATGCGCTGAATACCGATTCAGCGAGCATAGAGAGATCCATTTTTATCCTGTACTCAACGTTGAGCACGAGGTCGTTGTAGTTTTTGCATTTGATCACTATTTGAACGTCATACGTGCCCGCCTTCGCTACACCGTCAGCATATTCGACACCGTCGAAAAGATACGTAACATTAGCGCCGCCGGGGAGAGTGCCTGCGTATTCGGGCAGATGAGCATTGCCGTCTTCCTTGACCGCTTGCTTTTCATCGGCTGTAATACCGGTTATATCGGCTTTTTCTACCGTAAGAGTTGCATTAAGTGTCAAGGTGTTATATCCGGTTCCGGATACGGTTGCAGTGGCTTCGTATGTACCTGCATCGGTTGCCGCCGCGTTTGTGTACTCTACGGTAACACCGTCGGGCAGCACGCCGCTTATCGTAAGATTATGCTCGTTTCCGTCGAAAACGTATGTCTTGCTATCAAAGGTAATTCCGGGAATATCAATAGGCTTTGATTCCGTTTCGCCGGAGCCGCCATCGGAGCCGCCCTCAGAACCGCCCTCGGAGCCACCCTCGGAGCCACCCTCGGAGCCGCCCTCAGAACCGCCCTCGGTGCCACCCTCGGAGCCACCCTCGGAGCCGCCCTCGGAACCGCCCTCAGAACCGCCCTCGGAACCACACGATGCCAGCGTTAGTGCCAGCAGAAGAGAAAGAATAAGTACTAAAAGCTTCTTCATAGTCAGTTTCCTTTCAAAATAATGTTATTTAATATACTCGCCAACAACACCATTTTTAATGTCATTGTTAAACTTTACAAGTGTAAATGGGAAAACAAACGGCGCGATCAGCAGTCCCAACGCTATGCCGAGCAGCGCACATAGGATTCCGAAGAAGAAGCTTATGACAGCAAAGAGCAGCTTCATAGAGATCAGCCAGATAATACCGTCTAAGTCGAACGTAAATATCAATCCCGGCCATGTTATAGAAGATGTAAGCATATAATCCAGCACGTCGCTTACCGGTGTGTCATAGAACAGAAGAGCAACGAATGCGAACACGGGGTATATCAATGCCAAACCGGCGATTAAAAGAGGGGTGCTGTAGTGTGCGAGGATCAAAATCAAAAATGCTATACAGTATGCAACGGTTGCTATTGACGCTACTATAAGGCTCGTACGCTTCTTATTGGTCAGCTTTGACTGCACTGCACGAACCTTTGCCTCATCCTTGCGCTTTTCCTGTGCTTTTTCGACACGTGCCTTCTCAACGCAGCTCTTGCACATTACTACCGGCGTTCGTGTGCCAAGTGTCTTTAAGGTGATACCCATTCCGCACTTTTTACAGAAGGCTATCGGGACGGTATCCTGTAGCTTTTTGATCTCCTCTGCCGTATTATCCGTTTCCGGCTTATCTTCGGATGCGGGCTCGGGCACGTTCTCCTGCTCGTCGCTTGTATCAAGCAATTCATCGACGGATACGTTATATAATGTAGCGAGTGACTTCAGTGTTGTAAGGTCAGGCTCAGCGAGATTATTCTCCCATTTTGATATCGCCTGCGGACTCAGATTAAGATGGTCGCCCAGCTGTTGCTGTGTCCATCCCAGATTTTTGCGGTAGTTAGATAGTTTTTTACCAAGTGTCATAGGACAAAGCTCCTCGTTTTTTTATTTTTATGATACCACGAAAGGTGGAGATAATCAATTAAACGTTAGTTGAAATCCTCTACTTTTTGTTGAAAAGATAAAAACATATCCAAGTAATTATAGCACAATGAGTTTGAATGTGTCAATTGAAATTAAAAAAATGCGCGAAAATAATAGATTGTGTTGTAATTTTAGGATTTTTGGTACGTTTTAACGTTCACATTTGTAAGCTTTTTTGTTCGGCAACGATTAATGTAAATAATTATTTACAAAAAAAGACGGCATTTTTAAAATGCCGCCAAATTGTACGATATTTTGCGCTTATATTCCATGAAGAGCGGAACGTATTAACTCTTTCGTGCTTTCTCTTACCTCATAGAGCGGAAGACGTAGCTCGTCGGAGCATCTGCCGAGAAGCTTCAGCGCATACTTGACCGGAGCGGGGTTTGTTTCCGTGAACAGCGCTTTTATCAGCGGTAGTAGCTCGTGCTGTATGCCTAGCGCAACTGATGCGTCGCCTCTACGGTACGCCGCGAAAATATCCGCGACTCTTCTCGGACAGATGTTGGAGACTACCGATATCACACCGACCCCTCCTAGTGCAAGGGTAGGGTATATCTGGCTGTCGTTTCCGGCATAGAGGGGGAGCGTGTCGCGAAATTTAGCGATTTCGACGAGCCTGTCGGTGGAATCCGAAGCCTCCTTCAGTCCGATTATCTTCTCGCTTTCCGCGAGCCTTGAAAGTAGATTTATCCCTAGGTTTACTCCGGTGCGCGACGGAACGTTATAGAGCATTATAGGCAACTCCGTACTATCTGCAATGGTCGAGTAATGACGGAAAATACCTTCCTCGGTACCCTTATTATAGTATGGCGTCACGACGAGCGCCGCATCGCATCCTACGCGCTCTGCCAATCGCGTCAGCTGTACCGCCGCGCGTGTATCGTTAGTTCCGGTGCCGAGCACCAGCTTGACTCTTCCGCCTATCATCTCGGCGGAGCGCGTGTAGAGTGCCTCACGCTCATACTCCGAGAGTGTCGCCGCCTCACCGGTCGTGCCTCCTATGATCAGCGCGTCGACACCCTTGGCGATCTGCCATTCGATCAGTTCTCCGAGTGCCTTATAATCTATCACTCCGTCCCTGAACGGTGTCACGAGTGCCGTTCCCACTCCGCAAAATACAGGCTTTTTCTTCATTATCATCACCGTTATTAAAATATTTTGTCAGTTTGTCTCGCGACCTCTTGAAATAAGCGTCGCTTTCGTGTATAATACTTACGTTAGTATTTTATGCGTGACTCGCAAAACGTGCGAGTGGATAGAAAACGAGGTATTATGTCACAGAACGAAAGAATAGTCAACGAAAGAATAGATACCGATCTCACAACCCATGATTTTTACTACGATCTTCCCGAGGAGCTTATCGCACAGTCACCCTCCGATGAGCGTGACGGATGCCGCCTCATGGTGCTGAATCGTGACACGGGTGCCGTGGAACACAGGATTTTCAGAGATATTATCGAATATCTACGCCCCGAGGATATGCTTGTCGTCAATTCTTCGAAGGTCATTCCCGCACGCCTACTCGGCAAGACCGAGAAGACAGGCGGTGATATGGAGCTGCTCCTTCTTCGTATGCTCGACTCGGGTGAGTGGGAAACACTCGTCCGTCCCGGAAAGCGCGCTAAGGTCGGCGCCGCTTTTACCTTCGGCGGAATCCTTCGTGCTACCGTTACCGGAATTGTCGACGGCGGCAACCGCACCGTCAGCTTTGATTATGACACGGAAAAATACCGTAGCATTTACGAGGTGCTCGACGAGATAGGCAATATGCCTCTCCCGCCATACATCACCAAAAAGCTTGAGAATAAATCTGATTATCAGACCGTCTATGCGAAGGAGGAGGGCTCTGCCGCCGCTCCAACTGCAGGACTTCACTTTACCGACGCACTCCTCGATAAAATCCGCAAAATGGGTGTCGGCTACGGAGAGGTCACCCTCCACGTCGGTCTCGGCACCTTCCGTCCGGTTAAGGCTGAGAAGATCACCGATCACGAGATGCACGGAGAGTTCTTTCATATTGAGGAAAACGTTGCCGCCGAGATCAACAGACGTCGCGCGGCAGGCGGCAGGATAATCGCCGTCGGTACCACCGCCGCACGTGTCCTCGAGAGTGTTTCCGACGACACGGGTACGGTCGAAGCCACTCGCGGTGAGACCGGTATCTTCATCTACCCCGGTTACAAATTCAAAACGGTCGATGCTCTCATCACCAACTTCCACTTACCCGAAAGCACCCTCATAATGCTCGTCAGTGCCCTTGCCGGTAAAGAGCATGTTATGAACGCCTATGATGTAGCGGTAAGAGAAAAGTACCGTTTCTTCTCCTTTGGCGATGCGATGCTGATACTATAAAAGAAACTCAAAAGGGCGGAAAAAGCCCGAAAACCCTTATATTTCAAGGCTTTTTGGCTTTCAGAACCAAATATACACCGAGCGAAAAACCACAGCCAAAAGCGTTTCTTTAATCTTTTTGCGGGGCGAAACTGATGAATTGTGCAGGTTTCACAAACGCATAAAATGACCTCAAAATGAATATCGAAATGAAAATGCAGTCAAGCGATTTTTGCCTGACTGCATTGTTTTATTTCTTATAGGTGAACTCGTGGCGCATACCGTTTTTGAAAACGATGGCGGACACGTTTCCGTCTGTAACCTCGATTCGCTCGACGACACTCTGCACGAAATTTCTCGGAATCGTAGCCTCGATGCCGCGAATGTATTTTTCGTAGTCGATGGTCTTTTTGTCGAGGAGCTTTTCGACCATAATGAAATAGCTCGCCTTTTTGATAAAAGATTCGTCCGTGATCGGTCCGATCTTGTCTTCGGAGCTCAGCTCATTAAGGCGAGCATCGACACCGGCAAGCTCATCCGTCAGCTTCTTTCGTTCGAGAATGTATTCAGATTCGGGCGTTTCCTCGTCTCCGAACATATAAAGCTGGCGCAGGCGGTTGATTGCTCTCTCGATGATATGCTTTCGATTCAGGAGCATATCCCTCTCATCAACCCTGACGTCATCAATCTCGGTTATGAATGACGGTTTGTATTCAAGGCCCGACTCGCCTTGCTCAAACAGGGAGTTCAGTTGAGACAGACCGCCTTCGCTTATGGATTCTACGAAGAAGAACGGCGTACCTTGAAGCAGCCTCTTCTGAAGTGTGCCGAGGTCGAATTTCTTACCGCTGTTCTTGGCTCGTATGATGTTGGCGATATAGTTGAACACGAAAGGACCGAGGACTGCATCGGAAATGTATTTGTTTGAGCAGGCTTTCGAATTCTTGCGACGGCGGGAACATCCGTAAATAGACGGTCGCCATCCGTCGGCTCTACGCTTATCGAGAGTGGCTGACATTAGGGATCCGCAGACACCGCATTTTACGAGCCCTCCAAAAATATGCACGTTGTTTCGCTCGTAATTGCCGCCGCGCTGAACTCCGCCCCTGCGGTTGCGCTGAAGCAAGAACTGAACTCGGTCGAACTGCTCGTGAGTGACGATGGGCTCGTGATGTTCCTCAAAGGTTATCCACTCTTTGTCCTCTCGCTTCTTTGTTCCTCTGCCGTCCTCGTGTACGTTGTAGATATACGTTCCGATGTAGAATGGGTTCGACAGAATCTTGTGAACGGTGGTCGGACTCCACTCTTTGCCGTTCTTGGTCGTGTATTTCTTCTCGTTCAGGTATCGGCTGACGTAGATAAGAGACTGGTGTTCCTCATACATATTGTAGATCATTTTGACGATCTTGCCTTCGACTGCATTTATTGTGAACGTCTTCTGCTCTTTGTCCCAATCGTAGCCGTAGGGAACGCGACCGCCGTTCCACTGTCCGTTGGTAGCTCTCGAAAGCATAACGGCAGTAACACGCTCGGAGGTCATATTACGCTCCAGCTCCGCAAAGATCAGAATGATTTTGAGCATAGCCTCTCCGATAGCCGAGCTGGTGTCGAACTGTTCGTTTTTGGAAACGAACGTAACGCCGAGCTGCTTCAGCTCCGCATACATTGTTGCGAAGTCGAGCAGGTTTCTGCTGATTCGGTCTATCTTCCATACGAGGATATGAGAGAACTCACCTGTACGAAGTCTATCCATCATCTGCTGATAAGCAGGGCGGTCGGTGTTCTTTGCCGAGTAGCCGGGATCTTCGAATATTACGTAGTCCTTGATACCGAGAACCATTTCGCAGTATGCAGAAAGCTCGCGCTTCTGCACCTGCAATGAATCCTTGTCTATCTGCCAGACTGTTGAAACACGAACGTAAATGGCAACCTTTTCGGCTGTCACTTGTTCGAGAATTGATTTTCTTGCCATTTCTTCCTCCTTTGTAGTGGAATATCTGCGGACTTTCCGCAGGACATTCTGACGATTATCCAAGCATAACCGTAACCGTAACCTGAACCGTAACCGAAACCATATCTTAACCGTAACTGAATAGTCCTTGCGGAGCGAGTTGGCACGAAAAGGATAAAAATAGGGCAGGGGTCGAGAACGACTCCTGCCTATTCTCATTTGTCTTGAATAGCGACAGAAAATTGTTCCGATGATGCGATGAAGTCTTGTTTGTTACGCAAGACCGTATCCATATCGGCATAGTAGAATCCGCTTGCGTTTTCGTATGGCGGAGTTTTGCATCGCTTCGTAGCGATGAAGTGCTTATAAGATTCAAGGAAGTCATCAGCAAGAGGGGGAAGAACTCCGTGCTTGTCGAGAGCCGCCTTGATTCTTCCGGGAACGATCCACAAAGCGGAATCGCCCGAGGATATGCCGAAGGTCATAAGCGGATAGGTGTGCTCGCCATCAGGAGAGAAGCGGATAGTCAGTTCGGTCGGAGCGATCCTCACACTCAAACCGCTGATGGATTCGAGATCTGCAATCAGCTCGTAGATGTCATCAGGGTCGTATCCACCGTTGGATGCGAAAGCATCAATGAACTCGCGGCGAGAAAGAATCGGCTTTCGAATATACTTGGGGGATTCGCTTTCTGAAGGCTCCTCGATCTCGACGAGTGCTCCGCCCACGTTTACCACGGTTCGCTCCAAAACAGCCGTTTTAGTCAGCAGGTTCGGAATGACTACGACATCTTCGCCGTGCTGGTATATCTCCATTTCGGCGAGAGCGAGGCGAAATTGCATAGATGTGTTTTCGTTCAGGAAATCAGCGAGCTGTTGCACGTTAGAGCGGATGCCGTCGCCCACAATCATAAGCAAGAACTTCGCTTTGCTCAAAGATTGGTTGACTCTGTCGGTGAATGCGCTTCCGTCGGCGTAGCTCAGGTATCCTTTGCGAATCATCAGGTCGAGCAGGTCATACGCCTGACCTTCCTTGCGGAAGTAGTAATCGTTTGCTACCTTGTTCAGCATTTCGCAGTCCCACTTTTGCAGTTCCTTGGCGTAGTCAATGATTTGAGCAACGACCGTGCGGCGGGACTCCTGATTACGAAACAGTTTCGTTTCTGCTATGACGATATTGCCTGACGCTGATACGTACAGATTGTCGATATAGCCCTGTGTGTCTCCGGATCCGACAGGAACCTCCCGACCAATACAGACGAGAGATGAGAATTCCTCGCCAAGATCGGATGCCGGGATAAGAGCGGGATTGTCCGCCAGAATCTCTTGCAACCACTCCTCGTTGAAGGATCCTGACATAAACGGGATGCGCTTCATCTGCTCGGCGTTGCCGTTGGAATCAATCAGCAGAGCGGGTCGCGATGTTTTTTCATAATAGATCATTTTTGCTCCTTGTATTTGCCAAGAACCGCCTGCACAACTCGACGGTCATCGGGCGACGCGAGAGAATAGAGGCTCGCGACCTCTTGCACTTCCTTTGGCATAACGTCGAATTTGTCTCCGTTGATGCCGAGGAGCCAGTCGATAGATACGTTGAAGTATTCTGCAATTTTTACAACATAGGGGAGATCGGGGGTTCTGTCGCCCGAAAGATAACGAGAGATGGTCGCCGCGCTCGCGTTGACCTCTTCCGCAAATGCTTTGATCGTAACGCCACGGACGTTGATGAGGTTACGAAGATTTTCTCTGAAGAATGAGTAGTCCATATAGTATCTCCTTACCAAGAAGTGATTTTCGAATTACCGTTTGATTCATTATACTATAAAATCTGTAATTTTTCAAGGATTTCTGAAAAAAATTCGGAAAACCTATTGACATTTACCGATTGGTAATGTATAATATACACGATGGTAAAATTCCACCGTCGAATACTACACAGAAATGAGGTGAACAGAATGAAACCGCTTGAAATCAGAGGAGCCCGCGCAAGGCTTGGATACACACAGCAGTTTATGGCTAACGAACTCGGCATATCCACAGCATCGTACTCCGCTAAGGAGAGGGGTGAAACGAAGTTCGCCGACGCCGAGAAGGTAAAGGTCGCAAAACTGCTTGGATGGTCGCTCGCTCAGATGAACGACTTTTTATTTGACGGGCAGTTACCGATTGGCAATCCCGAATGAACAATAAGGAATTTTATTTTTCTCACGAGGTTGCCGATTGGTGTCCTCTTGCTGACCTTCTGGTATTATTATACCGCAAAAGGAGGGCAAAGAAAATGGGTCGTGATGCTACAAAAGCCGTAGGAAATCCTTGGTTCGAAGCAAGGAAAAAGGCATCGGAATATGACGACAGGCTACGAAGCCGAGAGGGAGCAGCAGAGCTGCTTGGAATGTCCGTCTCGTCGGTAGCAGATGCAGAACTCGACCTTTCGAAATGTATGCCAGTAGATAAGGCGGTCCTTATGGCTGACCTTTATAAAGCCCCGCATTTGTTGAACTACTATTGTTTGAACGAATGCCCGATAGGACACAGACATTGCATTTCCGACGAGGTTGTTGACATCGAAAGAGCAACATTGAAGCTCCTGAAGATTTTGGATGAGCAGAAGCTCAACGAGGTCAAAAAGAAGTTGATCGAGGTTGCTGAAGACGGTGTTGTCTGCGAAAAGGATACGCCCCATTTGCAAGAGGCTTTGGAGTACCTGAAAGAACTGTCAAAGATAGTGAGCGAGCTGAAGATCATTGGCGATATGGTCTTGGGAGGAAACGATGAAAAACAGCAACGATAGGATTCTCGAAATCTTGAAAACTGAATACAACATCACCTCCGAAAAGGACCTCGACAAGAAGATCAAGAGGCTCGGATGCATCGACATTTCGGTGTTCTGCAAGAAACCACCAAAGAAAGCCAAGGCAACCTGAAAGGAGAAAAGGTATGGAACAGCAGGCAGAGAAACTGTACGGAATCGTACAGAAAGTTCAGCGAGAGACCGGCTACAATTTCTCGGTCGATGAGATCGCGAAGGTTTACGCTTACACCGTGAGAAAGTGTGAGGTGAATGGAAAGGGAAGCGAATATGTCCCGATCCTGTTCGAAAACGAACTCACCGACTATCTCACCAGACTCGAAATCAACAGAATGGGGGAATTCAACAGATGTGCGAGATTTGCCACAGCAGCCCTTGTTTGAGTAGATGCCCCAATGCTCCTGAACCGCCCTCGATTGGCAAGTGTAAATATTGCGGCGAGGACATTCAGGTGGGAGAGGAGTATTTCGAGTATGACGAAAAGAAGTACCACGAGGAATGCTTCAACGATTGTGCGGTATCGTTGCTTATGGAAAACGGAGCGGTTTTGAAGACCGCAGAAGAAGAGGAGCCCGACTATGACCGATACGATGATTGAAGTTCCCGAACTCCCTGAACTTACCTTTGAAGATAGCACCCATACCTACCGCCTGAACGGAATTGTCATCCCGAGCGTATCCACTTTGATGGAACCGCTCACCGCCGCTAAGTACAAGGGAATCAGCGAAGCAACGCTCGATAGAGCGGCAGATAAAGGAACGTCGGTTCACAATGCCATTGAGAACTACATCAAGTTCGGCATTGAGGACGTGCCTCCCGAGCATCAGCCGTATTTCGATGGTTTCCTTGAATGGTGGAATGAAAAGAAACCTATACCGGTAGCGTCGGAGCTCCGTTGTTACCACAAGATGTTGATGTACGGAGGGACGCTCGACCTCTTGGTTATCGAGGATGGTATCCTCACCCTGACCGACATCAAGACTACATATACAGTTTACGATATGACCTGTCGAGTGCAGCTTGAAGCGTATTCGCAGGCTCTCGCCTCTCACGGACTCCGAATCGGGAAGAAACAGATCTTGCATCTCACGAGAGACCGAGGAAAGAAAATGCACGACCACTACCAACTGCAAGACGCGGAGGCGTGGAGAGTGCTCGGTTCATTAAAGTGCGTACACGACTATATTGGTCGTTACAAATAAAAAATTTTTGAAAGGAGTGTCAGTATGAACGAAGCAGTAGCAGTAAAAAGCGAAGCCCTTGTCCTTGACACAGCCGAGAACGAACAGCTCGGCAAAGAAGTAAGCCTGATCGAAATTCAGGCATCCGCAGTAGTTGTAGCATCTGAAGCAGACTATGCGGCAGCAGGAGACCTCACCAAGACCGTGAAAGCAATGCAGAAACAGGTCAAAGAGTATTGGGATCCGCTCCGCGTGGCAGCCAAGAAGACCTACGACGATGTACTCGCAAAAAAGAAGGCGATGCTCGATCCCCTTGAAGCCGCAGAAAAGATCCTGAAGGGAAAGATGACTGATTTCGTGCTCGAACAGGAGAGAAAGCGCAAGGAGCAGGAAGAGGCGATGAGAAAGCTCGCTCAGGCGGAGATCGACCGAAAGCTCGACGAGGCGGCTGCCGCAGAAACGAACGGAGATGCAATGGGTGTTGAGTTCGCAATGGCAGAAGCAGAGGTTATGCAGGGTATTGCAGAAGCAGGTTCCATACCCTCGCAGAAACCGAAGGCGGATGGCGTTTCTACCTCGAAGACGTGGAAGATCACAGGCATCGACGAAGCAAAGGTTCCTGTTTCCCTCTGCGGCGCGGTTATCCGTCCCGTAGATGAGAAAGCTGTCCTCGCGCTCATCAAAGCAACGAAGGGCAAAATCGAAATCCCCGGCATCACATTCGAAGAATCTGTCACGATTAGCGTGCGTTCTTAAATAAATTACAGGAGGCATTGATATGTCAAAAGCATTGATGGCGGTAGAGTTTAAGAGCCTTTCGGGACTCGACGTTAAACTCGACGCCGAAACCGTCAAGAACACCTTGACAAGAGGTAACGGAAAAGTTACCGACCAAGAGGTTGCGATGTTCCTCCGTACCTGTCAGGCGAAACAGCTCGACCCGCTTGAAAACGGAGAGGTGTACCTGATTAAGTACGACGACAAAGCACCCGCGCAGTTTGTTGTAGGATGTCACGCTTACATCAGAAGAGCAGACCATTTTCCCGACTATCGTGGTTGCAAATACGGAATCACGGTTGCTCGCAGATCCCCGGTTGGAGAAATCACGGTTGTTCAAAAGGAAGGCTCTTGTGTTTACAAGGCACTTGGCGAAGAGCTGATCGGAGGATGGTGCAAGGTATTCAGAGAGAGAAGAACGGGACAGATCGAGGAACATTTCGTCGAGGTCTCGCTCGAAGAATACAGCTCGGGACAGAGCAACTGGCGTTCGAAGCCCGCTACGATGATTCAGAAGGTCGCGAAATCGCAGGCGTTCCGTGCGGCATTCCCCAACGAGTATGAGGGGCTCTACACCGTGGACGAAATGCAGGCATCCGGCGCGATTCCTGCTGACTATGTCGTAGTCGAGGAAACGGGAGAGGTTATCGCGGCAAAGCAGACCCCCGTTGTCACGAACGAGCAGAGACAGGAATTGTTCCGCATCGCCAAGCAACTCTTCGGGGATGAGGCGAATGCTATCGTCAAGCAGGTCTTGACCGAAGAAGGACTCACATCTACGGAGGGTATGCTTGTAACCGTCTTCGATAAAATCGTAGAGAGAGTCAAAAAACTCGCAGAGGAGAGAGAGCAGACGCTCGAAACCACTGCCGATGTTACCTCTGCCGGATAAAGTTCGGTCGTACTCCAAAACCAAGAAAGATAGGCGGGTGAAGATATGGCTTGGATAAGCGTACACGCTTGCGTGGATGGACCGAAATTACGAGATCTCCGCAAGAAATTGGGATGCTCCAAATTCGAAGCAACAGGCATACTCGTCTATCTGTGGCTTTGGGGGCTCGAAAACGCGGAAAAGAACGGTCATATTCTCAGCGCGGATAGAGAGGACGTGGAGGAGTGCTTTGGAAGCTCGGGATGCAAGATCCCGACCGACAAAATCGTGGATGCCCTGATAGAAACCAAATGGATCGACGAAACACCGAACGGACTCTACCTGCACGATTGGGAAGAGTGGCAAGAGCAGTGGTACAAAGCCAAAGCTCGAAGAGAAAGCGATAACGCGAGAAAGAAGGAAAGCAGGAGAAAAACTGCAATGAGTGGTAGTTCTCGGACGGATGACGGAAATTCCGAAGATATGTCTGCGGAAAATCCTGCGGACACTCCGCAGATTGTTCGCGACTCCGAGGATTCGGAAGACGATTCGCCTCCTGCTCCTCCTGAAGCGAAGAAAAAAGAATCAAAATACACGACAGACTTTGATGAATTCTGGAGCGTGTATCCCCGAAGAGTCGATAAGGGCGGTGCTTATAAAAAGTACCAGACCCGAACGAAAGAGGGGTTCTCTCCTGCGGAGTTGTTACTCGCGGCGAAGAATTACGCCCTGCAATGTAAGCAGCTCGGCACGGAGCAAAGATATATCAAACACCCTGCAACCTTTTTGAGTGACACCAGACCGTTCCTCGATTTTCTGCCTAAGAAGACCGAAGTCACGGCGACCGAAGAGGTGCAGGAGGGAAACCCTTTCCGAGATTGGAGTGAGAATTGATGGAGAACCGCATTGATATAGGCGATTACAAAATACCGGAAGAAGACGGTTTCAAGCGTATGAGCGGTTCGGGTCTTGATCTATTCAGGAGCATTGCTTCTGTGGCTATAAGAGCTCAGGAGAAAAGACCCGGCGACTACATAGCAACCGATGGGCTTCTTCATTGCGGAGTTTGTAAAGAAGCAAGACGTGCGTATCATCAGTTCGAAGAAAACCTCGGAGAAGAAAAAAGAATCACCCCGGTCGAGATAACGCGGGCTTGCAGGTGTGATCGAGAGAGGCAAGCTGAAGAGGAGCGTAAAAAGAAAGCTGAGGCAGAGATGCAGAGGATTCAAAAGCTCAAAAAGCAGAGCCTTATGGATGCCAAGTTTGCGGGAGTATCATTTGATACCTTGCAACTGACCCAGCACAATCAGAAAAACCTGAAGCTGTGTAGAAGCTACGCCAAGCGTTTTGACGAAATGCTCGCCAAGACGCAGGGATTGCTTATGTGGGGCAACGTAGGCACCGGCAAGAGCTACGCCGCCGCCGCGATAGCCAATTTCCTGCTTGCACAGCAAATCCCCGTTGTTATGACATCGTTCGTGAAGATTGTCGAGGATATTCAGTTGAAGAAAATCAACGAATACGACTTTTTGGATGCGCTGTCCTACGCAAAGCTCGTCATCTTTGACGATCTTGGCGCAGAGCGAAGGACAGACTTTGCGGCAGAGATCGTGTATAACGCGATTGATGACCGCTACCGCAAGAAGCTCCCAATGATTATCACAACGAACAAGACCTTGCCCGAGATGCAAGAGGAGGCTGACCCGAAGTATTCCCGAATCTACGATAGAATATTCGAGATCTGCTACCCGATGCAGTTCACGGGACCGAGCTGGAGGCGAAAAATCGCCGCAAGCAACTACGACGCGATGCAGTCACTCTTCGATGATGAGTGACGGAAAGGAGATATATGAGCAAACTGATTTCGAAAGGTTGCCTTAAAATAGGCAACGAAGAAGACAGAAAAGCCGTAGCCTCCATTCTCTACAAGAACGGATACAGCGTTGCACCTGTCAGATGCAAGAGGAACGGAAAGACATACGAATATTTTGTCAAGTACGAGCTTGTAGGTTCTGATAAAGGTTATGACGTTTCAGAGAAAGAGGTCGGCTATGAAGAAGGTTAGATTTGAAGTCCCCGGAGAGCCGACCGGTAAAGGCAGACCGAGATTCTCGAAATTCGGAGGACCTCGGAGCCCTGAAAAGACGGTTTTGTATGAGAATCTCGTCAAGACGTGTTACAGTTCCCAATGCAACGATTTTATGTTCGAGCAAGGGAAGCAGCTTGATGTGAGAATCATCGCCTACTACGCTATACCGCAAAGTATAAGCAAGAAGAAGAGAAAACGTATGATTGACAAGATCGAGCGTCCGCTCAAAAAGCCCGATGCCGATAACGTCGTGAAAGTCATACTCGATGCGCTCAACAAGATCGCGTATTACGACGATACGCAGGTCGTAGATTTGCAGATACGCAGGTTCTACGGCGAGAATCCGAGGACGGTTGTTACCATCGAGGACATCACGCCCTCAACGGAGGTATGATATGGCAAGAGAACTCGAATTCGACGGCTACTGGGAAGGCAATACCGTCTATTCCTGTGATTGCTGTCACAAGACGCGAAAGTTTCGCTTCGATAGCGAAGAGGAAGCGTTTTCCAAAGAACACCGAAAGGTTCTCCGCTCGGAAGGGTGGGTTGCCACGAAGGTGAACGACCAATGGCACGATTTCTGCGGAGAGAGTTGCCGAAACAAATACATCAGAGAACAAACGATATAAAGGAGAAGCACGAATATGTGTACGAAAAATGATTTGCAGCTCAGCCTGAACGGTGACACCTTTCAGGCATTGAAAACCGACTTCGACTCGATCCTCGCAAGAACCATCGGCAATATGGAGATGAAGGGCGCGGATGAGGCGACCATCACCATCAAGCTCGGGATCTCGCTCGAAAAGGTGAATAACGGCTCCTACGACGAAGCCAAGGAAGTCACCAAGCCCTCGTTCAAGCACGATATTTCCTCCGTGATGCAGGTCAAGGATAAGAAGACCGGCTCTCTTTCGGGAGATTACGAGCTTGTTTGGGACGAAGAGGAAAAGAAGTACGTTATGAGAAAGCTCGGCGGCGAACAGATGTCGCTCTTCGACGAAGCTGTTGATCCCAGAGAGCAGGAAGCGGATGGTGAGAATGTTGCCGAAGGTGGTCCTTACCTCGAAGCTCCCGAGGATAAGACCTTGTACCTCGAAGCCTCCTACGAGGAGTGCGGAGATACGGAGAAAGAAGAGGTACTCTCCGCATTGAGATGGCTCTCGATGTTCATTGGCAGAAAGATGAGAGTCGTCGAGTCCAACGGAACCTACACCGTGAGAACCGATACCAACGAGGTCGTTCTGACATCTGCCGACAGTATGTTCCACGTTGATGCAGAGATCCTCGAAGAGCACCTCGACCACGAAATCAACTGTCTCGGATTTTACAGCGAAGCAACCGCCAACCAGAGCGGAAGCCTTGAAGCCGTGGAGTTCAAGTGTCTCGATTGCGACGAGGTGATTTACGAGTACCCCTCTTCGGCAGACGGTGAAGCTGAGTACGAAGGCGAGCCCAACATCGACGACGATGAGATGATGGAATACGACGAGCCTGATCTCGATTGAAAGGGAGGAAAGACAGATGGCAAATTTGAATCTCAATAAGGTCATCTTGGGAGGACGCATCTCGAATGACCTCGAACTGAAGCAGACCACGAGCGGAACATCGGTCATCACGTTCTCGATTGCTGTCAATCGCAGAGGAACAAAGCAGGGAGAACAGCAGCAGGCGGACTTTATCGAGGTCAAGGCTTGGAAACAGACCGCAGAGTTTGTAAGCAGATATTTCCGCAAAGGTTCCTCCATCTGCATTGTGGGTGAGCTGAAGACTGATTCGTGGGTCGATCAGCAGAGCAACCAGAAGAGATACAAGACGTATGTGAACGCCAACGAAGTTATGTTCGTTGACTCCAAGAACGACGGAGATGGTGCAGATCAGGGCGGATACAATTCGTATGCCCCCACCGCTCCTGCACCGAACTTTGAAAACGTCAACGAAGACGAAGATTTACCCTTCTAAACGGAGGTATGTATGGAAAAGACCAAAATAGAATGGTGCGATAGCTCGTGGAATCCTGTAACCGGATGCTACCACGACTGCGAGTATTGCTACGCAAGAAAGATCGCAAACCGCTATAAAGGTTGCCACGAAGCTCCTGACGGTGTTGCTCCCGGCAACATCGTCACGGTTTCGGAAAGAATGCAGGCAACCACGCAGAGCGGAGAGATTCGCAATGCGGCATATCCGTTCGGTTTCACTCCGACGTTCCACTTATACAGACTGACGGACCCTCTCACAAAAGGATTCGGCAAGAACATCTTTGTATGCTCAATGGCTGATCTATTCGGAGACTGGGTTCCGGACTATTGGATCGAGAAGGTGTTTGAGGCCTGCAAGAATGCGGATAACCACAGATACCTGTTCCTGACAAAGAACCCCAAGAGATACGCGGAGCTCGCCAAGGCGGGTAAGCTCCCCAAGGATGATATTTTCTGGTACGGCTCCACCGTAACGTCGCCGAAGACATCAGCCTTTTGGAGTGACGAGTACAACACGTTCGCAAGCATCGAACCTATCCTTGAACCGTTCGAAGAAATCGACGGATGCGAGGATTTCGCAAAGAAAATCGGTTGGGTGATTCTCGGAGCGGAGACTGGAAACAGAAAAGATAAGGTAGTTCCCGAACGCTCTTGGATGGAGCCCATCGTGGAACAGTTCCACAAATACGGGAAGCCCGTATTTATGAAGGACAGCTTGATACCAATTTGGGGTGAAGACCTGATAACAGAATTTCCTTGGAAGGAGTGAGTCTATGAAAGCGAGAATACCCCCGAGCAAGCTTATGTCGAAAAAGCAGATCAAGGCGAGAGATGAAGAAATCGACCGTCAGATCGTAGAGCGAGACAGAAAGTTTGCTATGGAGAACGATGCAATGGTTTTGTGGATGATACACATAACCCATAAGCACGGAAAGAAAAGGCTTCGTAGGTTCTTTGATGCCTGCTTCGAGGAGCACGAGCGGTTGAGAGAGAATTTTCAGTTTTCCAATGACGAAATGGGCTGGCTTTATTCGAGGCTGCTCAAAGACATAGGTGTTGACATAGAAGCGTGGTACGCCGAAAAGCTCGGCGAACACAAGGAGTAAAAACGAAAAGCGGAAAGGGGTGAGAGGAGACCGAATGCAAACCACAGAACCAAAGAAATACACAGTCGATGACGTGAAAGAGATCCTGCGCGATTATCGAGATTCCGAGAAGGATATTGATATGCAGATCGAACGTCTCGACCGTATAGAAATGAAACTGAAGAGCATCGGCTCCCCGAGCCTGTCTGGAATGCCGCGAGATCCGAGTCCTTCGAACAGCCGAATGGCTGATATGATTGCAACCAAGATCGACCTTGAAAATGAAATCAAGAGATCGGTCGAGGAGCTGAAAGCAAAAAGAAAGTCGATAGAATCGATTATCTCGAAGCTGAGGCACTCGGAGGAAAGAGCGGTGATAAGGTTGAGATACATAGACGGAATGGGATGGGATGAAGTCCTCGACGTTCTGTTTGGCGGTAAATCTGATTTTCTCGACAAAGAGGAATCCTACAATAGACGTATGTATATGATACACGGTTCCGCCCTCTCCAATATGGCTCACGTCTTGAACGACGGTGGCACCTGTGCTTGAATCAGAAGGGGCGTACCTGAACGGTGCGTCCCTTTTATCAATGTTTCCGAATATTTTTAGAAAATTTTTGAAAAAATATTCGAAAACCTATTGACTTTTGGAGGTAGGCGGGTATAATAAAGTCACAGTTAAAACATACCAATCGGTAATGAATCGGAGGAAAAATAAATGGATTGGATTAGATGGACTCGGTACGAGGGGACGCAGGAAGCGGACTTCGGGCAGATGCCTTACAACAAGGCGGTCGAAACCCTCAAACAGTTCGGAGAGCAGGCGAAAAAAACGCTTGACGAGACCGGCGCGGACCACATCGTATATGGCTTGGTAGAATATGACAAGAACGGAAGACCCATCGAGATCGGCTTTTACAACCTCGCATTCACTGATGCGGATTTTCAACAGAGAGTCGTAGGGCTCAACAACTCGACCGTGTATGCGGTTCATTCAAGAAGATAAGGAGAATAAGAAAATGACAATGATCGAAAAAGCAAAAGCAGAACTCGCTTCCATCGAGGAAGCACTCGAATACGAATACCTCAACGACAGAGCGGACCTCAAATGGTATACATACCTCCTCAGACAGAGAAAGCTCCTGAAGAAATTCATCAAGAAGTACGGCAAGATCGAGGACCTGAAGACCGAAAGCAGCGAGAAGTTCGCAAAGACCTTTAAGTTCTATCCGAAAAACGAGCAGAAAGCAGAGGTTTGATAGAAATGACCGAGCAGATCAGTTGGAGCATTACATATGTTGAGAAGGGCGAGGAAAACGTGCTGAAGCTCTCCGGAACGACAACCGACGTGGAGACGGCAATCGCGGTAATCGAAGGCAAGCACGGAAGAGTTGTCAAGATTGAGAACTCGAAGGGATCCGTTTACTACCCTTTGGCAAAGAAGGAGGCGTGAGATGAACCGAACGACATACGTTTATCCCGGTATGATTTTCATTAGCCCGGAAGAAGCGCGAGAAATTCTCGAAGATGGATGCACCTGCTACCGCTTGAACGACGATAACTCGGAGGCGATGCTGCACGACGCGAAGGAAGTTGAAGACGATCTCGCATACGGCTACGAGATCGAGGGATTCGATTTTGACCGTTATTTCGAGAACAGAATCGACGAGAACGGAAATGTTCTGTTCAGCCACGGCACAGACGACGTGGATGAGTTACTTGACATCGCAGAAGAGTTCCTGTATTTCGCTTCGCAAGGAGGTACGCTTCGCCAGACAATGAAAGACGGTGCGGCAATGATGGTACGCAGAATCAGAGATTCGAAAGCATCGGGCAACGAACTCCAAAAGAAGGCGACGTTCGGGGCTTGCATTCGATACATCGAAGCCATAACCCCATTCGGTTGGAGATTCGGAGCATTCGACAACAACGGTCTTGACTATGTTTTCCAAAAGGAGCCTGTGGTATGAAAGTAAGAGACTTGTTACCCATAGTATCGCCCGAAAGAACCCTTTGGGTGGAAGGAAAGGATGAACGTGGAATCGACGTGGGGACACCCGGCTACTTGAACCCCGAAACGCTCGAATTGGAGGTTGACCTCTTGTACCCCGCGATCGTGAAATCGCTCGGAGGCGTGAACGTCATCTGTGTAAGAGTTAAGGAGATCGAAAATGGGGAACAGAAATAAGAAGCTCTCGTATTCGGAGCTCCTGATGGAGTGTATGAAACGAGGTGTTCAGGTTCACGGACCTGATGGAAAATTGAAGCGTCAGCCGGTTCTCGAAAAAGAGTTGCTCGGTGCGCTTAAAAAAGAAAAGGCTTTGCTCGAAAGAATGAAAAGATTTGCAGAAAGGAACTCAAAGAAATGAAGTATTTGACAGACAGAACAGAAATCGCGATGGCTATGAATTTCGGAAAGTATCCCGTCCTCTACATTGACGTGGAAACCCCGATTGAAGGATACAACGGATTGTACCGTGGATGTGATATGCGACTCGCTTGGGACGATCCTCGCCCGAGATATAAGGATATGTGTTGCGAAGGACATCTGCTCCTGTGCGACGGCAAGCTCGAAATGTCGAACAACGCGGGTTGTCTGACAGCGAGCTTCGGCAGAGAGGACGTGATCGAGATGCAGCACTGGGCGAATACGCCCATCGTTCACAAGGGTCAGACGGTCATAGTTGTCAAGGACCGACCCAAGCAGAGAATGTGCCACGTTGAGGTGATGAAGGTTTCGGACTACATCGACATCCATTGTCAGACGTGTTGCAGATTCGTAGAAGTGCCGGAGGATTTTGAGATATGAATTCGCAGATAGAAGCAAAGCCCCTGAAGCAACGAATTTGGGATAAATACAAGGAGAATTGCTCACTTGATTTCCACTTGCACAACGAATTGCTTGCGCTCTCTTGTTCTCCTGAAGATCTTGCAAGCGACGGAGATCCTGAAACCTGCGGGTTTGAAGAGGTTCTGTTCGCGGTCGAGAGAGACTGGCTGATTACTCACCTGAACCGCACAACCAACGAATATTGGACGGCTGATAAGGTCAAGAAGTGGCTGAAAACCGAGTACACATCAGAAGAATCGAGCGCGATTTTTAAGGTAGCCATCACACAGAGAGCAGTTGTAATGCTTGAATTCAACTAAGGAGGACGATATGACAAACGACGTTGTAATCTACGCAGAGACTATCGAGATCGAGGCGAAGGAGCAGATTCGAAAACTCGCGCAGCATCCTGTGAGCGATTGCTCGAAAATCAGGATTATGCCCGATGCACACGCGGGAGCGGGTTGCACCATCGGAACGACGATGACTATTACAGACCGTGTATGCCCGAATCTCGTAGGAGTTGACATCGGTTGCGGAATGTTCGCAGTCAACCTCGGAAAAGTAGAGATCGACTACGCGAAGCTCGACGGGTTCATCAGGGCGAACATTCCTTCGGGAATGATGATCCGTACCGAGCCTGTCGAGCATTTCGATTTCAGTGGAATTAGATGCCCGAACGCAGACATCAAGAGAGCGCAACTTTCCCTTGGAACCCTCGGCGGCGGAAACCATTTCATCGAGATTGACAAGGATTCCTGCGGAAACCTTTGGTTGATTATCCATTCGGGAAGCCGTCATCTCGGTCTGGAGGTCGCGAACTACTATCAGGACCTCGCATATAAAAAGATGACCGCGCCACCCGCAGATCTCGTCAAGACCGTAGTTGAAGAACTGAAGGCACAGGGCAGACACGGCGAGATTCAGGCAAAGCTCGAAAGCATCAAGGCTGAGAGAAAGAAATCGGTCATCGACAAGGACTTGACGTTCCTGACCGGTTCCGACCTTGATGACTACCTCAACGATATGGGTATCGTTCAGGAGTTTGCGAAAGCGAACAGGGAAGCAATAGCAAAGCAAATTATGGGTGCTACGGGGCTTTCTTCGGTTCGCCAATTCCATACCATTCACAACTACATTGACCTGCAAAACAAGATTTTG
The DNA here is from genome assembly GCA_045635225.1 of Eubacteriales bacterium. Lineage (GTDB taxonomy): Bacteria > Bacillota > Clostridia > Oscillospirales > CAG-272 > UBA1740. Next base: position 45,341 of record JAZRBV010000009.1, read on the forward strand.
AGGAAGGGAGCGGTATCCGCACAGAGCGGCGAGGAGCTTGTAATCCCGATGAATATGAGAGACGGTGTTTTCCTCTGTGTCGGTCTTGGCAACCCTGACTGGAACTACTCGGCACCGCACGGAGCAGGACGAATTATGTCCCGGAAGAAGGCGAAGGAGACGATTTCAGCAGAGGAGTATCAGCTCTCGATGGAGGGCATCTTTACTACGAGCGTAGGATACGGAACCATCGACGAAGCTCCTATGGCTTATAAGGATGCGGAAGAGATCAGAAAGCTCATTCAGCCAACCTGCGGGGTGGTTGACATTATGAAACCTCAGTACAATTTTAAGGCATCGGAGTAAGATATGAGACACAGAAAATATAAGGCGCGTTTCAACAAGCTTGATTTGACCTGTTACCGATGCGAGCACTGCGAGTACATCGGAGACGGAGACCACATCTGCAAGAAACACGAGGAGGATCCCGACCGAGCGGTAGTAATTTCGGATTGGGAGCCTACCGAAAACTATATGCAATGCAAAAGAAAGGAGAACAACCGATGAAAGTTATTAAAGGCAAAGATGCAGGATGCAAGAAGAAGGGCAACGTGGCTATGTGGGATGCCATCGACGCCCTTACCGAAGAATACCTCCAAAATTTGCTTGAATTCAGTGAAAAGAAGGTAGATCCCGACAGCTTCGAGGACTTCGAGCAAGATATACTCGACCTCGGAAAAGAAATCACAGAGACTGCGGTAGATGCTTTGGAAAAGAAATTCGGAGCAGAGTTCGTCTATGTGGATTGCAACTATTAAGGAGGTGCGGATATGAACCCGAAAGAAATTCTCTTCAAGGCAAAACTGAAAGACGGAAAGGGATGGGTATTTTGGGACATTTACGGAGGGCTCACAGGAGCAACCGGAAAAAGCAAGAGATATGAGCGCAAAACACAGCACGGAGTTTCGTATTACTATGCGGCTACGCAGATCGTTCTTCAAATTGATATGGATACCATTTCCTTATCGACCGGCTTCAAAGACAAGAACAAGAAGAGGGTGTTCGACGGCGATATTGTCAAGGTGAACTTGATTGGTTCCGACAGAGAATACATAGGAGAGGTAGCCAGAAATGATGGAGGTCTTTGCATCGTAGAGTCGTGCTCGGGAGACGATTATCCTCTCTCCTCGTTCTGCACTCAGGAGGTAGAGATCGTGACAAATGTGTACGACAACCCCGATTTCATCAAGGAGGTGCTTAGCAAATGAAAAAGCCATATGTAATCACAGTAACAGAAACCCTCACACGAGAGGTCATCGTTTACGCTGAAGACAAGGACGAAGCGATAGAAGTTGCCGAGGAAATGTGCAACGACGACATCATCAACCTGACAGCAGCGGATTTCGATGAAAGGGATGTCGAGTGTCAGGGAATTGCGGTTTTATCCGATTTCGGACAGAAGCAAGTTTACGGGCATAAGCGTTTCTTCACCGCAAGCGGGGAGATCTCGGAAGAAGAGGCTGAAGCCATCAACGAGACGAATAAGATCCTGCTCGAAAGCGGAGATTTCGAAAAGATGAAGGATGTCAAATTCGTGTATTGGCAGGAGGGCAAAGATGACAGAGCAAAAGAAGCCGGGCTTGCCGGGGCTTGATTTTCTTATATTCTCGCAAAGGCGGGAACTCGAAAAGGCGTACTTTGAATGGATAGCCAAGGAAAATGTGAAAGATTGTCCGATGTCGGTTATCGGGTTCTTGGTAGGTCACGACCTCATCAACACCGAAAAAGCAATCGAATTCATAAAGAATGGAGGAGGGAACGGATGAACGCGGAGTACGTACCGGCGAGAGGGCAGAAATTCGATATCGGCAGAACTATCAATTTCGCCAAGTGCGACTGCCCTGAATGCGATTTCTTGCACTGCCCCAAAAACAACTACGCCGTGAAAATGGTGAGAAAGAAATTCTCGGTCAAGACGTTTTGGGAAAACAACAAGGAAGAGATCCTGAAGCTGAACAAGCCGAAAAGATGGATGCTCAGCTTTCCGGGGCGATTTGACCTTGTTCTTACATACAGCCTCATCGACGATTTGTTCGATACGGTCAGCTTTCCGTTTCCAAAAGGCACATACTGGAGCGCATCGTCTCCGAGATTCGGACACGAGCCGGTCGAGGAAACGGTTTACAGGAGCGTTTCCCTTGCAAGATTCACGAAGTCTGGCAAAGAGTTTACGGTCGGAACGGTCGAAATAGAAAAGATGACGGTCTGCGACATCGATATGAATATATCCCAAACGAAACTTGCCAACAAAATTGCAGATACCCTGATACAGCTCCGAGAGCTGATCTTTGCATATTACGAGGAAAAGGATGCGGATAGCAACGTGGGCTGGCTTTCCCCGACCGGTCGCCATTATCCCTGCGGATACGGTCAGCACTCCACCCTCGCAGATGTCATAGGCGGAGGAGAATTCCATCTCGAACACGAGGGATGGGTGAAAATCATCTCGTCGGACGACGAAGACGGATTCCTGATGCACCGAAGATTCCCTTCGGCAGAGCAAAGAAATTGGCTCTCAACTCACGGATACAATTTGGAGGATTACGAATATGAGCAAACAGTGTAGCTTTATCTCAGACAACACACCAGAATCGGAACCGAACACGCTGATTATAGCGCAGAGAGACGACTGCGATATTGAGATCGCACTTGTTCGTAGAAATCCGACCGAGAGAGGCGTTTCAGTAAGGGCGAGCGGAAGCAGAAGTAAGAATTACGCTTTAATCATCAGGCTGTTTTCGCAGATTATAGACCTGATGAACGACGAAGATGTAGAGCATACGCTCTACGCGAAATACTGTCACTACGATTCGGGCTACCCAAGCGACCAGAAAATGTGCGAAAGAGAACTGGAGCGAGAGGGAATCTACAAAGTGAAGTCGGTTAATATGGGAGGGAGCAGCACCGACATAGAACTCGAAGGATTCGTACATACGTTCAACAGTGTGAACTTCGATTTCTTCAGGAAGGAAGAAAACGAGCTCGTTCCGCACGACATTTACAGAGACGAGGTTTATAACCCGTTTTTGAGATACAGGAGGAAGAACAATGGCACGACTGTACGATAAATCAGAGCAGGCGGCGGGATGGATAAATGCCCGTCTGCTTGCCATAACGTATGAATTCGAGGTGGCAACCTCGGAGAGACAAAAGAAACGCTTGGAGGAAGAATCTCAGGCGTTGAGAACCGCGAAATACGCTCTGGATAGGCAGATTCCGGTCGCGGTAAACGATAAGACCGCTCCGTTTTCATACGCTTGCGGCACAAGGCTTTGCCCTGACTGCCAACACAGCATCAAGAACGGGCAGGAGTTCTGTGACAGATGCGGACAGGCTCTTAATTGGGAGGAACGGAGATGAGCGTTTTGGTTAATCAATGCAAAAGAAAGGGAGAGTGCCACAACTACCCGAATCAATGCGATCTTTGTATCATTTCGAGTGATTCAGTGAATCCTCACCCATATTTTGAGGACAGAGATCTCGTGGAGGTTGTAAGGTGTAGGGAATGCGTGAAACGCAAGACTCCCGACTGTGCTATGTATTACGAATGTTCGAAGTGCGGCAGTCAGCACACTTGGGAAAGTAGCAACGCTTTTTGCAGTTTCGGCAAGAGAAAGGACGATGCAGGTGAAAAGACTTGATATAGAACAGCTCGTTTTGCTGGCTACCGCGATAGCTCAAACGGCTCAAACGGCACGAGCGTTGAACAGACAGCTCTCCGGGATGCTTGAAGCTGCGGGGATTGATACTGACAGCGTCGATTTCGTTTCCGCTTATGGTTTTCTCGAAGGCGACTGCGACGAGAAGCCGCTGATCGAATACGTTAAGGAGCAGATGCAATGCAAAGGATAAAAGCGACATTCCTCGCTAAGACCGTTTACATAGTTCAGATCTTCTTCGATGGAAGAGAACCGATGTGCGCCTACATCGAAGAAAACGGCAAAGAAATCAAGTTTTGGAAGGCAAAAGATTTCGAGATCTGTGATCCGGCATTCGTGAATGCTCAAACAGCATATCAGCAGAGAATGACAGACTCGGGACAGAAGACTCGAACGGTAGATTTATCAAAAGTAAAGGTAGGTGACTGGTGATGGAGAATCACGAAAACAAGGTGGTGTGTCCGTACTGCAAGGAGGAGCAGAATCCTCTCAATATCCCATCGCAACTGTTCACGAGCAGAACGTGGGTGCCATACGAATGCGAAAAGTGTAAAAAGCTCTTCGGATACATTCAGGTTGTAAGCCGCTCTTATTTGACGGTGGAATTGGAGGGACAATGAAAGATACCGGAAATTACATCAATGGGCTCAGGCTCATCGAAACAACAGCCATAACAAAGAAAGTACAGCGCAGAACTCACAAGAAGCGTCGAATCAATAAGAAGTGGGCGAAGCGATATGGATACCGAGAGGTTCCTGACACGAAAAAGATCGTTTTGGTAGGCGGACATATATACGCCCACCCGACGTTAGCCGAAAAAATAATCAATGAAATCTTAAAGGAGAAAGGCGTATGAAAGGTTGCTTCAACTGCGCTTTAGAAAACAGGTATTGCCCTTGGGATGGGACATACCATCACAGAGACAAGAACGGAGACGTTATCCAGATATGCAACGGATTCAAAGAGCTGTCGGGATCTATCCTGATAAGCATTCGCCCGAACTGGACGGCTCCCATCAAGGAGCTGAAAAAGAAATGGGAGATCCGCAAGACGATCCCGAAGCTGAAGCCTCCGTTCAAGTGCTACATCTATGAAACGCTCGGTAAAATGAAATGGGACGTCCTCGAAATTCATGAAGATCAGGGCGGAGGCGTGTTTGACATCAGGATACACGAGGGATGCGGCAAGGTCATCGGAGAATTTATTTGCGACAGAATCGTGGAGGTTGGATATTCGCCGTACCCGAATCACGGAACGTACATTTGCGAGGTCGAGAATATCCACGAGGAGTCCTGCGTGGACTTCGAGGCGATGTTCGATTACATCGCGGACGGTTTCGGGTATGCACTCCATATTGCCGACCTCATCATATACGATCAGGCAAAGGACCTTTCGGAGTTCAAGCAGTATTGTTACAAGGGATGCGACGGATGCGAGTATCGCAGTTGGGACTATGCCTGCGGCGGTGGCGAACGCGAGATGGTATGCACCGTGAGCAACAAAAAGCCCATCAGGAGAGCCCCGCAGTCTTGGTGCTACTGTACTCCCCTTCAGCCTGCTTTGAGTTCAAGGAGGATTCAATGAGCAAGAAAACATTATCAAAATGCCCTCTGTGCGGAAACGAGGTCTATATCACTGAGCAACGGCTCTCCAGAGCAAGTGTTACGGGTTGCAACAGGATCTCGATGACGCTCAGATGCAGATGTGGCATTCAGTTCACGAAAGAGTGGTACGACAAGATACCGTTGGGAGCGGTCGTATGCGACAACAGAGATATATACGACGCTTGGAACGACAGATACAAGGAGGACCCCGATGAATAAGTTTGAAAAACTCGCGAAGCTCGACGTAGCATACCAGTTGATAGCTCAGGTTCATTCAGATCTGTGCAACGAGCGCAAAAGGAAAGACGGCGTTATCGAGAAGGCTCTCGACTTGACAAGGGATGTTCTTATGCTGAAATCTTTGATTGAGAAAAAGATCCCGGACGACACCGAGACAAGAATCGCAAACATCACGGCTCACAGGCTTGGCGAAAGCATAAGAGATGAACTGTTCGAGATGACCGAGAATGGAAAAACGCAGTTTACTTTTGACGAGGTCGAGCATATCGTGTGCGGCTCCGTCGATAAGATCTGGGAGGAATGATATGGGATTATCAAAGCTCTCAGAGCAATGCAAGAAATGCCCTGACAGGAATATCTGCAACGAAAAACGTATGGAGGCCTGCGCGTATCTCCCTGAACCTGCCGCCGCTCCGCTCACCGAACCGCTTATTCTTCCTGCGGCTATGCCCGTAATGGAAGACCAGACCGTTTACAATATCAGGGTTGACAGCGAAACAACGGTCCAAGTTAGAAGAAAGGATGTCCTGAAACAGATTCAGGATGAGATATACAAGAGCGTCAGATGCGATTTCTTGAAAGGAGGATCCTGAAATGCCAAAGTGCGGAGAGTGCAAATTCGCATCGGTCGGTAAATATCCGAGGCGGGGGATGGGAGCATCGGCGCGTTCGAGCTCGTTCTATCAAGAAGGATGCTTCTGCAACCACCCTGAATGCAAAAGACACCTCATATTTTACGGGCAGACGTCCCCGAGACACTGCCCTTTGAAGAAAGGAGAGCGAGAACAATGTTCGAATTCAGAAAAGTAAAATGCCACTCATACCTCAAAAGAGTCAGGGATGGTAGAATGCTTGATGTTTCGCGAGACCGCGACGGAAGCATATCCGGCATTCGTTATTTAGGCATAGGAGATGATATACCCGATGAATGTAAGTGCGAGGGCGCATACGAATTTCTGAAGACTTACTACAAGAAAGTCGAAGCGGAATTCGATGGAGTGCTCGTCGGCACGACAACAGTAACGATGGACGCATATCTGTATGGCGACACAGGATGCGAACCTTGGGGCTCCGAATGTCTATATATCGGTAAGTCGCCGAATACCATACTGGTTTGCGGCGTGGTGTATTATCAAAACAACCGTAAGCGGTACGTTCCGCTTGTAGATATAGAAGGGGAGGAACCGATATGATGTTACCAAACATAACCCCGAATGAATTCAGGGGCAAAAAGAAAGAGACCGGCGAATGGGTGTACGGATACTTAGCTGCATACGACCTCATCTGTCCCGGCTATCCCGAGGACACCACGAATGCTACTGGAGAATATTACGGGCAGACTCCGTTTGTGGGGTTCGTCGAAGTCGAAGAGAGCTCGGTGGGGCAGTATATCGGAGACAGAGATCAAGACAAAACGCCCGTGTTTGTAGGAGATCTTCTTCGATACGCATATGACGATGAGGAGACCTATTATTATCTTGTGGTTCGAACAGCAACCGGTTTCGGATACAAGAAAGACGGAATCGTTAGAGAGATAGGCGACAACGAAACGGGCATAGAGCCGATGTATTTGCAGGTAATGGGTAATATATACGATGATCCAAGCCTTGCATATTACGCGGAAGCATAACAAGGAGGAAATATGATCGAGAACATTTCAACAGGAATGGTGCGAGAGCACTGGTACAAAGGCAGAGCGGTAGGCACTACCGAATATGTAGAGGGCAGTCTGATCGTAGATGCGAACGGCAGATGCTACATAGGTATCTTCATTCAGCCCGAACACAAGAAAGAGATCGTGGCGAGCGGTCGTTCGGTCGGCAAAACCACGAACAGATTCAACAGCATCGGATTTGTAGAGGTTCACCCTTCGTCAGTTGCGGAGTTCACCGGCATTTACGACATCCACAAGAAAAAGATTTTCGAATTCGACCGTATCCGGCACTACAATCACACGGATGACCCCACGGCATACGATGAAGGCGTTGTGTTTTGGGATAAGAAAAAGCTCCAATGGAACAGAACGTGCGAAAAGAGAAGACGCGGAGATCCTGATGAGTATTGCAGAATTGCTCCTCACGAACCTTGCGACTACGAGGTGATCGAGAATGAAAATAATTGATATTGTGAAATTCAACGACGGCATCGCGCTTGTGGTTGACGAGATTCCCAACCTCACCTACGAGCAGAAAGGTTCTCTCCTGATAGGATCGGACGATTCCAACCTGTTGTTCGACTGCTTGTATTTCCAAATGCCGAGAGGGAATGAAAAAGCATTTGCGGGAAGAGAGTTCGACCTTCCTCTCAAAGACGGAGGTTCGATTCATTGCGACGGCAAGTGGTGGCAAGGCAGAGAGGCGGAATGCGCGAAGGAGCTCGGCATCGAACTCGCTCACATCACGATACGCGAACTCGATTTCCTGAAAGACTGTTATGTATTCGCAGGACTGAACGTAAACAGAAATGTTTATATGCAGATGATCCGCGATTTCCTTGTCGAGAATCCCGACTACGAGGTTTACGGCTATTGGGAGTATGAAGGCATCGTTCGCGGCAGAAGTGATAAGAACGACCATCCCGACGTGAATTTCCAGAAGGCAGTCCGATTCTACTATGCCTCGTAGCATTTCCTGAAATCACCGAAAATGACGATTTCCTGTAATGTAAAGTAGATTTCAGTAATTTTCACTAATTTTCAGTAAAATTCATTGAAATTCACGTCATACCCGTGCTATGATGTACAATAGAAAAATTCAGGCAGCCAAGGCGAGGCTGTTTGAGAGGCACTACCGCAAGATCGGTGGTGCCTTTTTCATTTATGGAGGTACAGATATGGAAGAGAAGCGCATTGAATTGTGCCAAATGCGAGCAGGAGACATCAAGACCGGCTTTGGCAACCCCAGAAAGATCACGAAGGCGAAGCTCGAAGAACTCCGCGAGAGTTTCGAGAAGCTCGGCGACTTTGGCATTTTCATCATCGATGAGAATGACAACGTCATCGGAGGCAACCAACGCTTGAAGGTGGTATTGCAGTTGTTCGGTCCCGACCAGTTGATTGATTGCAAACGTCTCATCGGTTACACCGAAGCAGAGAAGAGAGCAATCAATATCAAGGACAACACCCACTCGGGTGAATGGGATCTCGACCAGCTTGCAGATTGGTCTGCTGACATCAGCCTCGACCTTGGCTTGAAAGATCAGCCTAAGAAAGAGATCGAGGAGCGCAGCATCAAGGATATGGAGCCGATTCACTATGAGCAGTATGATTACGTCATCATTGCTTGTAGAAACGAGCTCGACTACAATGACCTGACGAGAAAACTCGGTATCGAGGGCGGTCAGGTAAAAGTAGCCAAGACTCGCAGAATCAAAGCGAGAGCAATCTGGTACGACCAGATGAAAGCCCAGATCCTGAGCGCAGAAGAGCTCGCGGAGCGGGAGGCGGACAATGGAACCGATTAAATTTGCCACGCCCGATGTTTCCGACAGAGAAATCGAGCAGATCAAAGAAACGGTAGAAACGAGATGGCTTACGAGCGGTCCGAAAGTCCGTGAATTTGAAAAAGCAATCGCTTACGCTTCCCATTGTGGCAGAGCAGTCGCATTCGACAGTTGCACAGGAGCGATGGAGATGTCTCTCCGCGCACTCGGCATCGGTCCCGGCGACGAGGTTATCACCACACCATACACCTATTCGGCGACAGCAGAGGTCATCCGAAATGTCGGAGCGACCATCGTGTTCGTTGACTTGGACGGCAAATCGTTCGAGATGGATTATGAAAAGGTAGCGGCGGCGATCACGGAGAAAACCAAGGCGGTTATGCCCGTTGACATAGGCGGAAAGCTATGTAATTATTGTAGTCTCCTTGCCGCCGTTATCTCCCAAAAGGAGAAATATAGACCCGCAACCGCTTTGCAGAGAGCCCTCGGTAGGGTGGCAATCGTTGCGGATGCGGCTCATTCCTTCCGCGCTCGCGGAGGGTACGAGTTCCGAGGCGATTTCATCTGCTATTCTTTCCACGTCCTCAAAAACCTTACGACAGGCGGAGAGGGCGGAGCAGTTGTCTGGAAGGAGTTCGAGGGAGTCGATAACGACGAACTCGAAACGACCTTCAGGCTCCTCGGAGATCACGGGCAAACGTCAAGGGATAAGACGAGAGGTTGGGAGTACGACATCGCTCTGTTCGGCTACAACAGCATTATGACGAACGTAGATGCGGCGATGGGGCTCGCACAGCTCGAACGCTTTGGATACCTCGAAAGAAAGAGAGCCGAGGTAACGATGGTGTACGACGAGCTTTTCGAGGGAATCTTCGAAGCCAAACCGCTTATCCAGCATTTCGGAAAGGATTATCAATCCGCTATGCACCTTTACCCCATTCGACTGTTCGGAAAAGCAGGAACGAATGAGGGCAGAAACCGTGTGTATCACATTTTGAGGGAGAAGGGAATCCCTTGTAATGTTCATTACAAACCCTTGCCGATGATGACGGCATACAAGAACATCGGCTTTGATATAGGCAACTATCCCAACGCATACGCAATGTTCGAGAGCTTGCTCACGATTCCTTATCATACGGAGCTGACCGTGGAGCAGCAGGTATTCATTGTAGATTCTATCAGAAAGGCGGTGAGAGCGGTATGGGAGGAATGATTACAAACTCGGTCGTTCTCATCACGGGCGGAACCGGCACGTTCGGCAATGCTTTCCTTGATAGATGTATCGAGCAGGGAGCGGCAGAGGTCCGCATCTTCAGTAGAGACGAGAAGAAGCAGTACGATATGGCGCAGAGATACAGAAAGCACGACAACGTGAAGTTCTTCCTTGGCGACATTCGCGACAAGCACTCCATAGACATTGCAATGTATGGCGTTGACTACGTTTTTCACGCCGCCGCAATGAAGCAGGTTCCGTCCTGCGAGGCGTTCCCGATGGAAGCGGTCAAGACCAACATTGAGGGAAGCAACAACGTCATCTTATCCGCAGTTCAGAAGAAGGTTAAGAAGATCGTTTGCTTGTCAACCGACAAGGCAGTTTATCCTACCTCGGCTATGGGTATGACGAAAGCATATATGGAAAAGCTCGCCTTGCAGAAGGCGGCAGACCAGAACCGCACAGAGATCTGCGTTACCCGCTTCGGAAACCTCGTAGCATCGAGAGGAAGCGCAGTACCGCTCTTTATCGAACAGGTTCAGAACGGTCTCCCGATTACCATTACCGACCCCGATATGACGCGCTTTATGATGACCGTGGATGACGCGGTGGATCTTGTAGAGAAAGCATTCATTGTAGGTCATAACGGAGATCTGCTCGTAAAACAGTCCAAGGCCTGCACGACAGGCGACCTTGCAAAAGCTGTGTGCAGATACCTGCATCTCCCGGAAGATTATCCGACCGAGATCATAGGTATCCGTAAGGGCGAGAAAATGCACGAGGCTCTGCTCACCGACGAGGAGGCAGAGAACGCTGTATTGAAGGGCGAATATATGGTCGTCAGCAAAAAGAACATCGGCGCAGGGCTCACCAAGGTTCCGTATAAATCGGAGCTTGCAGAGCGTATGAACGAGGATGATGTGCTCCGCCTCATCGAAAGCATTTTCAAAGGAGGTGTCAAGTAATGAAGCATCTCTTTGTAGTAGCGCATCCCGACGACGAGCTTCTCGGCGCGGGTGCGTTTATATATGATGCCGCAAGACGCGGCAACGAGATCGCGGTGATGGTCCTCAACACCTGCGATACCACGAGATACGAAGATGACAGGGGACAGATCGTAAAAGATCTGCTGAAAACCCACGAACTACTCGGCATCTCGAAATACTACGGTTGTAATTACCTCGACAGTAATTTCCACAATGCCGACCACAGAAGAATGGTTCAGGACATCGAGGCGGTTATCCGCGAATTCGAGCCTGATACGATTTTCACCCAGTCCCCCGGCGACATCAACACCGACCACTACTGGACTGCGGCAACCTGTATGGAAGCGTTCAGATTGTGGCAACGCGGTAGAGAGCAAATCAAGCCCATCAAGGCTCTTTATCTTATGGAGGTTCAATCCTCTACCGATTGGGCTCTAAACCCCGCTATAAAGGTTTTCCAGCCTAACACATACATTCCTGTGTCCGCACAAGCGGTCGATGCAAAGATCACCGCTCTCGGTATGTACGAGAATGTCATCCGTCCCGTTCCTCACCCTCGTTCCGAGGAAGCGTTGAGAGCATTGCCTATCCTTCGCGGAGCTCAATGCGGTTCTCAATACGCAGAAGCGTTCGAGTGTGTATTTAGAAAGGAGGATGCGATATGAGTCTTCCGATGAAAGACCGTCTCGGAGTACACCACAGATGGATTCTCTCACAGTCCTTGAAAGATAAGAAGGGCGGCAAGCTCGTTCTCGCATCGCATCAGCCCGATTTCTTCCCTTGGATGGGATATTTCTACAAGATTTTTCAAAGCGACGTTTTCGTGTTCTCGGATAACGTGCAATACAGCAAGAGCGGCAGACACAACTACAATCAGATATTGACTGCGACCGGACCGATGAAGTTCACGCTTCCGATCCATTATCACGCAGTCAACCTGAGCGAGTTGGAGATTGCCGCCGATGACGTCGTTATAGAAAAGATGCTGAAAACCATCCGTCAGGAATACAGCAAGGCGGCTCACTACGAGGAAGCCTACCCCGTAATCGAAGAGCTCTTCCACACCATACCGGAATGTGAAAGCCTTGCCGATTTCAATATGAGATGTATCATCCGCTTCTGCGAGCTGTTCGGGCTCGATCAGGGGCGCGTATTCTACGCATCGTCCAACATACCACTGAAGGAGCGCAGAGATCCGCGCATCATTGAGATGTGCGGATTCTTCGGCGCGACTGCCTATTACAGTGGGGTGGCGGCGAAGGATTATCACATCGAGGAAGACTACCGCAAGAACGAGATCGACCTCGTTTACTCGGACTACAAGCCGGTCATCTATCCGCAGGTAGGCGACCGTTCGGAAATCAATATGTGCTCTATCGACTATGTATTGAACTGCGGATTCAAATTGCCAAAGGAGTGGAAGAGATATGAATAACCCGACATTCGGAATCTATATCCCGAGCTACAAACGGGCAAAGACCTGTTATGCTCACAAATTCCTTGAATACGGCACATACATCGTCAGAGAGAGCGAATACGAGGAATACTGCGAAGCACTCGCAGATTTCAGCGACCACATCAAAGTGCAGGCGGTCGAAGACCACCTCATCTGCGGACTCACCGAGGTGAACCAATGGTTGATCGACAACGCACCCGAAGATGTAATCGCAATCCTCGATGATGACATCCATCATTTCTATTACCGTATGTTCGAGACCACCTCGATTACGGATCCTGCACTCATCACGTCCGAGCTCGAAAGAGTAGGACAGATTATGGCGGACCTCGGTATTGGCTTCGGAGCCACCGATGCAACCATCCGTCCGTGGAACTACGACTGCGAGTTCGCATTCAAAGGTTGCGCGGGAGCGGTAAGATGGATAAACCGCCGCACCTTCAAGGGCAAATGCGAGAAGGACCTCGAATATAACTACGACCTCGACCTCGTTCTTCAGGAGCTCCTCGTGAACAGAATCATTCTCAAACCGAAATACTTCTGTTCCAAGGGCTTGACCGACACGAACGAAGGAGGGGCATCAGGAAAGAAACGCGGAGATCAGATCGCGTCTATCAACCTGATGAAAGCCAAGTGGGGCAAATACTTCTCCTACAATATGAAAATGAACGTACCTCACATCAATGTAAAACGATGATTTGAAAAAATATTTCAAAAATATCCGCAAAACCATTGACTTCCGCCCGTCTTTATTGTATAATAAGGTAAAGCCAAAACCACCAAGGCTATGGCTAAATCAATGAAGAAGAGGTGAAAGATTTGGGGTACGAAATGAAACCCACACGAACTGGTAAGAGCTTTTACGAGATTACCTCTGCTATGCAGAACTCGATCCGCAAGGGCGATTACAACATCGCAGGTTACTGCTTATGGGAGCTGATTCCTGAGTACACAGGGTACTTACGGAAGCGGCTCCTTGTTATTTCTGCCGAGGACTGCTTCGGTGTGGTAACGAAAGAGATTCTCGCTTTGTGCGATATAGGAGATGAAGATGCTTTAACAAAAGCTCTCGCTCTCCTCTGTCTCGCGAAGAAGAATCGAGATGCAGATTACTTCGTCTGCAACTTGATGTATAACGACTATCCGACAGGCGAAACGAAAGAAGGGCTTGCAAAGCTCCTGTTTTCGGCAGTCCGCTCCAAGAACGTCGTTGACGCAGGGCGATACAGCCACGAGCTGTTCAAGAAGAACCGCAAATATATGTGGAAGTGGATGCACGAGATGGCTTCGGTATATTACCCTCATCTCGAAGCAGAGTTCAGAGCTCTCGAAGCAGCAAACGACCGCGTATCGACTCCCTCGCAAGAACCGATCTTTATCGCGAAAGCACTCGTCTTGATGTGGACGTGTAAAGATCCGAAGGAGAGAATCCTCGCATATCACGCGATGGACTTCGACGATCCGCTCGATTTCGACAAGATCCCGATTATCAAACCGCTCGACGAGTGCGATAAGATCAATGGTCTGTTCCCTGAATGGTGCTACAACTGGCATACCTACTACGGCAAATACAAGCTGGGTAGAGATGTGGTACACGCCATCGAGAACGACCAACGAATCCTTACCCCTCTCGAAGAGAACTTGTTCGATGATTGTACTTGGAACCGAGACATCAACGCTTGCCTCGCCAAGCACAATCCGAAGAGATACCGCTTGCCCTACGATGACGGCAAACGCAGACCGGGGGAGAAATATGGAGCGAAAGAGTGACACCGTAAGACGTCTGGTATCGGAGGGTGATTACAAAAACGCCCTCCGCATCGCCAAAGGGTTCCGACTTGGCATCAGCAAGGAGGACTCCGATGCAATGAGAAGGGGCTACGAGTGCATCGTACACCCTGACTTTTACCGCCAGATCGGTGTGGATACTCACAAAGCGGTGGAAAAAGCGGTGGAAATTGTGAGAAAGTTGTATGCTTGAACAATAACCACCGTTTTCACCCTGCACAACTCCGCAAAACTGTCAGGAAGCGTTTTTCTTGCTTCCGACCACCAAACACCTACATAAAATTTAAGAGCCTAAAAACAGCCTTATTTCGCGTCTGCGAAGGGGCTGTTTTTGCTTGCCGAAAGGAGGGCAAAAAGATGAGCGAAAATGATGCCGAAAAAACGGGCTTACAAAGCGGGATTGAAGCAGATATTGCTGACGACCCCAAAAAGAAGACGAAAAAACGGAAGAAAACCAGTCAGGCTTTTCAGGATAACATCATCACTGATTCCGAGACCGCGAAGGCTCGCGGAAGCAAGGGCGGAAAGAAATCAGGCGAGGTTCGCAGAGAGAACGCGCAACGACAAAGAGATGCGCGTGATGCCGCAAGGTATCTTCTTCAGCTCGCCGCAAGAGGTAAGTTGAAAGATAACCTCAAAGAGCTCGGGCTTCCTGATGACGAATGTACCAATATGATGGCTCTCCACGCGAGAATGCTCACGGCGGCAATGCAGAAGGCTGACCTTGACACTTATTTCGCGTTGCTCAAAATCGCAGGCTACGACCCCGAGGAAGAGCGCAAGGAAAGAGAAAGCCTTGCGGCAGACCGTCGCAGAGAAGCGGAACTCGATGCAAAGATCGCGGCACTCGGAAGAGGTGCGGCGGATGCGAGCGTTTCTATCGCGCTTGATGACGAAGACGACAACGACGACGTTATCATTTATATGCCCCAAATAGTATCGGAAGAAAGTTGCCAGTTGCCTCCCGAGACGCCAACGAATCCTGAACAAGTAGCGAGCGATTCAGACGGCGAGTAAGGTGGTGAGGAAATGCCGCGCAGCCTGAAACCACAAGAGGGTCCGCAGTCGAGGTTTATGGAGACCCCGGCGCAGATCTGTGTTTACGGAGGAGCGGCGGGAGGGGGCAAGTCATTCGGTCTCCTGTTATCCCCCCTGCGGCACAAAAACGTCCGAGGATTCGGATGTACGATATTCCGTAGGAATTACAATCAGATATTTGCACAGGGCGGTCTTTGGGATGAATCGCAGAAGATTTACCAAGGTATCCGAGGAGCCTCTCCGCAAATGTCTCTTGGTCGATGGAAGTTCTGCGATAAAGAAGGCAGAATCATATCGACCGTAAAATTTGCTCACATCGAGCGAGATGAAGACCTTGCAAAATGGCAAGGCTCACAGATCTGCGAAATCGGCTTTGACGAGTTGACTCACTTCTCGGAGAAGGCGTTTTTTTATATGCTGTCCCGTAACCGTTCGTCGTGCGGTGTTACTCCGTTTGTTCGAGCAACCTGTAACCCCGATGCAGACAGTTGGGTAGCAAAGTTCATTGAATGGTGGATAGACCAAGACACCGGCTATCCTATCCCCGAGCGAAGCGGCAAAATCCGATGGTTCATCAGACGAGACGAGATCTTGCACTGGGCGAACACAAAGGAGGAGCTGTGGGAGAAATTCAACCTGACGACAGATGAAGAGAAAGCCGAGCCCCGCTCGGTTACTTTTATAATGTCAAGGCTTCAGGATAACAAGGAGCTCTTGAAGGTCAACCCTCAGTACCTTGCAAACCTGAAAGCCCTCTCGGTTATCGAGCGCGAGAGACTGCTCCACGGTAACTGGAAGATCAAGGCGGCGGCTGGTCTGTATTTCAAACGGACACAGCTCGGAGACATCCTTGAATCCGTCCCTCTCGACGTAGTGAAATGGGTACGGTGTTGGGACTTGGCTGCCACCGAAAAGGATACCACATCGGGCGATCCTGCATACACCGCAGGCGTTCTCATCGGAAAGAGAAAGAACGGGCGGTATGTTATCGCCGATGTTATCAACAGGCAGATGTCCGCAGCGGATGTCCGCCAAACCATAAAGCTCACCGCTCAGGCTGACAGAGCGCAGTATCAGCGTGTGAGAATCAGACTCCCGAAGGATCCCGGTCAGGCTGGTAAGGAACAGGCAGAGTCCTACATCAAGTTCCTTGCAGGCTTCAACGTAACGGCAGTAGCCGAGACAGGAAGTAAGGAATCGAGAGCCGAGCCAATGGCGGCGCAATGGCAGGTAGGAAACTTCGACATTGTGTACGGTCCTTGGAACGAGGAGTATTTGCATCAGTTGGAGAATTTTCCCGACGGCAAATTCAAAGATATGGTTGACGCCTCTGCGAACGGCTTCGCGGAGCTGGAGGTCAACAACACATTCGATGTCAGAAACTTGGTATGATATGATACCGGAAAGAGAGGAAGCAAATGGATAGTAGCGAAAAGGGAATGTCGCAGTTGGAACGCATCCAACATTACGCGAACATTATCCAAAAGCAGACCGGTAAGGCTGTTCGCTCATACCGTGCGGACGGCTATGTAAATATGCTGAACAAGTACGGAACATCGAAAGATACGAGCGAGCACTACCACTTCGAGCCCGAGCCTATGATCGGCGACGATGTATTGTCGATGTTCTATGAAGGCAACGGCTTGTTCTCGAAAATCATTGATGCCCCCGCAGAGGAGGCAATAAAGCACGGATTCGAGTTCGAGGGCTTGGACGATGAGGAGGTCAAGAACTTCTTCAGGGAAGCAGGCGAGGAACTCGATGTCGACGAAACGGTTGCAACGTGCTTGAAATGGAGCCGCCTTTTTGGCGGTTGTATTGCTGTTATGCTCATCAACGACGGCAGAGGAATCGAGGAACCGCTCGATTGGAAAAACATTCAGTCCATCGACGACATCCGCATCTACGACCGTTCGTTGGTTCAGCCCGATTACAGCAATATGTTCTCGTATTCTCCTGAAGACCCCTTCCGCACGAGAGGCAGCCGAATGGGTATGCCCGAGCGGTATTACGTTTTCAGTAGATACGGCAATTTCACGGTACACGAAAGCAGATGCCTCATCTTCCAAAATGGCAAGCTCCCCGAAAAATGCACGAACTCCGTGTATCAGTTCTGGGGTATGCCCGAGTACATCAGGCTGAGAAGGGCGATTCGCGATACCGAGCTTGCCTACGGTAGCGGACCGAAAATGCTCGACCGCTCCATACAGGCGATTTACAAAATGAAGAACCTCTCCGAAGTTCTTGCTACGGCAGACGGTGAGGATGCGGTCATCAAGAGGCTTCAGGTCATTGATATGGCGAGAGGGCTTCTCAACAGCATCACGATTGACAGCGAGGGTGAAGATTACGATTTCAAGCAGTTCCAGTTCAACGGTGTCGCAGACATCATCAGCCAGAGCTGCGCGTATCTCTCTGCGCTGACCTCTATACCGCAGAAGATCCTGTTCGGTTCAGGAGCGGGCGGATTCGCAAACGAGGACGAAACCAGTATGCAGACTTGGTACGATTTCGTTGAGAGAATCCAACGTATTCAGGTCAAGGCTAACCTGCGCTACCTGTTCTCCATCGTTGCTCAGGCGGGAGTTTACACAGGCGAGCTTCAGGAAGTACCAAGCATCAAGATCAAGTTCAATCAGCTCAAAACGATGAGCGAGAACGAGCAAGCTGACCTCGACCAAAAGCGCGTCAACATTCAGCAGTCGAGAGCGAACACCGCCAAGATCTATGTTGATATGGGCGCGATTGATCCGTCCGAAGTCAGAGGCAAACTCGCCGAAGACGGAGAGTACAACGTGGAGCAGATTCTCGACGGTCTCGAAGAGGATGAACTGTTTGCGGCAATCGAGGAGCAGGCTCTCGCAGAAGAGCAGGCTTTGGCAGAAGCGATGGGAGGCAACTCTCCCGATGCTGCACCTGCGGCAACGAAACAGCCCCACGAAATGAATGGGGAGGACATCCTGCAAAAAGCCCGGGAGCAAGAGCAAAATGCCGATGACACAAATACCCACCCGACCGATAAAAGAGGCGGTGTGGGCGTAATTGTGGCTCACAACGGCAAAATCTTGTGTGGTATCAGGGCAAACGATACAGGAAGCGGTCTTCTGTGCGGTCCCGGCGGTCATATCGAGGAGGGAGAAACTCCCGAGCAGGCTGCAATCAGGGAATCACAGGAAGAGTTCGGCATCACGCCTACGGAGCTCATCGAGATCGGTCTCGGTCCCGCTGAACCTGAAACGGGCATCACGCCACACGTTTTCCTCTGTACCGCATACAAGGGAGAGATCGAGACAAGAGATGGCGAGATGAGAAGTCCGCAGTTCCTCAGCCTCGACGAGATTATGCAAATGAAAGCGGCTCTGTTCCCGCCCTTCTTCGACGGTCTCGAAGTAATGCTCGGGGCTTTTAACGAAGATGAGAGTACCGAAGAGTACGAACCCGACGTGGAATGGGTGGAAGCGGACGGCATAGGGATGCTCGTTCCTCGCGTCAAGGATGACGATGAGTTGCTTGACGAAAAAAATCAGTCAACAAATCCGATTATTTTCGAAAATCCTATTGACAAATCTGCATCTACGGATATAATAAAGTCAAAGGAATCCACCAACGAAGACTATGGCGTACCCGGTATGGAATGGGGAAAACGCAAGGGCGAGGAGGAACCCGAACCCGAAGGCGTCAAAAAGACCAAGGTTACGCAGTTCAAAACCGAAAACGGCACGATGAAAGTCACCGACGAAACGAAAGCTCGACTTGGAAGCAAGGGAGGAGCCAAGATTATGGCAGGAGACATCACCGACGTCGAGGTTTTTGCGGGAAAGGGAGGCAAAAAGCCGCTCGATCTTGCAGATAAGTTCGCCAATACTTATGGTGGAAAGCCTGAAGATTGGACGCATTCGACCGGAAACGGCAAAATTAAATTGTCGGACGGCACGGAAAAGGATGCAGAAATCCATTGGTTTGAATGCGAAGGCGTGGGACAGACCAAATGGAAAATCAAAAAGTTCAAGAAAGGATGACCGCTATGAAGGTAAGATTTATCGGAGAAGATGATCCGCTCGAATTGCTTAACGGCAAAGAATACGACGTAATAGAAGTCGATGAGGAGAGCGGATGGTATCGCATCGTCGATGAGACCGGCGAAGATTTCTTGTTCGACCCTGAAGATTTCGAGGTCGTCAACGAATAACCCATAACAGAATATCGAATGAGCAGAACACCTTAACGGGTGCTCTGCTTTTTTGATGCCGTAATACAGGAGGAAACGCTATGAATCAGAAAAAAGCCAAACGCTTACGCGCAGAAGGCAGAGCAAAATTTGCTCACGACCACAGAGTATGGGAATACAGCCGTCCCTCTCGCCTTTTCTTCATTCAGTTCTTGAAATGGAAGAAGAGCGAGCCCAAGGAGAGCGACTATGTTTGAGATCAGCACCGAGTTGAAGGCACTTGCCGACAAGGTGATTGCCAAACACATCAGATTCAAGCCCATCACCGACAGCGGTTGCCGCATCGCCTATCAGTACGCTGATAAGGAGAAAAAGAGCGGAGGTAGAACCGTCTATGCGGATACCACGAAGGTGTCCGATAAGCTGAAGGCTATCGCTCCGTATGATTTCCTCATCACGTTTTACAAACCGAGCTGTGCAACGCTCAGCGAGGAGAAGATGGAAACGCTGATGCGCCACGAGCTCGACCACGTCGGCGTTGAAGATGGCAAATTCAGAATCGTTCCCCACGATGTCGAGGACTTCGAAGAAATCCTCAAAGAGCAGGGAATGAACTGGATTATTTAACCCTCGGAAACCCTGCAAAAAGCTCGGGAAGGAGGGATAAGGCTTGAACAATAAACAACACCAACAAATGGTTCAAGAGGCGGTCAAGAAGAAATTTCGTGGCTCCAAGCCTCTTAAAGCGAGGGCTATCCCACGCTATCCCGATTCAGCCGAAAGGGAACTGCAAAGGATCGCGAGAGGGTACAATCGCTTGCTCTATTCGATTTTGAAAGAGCATCTTCCGTCTATGATGGCGGCTTACAAGAAAGAGCGGAGAGGAGACTCCCGGTTCGATGACGCGCAGGATCTTGACGGCGAAATCCGTCGCGAGTTCCGCAAGATCGCGGAGGAATTGGAGCAGAAAGCCTCGCAGTACGGTCTTGATAAGCTCATCGAAAAGACGGCGAATATGACGAAGAACTCCTCCATCAAGGAATGGAAGCGAGTGATTCACAACACCCTCGGGGTTGACCTGCTCGATGACTATTACAGCGGAGGTCAGTACGACGAATCGTTGAGACGATGGATTGATGAAAACGTCCTGAAGATCAAGAGCATTCCGTCCGAAACACTTGACACGATGCGCGATGTCATCCGAGAGGGATACCTGAACGGCAGAACGATACGAGACATCACCGCCGCCATTCAGCACGAATACGGTGTATCAAAGAACAAGGCGACCGCTCTTGCAAGAGACCAGATTTCGACTTTGAACTCGCAGATAACCCGTATGCAGCAGATGGATGCGGGATGCACCAAGTACATTTGGTCCGATTCGCACGATAGTCGTGTTCGAGATTGCCACAAGGCTCTTAACGGTCACACATTCAGTTGGGATGATCCGCCTGAAATGTGGTATATGAGCAAGACCAAGGGCAAGGTTTACACAGGGAGAAGGTGTCATCCCGGAGAGGATTACGCTTGCAGATGCGTAGCGATTCCCGTCTTCGAATTCGACACTATTGATTTGCCGATAAGCATTGAAGTAGAGTAACCCATCAACGATGGAGAAAGGAGGTAGCACGTTGCGATGAAGGAACTCATCAAGGTTTTCATCAGATACGACAGCGAAGGCAGAACAGCCTGTATCTGTTTGAGAAAAAACAAGGCGTGTTTGAGGACCGACAAGAAGTGCTCCCCTGAAATAGTCGAAAGAGACCCCTATCGTGGTTGGGAACTTGCTTGCAAGGTTGACAAGTACGGAAAGTCGAAACTGAAATGAAATATGTTAATGGAAAGAGCCGTGATTCTCCTATGATGGAGACAGGACCTCCCGGCACATAGAAACACAGAAAGGAAACAATCCAATGAAAAATGCTATGACCATCGGCTGTCTCAGCCGCCAGATGAAACGTCAGTGCGAACGCATCGACGAACTCACGATGGATTTGGAGTCGGTAGAAAATGTCGGCAACGATGATCTCGTAGAGGAACTCGGAGACCAGAGGCTTGAATGCCTCGAACAGTTGCAGAGATCTTTGCTTATGCTCACAGGCCTGATTGCCGAGAGCGTTGCTGAAAAGACTGCAAACGCAGACGACAGCGCGTTTGCGGAAGGCGAGCTGACAGCGACAAAATCAGAGGTTGCTCCTCCTGAAGAGGAGACAAAGGCGTAAGGCATACGCCTTATTTTTATGCCTTGATTTTATCGAAAGGAGGCGGACAGAATATGCCCCCTACACTTACCAAGGTAATCCGTCTTGACAGTCTTCCGATTGAGCAGACGTATTACACAGAAGAAGGATACTTGAAAGATCGCCCAATTCTTACAAGTTGCGGCATCTTTGAGTATAAAAATCCTGATGGAAGCATCAGGCGGGAGCTTCGGCTTCCCGAGGATGTTTTCGCAGAAGAAAGCCTTGCATCCTACAAAGGAAAGCCTATCATCATCACTCACGATGCAGGTATCGTCACCAAAGAAAATGTTGGCGAACACCAGATAGGCACGATCTTGTCGGAAGGCTATCGTAGCGGCGAGGACGTTCGCGCAGAAATCGTTATCCACCAGACAGATGCGATGAAGCGGAGCAGACTCAAACAGCTTTCACTCGGTTACGATCTCGACTTGGAGGAGACCGCAGGAGAGTGGAACGGTGAACACTACGACGCAATTCAGCGAAACATCCGAATCAACCATTTGGCACTCGTCAGAGAGGCGAGAGCCGGCGACCAAGCACGACTGAATATCGACAGCCGTGACTCCAACACAATCCTTAAAGGAGGAAAAGCTATGAGTAAGAAAACTAAAGATACTCGTCGCGCCGACGGTCTGCTCAGCCAAGAGGAGCTCGCTGCGGCTATCGAAGAGTATATGGCTCGTCGTGCGGCAAGCGCGGCAGCCGACGAGGACGACGCTACGAAGCAGGCTGTGCCTGACGACGCAGCTCAGTCCGCAGCAGTAGATGGCGAGGGCGAAGCAACCGCTGAACCTGCAACCATCGAAGAGAAGGTCCAGCTCATCAAGGACCGCAACGATGCCGAGGGCGATGCTCCCGAAACTGTCGAGCAGGCTAACGAGGTTATCGCGCAGAAGGATGAGGATATGGGTATTCTCTACGACATCATCGACACCCTTCTCGCCGAGAGAGACTTCGGTAAGGACTGCGGCACCGAGGGTGCTACCGCTACCGATGGCGAATGCGGTGAGAATACCGACGGCGCAGAGGAAGGCGAGGAGAAGGCAGAGGAAAACACCGATGGTGCTGATGCTCCTATCCCCACTTTCGAGGCTCCCAAGGCTACATCGCAGATGAACGCAGACGCAGTTGACGCCATCGTTCGTCAGCGCATCCAGCTCGGTATGCTCGGCAGAACTCTTAACCTTGACGGTGTAGAGATGATGGGCATTCCCGAGGCAAAGAAGGCAATCATTCTCGCAGTTCGTCCCTCTGCTCGTTTCGACGGCAAGAGTGAGACCTATATCGACGCTATGTTCGATATGGCTGTTCAGGAGGTTAGCGCTTCCACCAAGAAGGACACCGCTTTCCAGAGAAAGCAGATGTTCAACAAAGACTCTCGTTCCGAGGGTGAAAACGACGCGGACGCCAATTCCGCAATGAGTGCTCGTCAGCGTATGATCGAGCGCAGAAACAACAGACAGGAGGTCAAGTAATATGGCACAGATGAGATATGGTTTTTCCACTCCCAAGGGTGGCGCAGGCGGCATTCTCGACCTCGCACCCTATGAAATCAACACCTTCCTCAACGAGGAGAAGACCGGCGTTATGAAGCACGGCGTAGGTGTTGTTGTCGGCTCCGTTCCCGGCACCAATGCGAAGCTCCCCGCAGCAGGCGCAAAGGCTACCGATTTCCTCGGTGTTGTTGTCAACAACAGAACCACCGAGCGCGATCTCGAAGGTGGCATTCACATCAAGAACGGCGCGGCTCTCGGCGTTATGCGCTATGGTCGCGTTCTCGTTCGTCTCGCAGCGGACGTAGAGCCCGCTTACGGTGATGCAGTTTACCTCATCACTTCCGGCGATAACGCGGGTTGCTTCACCAACTCTGCTGACGGCAACGTGGCTGTCAAGGCGAAGTTTGTAGGTGGTGTTGACAACACCGCCGCTGTCGCTCCCATCGAGCTTTACAATCAGGCTCAGGCTTAACCAAGGAGGTATAAGAAATGAAACACACTCATTATGATGCAGCCGAGATGAGAACGCTCCTCGGCTCCTCTATCCCCGCAGCGATCCTCGTTTCTGACAACGTCCGTTTCGACAGTGCAGAGGACGCTTCCGTTTTCTTTGCTCGTGAGCTCGATTTCGTCAAGGCTCAGTCCTATGACGTCGAGTATCCCGAATTTACTGCGCTTAACCTTTTCCCCACCTCTAACGAGGTTGATGCAGGCGCAGAAACCGTTACTTTCTACACCTACGACAAGACCGGTCTTGCAAAGGTCATCGACAACTACTCGACCGACCTTCCTCGTGCAGATGTAGATGGTACGCCCAACATCGCCAAGGTTAAGTCCCTTGGTGCAAGCTACGGCTACTCCGCACAGGAGATGAGAGCATCTCGTATGGCAGGCAAGTCCCTCGACTCCCGTAAGGCAGAGGCGGCTCGTTTCACCATCGAGAACCTCAACAACAAGATCGCTTGGGCTGGCGATAAGAAGTCCGGTCTTATGGGTGTTCTTTCCGAGGGTCAGAACATTCCTCTCTTCACCGTTGTCGCAGGTGCTTCCGGCGGCACCAAGTGGGCTGACAAGACCGCTGACGAGATCCTTGCAGATGTTACTGCAATGCAGAAGCAGGTTGCAAAGGCTACGAAGAACGTAGAGAGACCCGATACTCTCTGCCTCCCCTCCGATGTCTTTATGGACCTCGCAAACCGTCGTATCGACCACACTTCCGACACCGTTCTTTCTTTCATCAAGAAGAACGCTCCTTACATCAAGGAGATCGTATCGGCTGCCGAGCTCGACTCTGACTCCGTTGAGACCAACCCCTATGCAGCAGCAGAGGACGGTCAGGGCGTTGCGTTCCTCTTCAAGAACGACAAGAGAAAGATGTCCCTCGAAATCCCGATGCCCTTCTTCCAGTATCCTCTTCAGGTCGAGAAGTTGGAGACCATCATTCCTTGCGAGGCTCGTACCGCAGGTGTGATTATGTACTATCCTCTCTCCGCCCTCATCGCAGTCGGCGTATAAGAGAGTTTTTTAATGCGGAGGGTTTGCCAATCGGCAACCCCTCCGTATCACTTTGTCAACTAAATGCTACGGCAAATTTTTATTGGAGGTAAAAGAAAATGACAAAGATCACAAACGTAGGTTCCAAGATCATCGGCGTAGGCAAGGCGCTTCTTATGCCCGATGACGTTATCGAAGTTGCCGATTCCATCGCGGAGCTTCCTGCTATGAAGGCGTTCGAAAAGAAGGGCTTCATCAAGATCGAGAAGGTAGCCGCCAAGGCTGCGGCTGAAACCGCTCCCGAGGCAACCGAGGAGACCGAAGAGGCTCCTGCCGAGAAGAAGGCACCCGCCAAGAAGGCTTCCAAGACCGCTGAATAAGGAGGAATCCTTATGACCGCACTTGAAGTATTCCGTATGGTCGGCACCGAGTTCTCGGATATGAAGGACGAAGACGTGCTCAAATGGATAGAGCTCGCAACGCCCCTTGTAAGCAAGAGGGTGTTCGGCAAGTCCTACGAGCAGGCTATCGCTCTTCTCGCCGCTCACAGACTCAAAATGGCAGGCTATGGCGATTCTTCGGTCGGTACGGTCGATGATGCCCTCCGTGTTAGTTCGTACTCGGAAGGTAGCACCTCGATAGGATTTTCCGTTTCCCAAGGGAACAACATTCAGGTTGACGCGGAGTATGCGCTCACCGTTTACGGTTTGCAATATCTCACTCTCCGTCGCCAGAAGATTATCCCTATCAGGATAGGATAGCCGGAGAACGCAGATGGCGGCAAAAGCAAAAGACAAACTGACGCCTGATGGAGAAAAGTTTTTCAAGGAGATTGAAAAGCTAAAGAAACTTCAGGTAAGGGTCGGATACCAACAGGGCAACGTCGTGAACGACGAAGGCGTAGATCTTCTCGACGTGGCTATGTTCAACGAACTTGGTACATCGACATCTCCCTCTCGACCGTTTATGGCGAAAAGCGTTGACGAGAACGCCGACAAGATCAATGCTTTCCTGAAGCAACAGCTTGTTCTGTTGGCACAGGGCAAAACGACCGCAGAGGGTATCTTGAAAGCAATCGGAGTTTTCCAAAAGGGCTTGATTCAGGAGAAAATCCAGTCTGGTGATTTCGAGCCAAACGCCCCGAGCACGATCAAGAAGAAAGGGTCAGACCACCCGCTTATCGACACCGGCGTAATGAGGCAATCGGTAAATTTCGCGATCACGCAGAAAGGAGGTAGCGACAAATGAATATTTGGAAACTGAAGTACACCTTGCGGAGATATAATCCGCAGAAGCGCAAGAGAGGCTATACAACCAGAAGCTATACGGACACACTCGTAGGGCTCAACGTACAGCCTGTCAATGCACAGACAGAGGTTACTGCCGAAGGTAAGAGAGTTCCGAAGCGTATCAAAGCGTTTGGCACTTTCCCTGTCAGGACAGAGGATGTCAAGGCAGGCATTCAGGCAGACCGTATTTTCTATCAGGGTGCTTGGTATCAGTGCGAATCGAGTTTGTATTGGGAGCACACACCGCTCGCGCATTACGAATCGGAATTCACACTCGTATCCGAGGCTGTCGCAGAATCGGATGTTCAGCCGCCTTCTGTAACCGTTGAGAGCGGAAAGGAAGATGGTGAATCCGAATGAAACTCACGGAACTTCGTGACGTCTTGTTTGATTTTATCCAAGACTACTTTGCCGGAGCGATAGTGGAATGGGGCGAGCTCCCTCTCGGGACAAAGCCGCAAAACCCATTTATAAGCCTCAAAATGGGCTCTATGAAGAGACCCCAACACTTTATCACCGAAACCACAAACGAGGCGGTAAGAAGCTATATTCCGACCACAGTGCCTCTTAAAGTGGAACTCTTTACCCACGGTGAGCAATGCAAGGACGAAGATGGCGACATCTATTTCGTAAACACCGCTATGGACGATTTGGCTGACTTCGTAAACTATATGATTTCGCCATACGCCGACGATTTTTACGAGCGTTATGACATCTGCGTTCGTCCTGAAGGAGATGTCAAGGATACCACCGCAGTCAGAGATTCGAACTACGAATACCGCGCTATGCAGGAGTTCGTAGTTACCTTTATGGATGAATCGAACGGCTATGCAGGTATCAGCAGAGCCAACTGGAAGCCTACCGCAAGCGGAGGCGGCACGGAGAAGCTCGCAAGAAATCAAATTATGGACGTTGACCCGCAAGGCATCAACATCGAAACAGAGGAGGATTAACCTATGAGTTTACTCGACAATCTCGTAAAGGTATCTATCTCCGTAAGTACGGCAGTAGCCGACGCTGAGAGCTTTGACAATATGCTCCTCGTCGGTCCTGCTCCTTCCGTTACCCCCGAAAACGCTCCTCCTGCGGTTGGTATCTATACCGAGCTCGCAGAGGTCAAGTCGGCAGGTTGGGGAGCAGATGACCCTATTTACAAGGGAGCATCTATTGCCTTTGCGAATGGCGCAACCGAGCTTTATATTGCTGTTCAGCAGAAACCCGAGGGTTCTCTCGAAGGCATCGATAAGACGCTTGATCGCGCTCTTGAAACTGCCGGTTGGTACGGCATCGCTCCCTGCGGAGTAGATGAGTCCAACTACGCAGACATCGCTTCTTGGGCTGATGCAAACACCAAGATGTTTGCATACACGAAGGTTCACACCGCAGAGCCTGTTGGTTCTGCATACGCTCGTACCTTCGGATTCGGCTCCAAGGTTCTCGAAACCTACCCCAACAATGCATACACTCACGTTGCTATGCTTGCTGTTGGTATGGGCTACACCCCCGGCTCTGAGACTTGGGCGTACAAGACGCTTGCAGGTATCGAGCCCGAGCCTTTCACCACCACGGAAATCGCGGCGATGAAGGCTAAGAACATCAACTACTATGTTCATTGCGCTGGCAAGAACATCACTCTCGACGGCAAGACCGTTATGGGCGAGTGGATCGACGTTATCCGCTTCCGCGACTGGCTCCAGAATGATATGCAGAAGGGAATCTACAACCTGTTCATCACGAACCCCAAGGTTCCGTTCACTTCCGCAGGCATCACGCTCATTCAGAACCAGATGATCGCATCGCTCAAAAAGGGTCAGAAGCAGGGCGGTATCGCTGATACCGAGTACGATGAGGACGGTAACGAAATCGTCGGCTTCACCACTTCTGTTCCTACTGCCGCAAGTGTGAGTGATTCTGACAAGGCAGCAAGAACCTTGAAGGGTTGCAAGTTCACCGCTCGACTTGCTGGAGCAATCCATCTCGTCGAAGTGTCCGGCACTCTCGTATCTTAACGGAGGTATGAACAATGGCAGGAAAAGTAAGCACCTATAACAGCCGACAGGTAGTAATCGCCTTCGGCACTCACGCCGCTTCCGGTCTCGCCGACGACTCTTTCGTAACCATCGAAGAGAAGGGTGAGGGCGTTCTCTCTAAAACCGGTTGTGACGGTGAAATCGCAAGAGCGGTTGACCCTAACAAGCAGTACACCATCAAGATCTCGCTCTTGCAGACCTCTGCAACGAGCAAGTGGCTCCGCTCTATGTATAAGGCGGACAAAGCCACGGGCGACGGTATGTTCCCTGTGCTTATCAAGGATTTGAAGGGTGGTCAGGTATTCTCCGCAGACGACGCTTGGGTTCAGAAGCAGCCCTCGTTCGTAAGAGGTAAGGATACCAACAATTCGGAGTGGTCTATCGAAACCGGCGAAGCTGAGTTCGAAGACAACTAATCGAAATTTGTAATGTAAAAATAGGAGGATTTTTACTATGAAACAGTTTGACCCGAAGGATGTAATCGTATCAGGACATCAGTTTCACATTTTCCCGTTCGGCGCATTTAAGGCAGCCAATCTCAGCGGAGAACTCGCGCAGATCGCGATCC
Organism: Eubacteriales bacterium; assembly: GCA_045635225.1. Lineage (GTDB taxonomy): Bacteria > Bacillota > Clostridia > Oscillospirales > CAG-272 > UBA1740. The sequence goes on from JAZRBV010000009.1 coordinate 74,093, forward strand.
CGCTCCTGACTGCCATCACGGCTCTTCCGTCGAGCGGTGAAGGAGAAAATCCCCTTGATCGTGATTTGAGCGAACTCACCCCCGCTTTGTCGGGGGCATTCGACTCTCTTTCGGGCGACAAGGTGGAATCTCTCCTGAAGAAACTTCTCACTCAGAGCAAGAATATCACAGTTGACACAGAAGATGGCGAGACCGTATATCTCAACGAGGATATGGTGAACGACATCTTCTGTTGTGATATTGTAGGTATCTACCAGTTGGCGTTTGAAGTAATCCGCTTCAATTTTGGCGGTTTTTTCAAGAAGCTCGGAAACCTGTCTGGCTCTGTAACCGAGAAAGTTGCCCCCTTGATGAAGAAGGCGGAATCGACAGCCGATACGGTGTCCTCGATCTAACCGCTTTCTCCGAGCTTGAACTTCGAATGTACACGTTGATTAAGGCGGGGCTTGCATCAAAGTACGAACTCGAAGCGTGGTACACGCTCGACGAGGCTTTGAAATTGTATGCCCTATACAAGAGAGATGTGGATATTGAGAGGCTTCAGGCAGAAGACTTGAAAAGCGAGGTGAGTAACCGATGACGATAAGAGACATCGCCATTGCTTTTGGATACGAAGTCGATAAGGCGGCGGAGAAGAAAGTAAAACAGAGCGTAGATTCTCTTAAAAGTTTTGCAACGAAGGCTCTCGGTGCCATCGGTATCGGTATCTCTCTCACTCAACTGAATGCGATAGTTGAAGAGTTTCAGGAAGTCAATCAGCAGATCAAGTATGCAACGAAGAACATCGGCGACCAAAAGAAATTTCAGGATGAAGTTTTAGAGGCGGCGAACGCTACGAAGCAAAGCTATTCTGCTATGGCTGGCACGGTCACGGACCTGATGAATACTCATCATAAACTGTTTAAGACGGTCGAGGATACCGCTGCTTTTGCAGAACTTACCAACAAAGCATTTAAGTCCGCAGGTGCTAACGAGTCAGAAATAAATTCGCTCAACAGCGCAATACAAAACGCCTTTACGACAGGAAAAGTCAGTGCTGGTAGCTTCCAGACAATGATGAAATCCTGCCCGAAGGCAGTAACCTATCTATCCCAAACGCTTGGGATCACGGAACAGCAAGTAAAGGCACTCGGCACAGCCGGTGCTATAACGGCTAACCAGCTCTACACCGCCTTTAGCTCGAATGCCGCAGCCATTGAAAAAGATTACGGAGCACTCGCGTTTACCATAACGGATGCGCTGAAATATATCCGTAATAATTTCGGGCTGTGGCTTACTCAGCTTAACGAAACCTATCACATCACGCAGACCATAGCCAAGGTTATGGTGCGAGCGTTTGACGCAGTTATGACCGTCCTCAAAAAAGTCGTAGCTTGGATGGATAGAATGAGCCATAGGCTCGGCGGGACAAACAACCTCTTGAAATTGATTGCCCTCTCGGCGGGAGGCATATTCGTCGCCTTGAAATCTGAAGCCATCTTAGGATTTCTGCAAAAGGCGGGAGTTCTCCTTTCCGGCATAAACCTAAAAACGATCTTGATAGTCGGTGCGGTTTTGGCGGTGCTTCTCGTCGTGGAAGATTTCATTCATTTCCTGAAAGGGAATGACAGCGTTACGGCGCAGTTCTTCGAGTCGATAGGCGTAAATGCCGAAGAGATGAGGGAACAGCTACTTGGAGTCCTCAATGACTGCAAGGAAAACCTGATGGAAGCGTGGAACGAAATAAAAGGAGCATTCGCAGATGCGTGGGAAGCCATAAAACCTGCATTGCAGCAACTCATTTATTTGCTGATTAACATAATCACGCAGATATTGCCACCCCTTTGCGAGTTGCTGAGTTCAGTCGCAAGAATATTCGCTAACATAGCAAAAACTGTTCTTCCTGCGGTGTCGCAGATTTTGACAAGGGTTATAGACCTGTTTTCGAAGCTCGTCAATAAGATCTTGCCTATAATCACCGATCTGCTGAACAAGTTGATGCCGATAATCGAAAAATTCATCAGCGACGTTTTGCCGGTTCTTGTTGATTTCGTATCTGACATCATCAATTTGGTTCTCGATGTAATCGAGGATATTTTGCCGGTTCTCATAGACCTCATCGGAGAACTTGTACCAATTTTCATAGAAATCATCGAAACGATTCTCCCGGTAGTGGCGGATTTGATTCAAAAGATTTTGCCTTTGGTTAAAGAAATCATCGGCAGCATCCTACCGGTTTTGACAGACTTGATAAAGCAGCTCCTTCCGTTCATCACTCAGGTGATAAAGGAGATTTTGCCTCCCCTCATCAAGCTGCTCGAACAGATAATCCCTGTTATCACGGAGATAATTTCGAAGATTCTCCCTGTTGTGAAGAAATTGCTCGACGCAATTCTTCCCCTGCTCACGAAACTGCTCGGAAGCATCCTTCCTCCGATTCTTGAACTGATTTCGGCTATCGTGCCTGTCATCACGGAATTGGTCGAAGAGCTTTTGCCGGTCATAGTGAGCATCATCGATGCACTGATACCGATTCTCACACAGATAATCGACTGTCTGACGCCGATCCTCGACCTCGTTCTTTCGTTGGTCGGACCGTTGCTTCAAATGGTGGTCGATATACTGAAGCCTCTGTTGAGTTTGGTCACATCTCTTATAGCACCGTTGATGAACCTCGTTATGAGCGTTCTTGAACCGTTGCTTGGTGTGCTGAACGAAATCATCACGCCTCTCCTTACTCTGCTTTATGAAATTCTCGAACCCATCATCGCCGTTGTTAAGGTGCTCGCGGATGTCATAGTGAATAACCTTTCGCTTGCATTCGCAAACCTCGAAGCGATTCTTGGACCGATAATCAATTTGATTTCGGTAAGCCTTGGCACAGCGATGAAGAATATTGCGACCACGATCTCGACGGTCGTAGGGTTCATCAAGAGGAGCTTTGATAATGCAAAGCAAGTCTTCGGAGGCCTGCTTGATTTTATCAAGGGTGTTTTCACCGGAGATTGGGGCAAGGCTTGGGACGGCATCAAAAATATGTTCAGTGGAGTTTGGAACCAAATCAAGAATATCTTCGGTACGGTTTTCAATTTCTTCAAGGACATAGGAAGCAACATCATCAACGGCATTAAGGAAGGCTTCTCGGCGGCTTGGGACGGCTTGAAATCGGCGGTAACGAGCATATTCGATAACGTCGTAGGCTGGTTCAAGAATCTGTTCGGAATCCACAGCCCGTCAACCGTGTTTGCTGATTTCGGCTCGATGATGATGCAAGGTCTCGGAGAGGGACTTAAAAACGCGCTTTCCGGTGTTCTCGATGTTCTGTCCGGCATCGGCTCAAAGATTATGGACGGAGTTAAGAGCATTTGGGAAGGGGCAAAAAATATCGCAGGCAAAATCGGAGATGCAGTCGGCGGTGCAGTTGACAAAGTTAAAGATTTTGCTTCAGGCGTTGTAGATAAAGTATCTTCCGGAGTAAGCAACGCGGTCGAAGGCGTAAAGAACGCTGTATCCAACACGGTCAGCAGCGTTAAGAACGTGGTAGGCAACGTAGCAGAAAAGGCGAAGGCAACCGTAAGCAATGCGGTCAATGCGGTCAAAGAGAGCTCTGTCGGTAAAGCGGTAGGAAACGCGGTAAGTACGGCAAAGAATGTCGTTACTGGCGGACTAAAAAAGCTCGGCAGTTTGTTTGGTCTTGCAAACGGCGGCTACATAGGAGCGAATAAACCCACTCCTGTCGTCATCGGCGATAATAAGTCGGAAGGAGAAATTGTATCTCCTATCAGCAAGATGAGAGACACGATGCTCGACGCTTTGAGTATGTTCGCAGGTGCGAAGAAACCGATTCAAGCGGCAGGAACTCTCACGCAAGCAACCAATAATCGAACCATCACGCAGAACGTGAACATTACCAACCAGTTCAATGGCGGTACGGCTCAGGCTCAAAAGGATGGAGCGAAAGCAATGAAAAAATCTTCCGGTGATGCAACAGCCGAAATGGCTCGCGCATTGGCGTATGCGAGGTGATTGGAATGGCAAAGACTTACTCACCTTCCAGTCTTGGAGGCGTAAAGTTCGATGCAATCATCAGCAGAGACAGAACATATTCGGCAGAAGTTCCGACATACCCGGTCGAATCAGGATTTCCTGTTAGTGATTCGGTGTTGAGGAGCCCTCTCGAATTGAGTGTTACTGCTTTTATTTCGGACACGCCGGTGACTTGGAAGAGACAACTCGGGAACACCCGAAGTAGAGTGTCAAAGGTTGTAAAGCAACTCGAAAACCTCTACTTTGCGGGTGAGCCCGTTACCTTTATCACGGGTAACAAGGTCTATACCAATATGGCTATCACGAGCATTACCGTTCCGGAAACGGCGGAAATGAAAACGGCAGTCGAGGTACAGATCTCGCTTAAACAGGTGGAAGTAACCAAAGCCAAGACCACGACGATTCCTGCATCCTACGGGATGAGCGGAACGACTGGCGAGAGCGGAGGATCTGCGAGTACCGAGGAGAAAAAGGAACAAGGCTTCCTCTCCAAGTGTTGCTCGCTCCTGTTTGGCATTTTCAACAAGAACAAGTAAGGGAGGGAAACGAGGATGATAGTAATATCTTTGCCTGATATGAACGACAGCTTTTCGCGTGTCGTCATAAAGGGAAGAGAGTATTTGCTCAGGCTGACTTACAACAGCTCGGGTGATTACTGGACTTTCGGTTTGTATCTGTCAGAAGATACTCCGATTGTTACGGCAATTAAGATCGTGCCGAATTTCCCTCTCAATCGTTATTTCCGAACGAGCGATATGCCCGACGGAATTTTTGGAGTTCTCACGAGCCTTGCGCGGGTAGGCAGAAATGCTTTTGTTTCGGGCGAAGCTCAATTCGTATTCATTCCCTCCGAAGAATTGACAGAGGAGGTGCGAAAGTATGCCGAATAGGAACTTCAACAGACAGTATAGGCTGAAAGCTGGTGTTGCAGGATCTTCGGGGTTCGAGATTGGTGAACCGTCTCCGCCTCATTACAAGGCTCTGCACATCAGCTTTTCGCTTGAACGAACGGACTCCTCAACCTTGAACACAGCAAAGTTCAGCATATGGAACCTCAACAAGAGCCAGCTCAATACGCTCGCAAGAACGAATTGTCTGCTTGAATTGAATGCAGGGTACGGAGATAAACGCCCCTGTATCTTTCGTGGAACCGTCAGCAATGTAATCACGGAGCTCGACGGAGCGGATAGGCTCACGGAAATTGAGGCGATAGACGGCTTTGCAGAGGTCAAGGACACATTTGTATCTGTGTCATACCGAGGCAAATTGTACGCAAAGACCTTGCTTGACGACACAGCAAACAAAATGGGGTTGCCGATCGTGTATTCGGCGAACGCGAAAAACCTTGCGAATCGCCGTTATTTCTCGCGAGGATACAGTTATGTAGGTGCAGGAAAGAACGTGCTCACAGCAGCTTGCAACGTGGCAGGCTTGGTCTGGAGCATTCAGAACGGCACCTTGCAGATCACGAAGAAGAACGAAAGCATCTCGACCATCGCTCAGGTATTGAGCAAGGAAACGGGGCTCATCGGAATACCGAAGAAGATATACAACAGCGCGGTCGCGGCAGGCGAGGACACAGGCAGTACGCTTCAGGACAGCTTGTTCGGCTACGAGGTAGTTTATCTTATGAACGGTGCCATCGGAGTGAATGACCTTGTGAAACTGGAATCCGAGGAGGTTACAGGTATATTCCGCGTCTATAAATTGGTAATCGACGGAGACAACATCGAGGGAGATTGGCAATGTACGGCGCAGCTTGTGGAGGTGGGAGGATAAATGTTACCCGAACTTGTGAAAGCAGTAGAGGATCTCGTAACGAATTTCCTGAACGAAATCCACACAGCACTGCCTGCGGAAATCGTTGACTTTGACCCGAAAGAGTGTACGGCGACGGTTCTCCCAAAGGCGAAAATGGTTCTTACAAACGGCAAGACTATGGACTATCCGCAAATCACAGACGTTCCTGTTATGTTTCAACAGATGAGAGGTCGTGACGTTGCGGTTGTTTTTCCCGTTAAGAAAGGCGATGGATGCCTCCTCATCATAAGCGAGCAAACGCTCGATATGTGGAAAGAAGAAGGCGAACAGTATTCAGAAATGAAATACTCCCTCTCCAACGCTATCGCTCTTCCGGGACTGTTCAGTAAACCGCCCAAGGACATCAGGGATGCGATAGATGATGAAAGCATCATCGTGAGAAACGGTAATGCGAAGATCATCGTATCGAAAAAGCACGTTGGTATTGATGCCGACGTGAAGATTCGCGGCTCTCTGAAGGTATCAGGATCGGTTAGCGAGAATCAGATCTTGCTGAATCCGAATAAGGACTAATACCGAAAGGAGGATATGCGATGAAAGATATTCTGCTTGACGGAAGCGGAGATATAAAACTCGACAGCAAAGGTGATTTGCAATTCACTGATAGCGTGTCTCAGGCAATCGCCATCCGACTGCGGTGGTTTGAAAACGAATGGAAGCTCGGTCCATCGTTAGGCATCCCGTACTACGAGGAGGTCTTTATAAAGAACCCGAGCACGCTCCTGCTTGAAGACAGGATTATGGAAGCGATCTACGATGTGGATGAGGTTGACGACATTGAAAATCTCACCCTCAAGCTCGATAAGTATTCGAGAACCTTGACCGTGAATTATCGTGTAATAGCAGGGGACGAAGCAATAGAAGGGAGGTTGACGCTCGATGTCTAATAGGGGCGTAACTGTCAATGGTTTCGTCAAGAAAAGACTTGATGAAATAATGTCGGAGGTTCAGGCAGATCTGTCCGAAGGTTGGGGCTTTGATGTATCACTCAATCCTCAGTCCTTTGCAAACGTGCTTGCTACCACTCTATCCGACAGAATCGCTATGCTCTGGGAAGTCGCAGAGCAGATATACTTCTCCCATACGCCAAGCTCCGCAGAGGGCGTATCGCTTGATAACGCCGCTCAATTCGGAGGTATCACGAGAGAGGGGGACAGAAGAACCGTTTACACCATTCTTTGCACCGGCAAAGATAGAACGATTATTCCGAAAGACTCTCGAATTGCCTCCAACACGACCCCGCAGATATTCTTTACTGCGATTCAGGATTACGAAATCAACCGAAACGCATTCAACAAGGCTGTAATAAAGCCTGTAACGGCATCCGCGAATACGAGATACGCCGTTACTATCAACGGAGTCGAGTACGCAATCACAACCGGCGAGGAGCCGTCAGATAAGGACATCGTAACCGCTCTTCAGGGGGCGATTACTGACACTGGCTTTGCCTTGTCGCTCAACGCCGACGAAAATCAGCTCATCATTTCGTGTAATAACGAAAGAGCAAGCAATGTTCTCGTTCTCTCCGAGAACTTGACAACCGAAACCGTATCGTCCTTGTTTATGTTCCATAGCGAGGAGTACGGTAAAATCGTATTGCCGCCTAACTCCATCACGCAGATCGTTACAACGATTGTCGGATTTAGCTCTTGTTACAATCTGCCCTCTCCCTCTTACGGACGACTCAGGGAGACCGATGAGGAGTTCCGCCAGTCCTACTTACAGAAGATTGCATCCCGTTCCTCTATGATGCTTGAAACCATCGTATCGGCTATTTTGGAGAACGTAGATAACGTACAGAGCGCATCTGCTTATCAGAACGATTCTCTTCAGGATACCGCGCAGGCTGCCGAGGCCTGCATCCAAAAGATCAGGGAAGCCATCGAGGGAGCGGAAGGGAACGAAGCAATAGAGGCGGCGATTGCAGAATACGACCAAGCCAAACAGCAGTATGGCGACGGAATACCTGCTCATACAATCGAAGTCGTTGTCGATGGTGGCGACGATATGGAGATCGCAGAGCAGATACTCACAAACAAGGCGGCTGGCATAGGAACTCACGGAAGCGTATCGGTCGAGGTTCCCGATTCGTTCGGTAACACAATCACAGTTCGCTTCAACAGACCCGAAAACGTCTATGTATGGCTGAAGGTTGTGGTTCAGAAGAACCCGACACAGCTTATGCCGACGAACGCAGAAGACATCATCAAGGATACCATCTGCGGAGTGGCTGCCGATCTTGACGCAGGAGATGCTGTTCTTACTCAGGATTTCATAACCGATGTAAGAAACAACTGTTTCGGTATTGCCTACATCGACATCACGGCATACCAAAACACAGACCAATCCGCTGCTCCTACCGACGAGGAGTACACCGAAAGATTCATCTATCCGTCACAGCGGCAAAAGGCTATTATCACCAAGGATAGAATCGAGGTGGTAATCAATGGTACTTGAACCGCTTATTAAGGATTTTCCCGAACAGTTCAAGAACAAAAGAAACATCGAAGTCCTCCTGAATGCTTTTGACAAGCAGTTCGAGGAAATTTTCGGTGTTTTTTTGTCGTTGCAGACTGAGCTGACCCTCGATAGAGCGGTCGGAAAACAGCTTGACGGTATCGGTGATATAGTAGGCTTGACGAGATATGAAGCGGCAGGTCTTGCTACGAGTAGTAAGACAGCCGACACTCTCGACGACGAGAACTATCGGAAAATGCTGCTTTACAAGATCTTGAAGAACAACTGCGACTGCTCGTATTACGACGTAATGAAAGCGGTCGATATGTTCTGGAATGGTCCTGCGCTCAAATACACCGAAGATAGCAAATACCCGGCTACCATCGTCTTTGATTTTGAAGCAAGTAAGGATCTCGGTGAGCAGACCTTCGATATTCCGTTTGTTAAAGCGGGTGGCGTCGGAATGTTCTTGCGTATGCACAAGAAGGATGATGCTACGGTCTATATGGGACTCGCATTGCAGACGGCGAGCGAATGCACCTACGAGTGCAATGTCCCTGTGCTTGAACAGCACACTTACCTCACAGATATTGATGACGTCATCCTCACGGATGAACTCAAAAACTGGCTTGCAGATGACGAGGAGGAAGCTGAATGAAGATAAATGTAACAACTCTCGGTGTTGAAATGATCCTGCACTGCCTTGAAGGTGGACCTTCGTTGCAGTTTGCATCGCTCGTTCTCGGCAACGGTACAGATGCAGGAGCTTCAGCATCCGAAATGTCGAACCCCTTGCAGACAATTCCCATCAGCGCGATTGACAGGGAAGAGGGCTCGGAGTTCGTAAAACTGACAGGCATTCTCAATAACGCAAATGTTAACGAGAGATTCCGAGCTACCGAGCTCGGAGTAATGGCGGTGGATCCCGACCACGAAGGAGAGTACATTCTCTTTGCATACGGATACACTCCCGAAGAAGAGGCTTCGGTAATTCCTTCCGCCACAGACTACGCATTCGAAACCACGCAGAATGTTTTCGTTTACGTAGGAAAAACCGAGGACGTAACGGCAATCGTTTCGGAATCGGTTGCAACTATCTCCCGAGCTGAATTCCAACAGCATACGGGTGATAACCGAAATCCCCACAAGGTAAGCGCAGAGCAGATCGGGCTCGGCAACGTGCCGAACGTAGCAACGGACAACCAAACTCCGACGATTGAGTATTTGGGGTTGCCGTACACGGGTAAGTACACCGATTTCACCGGTTTGAATCTCGATGAGATGGATCCCGCAAACGGAGAACAGCTCAGAACTATTCTCGGTAAGATGGCATCCGTCATCAAGGAAGCTCTTCGTCATATGGCGAATACGAGCAATCCTCACAACACCAGATACAGTCAGTCCGGTGCCGCTGCATCTTCGCATAACCATTCGGCGAGCAACATTACTTCAGGAACTCTCCCTGCCGCAAGAGGCGGAACGGGAGTGACTTCGACGAGTGCTCTCGCAACTCTGCTTTCGTCTTATTTTTCGTTCCCTGTATTCGGTACGTTCACCGGAGACGGTTCGGTAAAGAGAAAAATCGAATTGCCGTTCACTCCGTCTGCCGTTCTTGTAGCTAACGATATGGGTATGTTCGGCGATGATATTCAGGGTACTTGTGGTGGTATAGCGATAGGTTCTTCGGGCGTTGCAGGATATAATTGCAGCACGACCTACGCTTCCGCTTGGCACGACAGCTACACTGCCCTGATGATAACTACGAATGGTTTCTATGTAAACTATTCGGCTTCTTACAAGGTAAGAACAAACACGAGCGGTCGTTCCTACCGTTACATCGCTTGGCGTTAAGCTGAAAGGAGGTAAAGAATGGCTACAAAACAAATTACAAACGCCACTTCGACCGAGTCCGTCAAGGATTCGGCGACTTGGCTTTTGGTACAGAATGAGGAGCTTGACGGGGTACAAACCCGAGTTCTTCGCAGAGCCACGACCGAGAGATTGGTCGCGGCATTGAGAGCGGCAGGTGTCAATGACGGATACTGTACGAATCAGGCTATCCGCGATATGTACCCCGACCTCGTAAAGAGTGTAGAGCCTACGGAGACTGGCATCTTGGTGACATACTTCGATGACTCCACTCAGGAGATCCCGATTGAAAGCGGCGGTCTCGCCTTTGATGAGGTGACTTTCGACTCCGAAACGGGATACCTCCATATCTTGCTCGAAGGAGAGGATGTGGTTGACCCCTGCTTTATCGGAAACACAGGAGGCGGCGGCTCTGCGAGCGCGACCTACGCGATCACGATGCAGAACCTCCTTGACACGAGAACCCTCACGGTTCCCGAAGGTCAGCCTGCCTACATCAGATTCCGCTACACGTCCGTTGACTCCGACGGAGTTGATGACGGTCCCGGTATCGGTACGATTATGGTCGGCGGCGTAAGAGCAGCAACGGTCAATGTCAATCAGGGAGATAACGAGATCGACGTTTCTTCCTATCTTGCATCGGGCTCGAACACCTTGAAAATCAAGGTCGAGAACTCCGACGGCAACAGTAAGTCTATCACTTACAGCATCACCGCAGTCGCCCTCTCAATGAAGACGACTTTGAGTGAATTCTCCACGAACTCGGGCGAGGTTACGTTCTACTATACGCCCACCGGCTCGGGCACGAAGACCATCTATTTCAAGATGGACGGAGAAGAGATCGGAACGGCGGAGGTCGCTACGAGCGGTCGAAGCCAGCGTTTCACCATTCCTGCTCAGGCTCACGGCGGTCACGTCTTCGAGTCTTATGCCGAAATGGTTATCGGAGATATTACCCTGAAGAGTAATGTCATCCGTCTTGGTATGATTTGGGTCGAGAGCGGCAACGCGGCTGTTTCCATTGTAACCACATTCGATAAGAAAGCGGCAAAGCAGGGCGAAACGCTCACGATTCCGTACTACATTCACAACCCTGCATCCGAAAATGCAAATGTTGACCTGAAGGTTCTCAATCCCGACGGAAGCGAGTATTCCTCTGCTCCTGTTACGGTTGACAGAACAGCGCAGACTTGGACGGTTCAGGACTATCCTATCGGAAATGTCACGTTCAGAATTCAGGTTGGAGACGTTTACGAGGATTGCACGGTAGCAGTAGAGAGTAGCGGCGTTGTAATCGAAAAGATCACCGACGGTCTCGTGTTCGAGTTCAGCGCAGCAGGCAGAAGCAACCTCGAAGACAACCCAGCCCATTGGGAGACCGAGGACGGCTCCGTGGTCGCTACGTTCGACGGAGTTGGCTTCGCAGGATCCGACGGCTGGCTGACATCGGCAGACGGATCGCCTATGCTCAGGCTTCTTCCGGGAAGCCAGATGACGATTCCGTTCTCCTTGTTCAATGTTGACCGAAGAGAAAACGGTGTAACCGTCGAGGTTGAAATGGCTACCCATAACGTCCGAGACTACGACAGCATCGTGCTTTCGTGCCGCTCGGGTGGCAGAGGTTTCAGAGTTGCTTCGCAGTACGCGCAGATCAACTCCGAACAGTCCGAACTCTCTATGCAGTTCAAGGAAGACGAGCGCGTTCGCGTTTCGTTCGTCGTTGAGCCTCAGTCGCTCAATCGCCTCATCTACATCTTTGTGGACGGCGTAATGTGCGGTACTATTCAGTATCCGACCGACGATAACTTCCAACAGAACCCCGCCGTTGGCATCACGATTGGCGCTGACAGCTCGGGTATCGACCTTTTCAAGATTATGCTCTACGATAAAGGCTTGTCGAGAAATGAGCTCCGCGTGAACTACATTTACGACAGACCTACGCTCGCAGACAGAATCAATGCACACACCAGAAACGACATCCTCAATGAGAACGAGGAAATCGTTATCGAGAAGCTCCCCGCGACTCTGCCTTATATGATTATCACATCTGCGGCTCTTCCGCAGTTCAAGGGCAATAAGCTGACCTGTGATATTACCTTTGTGAATCCCGCAGATCCCACAAAGAGCTTTACGGCGAGAAACGCGCAAATCGACGTCCAAGGTACATCGTCCGCAGGATACAAGAAGAAGAACTTCAAAATCAAGTTCTCCAACGGTATTGTGCTGACGGCTACCAACACCGACTCCTCGACGTACCAGATGAGCTCGCGTTCCGTTCCCACGAACGTCTTTACGATGAAGGCTGACGTGGCATCGAGCGAGGGAGCGAACAACGTCGAGCTTGTTACGCTGTTCAACGATACGGTTCCGTACACGCTTCCTGCACAGGAAAATGACAACCGCGTTCGTTGGGGCATCGAAGGCTTCCCGATGGTTATTTTCTGGAACAACTCCGAGACCGGCGAAACGAGATTTTGGGGTAAGTACAATTTCAATAACGACAAGGGAACGCCCGAGGTATTCGGTCTTACCGAAGGATGCGAAAGCTGGGAAATCAAGAACAATACGAGCGACCGCGTAATCTTCAAGCGAAGCGACTACACGGGAACTGATTGGCTCAATGATTTCGAGGCGCGTTATCCCGAGGACAACACCGACTACACAAGGTTGAAGATCCTGACCGACTGGATCGTTTCCACCGACAGAGATGCGGCTACGAACGCATCGCTCGGCTCTACGGTAACGATCAACGGTGTAGGGTACACAACCGATTCCAAGGAATACCGCCTTGCCAAGTTCAAGGCTGAATTCGAAAGACACTTCGTTAAGGTCCCGATGCTCTATTATTACATCTTCACGGAAGTATTCCTGATGGTTGATAACAGAGCGAAGAACTTCTTCCCCTCGACCTACGACGGAGTGCATTGGTTGCCTTTGCCTTACGATATGGATACCGCAATCGGTATCAATAACGAAGGTAAGCTCGTGTTCGATTACGACCTCGAAGATACCGATAAGGTGAACGGGGCGAACGTATTCAACGGTCATAACAGCGTTCTTTGGTGCAATATCAGAGACGCATTCCCCGATGAGTTGAAGTCTATGTACGCTACCATCAGGCAGGGCGGAAAGTTCAGCTATGAGGAAGTGGCGAGAAGATTCTCGGCTCACCAGACGGTATGGCCTGAAACGGTTTGGAACGAAGATGCTTATGAAAAGTACCTCGAACCGCTCGTAACCGACAACGACAGTTCTTACCTCTCGATGCTTCAGGGCAATAAGGCATCGCAGAGAGAGTGGTGGATCTTTAACGGCTTCCGCTACCGCGATAGTAAGTACCAGACAGGCGAAGCAGAGAGCAAGTACATCACTCTCCGTTGCTATCAGGTTGGCAATATCACGGTTACGCCCTACTCGCACATTCACCCCCGTATCAAGTACGGTTCTTATACCGTTACCGAGAGAGGAAAGAGAAACGTACCCACGACTCTCGTAAACCCCCTCGACCAGATGGATGATACGGAAACCTATATCTACTCCGCAGACAGACTTGCGGAGATTGGAGATCTCAGCCACCTTCAGGTCGGCTATGCCGATTTCTCGATGGCTACAAAATTGCAGAAGCTCAAAATCGGAGACGGAGCATCGACGTACAGGAACACAAGATGCACCGAGCTTTACGTTGGTAACAATGAACTGCTCTCCGAAATCGACATTCAGAACTGCTCCGTCTTGGCTCAGACCGTTGACCTTTCGGGTTGTAGCGGTATTGAAGTCATCAAGGCAAAGGGAAGTGCTATCCCTGCGGTTACGCTTCCTATCGGTGGTAAGGTTAAGACGATGGAGCTTCCTGCTACCATCACCAACCTGACAATCCGAAACCAGAAGGAGCTTTCTACTCTGACTCTCGAAGGATATTCGAACATATCCACTTTGAGAATCGAGAACACGAAGAATGTCCCTCTCGAAGCAATCATCAACGGAAGCACCTCTCTCGACCGTGTTCGACTCATCAATGTTGAGTGGAACGCATCGAACGAGACCGCTCTCGCAACCTCCATCGCAAAGCTGAAAGCCTGCGGCGGTATGGATGCGGCGGGTGGCAACGCTGATAAGGCGGTTGTCACGGGTCGTCTGTACGTTCCTTCGATTTCCTCGGAGCTTATGACAGAGATCTTCGAAGCATTCCCCGAGCTCGCAGTTATCGTCAACGGTGTTGCGAACTACCTCGTTCGTTACCTCAACTACGATAATACCGTCCTTTACAACTATGTCGTATCCGATGGCGGCAGCGCAATCAATCCTGTCGAGACTGGCGCGATTGAAGCTCCTACCAAGCCCGGCACGGAAGACATTCTCTATTCGTTCGTTTCCTTTGGAAGCCTGCCTACGAATATCAAGGCTAACTGCTCGGTAATCGCGCAGTACGTTGAGAATTACGCAGTCAGATTCTACGGAGCCGACACCGAGACTCCTCTCGTTACCGAGTATGTCATCAAGGGCGGGGATGCTACCGAGCCCATCGAGGCTGGCAGAATCGAAACGCCCACCAAGGAATCTACTGCACAGTATGATTACACCTTCTCGGGTTGGGATGGCGACTTCGAAAATGTTACCGAGCCTCGCAACATTTACGCTACGTTCGACAATGGCGTTAGATCTTACAAGGTTCGCTTCCTCAACGGAGACAGCCTTATCTATACGCAGATCGTCGAGTATGGCGGCAATGCCATCTACGTTGGCGAGAATCCCTCCAAGGCTTCCACCACGCAGTATCACTACACGTTCAGCGGTTGGAGCAGACTCAACGGTGGAGAGGCAGACCCCGAAGCCCTCAATAACATCGTCGAAGATACTGACATCTACGCCGCATACGACATTACCGTTCGTATCTACTACGAGGTTAAGTTCTACAACGGCTCCACGCTCTTGCAGACCAAGACGGTTGAATCGGGCAACGATGCCGCTTACACAGGAAGCACTCCTACGAAGACTACGACCGCACAGTACACCTATACCTTTACAGGCTGGGCGAGCTCGGATGGCGGTAGTGCTAACGCAAGCATCCTGAAGAACATCACTTCGAACAAGAGTGTTTACGCGGCATACAGCGCAACGCTTCGTTACTACACCGTAACCTTTATGAACGGTAGCACCACGCTTCAGACCGTCAACAACGTCCCCTACGGCGGTAGCGCAACCTACACCCAAGACACACCTGTTTCTCCCGAAGGAGATGAATACGTGTTCACCGGATGGAACCCCAAGCCGACGAACATTCAGGGCAATACGGTCTGCAAAGCTGTATTCTCGAACCCGAACGGTCTCGACGGAAAGACTTGGGCTGAAATCTCTGAGATCTCCGCAGCAGGAACCGGCGCAAACTACTTCGCGGTTGGCGACTGCAAGGCTGTGGCACTTAAAGGAACAGTCGGAACTCTCGAACTCGATGCCACCTATTACGTTTATATCCTTGGATTTAACCATAATAGCGAGGTTGAGGGCAACGGCATCCATTTCGGAACCTTCAAGTCTGCCGCATCCAACGGAATTGATCTCTGTTTGGTTGATAGCAAATACGGAAACTCGGACACGAGCGGAACGAAGTATTTCAATATGAACCACTGGGGCAACTCCAACAATGGCGGTTGGGCTGGATGCGATATGCGTTATGACATCCTCGGTTCTACCGATAAGGCTCCGTCTGGATACGGTGCATCTCCTGCAAGTGGAAGAGCAGGTTACGATCCTTCTGCTACTTGCGCAACTACGCCTGTGGCGAATACGCTTATGGCGGCTCTGCCCGCTGACTTACGCGCTGTTATGAAGCCGATGACGAAGTACACCAACAATACCGGCGCATCGGGAGACACCGAGGCGAAGGTTACTGTTACTACTGACTATCTGCCCTTGCTTGCAGAGTTCGAGATCTTCGGAGCAAGAACTTATGCAAACAGCTATGAGCAGAACAAGCAGAAGCAGTACGATTACTTCGTTGCAGGTAACAGCAAGAAGAAATATCGTCATTCGAACACCGGTTCGACGGCGTATTGGTGGGAGCGTTCTGCTGGTTACAACGGCAGCGCCGGCTTCTGCTTTGTCGGCACGGACGGCACCGCCTACACTAACGGCGCCGGCAGTTCGTGTGGCGTCGCCCCCGCTTTCAAAGTCTAATCTCACAATCGGTTTATCTGCTCCCGAAAGGGAGCGGATAACCGCATAGAAAGGATATTCCAAAATGTCAGTATTGAAAAATAAACGCTCGGAAAGCAAAGCCGAATATCTCAATACAGCGTTTACGATTTGCTCGGAAACGATGTCGTTTCTGAAGCTCCTCTCGGCGCGGTATTCGAGATTGCTCGCGCAGGATACGATGAATCTCGCGGTGCAGGTTATGACCGAAGCCGAGAAAGCAAACAGTATCTTTCCTTCCGACGAAACGAGGAAGGAACTCCGCAAGCGGCACTTGCTTGAAGCGAGAGCTTCTCTGCTTTCGCTCGACGTTATGCTCACCCTCTGCTACCAGTCGATTATGAAGAACCCCGAAGGAGCCTTCACAAATTCGAAGGGTAGAACTCTGGAGTCCGATGAGTCCATCAAGAAGATTGAAAGGATGTCCGAAAATCTTGGTTGTTTGATTGACAAAGAAAACGCCTTGCTCACCAAGGTGTTGAAAAGCGATAATCAACGATAAGAAATTTTATGGGTGTATCTCTGTAAAGATTGTTCGGTTCGACGGCGAATTGGTGGGAGCGTTCTGCTAATTACAACAACAGCAACAACTTCTGCAATGTCAACACGAACGGCAACGCCAACAATAACAACGCCAACAATTCGTATGGCGTCGCCCCCGATTTCACAAGACCACTTGTTGGGATAGGTAGATTAAAGTAGTCCACGGATGAAAGCGACCTTTGTGAAAGGAGAGATACTTCCCGTCGGGAAACCGCAAAACTGTCCTTTTGATGCACTTGCACGGACGCTTCTTGCATTGCGGGAGGATATTGTGCTCAATCCCGTTTAATGTGTAAGTGCGAAGTAGTTTAGATGCACTCTATACCACAACTATACGAAAGGCGAAACCTATGACGAGTCAAGAACGCCGCGAAGCCAGATACCAACGGCGAAAGGCAAAGCGGCAACAGAAAAAGCAAGAACGAGCTGACAACATAGGAGGCATTGAAACGGCTATGTCTTACAATGAACTGTTCCAAGCAGGCAAGAAATGCTGCAACGGAGTTCGTTGGAAGAACAGCACCCAGCGTTTTGAAATGCACCTGTTTTCAGGAACCGCCGTTCGATGCAGACAAGTCAGAAACGGCACTTGGAAGCCTGCTCCATACGTTCACTTTACGTTATCGGAGAGAGGCAAAACCAGACCGATAGACGCGCCGAGAATCCAAGACCGTCAGGTCCATAAGGCATTCACAAAGAACGTGCTTCTTCCGCTTTATCAACCTGATATGATTTGGAATAACGGCGCGAGCCTCGAAGGAAAAGGCTTTGAGTTCTCTCAAAAGTGTCTCGAAGCCGACCTTCGACGGCATTTCAGGAAGTACGGCAAAGAAGGTAAGGTCATACTGATCGACTTCTCGAAATACTTTCCGACCGCTCCTCATAGCGAAATCTACAAAAGACACGACAGGATCCTGCTCGACCAAAGACTGAAGAATTTCGGCAATGCCATCGTAGCCACCACCAAGGGTGAGATAGGGATGCCGCTCGGTGTAGAACCGAGTCAAGCCGAAATGATCGCTCTGCCGTCGCCGCTCGATAACTACCTGAAATGTCAGTTGAGGCTTGAAGGAGCAGGGCATTATATGGACGACTATTATGTGTTGGTCCCTCCTGATAGAGATGCCAAGGCTCTCCTTGATGAAATCATCAGGAGAGCGGAGGCTATGGGCTTACACATAAACCGAGGCAAGTCGCAGATACGACCACTCACGAAGCCGTTCAGATATTGCAAAATCAAGTTCTACATTACCGATAGCGGAAGAATCATCAGGAGCGGCAACCGCGATGGCATCAAGAGGGCAAGGAGAAAATTCCGAGCCTTCCGGGAGCGCATCACGAACCGCGAAATGTCCTACGAGGATCTGTGGACTTCCGTGAACGGTATCCTCGCCTACTTCGGCAACTACAACAATCACACGAGGGTGCTGAAGCTCAGGCGTTTGTTTTTCTCGCTGTTCGGATTCTCTTGTGAGAATATTTGGAATTTTAGACATAGGGAGTGGGTTGAAAATGGAGTACATCGTACATAAAAGATTCAAAGAAAATGCGATTTGCGGGAAGGTCAACCTTCCTGCTCTGACAATATGCACCGAATCAGGCGGTATGATCTACCACGACGGCAAACCTCTGTGTTCGGCATTCAGTCAGAATGCTTACAAGTATTTCGCGAGAAATGATGATAAGCGGGGCTTGGAGCGCGGCAAGCTCGTAACGGCTATCACCACCGCGCTTGAAAAACAAGACGAGCATTACCAAGAGAGATGGGATAAGATTTGGGCGGATCCTGCTTGCAGGCAGTTCAAGAGACCGCAGAGTACGGACTATTGGCTGTGGAATTTCGCGTTCTATAACGCAGAGATTTTCTCGCTCGAACATATCGCCAAGCTCGTGGGATGCTGAAAGGAGGAGCTCAATGTTTAAGGTTACACAAGAAGATTCCTCGGTAGATTACTCTTTGTCTGCTTGCTTCGTCAAGCTCGCCGCAAACGGCTGTTACATTCCTTGCTCGGAAGAGGAGGCAGACGGCGTATGCGTCAAGAAGTATGTTACCAAGGAAGTACAGACCGAAGAAGGCGGTGAGAAAACCGAATCTGTCAGCGGATTCGAAGATACCGTGTATCGCTTCGGAGAAGGATTGAGAAAAACAGAACCGATTTGCGAGATCGTAGAGCGGGACGACGCAGAACTCTTTGCAGAATTCAAAGAGAACGGCGACGAGATCGCAAAGATGAAAACCGCAATTTCCGTTCTGTCAAGGAAGAGGCTCGAAGAGAGATACCCTGCTTTCGAGGTCGGCAAAGACTACGCAGTAGGCGAGTTGGTTATGCACGATGGAGTTCTGTTTACCGTCTTGCAAGCTCATACCTCGCAAGAGGGATGGAATCCTGTTGAAGCACCCAGCCTTTTCGCAGAAGTCCTTTCGAGCAAGATCACCGGAGATATTCCCGAGTGGGTTCAGCCTGAAAGTACAAACGGATATATGATTGGCGACAGGGTGATTTACAAGGGAGTCATCTACGAGAGCGTCATCGACAACAACGTATGGTCGCCCGAGGCTTACCCGGCTGGATGGTCTGTTGTTGAGTAATCGGAGAACGGAGAAAAACCGATTATGACAGAAATGGAAATCATCGACCGCCTTTGTGCGATTATATCAATGCAGTCCGAAATGATTCGGCAGCAAGCCTTTGTCATCAGTCAGGCAAACGCTTTTGACGAAGAAACCGAAAGAAGATTCGCCGAAAGGCGACAAGCCATAAATGCCGAGATCGCGGTCGTAGGTAACGATCGCGGCTTGACATCGTCGCTTCCGACCGAAGAATGAAAACGAACGAGTCAGTTTGCTTTATGGAGGGATTCGATCGTCGCTATTCTCGGGAGCGATACCAATACATTGACACAGGAGGACCGCCTTGGAAATCATAAACGGATTTATTCTTGTCGGGAGTATAGCTACCGCAGCACTGGCTATATGGGGAATCGTTTGGGGAGTAACCAAATGGATTCATAAGCAGAACGGTCAGTCAACGGAGATAACCGCTCTCGAAAAGAAGCACGATGAGGATACCAAGAGGCTGATGGAGCAGGAAAGGAAAGACTTCGAAGAGTTGAGGAAAGAAGAGAAGGAAAACATTCAGGGTGTAAAGGACGAACTTTGCATTCTGACCTATTCGGTTCTCGCTATCCTCGACGGTTTGAAACAGCAAGGCTGTAACGGCGAAGTTACCAAAGCTCACAACGCCTTGGAAAAGTACCTCAACCAAAAAGCTCACGATAAAAAGTAAGCTGATAACAGAAGAGCCGCTCTCAATCACAGAAACGGCATCTTCGATAACGTAAACCCGGCTCTCGATAACACTTTGTAGGAGAGCTACCGCAATCAGTAAAATAAGAAACGGAGGAAATTCATATGAACGATTTTCTGAACATTCTCGCATCCAACGCCATCGAGTTTGCATTTGCAATCCTGTTGGCAGTCATCACCTGCTTCCTGATTCCTTGGGTCCGCAGCACCGCCGCTCCCTTCATCGCGGGTACGGTCGTTCCGTGGCTCAAAGAGAAACGACTCTACGGCATAGTTAAGCACTTCGTCGAAGCCGCAGAGAAGCTCGCCGAAAACAATGACATCAACAAGAAGGAATATGTAGTACATTTGCTCGAAAGTAAGGGCATTGAAATCACGGATGAGATCGAAGCATACATCGAAAGCGCGGTCATCAACCTTGACAGATCTGTTTCCGAGGTGATTGATGTTATTACTGATACTCCTGTTATTGAAGATAAGGACAAGACCGAATAACAGGGAACGCCCACAAGGGCATTAAAATTTGGCGTTATCGGATAACCTCCAGTCCGATTTCGTCCGCCTCTCGCCTCGCCACAAATGACGGGAGGCGGTTATAAATCAAAAGAAGCCCCACAGCCTTGGTGAAAGCCTTGGTTTGTGGGGCTTTTTCTTTGTCCTACGGAATGTCCTGCGGAATTTCCTGCGGACATTCTTGCGGAATTTCCACAGACTTTCCAGACATAACCGTAACCGTAACCGTAACCGTAACCGTAATATAACCGAAACAGTACATAGATTTTCCCTCTCGCTTCGCTCGTTGTGCGCGTTGTGAGAGGGCTTTTTTATTTGCCAATCGGTAATTGACATAATCGCGAAAAAGATTGTAACTATACTGATAATCTTTGACGGCAAAGATTGCAAGTAGGGCTCTCAAAATGAAAATGTCGTATCAGGCATCAGCAAGAATAATGCACAAAAATCCCTTATGAAATTTGACAAAATAAGTCCCTTGCCCTTTTCAGAAACTTTTGATACATCTATACCCCTGCACAACAAAACCCCGCCAAAGCGATTTTTAAGGCTCTCACGGGCATCTGTTTTTAGAAATCAACGGAACAAAATATTTTTGAAAAAATTAGAAAAAATATCGAAAAACCTATTGACTTTTACCGCTCGGTATGTATAATAAAGTAAAGACCTAAACCACCACACCCCACCAACAGAAAGGATGACTGAAATGACTATCAACTACCGAGGAACAGTCGATAACGCGAAACACAGGTTGAGCGGTAGAAGGTTCGCCGAATTCTCCTACGAAGACCACGAGGAAGAGCGATTCTTCAAGATAGCCGACTACCTGAAACAGCAGGGTTGGAACATCGACACCGGCGTTTACAACTGGGCGGCAATCGAAGTATCGGATAGAGAAGAATACGAAGCGGTCCTCGATGATTGGAAGAAAGCAAAGAAGCTCATCAAGAAATAGGAGGCTGATATGAAAACATACGAAATTCGCATTTGGAAGAAAAGTGATCCGACGCAGAGCACCACACGAAACGATGTAACAGGGGTAAGCGTTACTCAAAATCTCGTCACCGGAGAAAGCACATTCGCAGTGCTCCTCGAAACCGGCTCGGTCCTCGAATTCGACAGCAATGAATACGATGCAAGGATTATCAGGGAGGTGAATGCCTGATATGGCAAAGAACAGATTGGTCTATTGCTCCTGCGGCGAGGTTATCGGAGAACAGTATCTTGACCGCATAGACGAGAAGCTGAAATCCTACGGTATGGACGGAGGCAGGGTTTACAAGGTAAGGTACAACGGCAAGGAAGCAAGAACGCCCGACGGAATGCTCATTCCCCTTTGTGGAACAAACAGCGGTCGCTACCTTTGCAAGAAATGTCAGAAGGAGGGAAAAACGAAATGGTCGTAGAGCTGAATGACAGGGAACAGGTCTTGGTCCATTGTTGCATCGGCATCGAAATCAAGACACTTGAAATCGAGAAGTACAAGCTCGAAAAGAAAATCGAATCCAAGTACAGACGAAATCAGAACTGCGACAAAGAAAATGCCCGCGTTGATACGATAGACGATAGGCTCGTGGAGCTTGGAGAACTCGTCAAGAAATTCGAAAGGAAGTTTTGAAATGTTCGACATTGATCTCAGAAATTACGCAGAAATTATTCGCTACACCGTCAAGGCAGCGAACGAGAAAGATAAGAACTGGAAGTGGAGCGTCCACTCTATCTCGAAGAGAAAGGTTATGATCCGTTGGGGCTATCTCGATTATCTCGAAGAGAAGCATCCGAAGAATTGCTTCTCTGTTACGATTGACCATCCGATGAATGAGGAGCTTTGGAACGCCATCACTTACAGATTGCCCGGAGGAGAGTTCCTTGGATTCTATGATTTTGGAGATAAGTCGTGGAATACTCACAGCACGGTAGAACAGGCAATCGAGGGAGCGATTTGGCACCTCGTTAATTACGCTCATAGCAGATATTGAAAGGAGAAATGAAATGAAAGAATACGTTGACAAAGAATTGTACGCGGAAGTGATCGCAGGCTACATAATCGGAATCTCGGCTACCGAGACCTGTTCCGGCAATTACCACATCAGTTTTGGAGAAATCAACGGTTATTTTGGGACGAATCTTCCGGAAGACAAAGAGATGCTTGATAACATCAAGGATGCCATCCTGAAGAAAGGTGACATCGTATCAGATTTGAACACCGACGAGGATTTCGACATTATGCTTTTCACTTCGTTCTGTCCTTGCGTGGACGACGAAGACGATGAGTAGGAGGAGTTATGAAGAGAACGAGATGCCTGACAAGCAACAGCGAGTTCAATGTTCCGATGACGGCAGCGCAATGGGACGTAGTGAACTATATCGCTCTTGAAGAGGAAACGGCAAAAAATTACCCATTCGGCGTAGATTTCGACCATTTAACGATGGCTATGGTAGAAGACATCGTTACCGGATGCGGAGGATGTATCCATAGCGACAAGGTTCTTTACCGAGAATGCAAGAGAGTTCTCGGATTAAGTGAGAAAGGGAAGGAAAACGATATGGCACCTTATAGCCAGACGGAAGAAAATATGATCGTTGAAGTTTGTCCTCATTGCGACAACGAAATCTATATGAGATGGAGCATCGAAGAGGACGGATACGTGGCGTACTGCCCGTACTGCGGAGATACCCTCCTGCTCTGTGATGAATGCTTCCACAGAGATGGAAACGAAGGCGACGGACCTTGCGACTTCGATGGAGACAAGTGCGGTTGTTATAGATGCCCCGAAGGAAGAGTTCTTCCGTCAAGAAAGGCAGAATTGCTCGACAACGCCATCGCTCACCTCACAGAGTTGGCAGGTCGCTCCGAGATCCTGAACACGCTCCGATGTATCGGATTCACCGATTATGAAATCAAGATGCTTTTGGAGGTAGAAAAAGATGATTGACTTGGGAACAAGAAAGATCACGATAGAGGACGGCGTGATTACATCGGAAGATAGATTCAACCCAACCTACAAGTTCGAAATCGTTGACTTCGTTCCACTCGGCTTCGAGATATGGAATGTTCACGTCATCCCCGGAGAATATCTTCCCCTGTGCAGACTTTCGAAATATCAAAGATTCGAAGGAGGCAGACAGGTTGAGGTAGAAACCCTCAAAGCTATCAAGTGCGATGGTGTTGAGGTTATGCTGAGAGCTGCATCGCTCGGAATCCGAACACTCGAACAGGCAGAAAAGATCGTGAACAGATATGCCAAGTATGAGCGCAAGCCTAAATACAAGGCAGAGGAGTTGAAGCGAGCGAAAGCCGCGCTCCCATATATGCAGAAACTCAAATGGAACTAAAAAAGAAAGGAGGATGATAGAATGGTTCTTGTAGAGAGACGCAGGCTCGATCAGAAAACGAGAGTCCACATTCCCTCAGAGTACATCAGGTTGGCTGGCGGTCATCCGAACGGGGACGTGTATGTATCGTTCGATGAGCAGAGCAAAGAAATCAAGATTGTCTTTCCTTCGGAAGATAATCCGACCCCGCCGAAAATGGTCGGCGCAGAACACTTGAAAGGAAGTATCGCAAGATGATGGTAGCATTCAAAGTTGTTCTTCTCATCGGTCTCGCCATTGCCGCGCTCTGCGCGTTTGGCAGCAAGGAAGAGAAGGAAAGAAAAGAAGGCAGATGGCTCACTGCTATTTTTGGAGCTCTGTTCGTCGCGGCAGAAATCGTGACAAGAATTTTACCGTAAGGAGAAGGAAATGAAAGACCAGTTCATCGCACTCTATAACGAGTGTATCACAAGGCCCGGCGCGGATAAGTTGCTTGAATACCTGAAAAGCACCGACTTTTTCACCGCTCCTGCCAGCACGAAATTCCATCTGTCCCGAGAGGGTGGGTTGGTAGAGCACAGCATCCACGTTTTCGAAAGACTGAAGGATCTTTGCTCTCACGAAGCAAGCAGAAACCCGAATTTCGCAATGCCATCGCTTGAAACCATCGCCATCTGCGGCTTGCTCCACGACGTATGCAAGGCGAATTTCTATGCGGTCGAGATGCGAAACAAAAAGAACGAGCAGGGCTTTTGGGAGAAAGTCCCGTTTTACGTCGTAAACGACCAGCTCCCCTACGGTCACGGTGAGAAATCGGTTTACATCGTGTCCGGCTTTATTAAGCTGTCGAGAGATGAAGCCTTTGCTATCCGATGGCATATGGGTGGCTTTGATGATTCCGTTAAGGGCGGAAGCTATGCTCTCAACGGCGCGTTCGAAAAATTTCCCCTCGCACTCTTCACGCACCTCGCGGATATGCTCGCAACGAGCATCGACGAGGCGGGGACGGAGGAGAAGAAATGACAGCCACACCCGAACAGATAAAGCAGGCTTTGGAATGTTGCAACGTGGGCGAGGTTGCATTTTGCGACCAATGCCCGTACTCGCACCTCATTGAGTACGCAGATGACGAGCTTTGCTCGGATAAAATGGCTCGGGATGCAATCGCTCTTATCGACAGACTCAGAAAAGCAAACGGAGATCTTGCAGATGCAATCTTGAAGAAAGAAGATATGATGCAGGAAATGCACACGAAAAACCAACAGCTCTCCGACCGCTTGGCATCCACAAGGATTGATTCGTACCGAGAGTTCCAAAAGAAAACAAAAGAAAAGTTCGTAGCCATCGACGGCACCTTTGAATGTTCGGAGGTCGAAGAGTTGATAGATGAGACGGCTGCGGAGCTTGAAGAGGAGATTTACAATGTTGAAGATTGAAAAGACACAGGTTGTCGGATGGGAACCGGCTCTGCGAGGAGCGAGAAATCCGATGAACTCTTGGAACAAAAGCGACAGCGAATGGTATGTCAACTTGAATCCTTGCGTGGATAAGGGAGCAGAGTTTGTGATCGGTCCAAACGATTACGACCTCTGCAAGAGACTCATCAAGGCTGGCTCGGACCACAGAAAGTTCCTACGAATGATCGTGGTTTATGCGGACATCGCCGCTCCGTTCTACTGGTGGAAAGAATACGACACCTACAAGGTAGGCACCGTTGCGAATTCCACATCTACGATGCACAAGATTCACAGCAAGCCGATTACGGCTTACGATTTCTCTATGGAGGATATGTTCGTTCCTGTACTCGAAGAAGAGGTGTTCGTGCGAGACATATTTGACAGAACCATTTCGGACTGTGAAATGTTCCGACAGAAATACCTCGAATATAAAGAAAAAGCCAAAGACGAATCTCTCTCCGAGAAGGAGAGAAAGGCTTACGCGGATGCCTCCCAACGATTCTGGAGAAGACTCATTCAGTTGCTCCCGTCCTCATACCTTCAGTTGAGAACGGTCGAGATGAACTACGAGGTCCTGTATAATATGTACCACGCAAGAGAACATCACAAGCTGATCGAGTGGCACGATTTTTGCGACTGGGTAAAGAGCCTGCCATACAGCGAATTCATTACCGGACATTGGGATGAGGTGGCAAGATGAAGGGATATGTAGTTCCTGAATCGCTCCCTCGATATTGCGCGGACTGTCCGTTTCGCTCCAAGTATGAGGAGCTGATGGTCAAGCCCGGTTTATACAAGAAAATCAGCCGATGCGTTTTCACGCCCGATGAAATCGAAGATCCGTACAGAGACATCGTATGGATTCTTGACAACAAAGAGGAGTGGTGTCCGCTCAAAACGGTTGAAGAATATATCAAACTCAAAGGAGAAAAGCAAATGAACATTCGAATCAACACACACGGAAACCCGCTCCCCGAAAGAGAACCCGGCGGAGACTGGTACGACCTGCGAGCATCGGAAGATGTCGAAATGAAGGAGGGCGAGCTGAAGATTATCCCTCTCGGCATTTCGATTGAAATTCCCGCAGGCTACACCGCATACATTCTGCCGAGAAGCAGCACTCCCAAGAAGTTCGGAATCCAAATGGTGAACAGTATCGGAGTCATCGACCAGACATACTGCGGAGACAACGACATTCTCGGATTCGTTGCAAAGGCTATCCGCGACACCAAAATCGAGAAGGGAACGAGAATCGCCCAGCTCGCGATCTACAAGGCTCCCGAAACCCTCGTCTTTGAACCTGTGGAAGCACTCGGTAATAAAGATCGCGGAGGGTTCGGAAGCACCGGCACAAAGTAAGAAATTCATTTATTGGAGGTAAATATGAAAACATCATTATCGTACACCCCTGAGCTCGATAGAAAGAGCGATGGGTACGAACAGTTCCTTGCATCTGTAAGAGTTGCATTCGAAAAGAATATGCAGGAGGATAAGTCGCCTCTCTTTACCACGGACGCGACCGACCTCTTCGACTTGTTCTTGGAGAATCTCCCTGCGGATGCAAGACAGCACTACACCTGCCGAGCGTGTCGCAGATTTGTTGACACATACGGAGGTCTTGTAAGGATCGACGAAAACGGCACGAAGACCCCTGCGATGTGGGCGACAGCAACGGCAGTTCCCGAGTTCTTCTCCGTCGCGGTCAAGACTATCAGAAAGGCGGTAAACGATGCGAGCATCACGGGAGTTTTTGCAACTTCTGAGCGTGTGCTTGGAACGCCCGTGACGGGAACTTGGAACCATCTCGCCGTGGTTATGCCCGACAGATTCCTCAACAAGAGCAGAATCAAGACGAGCGAACAGGTGATGGCAGAGAAGGCGGAGGATTGCAGAATCCTCGTTGACGCTCTCCGCAAGTACAACATCGAAACCGTAAGAAACGCGGTAAGCCTTCTTTCCGCAGACACCCTCTACCGTAGCGAAAAGGTTCTCGGTATCGCCGAGTGGTTCTTCGATTTGAAGAAGAAGCTCGAAGGAGAAAGTAGAAAACGCGCCAAGAACCTCATTTGGTACGCGGTAGCGACCGCTCCTATCGGATTCTGCCACGTTTCTTCGAGTATGATCGGAACGCTTCTCGATGACATCGAGGCAGGGCTCGACATCAACGCGGTCAGCAAGAGGTTTGCAAACAAGATGAATCCTCTTTCCTATCAGAGACCCCAAGCCGCTCCCTCTCGTGGAAACGTGGAACAGGCTGAAAGAATCGTCGAAAAACTCGGTATCGCAAACTCCTTGAAGAGACGATTTGCGAGAGTCGATGAGCTGGAGGCTGTATGGAAGCCCTCTCCTGTAAGAGATCCGTACCCCCACAACACAGGCGTGTTCTCTATGGTGAAAACCAAGGAGGAAACCAAGAAGAACGGATTCACCGCAACGCTCGTTGGCAAGGTTGACGGCATCACATTCGAGAAGTTCAAGAGAGAGGTCCTTCCTTCTGCAAAAACCATCGAATTTGCAGTTCCCATCGGTCTTGATAACTACTGTGCTCTCCTGACAGCCGAGGATCCTGACGCTCCTCCTATCATCAGATGGGACCACGAAGACAACAGAAATCCTTTCTCTTGGTACGTTTACAGCGGAGGCTCGATGCCCGAGACGTGGAACCTGCATCCCGGAAGATTCGTTCCTGTAACGGCGGTAGTTATGCAGCCTAATATGTGGGATGGCAACCACGATTACGAGGGCAAGGCAGTCATCTTCGTCTTAAAGGATTGCAAGGATGCAAACCATCGCAATTCAGGTTGCGGCTTGTTCCCCGAAATCCTCAAATCGGAGCTCCACGAGGTCAGATCGACCATCGAGGCGTACTCCAGACAGAACTCCTGTTATGGATATGAGCAGTCCTCCGCTTGCGGCATTCGCATTCAGGCAAACTCCAAGAGCAGAGCGAGATTCCGCGTAACGACTGACTACGGTGTTACCGAATACGTAATCGACAGATTTGATTGAGAAAGGAGGAAACATCAATGGATAAGAAAGTATCGGAAATGACAAAGGAAGAGCGAGTCGGCGGTATGATCGACAGAATTCAGCAGGCTGCGGTAGAGTTCGGTTTGAACCTCACTATCGTCGAAGGCAAGCTCGGATTTGTAGATCAGTCCGAGGGCAAGATCATTGCACTTTGGGGCGCGAGCCACAAATTGAGTGAATTGCAGGGTGAAAGCAATGAGTAAGTATTTCGTTGCTTTCAAATGCAGTCTCTGCGGAGCCATCATCAAGTATGGTGGCTCCTTCGAGATGAGTGAACAGGACGTTATGGCAATAACGAAACGCCTGAACGAAGTGAGCGCACAATCGGTAAGACCGAATATGTCCCACAAATGCAAGGACGGCAATATCGGCGTAGCTTACTACGCAGGTAACATAAAGGAGGACTGAATGAGTAAGTATTTTGGAACTGACGGCTTTCGCGGAGAGGTTAACAAGACCCTCACCACCGAACACGCTTGGAAGATAGGTCGTTTCCTCGGACACTATTTTTCCAAGGAGCATCGCGCAAGGGTAGTCATCGGAAAGGACACGAGGAGATCCTCGTACTCGTTGGAATATGCACTCGTTGCAGGCTTGACTGCATCGGGCGCGGATGCCTACATTCTGCACGTTACGACTACGCCGAGCGTGTCGTACATCACGAGAACCGATGGGTTCGACTGCGGCATTATGATCTCTGCGAGCCACAACCCCTACCACGATAATGGAATCAAGCTGTTTGGCTCCAACGGAGAAAAGATGGACGATTACGTTATCGCACTGATCGAGGAGTATCTCGACGGAGAGGGAGACGTAGGATTTGTCGGGGGTGATAAGATCGGTGTAGCCATCGACTATGTTTCGGGCAGAAACAGATACATCGGGCATCTCATTTCGCTTGCGAGCGTGTCGTACCGAGGAATGAAGGTTGGTCTTGATTGCGCTAACGGCAGCGCGTGGATGATCGCAAAGAGCGTGTTTGATGCGCTCGGCGCGAAAACATACGTCATCAACAACGAGCCTGACGGATCGAATATCAACGTGGGTGGCTCTACTCATATCGAAATGCTTCAATGCCTTGTGAAAGCGAATAACCTCGACGTAGGATTTGCATTCGACGGAGACGCAGACAGGTGTATCGCAGTCGATGAGCGCGGAGAGGTAGTTGACGGGAACGGAATCTTGTATGTAGCAGGTAAATACCTGAAGCACAAGAGAGCACTTGATAACGATGTTGTAGTCGCCACAAAGATGTCGAACCTTGGTCTTTGGAAGGCTCTTGATGAGTGCGGCATCCGAGTGTCATTGACCGAAGTTGGAGACAAGAACGTACACGACCGTATGATCGAGTATGGTTACAGCCTCGGAGGAGAAGAATCGGGACACATCATCTTCGATAAGCTCTCGACCACCGGTGATGGAATCATCACGGCGATCAGCCTTATGGAAATCATCTGCACCGCAGAAAAGCCCCTCTCCGAGCTCGTAAGCGGCTATCATCCGTACCCGCAGCGCGTAGTCAACTTGAAGGTGTCCGACAAGGACGCGGTTTGCAGAGACGATGTCGTGCTTGCCGCAGTAGAGAAGGCGCACGAGAAACTGACGGGAACAGGCAGAGTTGTCTTTCGTAAGAGCGGAACCGAGCCTATGGTAAGAATTATGGTGGAGGCGGTCGATTCGGATGAATGCGACCGATATGCAGATTATATCGTAAAAGCTATCAGAAAACGCGGTTATTTGGGAGGTGTTGGAAATGAATGATATGCCCGAAACGAAAGATCTGTTCGACCTTTCGAAGTCGATAATGAGAGAAAGGCTCGAATCAGTCAGATACCCTTGGAACGCATTGTCGAAAATCGGAGGATGGATTCTCGAAATAGGCAAGATGCTTTCCAACGAAGAGTACCTGCACCCCTGCGAGGATGTTTGGATAGCAAAGAGCGCAGATGTGGCAGACACCGCAAGTATCAAAGGACCTTGCATAGTCGGTGAACGCGCAGAGATCAGACATTGCGCGTTTATCAGAGGCAATGTCGTAGTAGGTTGCGGCGCGGTAGTCGGAAACTCCACAGAAGTCAAGAATTCGATCCTGTTCGACGAAGCAAAAGCTCCTCACTTTAACTACGTCGGCGACTCGATCCTCGGGTACAAGGCGCACTTCGGAGCGGGAGTAATTACATCGAACGTCAAGCTCGACGAAAAGAACGTAGTTATCAAGAATGGCAATGTATGCCATCCTACCGGTCGGAAGAAGGTGGGCGCGATGGTGGGGGATCTCGCCGAGATAGGATGCAGTACGGTCCTCAACCCCGGCACCGTCATCGGTCGGAATTCGAACGTGTATCCGCTGACGACGGTAAGAGGCATCGTACCCGAAAATTGCATTGTCAAGGGTGGTTACGCCTTTGAAAAGGTCGAAACTGACGAATAATGTCAGATAGGAGCAATTCTACGACCTTCTAACCTACAATACCCCATTAGACCTTGTTCTATTTGATATAGGCGACCTTTCGATAACCGATTGGTCGCCTATTGTAGCGTGTGAGCGATTACTATAAACGAAAACGAATATTTCAGAAAAAATTTGAAAAAATATCCGCAAAACTATTGACAAATGGTTCGGCTTATTGTAAGATAAAGTAAAGATAAACCAACACCAGTTGGAATAGAAAAGGAGAAAAAGAAATGGCAGAAATCAAGATCATCAGCAACGAGGAACTCTACAAGATGTTCGACGAGGAAGAAAGGACCGGCAGAGATTTTCTCGACATCGAGAGACAGCAAGAAGTTGACGGTAAGTGGTGTCAGGTTTACAAGGACACCAGAAACGGAAAGTTTTATGCGAGCCAAAGAAGAAAGTCAGTACATATGGGGTTCAACTCCAACGAGGAAGGGAAGGTCGAGGAGCTCATCGCAACCGTCGAAAAGTACGGAGAAGCAGAAGCGAGCTACGGAGTGACTGGCAGAACGTGCCACGAAATGTTGGCACACCAGCTTTCAAAGCTGCTCCCTCAGTTCAGATTTGTGATCGGGTACAACTACCAGTGCGAGGTGTACCAGAACTGACTGGAGGTAAAGAAATGTTTGCATTATCCTTATGGAAGCACGGGGAGTTCCAGAAACTCCTCGGCTTCGCCAAAGATCAGAAAGAAGCAGACGAAGCGGTTCAGAAGATAGTCGCCAAATACGGCGAGGATTACCTAAAAGACTACGGGTACAGCATCCGCATCGAGCTCGCAATTTGAAAGGAGAACACAATGTTCTACGTTTATATGGATAGCCCATACGGGACCGAGTTGATTGGTCGCTCGGAAGACAGAAAAAGAGCTGAAGAGATCCAAGCCGAAAAGGAGGCTGAATGGAAGCCCGGCTACCTTTGGAGCACCAGAATCACCGAAAAAGAAGAAAAAGAATTTACCTGTTTTGATTGAAAGGAGAAGGGACGTGGGATTTTACAAAGTAATGACGCTTTGCAACAGTTGGGATAAACACCCCTCGCTCGGAGAAGCCAAAGAAGTAGCTCTTATGAGAAGCCTCATTCAGCAAGGCAAGAGATTCATCGTTGCTATCGACTCATTTGGAGGAAAGATGATGGTATGCTACGCTTTGAACGGAGTGTTGTACGACGCGGAAGGATACCTGTACGAAAGGAAGGAAGAAAATGACACTTATTGATTTGAAAGGCGTGATTGATTTCGAGTTCGACATAGCCGACGACGAAATTGATGCAAGTTTTTACATAGGGATGGACGAAATCCGCGAGGATTACGCCAAAGAGATCGAGGTCGTAAGAATAGACCGAGAACTGGTAGTCTGCAAGCTCACGGATTTCCTGAGAAGAAAGGCGAGGTTCCACCCGAGCGAGATTAAGAAGTATCTCGAAGACAGATACTACGAGGGTGAGCAGAGAACGTACCTGATTGAACAGCTCACGAAGCGCAAGTCCCATTTGACACCCGAAGCCGACATCACAGACGATGGTGGCGAGGCAGTTTATCATTTCATTGAGCACGATATGTACGATTTCCTTCAGGAAGAAAGAGAGGAAGAAAATGGAGATTAAGCCTTGGCTGATAACATACCGAACCGAAGAAACGAGTTGCGTGGGTACGTGCATCGTGTGCGCGGCAACCTTCGAGAACGCAGAAAGAAAAGCGCGAGATTCAGTTCCTAAGTCGCAGGACGATTGGGAGCTTGAAAAAATCGAGCGATACAGAGGACCCGATGCGGACTACATCGTAAAGAAGCGAACGCTTCTCGAAATGATCCCGGAAGAGCCAACAGGCATCCGCGAGATTTGGCACGACTGGAATGAAATCCTCACCAAGAACGAGGACACCGCAGAAAAGATCGCGGACCTTCTCGAAGCAATGGGCTTTGAAGAAGTGAACACCGGCTACTACGACCCCGACGAAGACGAGAGAAACGACGAGGTTGATGAGCTGACAGGATATTATTATGTTTCGTTTTGAAAGGAGAAACAGAAGATGGATAGAATCGAAGCAATGAAGGCGTACAAGGTACGTCAGGAACAGAAAGCCAAAGACGACGCAGATGCTACCGAGCGTCACAGAGCGGAGCTCGCTCTCGGCATCCGCAGTCTCAAAGACAGAATCCAGAAGTTGATTGATACGGCAAATGCCTGCATCGAAAACGGAATTCCAATCACAAGAAAGATGCACTATTCTGATAACGATAAGTGGGAGTGTGGAGAATTCATCGCAAACTCCATATCTCACAAGGTAGGATTTGTCAGAAAGAAGGCGCAGAGAGGGCTGCTTGAAGAGATCGAAAGTATGGGTATCAACGGAGGCGGAGCGAACGGCGAGCATTACCTTAGAACCAACGGAGAATATGTCATTTGCACGACTGGAAATCCCCCGGAGATTTACCAGATGAACAAGTTCTTGTCGGACTTCGATGCGTTTGAAACG
Organism: Eubacteriales bacterium; assembly: GCA_045635225.1. Lineage (GTDB taxonomy): Bacteria > Bacillota > Clostridia > Oscillospirales > CAG-272 > UBA1740. Next base: position 107,557 of record JAZRBV010000009.1, read on the forward strand.
GCGTTCTACGCATACATCGACAAGATCGTATCGCAGTAAGGAGGAGAATATGAGCGAGATCAGCTTTATCGAAAAAGAACCTTGGTTTGACCCGAGCCCGTTCACGGGGAATTGCCATATGTATCCGAACTATATGGTGAAAGACGGCGTCGAGCACTTTATATTCAACCGCAGAGTCCCTGACGATTCTTGGAGGGAGAGGGAGAATGCCGAGAGAAAGGCACAGTTGCTATCGAACGACGGTGTGTTCTTTGCCTTCTACGGATACAAGAGTGACCCGCTTTCGTATCTTTGGAACGTCGTGAAGCGAAAGCACACCTTCGACCACTTGCATCAAGGCGAGCTCGTCACGAATTGCTTCGAGGATAAGAGTATTTGGGATTTCGGATGCAACCTGCGCGAAGTATCCGCTGCTTGCCACTACCGCATCTACGACGAGGAATTGGCGCAGCTCGTAAAAGATGTGGTTGCGCTCATTCAGAAGAAGCGTTATGACGAGGCGCACGACCGACTCGTGAATATGCCGAAGCGGTTTGTTCCGTTCACGGACATCGACTTTGAGACCGGAAACACAACGACTGGCAAAGACGAGCCTTAAACACCCTCGGAAACCTTGCAAAACTCTCGCCACGAGGTTTTCTCAGCGAGAACCACCAAATACCCATCCGAAAACAAAAGCCTGTAAACAGCAAATTTGAGCCCTCTGCGGCTTTGTTGTTACCAAACGGATATGGAAGGAGAATATATCGGATATGAAACCGACACCTGAGCAGATCGAAAAGCTGGCGAACGAGATCCGACAGTTTTTGATCGACAAGCAAATATGGATGGATACGACCATCTATTTCAACGGAAAGGCGTACAGTACGGACGACGGAAACGGTCATTACGCATACAATGACCCGAACGACCTCATCGTGATTGAAAATGCAGACCCTCGAAAGTGCATCGACTACTGCGGAGAGTTCCTGACGATGAGCTTCGAAGGACCGCTCTGCTCCTGTATGAACTCATACGGAGAATACGGCAGAAAGTTCGAAAAGGAAGTTTACCGAGGCCTGTACTCCATCTTCAAGAAGCACGGATTCTATTTTGAAATGGGAGACCATTGGAATCTTACCTGCTACGTTGATTTCGGGCAGGAGGATATGGAGTTTATCTGCGATGAGCCGACGGAGCCCATCATTATGGAGCCGGAGGATAGAACCGTGGATGAGTGGAAGTTCCTCTGCAAGTTGTTCGGTCTTGAAAAGGCTGACAGAATTGTACTGAAAAATTACAGAATCGAGGCGCACGGAAAATGGAAGAACGAGCCCGTAAAAGAGCTTCCGTCAACCACAGAATAATAGACATCACCGGCAACTATTACGGCTTTTTGAAAGTCGTTGGATTTGCTTATGCCGAAAACGGCAGAACCTATTGGATCTGCGAATGCAGGTGCGGAAAGCGTGTCGTTCTGCGAAAAGACCATTTTGCCTACAAGCACAGCAAAGTGAAAAGCTGCGGCTGTTGGCATCGCGAGGAGTCCTCGCACAGAATGAACGAATATTGGAAAAGGAGAAGAGCGGATGAGAAGAATGACGAAAAAAGGTCAGTCGCTTTTGAACAAGTGGGATAAGCTCTACCGTAAGCATCGGGATGAGATCGAGGACAGCCGAACAGGAGGGCTGCACGTTTTGGCGGATGACTACCCGTATGTGCAGAACGCAACAGACTATGCTGGGTATTGCTTGCTTGCGTATGGAACGCTTGCGCTTTCGGTTGCCGAGGACGAATGGCTCGCGGATGCCAAGGGAGATAGAGGCTACCTCATTTATCGGTATAAGCCCGTCGCGGTCAAGCTCGGAGATTTGATCGACGTTTTGAATGAATGTATCGAGGAGGCGGAATGAAATGTCATACGGACAGTATATGAAGCATTGGAAGAACCACCGCAAAGATCGCCACTATCAGCAATGTAGCGGTTATGCAGGAGACGGCAAATGCGACGCCCCGATGACAAACGAGCAGATGTGGGCTATCGAAAGGGAGTCCTTTGAAAAACTGCTCGAAGAAGCGAAGACGTTTCCGTTCCCGGCTCACATATTCCAAATAGGTCTGTATTGGCGCATCAGCAACGAGCCGAATCTGCGCTCCTGCGAGGTGAAGACCTACGAAGAACTGGTGCAGTACGGTCGGGATTATGTCGTATAAACGGAAACAAATATTCTCGAAAATTTTTTCGAAAACTTTTGAAAAACCTATTGACTTAGGCGGTAGGTGTTGTAAGATAAAGTAAAGTAAATCCACATCGGGAGCGGTGCAGACCGCTTGTTTTTAACAGCAACAGTTACCGATTGGATATGCAGAAAGGAGATAGCGGAAATGTTATCTGATTTGATTATGGAACTGCTCGAATGCGAGCACGATCCCGCCGAGCGCGAAAAGGTATATCGCAAGATCGAAAAGGCGGGAGTTGACAGAAGAACCGCAGACATTATGGCTGGCGAATACAGAAAAGGATGGGTGGAAGATCAGGAGAAGGCGAAAGAGGAGCTCGAAGAGAAAGAACGTCAAGAACAGCTCGTGAAGGCACTCATCGAGAAGGCGGAAGAGCTTGGATGGGTAGTTTATAGAGATGAAGAAGGAATCGAGTTCGAGCAGGGCAGTCCGGCTGGAGAAGACTTTTGCTTCTACGTTCGCTTCCCCGACATCGTCAGAGAGGTTCGTGAATACTACGAGGGATTCGATCCCGAAGAGCACGTTCAGATGTGGGTGGAAGCGAAGAGCAACTCGAACAACCCGAACCGAGATGCCATCCCCTCCATCAGAACGCTTGTAAAAGATGCCGATGAAATCGAAGAAATGCTGAAGACCCTCTCGGATGCTCTTGAAGAGGTAGATCAGGAGGTAAGATCGGAATGGTAAGGCTTGCTACTGTTTGCCCTGACTGCGATAAGTTCGTAGGCAAGAAGATTCAAATTGCAGTCAGGGCGAACCAATATGGGTCTGCCCTGAATGCGGAACCGTCCATCAGGACAGAACGTGGTATAAGGAAGTCAAGGACAAAGCTACATACGAAAGAATCGGAAGCATTAAGAGAGTCTCTGCAATGTATCTGTTCGATACCGGAATCGAAGTGATAGGCATAGTCACCGACGGCGTTGATAAATGGGAAGAGGAGTTTCCCGATAGAACAGAGTGCCTGACTTGGCTTGCGAGCCACACGGTATAGGAGGTAGAAGATGTCAGAAAAAGTTGTAGATCTTGAAGCCATTCTGAAAAAGCATTTCGGCTGTAAGAGCCCGTTCCTGAAGAATCCGGTTGCGGTGGATCAGGGAATAGAATGGAAGCACTACCGTTACATAAGCAGAAACGGAGACAAGGCATACGCGAAGCTCGTCGAACTTATCTACGATCTCGAAAAGCTCCTGCCCGACCTCATCGACTCGAATGAGATCGTGGAGCAGCTCGACCAGATAGTAGATGGCGATAGCCCGTACTGATAGGAGGAATAGATATGACAGACTTGATTAAACAAATTGTCGGAGAGACCATCGAAAACAAGATGTGCGCTTGGCAGAAGAAGCCCGACGGTTACTATCACGAGGAGATTTACGCAGACTACCGAGACGAGATGGATGATTCCACCTTGAAAGAAATTATGGCATCCGAAGATCCTGAGCAAACCTTTTACGAAAAGATGTTTGAATGGTATCAGGATGCGGAATGGGAAATCGAGCGCAACCTGCTCGAAGCGGTTGTTGCAAGCATCGAAACAGCAGCTCCGACCGAGACATACGATGAGGATGAAATCAAGGATGAAATCCGCGAGCTCGTTTCCATTGATTATCCGTATGAGCATTTCCTGAAGCAAGCGTTCTGTGTGAATATCTTCGTAGATACCGGAGACGGCAATTACGATTACGTTCTCAACTGCGTGTATCCGCACTATAACGGTCGATATGGCGAGACCATCAATGACAGAGCGAGCATTGTTTGGCTTGCTCGTCAGCAGGGTTACACCAAGACCGAGCTGAACAAGGCTCTGAGAGAGGGAGACATCAAGGACCCGAAAGGATTCCTTGAATCAATGCGGCAGGAGGTTATCAATCACGGTTCTCATATGGGAATCCTGACGTTCCTTGCTCGGATGACATTGGAAGAAATCTTAGAGTTGAACGAACTGCTGAAATTGCAGGATAGAAACGGTAAGAAGTATGCGGCAGAAGAACGCCCTTACTGCGGATATATCACCATCGACAAGAAAGCTGAGTGCGGTTTGTATGACCTTTGGGGAGGCGGCGGTAGCATCCTCGAACTCCAGCTTGAAAAGGATGTCAGACTTCCGATTCGTTTCATCCGCTCGGCAACCGTAGATGGAGGCGACGGATACTCCATCAGAAATGTTTACGGTACGGACTCCTCGATTTATCGAGAGGACGTTGTAAAGAAGATTCACGCACCCAAGAAAGTTTAAGGAGGAAGAAAAAATGGATGTAACAATGACTGTTTTTGACAGCGTTATCGCAAGCGTAAAGAAGGAGTTCGAAGGATTCGAACACGATATGATGCGAAGAGGTGTGAAGGAGGTGTTCGACGAGCATTGGAAGATCTCGTGCTACTGCGAACTGCACGGATACATCTGCGACAAGCTCGAAGAAGATTTCGACGAAGAGGATGTAGAAATCCTCGTGGGTATGCCCGACATCTTGTATCAGGCGTATGAGACCTATCTTGGTTCCGAAGGAGCTTCTTTCAACTCCTATGCAGATGATAAAGAGCTTCTCGAAGGCTTGATCGAGGAGCTGAAGGAGGCATACAGCAATGAATAACGATGGCATCTTGGAAGGACTTCGTAAGATCGCGCAGGATCCGGAGGAGCCGTACCAAACGAGGTTTTTCGTAAAACACGCAATCGAACGGCTCGAACAGTACATTGAAGCCGAGCAGGAGTTCCTGTCGAGAATGAAACTCGTGGATCGCTTCGTGTTCCTCGACCCGAGAAATCCAGAAGCGACGATAGACGATGACAACGGAACCATCATCTTTGCATCGATTGATGCAGGCAGAGAATGGCTCCAACGCAACGGATACAGCGACGAGGAAGCAACCAACGCGGCATACCTGAGAAGCATCGGAGTATGCAAGAAATGCGGAGCCTCTCTCTTTCCGAGCTTGCTTCCGGACTACGCCTATCAATGCTTCCAATGCGACGAAGATTTTTATGCCATTGAGCAAGGAGGATAAACCAATGAAAGAATCAGCAATCATTGCCACCGCACAGGAGCTCGCGGAGTACCTGTTCAAAAACAAGGACACGTTCCCGACCGTAGAATTCTCGGTCGAGCCCGACAAGTGGAACTACGCCATCGAGGTTATCAATTTCGTTGATGCCCGTATGGTTATCGGAAACTATTTTGGAGGCGGATGTCCGTTCTGCCACGATTTAGAGGATGACGAGGATCCGTCGGAATTGGCGAGAGACCTTGCCGAATGGTTCTCCAAGATCGGATGCGGCGACGAAGTTTATCTGTAATAGAAGAAGGCGTTCTGTTACCGATTGGTAATGAAACGCCTTTATATATGCCTATATGAAAACGGAAATAATTATTTTGAAAAATATTCGAAAAATATCCGTAAAACCATTGACTTTTGCTCGGTTTTATTGTAAGATAAGTATGTAGGATAAAACCTACAATACACGAACATTCGGAGGTTAAATGCGGGAGGTGTTTAAGGAGTGAAACCGAAGATGTCTGTAAAACAAATAGCGAGGATGACCGAATGGCTTGAAGCCAAAGGGCATTCCCCGCAAGAAATCATTGATTGTATCCGTTACATAGCGAACCAGAACCCAAACCCGAAAGATCAAAAGAAAAAGTCAGGTTCCCACATAGCAAAGAAACCTGACTGAACCCTATCCCTTTAAGACGAGGGGCAAACGGACTCCGAATTACTCCTGCACCGTTCGCCCCTTGATTATAACACAAAAGCAGGAGAAAGTCAAGAGGTGAAAGAATGGAAGCAAAGATTATCCGAAAAGAAATCGAGAATCTCGAAGCGAAAGAGATCGAGCTTGGAGAAAGACTCGATGCAAAAGTCAGAGAGTTCAGGGAGAACGCCGCGAAATATACGATTTACGACATCTGCACGTTCCTTCCGGGAGAGCTCGACAGAATCAACGATACGAAGCGACAGCTCGACGAAGTGAAAGAAAAACTCCGTATGCTCGCTTGGATGAAAAAGGAGGTCGAAGAAAACAATGGATGAGAAAAGACCAGATCTGTATATTCTTCAAATGGAAGGCAGAACCCGATACGATTTCATCGACAAGGGCGAATTCAATACATACGAAAAATGTTACGCTGCGGCAGACAAGATAGCCGTATCCCCTGAATATAACGATGAGGATTTCATCATTTATGAGCCTGTAACCGGCTTCAAACAGAGGTTGTCGGCGCATCTGTTTCAGCAGGAGAAATGCCCCGAATGCGGAAAGACGGAGCTCCACCACAATATGCACAGAACGTATGATTGCCACGGGATTCCGTTCAGGTTTGTTTGTAGCCGCTGTTACGAAAAGATTATGCTCAGCAAGGGCTATGACGGCGAGTATTACACGGAAGCCGATGAGTGCATCGACTCCGACTACTGATAGGAGGTCAAGATGAATCCAAATATCGACGTGAAATGGATAGCCTCCGCCCTTGATATGACTCATCATCAGGCATCTGAGGTTGTAAGAATATTCGACGAGCTGAAGCGAGGGTACGAAGAAGGTAATTTGGCGTACTGCTTCATACGCTCTCCGCTCGAAACGACCAACGACTACATAACAGAATGGGAAGACCATTGGCACAGAGAAGAAAGCGTAGAGGCGTTTTGGGAGGATGAAAAAGACAACTACCGTAGCGATTACGAAGATCTGAGCGTTCTTGAAACGCTCGAAGCGTTCCTCGAATATTGGAAGAATAATTTCTACGAAGTTCGCGGCGAGAAGATGATCTTCGTGGTAATGTAGGAGGTCAAGATGCCAAAGCAGACGGTTTACGATTGGAAGTCAACCGAGGAATACATCGAAAGCATAGTCAACAAGCACGGTCACGAGGCGATACAGCTCAACGAGGGCAGTCTCGGTATTGGCGACTGGGTTCTTATCTCTCCGGATGATAAGCATTACAACATCGTCATCCGCGAGGTGTTCGTTTCGAGCGTATGTTCGGGGCAGACCATCAGAAAATGCAAGACTCTTTCGAACAAAATCCTGAAAGAAATCGAGGAGTATCGGAAGAGAACGAACGGCGAGGAATCGAAAGAAGACGATACAGTGGCTCTCGATACCTTCCCGAACGATGACCGAAATTTCAGCAGACACTTCGTAGTTCCGAAGAGCTGGCTGATTGATATTCTCGAAAGGCTCGACGGCTTCAACGAGAGAAAAGGCGTAGATCTCGAAAAGTTCTTGCAGAACTACATTTGGGACGAAACGTGGTTCATCTACTTGCAAGCCAAGAAGGATGAAGTTATTATTTCCGAAGAGGAGGAGTCGAATGAAAGCGTTGGGTAAACAAGCACAGCGCGGTAGAGATCGAATTGCCGCAGCCGAGGCACAGAAAAAGCACGAGGAATACCTGAAATGGTTCGAATCCCTTCCGGAAGAGGAGAAGGCAAAGCACCTCGCCGAAAAGGAAGCCTCACATAAAAGAGCAAGGCTTGCCCTCCAAACGCTCGGTCTTATGAGCGTAATGGCAGGACCTTATGGAACGAGTCGAGAACTCAAAGAACTTTCGAAAATATTGGAGGAAAAAGAATGAGAGTGGAAGAAAGAACTTGCGAGCACACAATCGTTTGCAACGAGACGGTGTTCATAGCAGACGACGGAACTGAATTCAAGCAGAAGTGGGACTGCATTCAGTACGAGATGAGCAAGGCAAGAGAAGAGGCGAAAAACAACATAGTCACCTGCGAAGAGCTTCGAGGAAGATGCAATTTTGATGGTGGAGAGTATTACGAGAGCCACGAATATACTTGGGTTTTCGTCAGAGACGAAAAGGACGTAGAGCTCCTCAACAGAATGTTTGCGCTTGATTACGACGATTTCAGTTGCTATATAGGTCAATGGGTCTGCGTCGAAGAAAGCGACGATAGCAGTTGGGTGTCGAGCGTAGAAAACGGAATCAAGTACGCGAAGGACCTGCTTGAAAAGCTCGGATACAATGTTGAAATCACAAGAAAGGAAGAAGCATAATGAAAAGAGGAGAAATCTATTACATCGAAAGATCGTCCTACGGCGAGACCGGATCCGAACAGAGATCCGGGAGACCCGCCATCATCGTCAGCAATGACAAGTGCAACGAGTACAGCGACGTGCTGGAGGTAGTGTTCCTGACGACACAGCCCAAAAACGACCTGCCTACCCACATCGACATCAGGAGTTCGACGAAACCCTCGGTCGCTCTCTGCGAGCAGATCAACAGTATCGCAATTCAGCGTTTCGGCGAGTATATCGGGACTTGCTCCGACTACGAAATGATGATGGTCGATGCAGCTCTCGCGATCAGTCTCGGTCTCGAATTCGAGAAGAAGCCCGAAAAGAAAGAGGAAAAGAAGATCGAGCCCAAGAAAGTCGGGGGGGGGGCCTATTGGCAAGCCTGCGGTTGATGATGAACAGATCAAAAAGAAGGATGAAGAAATCGTCCGCCTCACAGCAGAACGCGACACCTTCAAAGCCTTGTACGACCAGCTCTTCGAGAGAATGCTCTCCGCGAGGTGACGTATGAACAACTACGAAAAGATCGTGAACAGCTCGCCTGAAGAGCTTGTTGAGTTCTTCCGTAAAGGCTGCGGACACACCTGCCCCTGTTTCGACTATTGCCGAGTCACGACTGATGATGATTGTAGGGCGACGATCCGAAGGTATCTCGATCAGGAGGTTCCCGATGACCCAAAGTGAAGCCGAAAAGGTGATGATGGAAGAAAGACCTGTAAAATGCAAGGGCATTGAATACAGGAAGATAGATTCGGTCATCACAAGAAAAAGAGATGGGAAGAAATACGTCCAGATCGCTCTACTCGACAAGGGCGGAAACAGCATCACCGTGGATGACGCATCTGCGGTAGAGGAAATCAAACAGGAGGTCGAGATACCGTTTTGAGCAACAGAAAATATGAAAGAGGCGAGCATATCGAGAGCCTCGACGAGCTCGCGAAGCAGGAGCTCGTCTATATGGACCACAAGGTATATCACCGAGGGTGGTTCGGATCTTGGCAGTTCAGGCTTTTGGCGGGTATGGTCGGCAAGAGCGGTCGCCTATATTACGCCATACCCAAGGAGGAGAAAATGCAGAATTTCTATGTGAATGAAAATACGGGAGCGGTAGTCAGCCAGAAAGAGTTCGACCGCATTCCTTCTCAGGAACCCGAGAAGAACGCGCACGTTCTGCTCGGAACATTCATTGACAAGTCGCAGGCGAGACGATATTTGTATCAGACTTATCTTCCGGGAAAGGAGAAAGCTGATGAAGGTTGACATTTACAACACCGACGAAAAGTACGACGTAATATACGCGGACCCGCCTTGGAAATACCGAAAGTTCTCGGGCAAGGGAAAAGGCAAAAGAACGGCGGAGAATCATTATGAGTGTATGACGCTCGATGATTTGAAGAGAATGCCGGTCCCTCAACTCGCAAAGAAAGACTGTATGCTTTTTATGTGGGTTACGTTCCCTTGCTTGCAGGAAGGACTTGACCTGATGAAAGCGTGGGGCTTCAAGTACAAGACCTGCGGGTTTGTTTGGGTGAAGCGAAACAAGAAATCGGACAGTTGGTTCTTCGGTCTTGGACACTACACGAGAGCGAATGCAGAAATCTGCATCATCGGAACCAAGGGACACCCGAAAGTCAAGTCAAGGTCGGTAAGTCAAATATGCGATGCGAGAGTCGCGGAGCATTCGAAAAAGCCTGACGAGATCCGTGATCGAATAGTCAAGATTGCGGGGGGGGGGTACACCTTATCGAGCTGTTTGCGCGGCAGGAAGTGCCGGGCTGGGACTGCTTTGGAAACGAGGTGTAGGAGGATGCGGACTGTATGAAAGCGATCCTCAAATACCCCGGAGCAAAGTGGAAGGTAGCGGATTGGGTCATCGAACACTTTCCCGAACACAAGGTTTACTGCGAACCGTTCTTCGGGAGCGGTGCGGTTTTCTTCAGGAAGCAACCGGTTTACATAGAGACCGTAAACGACATCGACAACCAAATCGTCAACCTGTTTCTTGCTTGCCGCGACTATCCCGAGGAGCTTGCAAGAGCCGTCAACCTCACGCCGTTCGCGAGAACGGAATTCGATGAGTGTTACGATACCGACGTGGAGGATCCCGTAGAGAGAGCGAGAAGAATCCTTGTCAGATTCCACCAATCGTTCGGAACGAGCAATAGCACCAAGAGCACTTGGAGAAACGTCAAAACAAGCGGAGGTCCGAGGCCTGAAACGGTTTGGGGCTATCTCCCCGAAAGCATCATCGACTGCTGCAAACGACTGAAGCAAGCGCAGATCGAAAACATAGACGCCATCAAGCTGATAGAGCAGTACGACCGCGAGGACATTCTCATATACTGCGACCCGCCGTACCTTCAGTCCATCAGGAAGAAGCGTATGTACGCTCACGAGATGAGCGAAGAAGATCACAAACAACTCTTGGAAGCCCTCCTGCGGAGCAAATCAAAGGTAGTGTTGAGCGGCTATGACAACGACCTTTATAATGAAACGCTCGTCGGGTGGAGAACCGATGAGATTTCTACGACGGTTCAGCTCGGAAAACACAGAACCGAAAAGCTCTGGATGAATTTTTGAAAGGAGACCAATATGACCGTTAAGGATTTGGACCCGCTGATGAATTGGTACAAAGTGGCTGTTACCCACAACCCTGAAGCCGCTTATCCGAGCGGAAGGAACATCGGTGAGAAGACTCAGCCGGGCGTATATCGACGACCGGAAAGAAGCAGACGCGAAAGCTACCTCGACACCAAATATAAAGCTCAGCCTCCTTGGATGACAATGGAGGTTGTGAAGATCTGCAACAACACCATATTCGTAAAGGAGAGAGAAAAATGAGCAGAACATTTAAGATAGAGCGCGAACCTTATGAATACGATGACTTCGTATATACGAAGGAAGAATTCACGTTCGAGCCGGGAGTAACCGTGCTCGTTGGGTGCAATGGAATCGGAAAGACTACGCTCCTGAAGCAGATTGAAAATCAGCTTGAAAAGCAAGAGATTCCGTTCCTCTCGTATGACAACCCGAAAGACGGCGGAAGCACCTCGCTTTCGAAAGCGATATTTTATGGAGCGGCAGATCTTGCCGGCTCTCTGTTCTGCTCTTCGGAGGGAGAAGCCATTGTAACGAACATCGCCAACCGCGCAGGGCAGATTGGAGCGTTTCTCAGGGGTGAAGCCCGCGATGCGAAAGAGGTATGGATTATCTTTGACGCAATCGACAGCGGTTTGAGCGTTGACAACATCGTGGAGCTCAAAGAGCAGTTGTTTTCCGTCATCTTCGAAACGAATCAGGGCAAGGACATCTACATCGTTGTATCGGCAAACGAATACGAGATGTGTCGCGGCGAGAAATGCTTCGATGCGAGAAATGGCGAATATGTTGAGTTCAAAACCTACGACCAGTATCGTCGTTTCGTCCTTAACTCTCGAAAACAGAAGGACAACCGACGGAAGAAACCGCGAAAGCCGAGAAAGAGAGGCAACCGAAATGAAGAATAGAACCACGGTTCATCATGGATTGCTATCCGACCTGAAATCATATCTTGAAAAATCGGGTTGGACCATTCAGGAAACGAAAGGCAAGTATGAGGTGCTTCGCGCAACGAAGTCCGGATACCCAAGACCATTGATGGTATTCGACCGCGATCGCGGATGCGGATACAGCATAGACGAGAGAGATCTCGTCATATACAAAGGGTGGCATAAGAACCGAAGAAAGCGCGGTCTTGACCCGCTCTACCCCTCAACCGATGAGGAAAAGCGCGAAGCTGGGCTCGTCTCGGGTTGAAAACGAAACCGTTTATTCTTGAAAATAGGAGGTAAGAAAAAATAAAATGAATGATTTTAGCGAAACTCTTGACAATTTCACCGAAATGGTGTATGATGGTAACAGCCAAAACGATACATCATACGGAGGTGATTTGATGAAAGCGAACGATGTGCTTGCGGCTGCTCTTCGCGCTACAAGAAAGACGCAGGCTGAAGCGGCGGCGAGAGTTGGCTGGATGCCGCAGCAGTTGAGCGCGAGACTCGTCAGAAATTCGATGAGAGCGGATGAATTCCTCAATCTGCTCGAAGGTCTTGGCATTGAGATCACGCTCACCGTCAAAGAGACTGGCGAAGTAGTAAGAACTCATATTCCCGGAGCTGGCAGAAGAGTGAAGGGAATGGTTGACCGCATCATCTACGATACGGCTTCCTCCGACGCACTTGCCAACAACTTTTACGCCGACGGCGTAAACGAGTACACGGACGGAAAGGCTCTCGAACTCTATATCGACAAAGAAGGAAGATACTTCTTTGCTGAGTACACGAACTGGGAAGGCGGTAAAGATAGAATCAGCCCTGTTTCCGCAAGAGACGCGGCAGCCTTCATCGAGAAGTACGGAACCGAAATCGTCAAGAAACCGACATCAACTGAAGAGTGAAGATAGAATCCTCTCGGAGAGATCCGAGAGGATTTTTCTTTTTATCTCGGAATCTAATGCAGAAATTCTGCGTTAGTTTTGCGTTGCCCTATCTGATAGGGCAAACACCCTGCCACAGCTTGCAAAACCTCCGCAAACAGCTTTATTCTGCTCTTACCACCAACTCCCCATTGAACGACAAAGGGGCGCACAAGCGATATTTCAGCCTCTCTTTTGTTATCAACGAAAACGAATATTTTATAAAAATATTTTGAAAAATATTCGAAAATCTATTGACTTTTGCCGCTCGGCGTGTATAATAAAGTAAAGAACAAAAAACAAAGGGCGAGTGGTAGCCGGGGCAACAGCTTCGGAAAGCCACCGCCCAGATCTCTCAAACAAAGGAACGATAGAAAATGAAAAACGAACTTGTGCTTGTATATGAAAAGCAAACCGACGAATACGGGACACACAATCGTTGGTGGAGAACAATAGGAGCTTTTCAAAACAAAAAATACGCTACGGCGTACCCGATAACCATAATCGATAGAAATCTTATAGAAATCAAGTATTTCGATCCTGAACTCGATAGATCGAAATATGTGGTTGTCCTTAGAACGAACACGGAGTACAGCGAAAGAATCGAAAAAGGATTTGACACCTTCGACGAAGCTGTTAAATTTGCGGCGGACTTTTACAAAGCGCATATCGCGAACTCCAAACTCGAAAAGAAATTGAAACCGATGAACGATTTCGATATTGTGGATGGAGAGCTCGTCGAATTTGAAAGAATCACGATAGCATTGTGATAAAGGAGAACAGGAAGGAGAAGGAAGATGATTAACACCGAAAAAGTAGTAGGGTTCTATACAGACGTGTTCGGCAACGAGATTGACGAATATGAGCAGATCGAGCGTTACTCCATCCGCTACAACGGCAAGTTGTTCGAAGGCGACAGCGACGGATACAACGAGCGCGGAGTTGACAGATGGGAAGATGCAATCGCCATCTACAACGCATACCCAGACGTCGTTTCCATTCACGATAATCAGTATGACTGCACCTTTTCCAAGGGCGAGTGGTATTGATAATAGGAGGTCCGGTATGAAAGCATTCAGCGTAGCCAAGAAGACGTACACGATAGGTGGCGAGAAGCAGACGAACACCGAAATTCATTTGTTCAAGCTGACGATCTTGGTGTACCGAAAGTGTAATCACGTCGAGAAGCGCGTTCGAGTAACCAGAGATGAGTTCTTTGGGACAGGTACATTGATGGAAGTGTACCTGCCTTTTTAACAGAAACCCGAGGAGGTGAAACGATATGGTAAAGACTTTTGGAAGAACGAAAATAGATCCCCGGAGCCAATGGAGCGATTCGCTCCCTGCGGATGTTTGGGATCGCCTCTGCCATTGCAGATCGAGAAAGGAAGACATCCTTCCTCTCGCGCAGGCAAAGTGGTCGTACATTAAGTCGAGATTCGGAGACAAATATGGCAAGGAAGACGCTCTTGTATCTGTGGTCGAACATCTCGATTGCAACGGTCAGGATTTCGAGCTGACGCGCGAGGAGTGGAACGACATCCTCGCTTGCATCCATTGAGCCTATGAAAAAGGAATGTAAGAACTGTGCCCATTTTTACAGGGTGATGGTGAAAGAAAGCGGATACAATCCGTTCCCGTGTTGCCAACTGTTCGACGATGCGGGAGAAAGACCGAAGCCACTCACAATGGAGTGCTTTGAGCCAAGAAAGAAACCGAAGAAGGAGGTAAGAAAATGAAACACGAGAACGGAAGATCGAGGCTGTTTGGCTTGAAATACACCCACATTATTCGCCATCGCAGCCACGAGGGAAAGGTGTATGACTACTTGGCGGCAAACGTCAAGAGAACCGGGACCCACATCGTGTATGAAAGCGAAAATGCTTGGGGCGGGATCAGTGTGACAAGAGTTGCATACGAGAACATTCTCGACATCAAAGAGATCAAGGAGGGCGAAAAGGTATGAAAACAAAAGACCTGAGAATCGAAGACCTCGCCAAGAAATTCGGACAGCAGAAGGGCTTCGGGTGCTTGCCCGAGGAAAGATGCTGCGATTGCATTCTCGATAATTGTCCTTGTCTCGAATACGCGAAAATGGCTATCGAGTTCGGATATGAAGACAAGAAAGAAATCAAGCGTTGCACCGGAACGACGATCTTGGCTCTGTTGAAAACGCAGGCATACTACCCCGACCGCCCGAATAAGGGTATGAAAGAAATGCGGGTGGTAGATGAAGATGACATTGAAACAGAAATCAAAAGATATACGGAGGGATTATAATGGACGAAATCAATCAGCTCGCAAGAGATATTGCATCGACCAAAGTTTTGATAGATGCGGTAGATCTCGCAATGGTCGGCTTGCTTGATGCAGCCGAGGAAGACTCTCCGTTTATGGAGATGGCAAAGAAATTACACGAAATGGGTTGGAAAAAGGAGAATTGATATGGGAAGACCTACAAGAAGCCACCTGAACTACACCGAACCGCAGATCGACAGCCGATACGTTCGTCAGCAGCAGTTCTTGCGCGAACTGTGCGAGAAAAACGGTTGGGTTTACTTCAGACCGAACTATCACGCGCAGGACACCGACTGCAACACCGTGATGATTTACAGACGCGAGGATGAGGAGTACAACAAGGCTCTCGAAGCGAGAGGTTTTGGAGAGTTCTACATCGCGGGGCAGAGAACGAACTCTTTCAGAGATCCGTTCTTCACGTTCGCAAACACCGATGTGAACGGTCGAGGAGACCTCAATTTCGCCAACTTTGGCACGATTGACCTGCGCTGGACCAACTGGCAGACGAGACTTGAAGGAGCGGTGAAACTTGGTCTTGCGAAGAGAATCCAGAATAACTACATCGCCCTCTGCGGAGGAATCCTCGCGGTGAGAGAGGCTGATGACACCTACAACGATTTCAACCGAAGCATCCTTGAAGCATACCGTATGAAGAACGGCGGAAAGGCATACATCGGAAGAGTAAACGGAGAAAAGGATGAGCCGATTCTCGCGGAATACGTAGGGCAGATGATTTACAATTTCGGATGCGATTTCGTAATTCCGACCGAGGATGCCGAGCTGGTCGCCCTCATCAAAAAGAAGAACGAAGACGGAGCCTCGATGGAAACGCTTCGAGCCATTCAGAGAAGAATTGACAGCCTCAAAGGCGAACATTTCCATTGGGTATAACGGAGGTAGATATGGAAAGCTATCAGGATATGAGAAAGCGGCAGAGAGCCGAAACGGACGCATTCCCCTTGGGAGCCGCCATCACGCAAGAATCATTCGATGAGATGATGCGAAAGTGGGGACTTGACCCGAGAAAAGATCTCGACAAGATTTGCAGAGTGCATAACATTATGTTTTGCCAAAAGAAAGATCTGCCCGCATTGAAAGAAATGCTGAATCGGCACATCGCAGAGATCGAGGAAGGAAAGAAGAATCCACAGTTCCTTTACGAGATGTTTTATCAGGAACTCGCCGAGACCGAGTTCGGATACGACGGAGACAGTAGCCGAGCCCTTGATAATCTCGGATATACATACAAGCAGATCGAATCCTCACCCGAGCTGAAAGAGGCGTTCGAAAAAGCAAAGGAAGCAATCAGAAATTGGGAGGACTGAAATGGAAAACAGAGTCATAGAAGTCAAGTTCAAGTGTCAGCAAGATGCCGAAGATCTGTTCTACTCGCCCGAAACACACAAGGTTTACGCTCGACAAAGATCGAACGCGACCGGCGTTGTGTTTTGGTGTACTACGAGCAAGTGGAGCCGGGGATATGAGGCAAGCTGCCGAATCAGAGAAGGCATCACAATGCGCGTTCTCGATTACAAGGATCGAGTATGCTTCGAAGAAACTTTGGTACACGATGATTGGAACGGTGGTACATCGGCAGAGAAAAAAGGTCCATTCTCGGATGAGATCCTGAAGGCTATCTCCGAGGAGGTTGCCAAGGAGTACAACCTGAAACGATATGAAGACTGGAGCAAGTGGCTCGATTCGTTTAGGCTTCAGCTCAAATACCGCGACTATCGCGAGAACTGGTTGCACTGCGAAAGCAAACTCGTAAGATTCCACGTGATGAAAGCATACGAATTGTTTGACGGTCCCGTGTACCTCTACCGAGAACAGCGTTACCACAAAATTTGCAAAAAGAAGTTCACCGTGTACGAAATCAGGCACAAAGGCGATGACATCTGCCTTGCTCTCTGTGGGTACGAGTTCGAGGAATAAACGAAAACAGATATTTTTGAAAATTTTCCGAAAAACTTTCCGAAAACCTATTGACTTAGGCGGTAGGTGTTGTAAGATAAAGTAAAGATAAATCACCTGAAAAGGAGAGCGAAAATGGCAAGCATTTACGACAACATCAAAACCCCGAAAGAGTTGGTAGATATGGTAAGATTGAGAGGACTCAGCACAGCCCTCGAAGACATCTGCAAGGTACAGGATATATTCGGAAGAGCTCCGATTTCCTCTTTGGTAGAACTCGCAAACGACAACGGAAGAGTTGACGCCAATGGCAACCCAGACCCGAAGGGTTCTTGGAGCAAGGGAAGAGAAGGCGCACAGAAGACGTTTTATATGATCCTGTTCTCGATTTGGAACTGGGAGGAAGCGACTCGATTCTACAACGAGCATACGAATCCCGAATTCGAATCCCTCAGAAAGAAAGCATCAAAGCTCGGAACGGTAGAAGCAACCTTGCTTGGAACCGAGAACGAGCTTCAGGAAACGAAGAAAACGCTTGTAGAAGTCGGAGTAACGGTAATCGAGCAGGATAAAAAGATAAGCAAGCTCGAAAAAGAAAACGCGGAGCAGGCTGACGAAATCATCAGATTGAAGGCAAAGCTCTACGATATGATGGAAAAGGTGAGCAAGGAGGGATGAAAGATGACGTTGATGGAAGCGTTAGTAGAAGCAGGCTATCCCGAAAGAGATATGTTCCATCATTACTCGGATCTGTATGTGTATCTCACGCCTCTCACCAAGAGAGTCATTGATGATTGGTTCAAGAAGAGCGGGCTCAAAAGACACCTGTTTGTATCGACATTCACAGATCAGGTCACGGGCAAGAAGATGTATGACGTGGCTTTCCAGTACGACCCTTGGTGGTCGGGAGATAGGAGGATATAATGAACGCAAAAGACCAGATATTCGAAATGGCAAAGCTCATCCAGCGCGGAGAGCAACTTCGGCAAAGAGGAGATCTCGATACGTCGGAATTTTCGACAGACGAAGCGATTCAGGTGGGAATCCAAAGACTCGCCGCCGCAAAGTTTCTGTTCAACCTCGGTTACAGACCTGCGGAGACGGTATCCATCGTCGAGGGCGGAATGGTAGTCGGAGTTTACACCGATAGCGAGCAGGTCAGTGCGAGAGTGCTTGACTTGGATATTCCCCAAGGCGACGATGAAGACGAGGTTGAATACAGAGAATTGAGAGCGGAGGCTGACAAGGTTTCGCACACGATGAAAAGAATCTGGTAAGCGGATAGCCGCTTTTAATTTTCACCAGTCGTTACCGATTGGTTACATAGAAAGGAAGTATCGGAAATGATTACTGAACAGGAATACGAAAACCGGCTCATCAGGCTCCATAAGAAAGCCGACGAGCTCGGAGCCAGTTTTGAGCACGATCTGCGCGGACACCGACACCTTCAGGATTTTTGGTATGGAGGCAATAGCATCGCAGAGATCGAATATCGAGGATATACGATCTGTTTCGACGTGTGCGGCGATATTTGCGTGATTCTCTACGACGGAGAACAGTTCGTAGAGGTCTTGAAGAGAAAAGGCGAGGGAGAACCGTTCGGAGACAACGGCGAGGTTCTTGAAAAGATCGTGGATGACGAAAGACTCTTGCAGAAAATTCAGAACTACGAGCTGGTCTTCGATAACAACAACTGGATAAGCATTGTTATTCAATGCAATGCAACAGGAGAATACGTGAGCGAACCCGAAGTTGCAGGTGAAAGCAATATGCTCGAAGTAATCGAAAACGCATTCGACCCGTACATCGCCTATATCGACAAGCTCATTGCGGAAGGAGGATCCGAAAATGAATCAGATGACTAAGGAAGAGTTCAAACAGTATCTCAGGGACGAATACAACATTGCACCTGAAGCCCACCGGCTCATCAGCAACATTCTCGATTTCGTTGAGAATCTCCCGATTGATGAGGATGGCAAGTATCGTGCATTGGCAGATTTGCTCGATTGCACCATCGGGCTCAGCGATAATGAAATCAAGGCTGTGTCCTTGTAAGAAAAACAGGAGGAACGAAAATGGCTGAAAGACAATGGATTCTTGGAGAGGATGTTTCGGAATACGATAGCCTCTTGGATGGTTTTACCTTTAACCAGCTCATCGTATCGCTCCACAGCGGAAGCGAGAAGGTGAATCCGAAAGAGGTTAGAAAGGTCGTAAAGGATATGCTCGATTCTCAGCTCGAAGATATGTGGTTCTTGGTAGAAAAGAATATGGATGCCATCATCGAACGAGCGATGAAGAACAGGACAGTTGAATGATTGTCAGGTACATCATCAAGGGTATGCCCGGCGTGGTTGGATTCCTCGACACGGGAAAGGCATTGAAGTCGTTCCAACCGCAGATCCGAGACACTGGCTCGAAGCTATACGGCTTCGACCAAGAAAAGCTCGATGCTTACTACCGCAAGATTCTCGAAGAAGACAAAGCCGCAGGCAGAATCCTTTGGTACGAGATCTGCGAGGAAACGTAATGCCATCGAAGAAGATACACGAGAGAGCCAAACACAACGAGCACCGATTGCTCAAATGCAAGAGCTGTGGTTGCGAGCACATCGCATTGTCCCCCGAATATACGCAGGTATGCGTGTCGGAGGATAGATTATTTCACAGAGCAAAAATGAAAACCGTCGTTGAGTGGTGGGCGGTCTGCACCAGAAAGGGGTGCGGAGACTGTTATAGCTCGCTCTCGATGGAAGAGACCATAGAAAAATGGAACGAAAGGAACAAGACAGATGTCTAACGAATGGCAAAAAATAAGACGATTGGCGGGAGATATAGGCGAAAAGATGTATGACATAGAATTTTTTCGAAGCATACTCGATGGAACCTGCAAGAACCCCGAATACCAACACGTCGATAAAGATCAAGTTGCGAACAGACTAAAATCGACTCAGGAAGATCTTCTCGATGACCTTAAATATATCGGAGATGGAAGAATTGAAACGGCTATCGAGTGGGTTAAGAAAAACTACTGCGAGGAGGAAAAGAAATGAGATATACAGTTTGCCCGGACTGCGGAGAGTACATTCCGGTTCTCTCGGCAGATAAAGACGAGCTCGGGTGGCACACATCCTGCCCGAAGTGCAAAGGGTCTTTTGATATTGACATCGAGGATTATTTGCTCGAAGTCGGGGAAAGAGTCAGAACTTCGGATGGCAAGGTTGGTTCGATAAAGGAATTAAGGATTCCTGAACCCCACGTTGATTTCGAAGAGTTGGTTTACTTCGTTCATTTTGGAATTAGCGGATATGGCACCTTCTATCCGAGACACGAGCTGACACAGCCTGCGGATTGGAGGCTCACCAGAAGAGATCAGTATGGAGTTCAGAGAGAGTGCCACTATCCGAGGAATCGAGAGTACGGAAACGTGTTTTGCACCAACTGCGTGGATAGAACGAAATGCAACGCAGACATCTTCGAACGCCTCGCACAGTATGAGGACACAGGACTGCTCCCGGAAGAAATTTTGAAAATGAAGGAGAAAACTGTATGAAAAGACTGACTATTCGAAATAGCGACGGCTCGGTGTCGCAGCCGACGGACACAACCTTTGAAAAGGCGATGTATCGTCTTGCGGATTACGAGGATACCGGACTCACTCCCGAGGAACTTTCGGAGATCGCTCTCGCAAACAAAGAGGGGCGTCTGTTCATCAAAGCGAGACCCACGGAAAAGACCTGCGGATCTTGCTCTCATTTTTGCAGAGAGAAGCTTGGAAGGGCGGGGGGATATTGCGACAAGCGCAAGAATAAGCATACTCGCACCGCGCTGTATGTAAATCAGAGTCGAAAGGCTTGTCTCGATTTCAAGGAATAAGGAAAAGCGGGGAGGTGTAAAAAATGGCAAGAGGAAGACAGCAGAAATGGGTCTGCCTCGATTGTAAGCAGGAGTTCTCCGTTCAGGGCAACAAGCCGAAGCTGTGTTGCTCTTGCGGCTCCGCCAAAATCGGCAGGGCTCCGAGTTATGATCTCGCCGTTGGATTTGCTCAAAAGCGAGATGAAATGGATGCTCTTGCGCCGGAACTGAATCAGTCCTACCGCCGTTTCACTGAACTGAAAGCGCGATATGATGCCATTATGTCGTACTGGGTTCAGCAGAAACGCAGAGGATATATAACCCAAGAAGAATACGATTTGATCGCATCCTCGTTTGAGGGTGCCGTGAAAAGGAAAGGAGAAGATGATGAATCTGGTAACTGATAAGCCCGAAACCAACGTAAGCAATGCCCTGAATATGTTCTACGTCAAAGATCAGCAGACTTTCGTGAGGGGGTATGGCGAAAACGGTCAGGACATCGACCTGATTGATTTCGTAAAGAGAATCGCGAAAAGGCAGAGGATCCCGATGCAGAAGATGGACGCGCACGAGGTCGCGGAGCATCTCACCGACGTGCTGTTCGACGGCGAACCTGAAAGCAAGGAGGGATTGCTCGCTCTGTTCTTTACTGCGGCGTGGGCGTTCGCGGAAATCAGGGAACGCCTGAAGGAGTACGAAGAATCGGGAATGGAACCGCAAAGAGTTGCTCAAATGATGGTTAAGATCAGCGAGGTTCCGAGGGAATGAACTATTACGCGGTTTACGATGCAAAGACCGGTATCCTTCTCGCGGAAGGTAACGCTGTGGAATGCAGACGCAAGCTGAAATGTTCGAGTCTGGATACCTTTTATGCTTTGGTGAACAGAGCCAAGAGAGGAATCAATAAGAAATACAGGGTAGTCATCAAGAAGGGCGGGGAGGTTGACTACCCTGTTCTCGGAAAAGACGATCCTATTTATGCGGCGAAACGCAAACGCGACAATGAAGCGGACGTGGAAAGAGCAAGCGATGATGAAGAAAAGGAAGATTCTTGAACTTGAAGCAGGGAGGCTCGAAATAGAATTGTTCGGAAACTCTTATGCGGACATCAGCTTTGACCCCGATCCTCAACTCTGCGAACAATTAGCCGCCACATTCTGCAAAACTCCCGCCACAGATTCCAAAATGGATTTACCACCAAATACCCACACGAAATTAAACCCCGCCAAACAGCAAAATTCAGCCTCTCACGAGCTTTCCTTTTCGGAGCTTTCTGCAAGAGCGAGATTCAATATCAGGCGCGGAGATTTTGCAGGTTACTCGAAAGATCTGCTCGATATGGCTCTTATAGTTAAAAAGGAAGGGAAACGGACCGACGAGCTGAAGCTCAGGATGATGAAGTTCCACGTTGATCTGAGCGGGTTGGAAGAATGCCCGTTTATAGATTGGGAGAACGTGGAGCTCGCAAGAGAGGCGGTGAGATCTTCGGGAATGATGCTCCCGGATATAGAGTGCCTGTTTCGTAATACCGTCAGGGATAATATGACACCGTACCACGATTTCACACCGACGGGTAGCTACCGAATGTTTCTGCTCTCGTTGGCGGACAATCGGAAGAAAACGGGCGAAATCATTGATATTTTGGAAAAATGCCGCAAAAATCATTGAAAATGCGGAGAGATGCTGTAAAATATAAGGTGGCGGTAACAAAAAGAGATATTGCTCTCGGTGCTCGCACAAGAGCCGCAACAGCTCTCCACCCTTTAAGTCGATAGATTCCAGAGGTCTTGTTTATCTCCTGTGGTCGAGTGTCAGCAAAAACATACTTGAAGGAGCAAGAACAATGAACAGAAATCTCGAAAAAGCAGTCTTTGACATCGAAAAGGTGGACGCTCTTATGTACGCCATCGAATCCTCATTCCTTGACATCGAGGTGATGCCCGAGGAAAGAGAGAAAGCAGACAAAGCGGCTTTCGCATTCTACGCCCTTTGGGATTCCATCAGAACAGTCGCAGGCGACATCGACCGCCTTGCCGGTGATGAGAGCGTTGTTGACGCGATCTATGCCGTGAACGATGTATCTCGAAAGAAATGATCCTTGATAACTGAATAGTATTCAGCGAGGAACGCCGGGAACTGTCTGTTCGCAGATAGTTTCCGGTTTTTCTTTACAGGTAGTTGACGAAAAGGCATTTTTGAGGTATAATATATAGAAAATCAAATGGAGACCGAGGCATAACCGATTGGCGATGGATTGTTTTGTGCGTCTTGCATAAAAACCAATTTCTTATATACCATCAGCTTCGGGGATGCGATGCTGATTGTATAAATTGTGTGATACTGCGTTAAAGCATCGACTTGTCGCCCTCGCCGTAGGTAACTACGCCGTCGGACTTCGCGCTCGCTTTGCCTTGTCTCACGCAATTTCTCCTAATCAGCAAATTTGTCTTATATAGCATCAGCTGTGCGGATGCCATGCCGATTGTATAAAATCCGCAATACTGCGTTAAAGCATCGACTTGTCGCCCTCGACGTAGGTAACTACGCCGTCGGGCTTCGCGCTCGCTTTGCCTTGTCTCACGCAATTTCTCCTAATCAGCAAATTTGTCTTATATAGCATCAGCTTTGAGGACGCGATGTTCATAGAATAAAAGAACTTTTTGTGCGATATAACAAAAACAAAGGCGATACTTATTCAAAGTTACCAATTGGCAATTGTAATAGCCGATTGGTAACTTTTCTTACACCATAAATTGTTCGTCAGAACGCACAAAAATGACTTTTTGTGTCTTTCATACAGCTTTTATCAGCATCGGGTGGCGATGCTGATGATATGTAAGAAAATAATTCTCTAAAAAAGCTTGACAAAAATCACGATATCGTGATATAATATGATTGAAGATAAAATCAAAAGGAGAATAAAAATGCCTGTATTATCGAGATTTTACGGAATTATCATAAGAATGTATTTTTGCAGAGTGAGCACAACCCGCCACATATCCACGCAATTTATGATGAAGATGTTGCTGCTATAGATTTTATGACGGGCGAGGTTCTCGAAGGGCATCTCCCGAGTAAAGCAATGAATATGGTGCAGGAATGGATTTCTATGCATAAGGATACTTTGATGGAAATATGGAAAACACAGGAGTTTAAGAAGATTCCACCGCTTGAATAAGGAGGTAGCACAATGTTTCACAAGATTAAAAATGTTTCTGCTTTTCCCGAATATAAATTGAGCGTTCAATTTTCGGAGGGAGTAACCAAAATTTATGATGTAAAGCCTTTATTGGAAAAAATTCCCTTGTTTGCTGAATTGAAAGACAATCAGGCAGAGTTTGCTTGCGTTTCTGTGGATGTCGGTGGCTACGGTATCATTTGGAACGATGATCTGGATCTTTCCTGTGATGAGCTTTGGGAAAACGGTGTGCAAGTGGATACGCCCTTTGACGGCCTGATGGCATTCAGCGATGCAACCGAGCTTTGGGGACTTAACGAAAGCACGCTTCGTAAGGCGATCACTTATGGAAAACTTGTTAATGGCGTTGATGTTTGCAAATTCGGTAAGCAATGGGTGGTTTCCGTTGATGCAATGAAGAGGGAATACGGAAACGCTCACGAAAGAGTATGATTACCGATTGGTTTGTGCAATCTTACCAATCGGTAAAATCTTTTATAGCATCAGCATCGTAGAGGCGATGCTGATTGTATAAAATCCGCAATACTGCGTTAAAGCTTCGACTTGTCGCCCTCGACCGTAGGTAACTACGACTTCGTTTTGCCCTTACTTTTCCTTATCTCGCGGCTTATCTATGCTACTTAAAAATTCATCATTGACAAATGTAAAATGTTGTGTTATAATATTCCGCGGGATAAGGGAGTAACGAGCGCGGCGCGTAGCCACGCAGCAAGTCAACATCACTGACCGATAGGTCTGGCTTGCTTTAATTCGTGAGACTTGTGCTGATCGCGTGCTCGACCGATCCCACACAAGGTTGATTGGTATGACTGCACGGTCATACTTTTTTGTTTTTTTGAGGAATTATGTTTGATTTTCTTTTCTTCTTTAACAGTATACTGATCGGAATCGGTCTTGCCATGGATGCGTTTTCCGCATCGCTTGCCAACGGTCTCGGCGAGCCGGGTATGCCGCGTCGCAAAATGTGCGGTGTTGCAGGCGTCTTTGCTGTATTTCAGGCGCTGATGCCGCTGATCGGTTGGCTCTGCGTCCACACCGTGGCGGAGCAGTTCTCCGTCTTTCAGGCGGCAGTACCGTGGATCGCACTTCTCCTTCTCGGCTTTATCGGCGGTAAGATGCTGGTCGAGGGCATTAAGGAAAATAGGGAACGCCGCGAGAACAATGTATGTACCGTTCGCAGGCTAGGTCTTACCACTCTTCTCGTTCAGGGAGTGGCAACCTCCATCGACGCTCTGTCCGTCGGCTTTACCATATCCGACTACAATATCACCGAGACGCTCGTGTGCGTAGCGCTGATCGCCGCCGTGACCTTCGTAATCTGTCTTGCAGGAATCATTCTGGGAAAAAGGTTTGGCACAGCTCTTGCAGGAAAATCCGAGATATTCGGAGGAGCGATACTCATCTTTATCGGCATAGAGATTTTCATCTCGTCTTTCATATGAAATTAATAAATTAGGAGATATAAAACATGTTTGATTTTATTCCGGATCACATTTTTCTTTTCGTATTCGGACTTATCCTGCTTATCAAGGGCGGAGATTGGTTCGTCGATGCCGCATCGGGTATTGCAAAGCGCTTTAAACTTCCCGAGCTTCTTATCGGTGCAACGGTAGTTTCGATCGGTACAACACTCCCCGAGGTAATGACATCTGCGATCGCTGCAGTAGGCGGCTCGGGCGAGATCGCTTACGGTAACGCAATAGGCTCGATCATCTGTAACACGTCGCTTATCGCCGCTACTACTATTGCTATCAAGCCTGCGAAGGCTGATAAAAAGACGCTCATTTTCCCTGTTTGCTGCTTCTTCGCGGTAGCCGTATTCTATGCATTGAATGCATACGTCACGGGCGAGTTTGCACTTTGGACGGGTATCGTTCTTCTTTGCTGCTTTGTAGCGTATATGACCATCACCGTAGGAAAGATGCTTCGCAAGCCTAAGACTGCCGATACCGCAGAGCTTACCGTAGATGAGCCTTCCGTCGAGGATGAGCAGAGCGGCTCGCTTATCAAGGATATTATATTCCTTATCGTAGGTGCACTCGTTATCGCAGTAGGTGCAGACCTGCTCGTTGACAGCGCGAAGATCATCGCGGCTGATCTCGGTATGTCTGAGTCTGTAATTGCCCTTACCGTTGTTGCTCTCGGTACGTCGCTTCCCGAGTTCGTTACTGCTATCACCTCTCTTATAAAGGGACATGGAGCACTCTCTCTCGGCAACATTATCGGCGCGAATATCTTTAACCTCGTTCTGGTTTCCGGCGTAGCCGTAACTATTTCTCCCTTCAAGGTTCCCGTGACCTCCACTCTCTTCGGTCAGAACACATCGCTCGTGCTTGACATTCCCGTAATGCTTGCAGTTATGGCGATAATGACTATCCCCACTATTCTTCGCGGCAAGCTCGCTCGTTGGCAGGGAATTCTTCTCCTTAGCATCTACTTCGTATTCACTCTGCTTCAGTTCATATTTGTTAAGAATGTAGCGTGATTTGAAGCATAAAATAAAAACGGTAGCCGATACAGTTCGGCT
Organism: Eubacteriales bacterium; assembly: GCA_045635225.1. Taxonomy (GTDB): domain Bacteria; phylum Bacillota; class Clostridia; order Oscillospirales; family CAG-272; genus UBA1740. The sequence continues at coordinate 134,053 of JAZRBV010000009.1, forward strand.
ACCGTTTTTTGCATAAAATGCAAACTATAATTTGCTTTTTGAGTGTTTTTACGGAGTTATTCTTCCGCTTCTATATTTGCGTTAGCCGCCTTTTTGGAGTTGAAATGCTTTATGACGGCACCGATGCCCATTACGATCGCGAATACTATGAGATACCATACGATCGCTATCTTGTGGCGGAATATGCTAGCTACTACCATGACGAGAGAAGCAATGATAGCGAGCGAGGGAATAACGAATCTTCTGAGCACGCTCTCGTTTGTTGCCTTGATCATGAAGCGGACAAGGATGGGAATGTAAATAGGATAAATGGTGATAACGGGAAGCTCGGAGGAGTCAAACGCGTAATTGCCGCACCAACCGAAGAACTGACCGCCGATGAAGTATACGAACCAAAGCACGCAGATGAAGAGCGCGAGAGATGCAGAGTTGTGCGGTACGTTCGTAGACTTGTCGATCTGACCGAAGGTTACGGGGCGAATACCCTGGCTTCTTGCAGAGAGGGAATAGAAGCCTCTCGTGCAACCGAGCATCAGACCGTTGAGAGTTCCGAGACATGACACGATGACGCAGATGTTGATGAGGGTAGAGATGACCGGACCGAAGAAATCGAACGCCGCGCTTGTACCCTGTGCCATAAGCACCTCGGACTTGGCAAGACCGAGCACGCCGACGAAGTAGAGCACGTAGATGATTACAATAATGAACGCACCTACCGTGAGAGCGATGGGAAGATTTTTCTTCGCATCCTTGATCTCCGCGTTGATAGCGGTCGCGATGATCCATCCCTCGTATGCAAACGCCGTGCAGCATACCGCCGCGAAGAGACCGCCGCCCTCACCTGAGGTAACGGCGCCCGCAGTCTCCACGATATTGGTGGAGAGAGTGCCGTTTGCGAGACCTATAACGGTGCCCACGATTGCGATGAAGACAAGAGGTATCAGCTTGATAATGGTGGTGGATACCTGAAGCTTACCTGCAAACTTAGGTGCGATAGAGTTGATGAAATAGATAGCAATGAGATAGAATGCTGCGATGGTAATGCACTCTGCACTGAAAAGTGCCTTTGGGTCTCCGGACGATACGCCGAAGAATGCGACCATGGTGTATCTTGCCGATACCCATGCGAGTACAGAGGTCATAGCGGGATAGTAGATAACAGAGGTGAACCAACCGACGTAGTAAGCATAAGATGATCCGCAGGTTGCCTCGGCGTAGTCAACGACTCCGCCGACCTTCTCGTATTTAGTAGCCATAACGGCAAATGCGAGCGCAACCGCGATCAGTACGAGACCACCGATTATCCAGGCGAGAGTGCCCATTATCGCGTCGCCGTTAGTCTCCGCCAAAACGTCCTGCGCCTTGAAGAAGATTCCCGAGCCTATAACGATACCGACGACCATACATATCGCGGTAAACAGGCCGTATTTCTTTTTTAACTGTTCCATGACTTTCTCCTTTGAGATGTGATAGTAGCATTGTACCAATATTCGAGCAAAAAATCAAGTGTTTTCATTAAATAAACTTAGAAAATGCAAAAAAAATTGTTAAATATCAACATATTTTAAAAAAATTCCGAAAACCTATGGAAATTTATAAAATAATATGTTATAATAACTTGGATATAGAGGCATATCTTTATCAAAATATTGTCAATTTGCCCCTATAGTAAGTATGTAAATAAATAATTTTTATATTGGAGGAATTTCAAAATGGCAAAGAAGTATTGTTATCTCTTCTCCGAGGGTAATGCGAATATGCGTGAGATCCTTGGCGGTAAGGGAGCAAACCTTGCAGAGATGACCAACATCGGTCTTCCTGTTCCCCAGGGCTTCACCATCTCTACTGAAGCCTGCACCCAGTACTATGAGGACGGCCGTCAGATCAATGACGAGATCATGGCTGAGATCATGGAGTACATCGTAAAGATGGAGGGCGTTACCGGCAAGAAGTTCGGTGACCTTGAGAACCCCCTTCTCGTATCGGTTCGTTCCGGCGCGAGAGCATCCATGCCCGGTATGATGGATACCATTCTTAACCTCGGTCTTAACGAAGAGGTTGTTGAGGTTATGGCTAAGAAGTCCGGCAACGCTCGTTGGGCTTACGATTGCTACAGAAGATTTATCCAGATGTACTCCGACGTCGTTATGGAGGTTGGTAAGAAGTACTTCGAGGAGCTCATCGACAAGATGAAGGAAGAGAAGGGCGTTACTCAGGACGTCGACCTCACTGCAGATGATCTTAAGGAGCTTGCTAATCAGTTCAAGGCTGAGTACAAGGCTAAGATCGGTACCGACTTCCCCTCCGATCCCAAGGAGCAGCTTATGGGCGCTATCAAGGCGGTATTCCGTTCTTGGGACAACCCCAGAGCAAACGTATACAGACGTGACAACGATATTCCCTACTCTTGGGGTACCGCTGTAAACGTACAGGCTATGGCATTCGGTAACATGGGTGACGACTGCGGCACCGGTGTTGCTTTCACCCGTGATCCCGCTACCGGCGAGAAGAAGCTGATGGGTGAGTTCCTCACCAACGCACAGGGCGAGGACGTTGTTGCAGGTGTTCGTACTCCTATGCCCATCGCTCAGATGGAGGAGAAGTTCCCCGAGGCATTCGCTCAGTTCACTGAGGTTTGCAAGATCCTTGAAAATCACTATCACGACATG
>JAZRBV010000010.1:0-12803 GCA_045635225.1 Eubacteriales bacterium
TCATGTTCGGAATCACACCCTATCGCAATGTTTTCAGCCCCTTCCGCGAGCTTGAGCGGATGGAGAAGGAGATGTTCTCCGGAAGCGGCTTCCGCTCGGCCTTCAAGACCGACGTCCGCGACGTGGGCGACGCCTTCCTCATCGAGGCAGAGCTGCCCGGCTTCAAGAAAGAGGACATTCAGGTTGACGTGGAGTCGGATACCCTGACCATCCACGCCGAGAGAAAGAACGAAACCAACAAGGAGGACGAAAAGGGCCATCTCATCCACGCCGAGCGCTTCTACGGCTCCTACGAGCGGAGCTTCCGCTTTGATGCGGTGGACAGCGACGGTATCGCCGCCTCCTACACCGACGGGGTTCTCACCTTGACTCTGCCGAAAAAGAAGGAGACCCAGCCCGCCGCCAGACGGCTGGAGATCGTCTGAGGCTTTTGCTTTGTGTCCTCAAGGACACAAAGCATCGATATAAATCCCTTGCGGGATTTTCGATATGTTGCTGACGCAACTCGATATGCTCGCTGGCGCTCGCATATACTAACGCAGCGCTTTAATCAAATCGCACCGAGTCTGCCATATCGAATATAAGCCCCTCGACGTTTTCCTTACCATCTGTGAGCACGTAAAACTGGACGAGCCACATAGCATCGTCGCTCTTGTAGGCGAATAAGTAATAGGTGTAGCTCGCGTGGAGCTCCTCCTCGTAGTAGTCGTATTCGAACCAGACGAGATCTCCGCGAGTCTCGGTCTCGGGGGTTGCGTTGCCGCTATCTATCTTGATGACGTCGCAGTAGTCCTCGGGTGAAATGTCGACGAAGGCGGGGACGTCGGCGTAGCTCTCGCACAGGAAGAGCACTCCGCAGAATGGGGATACGTAGTGTTTATCTATGCCGTAGGGCGGCTCCACCTCCTCGAATGCATTCGTCAGAGTTATGGTCATCTCGCCGACCGTGAAATCCGTTGGGCGCAGATTTTTGGCGCCATAATAGTCTAGCAGTCGCACACCGAGCGGTATTATAACACCCACCGTCAGTATGAGCACCGATACGGTTATGATGATCGCATATAGATGCTTTTTTGAGATGGAAGCTTTAGCATAATACTGTTTTTCCATAGAAAAACCGAAGCAGAACTGCACTGTGCCCTCAAGCCTTACACATTTTCCCTCGATGTATACAGGCTCTGTGCCCGCCTCGATAAGATACTCCGTGACGCTACCCGGGCTTACCGTATCTCCGAGAGATGCAAAGATGCGTACCGCCTCGACACCCGCGTCAAAGAGGCGAGCCTTGCCACACTTGACCGTAGCGACGCGTCGGCAGAGCACACCGTTTATCTCAACTGTGCCGCGCTCCGCGTCCTCGATATAGATGCTCACCGGCTTGAAGGCGCCCGACAGAGCGATCCCACGCTTTATTGTAACTACTCTCATACCGTAACTCCTTTTTCTTATATTGTATCATAAACGGCACGGCTTGTCAATGTGCGCTTATACTCACTCGGTGTCATATTCACCGCCTCACGGAAGACGCGCGACATATAGTTGACGCTTGAAAATCCCGAGCGCACTGCTACCTCACCGACGGTCAGCTCCCCCTCGCTGAGTAGCTTCATCGCACACTCGATACGTAGCTCGAGCAGATATCGGGCAGGAGTCCTGTGCCACCGCGCCTTGAAGAGGCGGATCAGATGATCCTCGCATACGTGGACCAGCTTCCCGAGCTCGTTGAGCGTTATGCGCCTTTGGTAGTTTTTCTGCATATACTCGACGACGGGTGATATGCGATCGTACTCTGTAGCCTCATCCTCGTCGCCGTATTTCTCCAGCAGAATAGCCATAACCCGATAGAGCGAAGAGAGTAGCTCGAGCCGCGACGTCGCTCGAGTCTCGCCGTAGCTTTCCGCTATCCCGTGAAGCGTATCCTCGAGCCCCTTACCCTCTACGCGATAGTCCTTTATATTCAGAGAGGAGAGTGCGCTCTCGGTACAGCTCGGCAGAGCTGATCGGTCGAGTATTCCGAGCTCGAACACGACGCCGCTGATGACGGTAGACTCCGAGTGCGCACAAAAGCTGTGTACGCATCCCGAGGGGATGAAGTATATCTCGCCCTCTGCCACCTCTATGCGCTCGGTGTTTATCTGCAGCTCTCCCGCGCCCTCACGTATCCACAAAAGCTCGAGCGCCGTGTGATAGTGCGGCACGACCGTCTGACCGCCGCCCCTCTGCGTCGAGCAGTATATCGGGAAGGTGCGGTCACGGTAATTCTCAAATTTATATTTCATTTATGATATACCGTTCCTTTACTTTTCCTAAAATTACTCAAAATATCGAAATAGTGTAAATAATAGTCGAAAACACTACTTGAAAACAATGATAAATGTTGATATTATTATATCATAAAGAAAAATATAAGTCAACCGGACGTATTGGAGATATATTTATGGATATGCTTTTACCGAATATTTGGGGACAGGGTCAGCTTTTTGCATTTTCGGGGCTTGATGGCGAGTGCCTCCACGGCGACGACCTCGTCGGTGTACTCTCGGGTGACCGAGTCGGCATCCGCTTCTTCACAGCCACCGTCCGTGAGCTCGCCTTTCACGGTATATCAGCACACAAGCCGAGCTTTGACGCCGTGACGGGTGACCTTATCATCTCCACTACACAGAACGGTGAGCGGCTCGCCGCCGTCTACGCCGATACCCACCTCGTGGTAGGCATAGTGCCATCGGGCGTTCTTCCCGCGGTTACGGTCGAGGGCGCGCACAACGCGACGGAGCAGGGGAATATCACACTCCACACAACTCCTGACGGCGACGTGTCGGCACTCGCATTCTCGGATGGCCGCTTTGCCTTTACGGTCGGTCATACCGAGGCTGATGCAGTAGCACTCGCGGTGAGGGGAATGACGCTCGACGTCGACGCCGTTATAGAGAATAAGCTTGACTATTACCGCAGAGTGCATCTCGATATATCCGACGAGCGCCGACTTCGCTTCACACGCAAGCTCCTCTCCGTGATGAAAACACAGATCTACTCCCCCGAGGGCAGATTTACGGGACTGTGGTCGACACCCGACCGACTTCCGCACAGAAATCTGTGGCTCTGGGACTCGGTATTTCACGCGATAGGCGCACGCAATCTCGACCCCACCCTCGCCGAGAGGCTGATACTCTCGGTCCTCGAAACAGAGGATGAGAGCGGCTTCATCCCACATATGGCAACGCCCACCACTCGCTCGCGTATAACTCAGCCTCCGGTCATTGCATGGGGTGCGTTAAAGGTGTACGAAAAAAGCAAAAATATCGAGTTTTTGAGGCAAATATTTAAGCAGAACGCGAAATTTCTCGAATGGTGCCGCGTAAATCGCCGAGAGGGAGAGTCCGAGCTTTACACCTGGCTCACAAGCCCCAACCTTAACTGTCGCTGTGACGAGTCGGGTATGGATAACTCGCCGCGCTTCGATACGTCTAGCCGCCTCTATGCGATAGACTTCTCCTGCTTTATGGCAAACGAGGCTCGCGCTATGAGCCGCATCGCAACGCTAATCGGGGACAGCGAGGGAGAGCACTTCTACGCCGAGTGGTACGACCGCATAAAGCGGGATATAAACGAATACCTGTGGTGTGCCGAGGACGGCTTCTACTACGACTATGATATTGATAACGCTCGTCTACACAAAGTGCGCTCGGTCGCATCCTTCCTGCCGCTTCTCGCGGGGGTATGTGACGGTGCGGCGGCAGAGTCACTCACCGCGGCGCTCACCGATCCTGCGGACTTTGCCGCTCCGCTTGCGATCCCGAGTATAGCGAAAAACGACCCGACCTACGGCAGCGATATGTGGCGTGGTCCGGTCTGGATAAACTATAACTATATGATCACCGAGGGACTCGCCGACTACGGTTATCGCACCCTCGCCGCCGACATCCGCACGAGAACTGTTGCCGCTGTTGAGTCATGGTATTATCGTAGCGGTACCTACTTTGAGTTCTACGACAGCGAGAACCTGAGAGCTCCGTGGGAGCAGAACCGTAAGGGCGCGCCCTATTACCCCTACGATTTCCGTGTCCGCTATCAGTCGATCCGCGACTACGGATGGACGGGAACTCTCACCTTTGATATGATAATTAATCCTATTTAACGGATATAAAACGAGGCAGAATAAAAAGGGGCTGTCACATTTGGTAAAACCGAAAAAGTCCGAAATGACAATAAAAAGTCTCAAAAAACGGTGAAAACCGTAAATGAGACAGTGAAATGATGAAATCCTACGGATTTCTTCGATTTTGATGGACTTTTTCTACCGCCGTTTTCGTGGCTCGACGTACTTTTGTACGCCTCACGCCACGAAAAGCGACGCTTTTTCCTCAAATCTGACTATCCCCTTATCAAAACTCGGAGCATCGACAGATGCTCCGAGTTTTTCTATAGTAATATTCGCCTGGCTTAGGGACATATCCCCATCTCACGTATTTGATCGACGTGGCAGTATCACTTATGCCGCGAGAGAAACGCTGGTGATTGCCGCCTCTCGGGGGAGTACCATTATGACGTCAACGTATGCGGCGGTGTAGGATTCGCTCACTACCTCGCGGTACTCGTAGGTGTCTCCGAAGTCCTTAGTATAGGTAACGATGTACTTTTTCATATGTAAATCCTCCTTATAGATCCTTTAATACCATTACTGCCTCGCCCTGAATGATGAGGCGCGAGCGGTCAGCACCGCTTATTACTATCGGCTCCATCTCGTCGTTTTCGGGTATGAGATAGATCGCGTTTCTGTCCTGTCTGTATCTTTTGAGTGTAGTTTCGGAGTTGTCGTAGAGAAATGCGGCTATGCGACCCTCGCGCACCGTCTGGCATCGCTTGATCAGTACCAGGTCACCGTCGTCGATGCCGGCGTTGATCATCGAGTTACCTCTCGCACGCAGGAGGAAGAAATCTCCGCTACCGATCAGTGCTGTCGGCATCCTGATGCTCTCGAGCTCTGCGTCGCATACGTCGGAGAGCGGACCGCAGGGGATAGAGTTACCCATCAGCACGTGGCTCGTGCCCTCGCTCGCACCTCGCATATACTCGGTGACGATACCGCGGTGACCGTCGTACTCGAGCTCGCCGCGCTCGCACATCTCGCGCAAATACCTCTGTACTGTCGGACGGGAGATACCCGTCGCACTCTCGATCTCTCGGGTGGTAGGACTGCGACCGACGTCATCGTAATAGCTATTGACAAAATTCACTATTGTCGCGTAATATGCGCTGTTTTTAGCCCTCATTTTGTCCTCCCTTTTCCCGAATTTTTTTACTGAGCCATTTGGCTCAATTAAATTATAGCGTATTTTTTCCTGCTTGTCAATACCTTTTTTGAAAAAAATCGGCAATTTTCGCTACTTTTTTGTGTTTTTTGTGGAAAAGGGAAATGCTCGCGCGGCTCGCGGGATATGCCACTTCGTGGCGTGATATGTCGCTCGCGCGACGCGATATGCACCTTGCGGTGCGTGATATGCCACTTCGTGGCGTGATATGCCACTTTGTGGCGTGATATGCTCGCAGTCGCTCATACTGATTAAGTGCCGAAAATTTGACACGGGTATGGGGTAAATGCGAAAAAAACCGAAAAAATCACGAAAATGAACGGAGACCTATATGAACTTTAAGGCAATAAAGCTGCTATTCTTTCCGGTGGCATTGATATTTACTCTGGCAGTCCTCGGCTCCTGTACTCTGCCTACCAATCCGCCCTCGGGTGACGGGGCAGACCACACCCACGCATACGGTGAGTGGAGCATCACTACCGACCCCACCTGTACCGTACCCGGAGAGCAGGTACGTAAGTGCGCGTGCGGTGCGACCGAGACCGAGAGCATCGACCCACCCGGACATTCCTACAGCGAATGGACTATGATAAAAAAAGCGACCTGTACCTCCGGCGGTGAGAAGGTCCGCGAGTGCGATTGCGGCGCAACCGACTCACGCGCCATACCGATGCGCGACCACGACTACGGTGCCTGGGAGATCGTCAGCTACCCGACCTGTACCGCGGCAGGCGAGCAGGTGCGCGAATGTGAGTGCGGTGCTATCGACCGTGAATTTTTGGGTGTTCTTCCGCACAGCTTCGGCAACTGGACCGTAGTTAGCTCACCCGACTGCACCAATACGGGACTCGAAACACGCACGTGTACGTGCGGCGCGACAGAGAGCAATATCATCCCTGCAAAACAGCACTCCTTCGGTGATTGGACGACCCTATGCGAGTCTACCTGCTCCATAGCGGGTGAGCGAGTCCGAAAATGCGAATGCGGTGAGACCGAGAGCGAAAAACTTGACACGCTCCCCCACCAAACCGTTACCGTCGTCGGCTACGCCGCCGATTGCACGACCGACGGACTTACCGACGGCATTTACTGCTCGGTCTGTAAGACGGTGATATCCGTGCAGACCGTGATCCCCGCCTACGGTCACACCGAGCATACGGTCGAGGGCTATCCGCCCACCTGTACCGCCTCCGGCGTTACCGATTCAAAATACTGTCTTGAGTGCGGCGTGACGACCGTCCCTGCCGTGACTATACCCTCCACCGGACACAGCGAGGTGCGCGACGAGGGCAGGGAAGCCACCTGCACGACCGACGGACTTACCGACGGCGCTCACTGCACCACCTGCGGCACCGTGACGGTAGAGCAGATATATATCCCCTCCCCAGGTCACAGCTTCGAGTCCTTCGGCTTGAGCGCCACCTGCCAGAGCGCAGGCACCGAGACACTGCAGTGCAGAGTCTGCGGCATGACCGAGACGAAATATTCCGCACGCCTCCCCCACGATTACGAGGACGGCAACTGCACCGCCTGCGGCGAGACCTCGATCGATTACTTTGACTTCATCTATTACGGTGAGGATATGTTTACCGGCAGAACACACTACCACGCCGTCGCGCGTGACGTATCCGATTTCCCTGCAAACGTAGTCATTCCCCGTACCTATGAGGACGGCTACGTCGAGTCCTTCTCGATTGAGAATTGCGACAGCATAGTCTCGCTCTACGCTACGGATTACGTAGTGCGCTTCTACTTATCGGGCTGTGACAGTCTTGAGACTCTTATCTTAGACGACTCGGTGGTTACCAACGTCTCGAGCTCTATCGAGGACTGCCCACGCATCAGATCTATCCGTCTGCCTCGCACTACGGTCTATCTCGAGCTCACGGAGCTTTCCTCGCTGACCGAGCTCAGCTTTGCCGACGGCTGTGCGCCGAGGAACATCGTGCTTCGCGGCTGTAGCGGCATAGAGCGACTCGATCTGCCCGACAGCCTCACCGAGATAGAGGCTTATTCGTTCAAGGACTGCTCCTCGCTACGCGAGCTTGATCTGCCCTCGGGACTTATCTCCATCGGCTACGAAGCCTTCATGGGCTGCTCCTCTCTCTCTTCGGTGACTCTTCCCGATACACTCGAGTCGCTCGGCGCGGGCGCGTTTTCCGGTTGCACCTCTCTCGAGACGGTGAGAATGTCGCCTTTGCTTACCGTGATCCCCGATTCTGCGTTTTATGGATGCACGTCGCTTACCTCGCTCGATATCCCCGAGGGTGTAGTGACCGTCGGAGGCGGCGCGTTCGACTCCTGCTCCTCTCTTTGCTCGATCATTCTGCCGAGCATGCTTACCTATATCGGTGACTCTGCCTTCCGTGGCACCGCTATTACCGAGATAGCTATACCCGCGTCGCTTCATACACTCGGCTACGCGGTGTTCGCAGGCTGTGAGCAGCTCGCACGCGTCGACTTCTCCGAGGATAGCGCTATCACCGTCATATCCGAGTCCCTCTTCAACGGCTGTAAGGCGCTCAAGAGCCTCACCCTCCCCGCGAGCATCGTGGAGATAGCGAGCTACGCCATCATCGGTAGCGGAATCGAGACGGTAGAGTGGTCGGGCACACCGCGCGAGCTTTTGCTGCATAGCTTCGCCTTTGCCTCCTCGACCTCGCTTGTCACCGTCCGATTCCCCGAGACGGCACTCACTCTCGGTGAGAACATCTTCCGTTACTCCTCTCTCCGTAATATAACGATTCCCGAGGGTGTCACCGAGATACCGCTGGAGATGTTCTTCCACTGTGATAGCCTCGAGCGCATCACGTTCCCCTCTACGCTTCGCGTGATCGGCGAGTCGGCGTTTGAGTTCTGTAAGAGCCTTAGTGATCTCGAGCTCCCGGGTGGACTTCTCACGGTCGGCAGAGCGGCGTTTGCCTCCTGCTATTCGATCGAGCACATCATTATACCCGATACCGTCACGCTGATCGATGCCTACGCCTTCAGCAGCTGTAACGCGATCCGCACGCTGGTGATCCCCGAAAGTGTAGAGACTGTCGGCAAAGACGCCTTCTACCATAGCGAAAATTCCGGCTACGTATACTGCCGCCGCACCACAGCGCCCGAGGGCTTCGATCCCGATTGGGCAATCGGACGCACCGTGGTCTGGGGCTATACCTGCGAGAAGCCCTACGGTCACGAATATCAACCCACAGTCGTTCCGCCCACCTGTACCGAATGGGGCTATACCTACTATACCTGTGAGTGCGGCGACCGCTACGACGGACCCACGACGGAGCTTCCTCTCGACCACGCGCGCGTCACCCTTACGACCCCTCCTACCTGCATCTCCGAGGGTAGGGAATACGTCAGCTGTGAGCGGTGCGACTACACCGAGGAGCGCCTGCTCGACTATCTTCCTCATAGCTATGAGGGAGCGAGCTGTATCACCTGCGGCGCCACGCACGAGTCGCTCTTCGGCTATTGGAATCTCGACAACGAAGGACTCACCTGCAGTCTCTATCTCTACGACGGCTTCGCGTATCCCGAGCGCATCGTGATCCCTGCCGTCTATAATGGAATGCGTGTCTTGCGCGTCGAGACCTTCAACACGGTTTCCGATTCGTCGGGTGTCCGTGAGATAGTCATTCCCGAGGGCGTAACACACGTCTCTCGCTATTGCTTTGAGAACTACGGCTCGCTCACGTCCCTCTATCTGCCCGTGAGTGTGACAACGCTCTCCTACTCCTTCATCTACGGTTGCACCTCGCTCGAGAGCATCGTCTACGGCGGCACGCTCGCCGAGTGGGAAGCCGTTACTAAGGAGGAGGGCTGGTGCGCGGGCATCACGTCCTTCACCGTCGTCTGCAAAGACGGCACGCGTGTCGTGGATTGCCTCGCGTAGGATTTCCGAAAAATTCCCGCCGGCGATGCGATCGCTTCATTTATACGTAACGAAGAAGAGCGAAGAAACCGTTAAAACACGGTTTCTTCGCTCTGATTTTGTATTTTTGTTATTATTTAAGAAAATGAATATAGTGAAGCGTCGGCGAGGACCGTTCTTACTTAACGTAGATATCCTCGTCCTCGAACATCGCGTTGATCTCTCCGAGCTGACGGCGGACTAAAAGATCGCCGCCCTCGTGTCCAACCTTACCGCTCGTAATGTATGCGCTGTAATGACCTGCGCGCTCTGCCTTCTCGGTGGGGAGGTATCCGCCCTTGCCACAGGCGAGCTGAACTATAAAGGTCTGCTCGGCATAGCTTCTCGCCTTGATGCGGTTGCCGTAGTCTAAGAACAGCTCAAAGGGGTTCGTGCATATCGCAACGTCGCCGAACCTTATTACGTGCGACTCGATCGTAAAGGTCTCGGTGAACTGCTGCTCGCGGTATCTTGCGATAAGTCCTGCGTGAACGTACACCTTTGCGTTATCCTCAAAGGTAAAGGTGGGCTTATCCGCAGTCTTTTGTACATAGTATTCGATCTCGCGGACTGCATGCTCGTATTCGGTTCTCGTTGCCTTTCTGAGAGGCAGGTCGAGCGAGAGAACCTTATGCTCGAGCACGGCATCGCTCTTCAGCTCTCCGATCTCCTCGTATACCGAGATTATCTCGTTTGAGATGCGCCTGCCGACCTTGTTACAGCCGGAAATATCGAACATCGAGGGGTCAGCCTTACGGCGGATGGGGTAGGGACGCTTAATTTGCGGATCGTCGATCGGTGTCTCAGGCTCTACCCAGCGTACCAGGTCACGGGGGCACTGATCTCCCGCCGCACCGCCGAGAGCGAGAAGATGAACGTCAGCGCCGAGCTTCTCTCGGATATTAGCCTTCGCACGGCCCCAGAAATCGGCAGAGATGAAGCTGCGCTGCTCGAGTATCTGAGAGGGACAGGCGATGTTAGCCATAACACCCGTCAGCTTTCTGTTCTTGTCGAAGAAATAAATCAACTCCACACCGGAGTCATTTCCACCCTCAAGAGCATCAAAATTCGCGGTGTTTGTGTCACCCCACATAGCCGCGGTTCCGTCATCGTATCCCACGCGGCGGCACATACCGACGGCGGCTCTGCCAAACTCGTTGGAGTAGAGTGCCACGTCTCTTGCAGCCCAGGCATCAGCACACGCCTTTGCGATCTTTTCGGTGACGAACTCGGTCGCATCAGCAGGCTTCATAACGCTGTCGTCAGCCGTAACGAGTGCCTTGTATTCCTTGTCACCCTTCATAAATTCCTTGAGAATTTCTTTTGACGATCCTATGGGATTTTTATATTTTTGCTTGATACTGTCGGGCTCACCGAGGATGTGGGAGGTGTGAGTGTGTGTTGCCGCGATCACGATCTTCATCGGATCTACCTCGGGACAGAGGAGGGCGAACTTCTCACGTACCAGCTCCATAACGAAGCCGGGAATACCTCCGAGATCGGCACTGACGAGTATCATCACGTCACCGTCCGACTCCACCGCCATAGCGGTTGCCGTGATAGGTGTCTCGACATACTCTGATATTCTCTCGTAGAACTGTCCTGCGAGGCTTATTTTCTTTTCGGGCACGAGGCTCTCCTCAGCCCAACCAACGAGTAGCTTGCTCATTTTGTAATCTCCTTTTTGAGCACGTTTATTTTCGAAGCGATTATATCATCAAAAGCATATTTTGTCAATAGTTAAGTAGAATAATGGCAAAAAGCATTTTTGCAAAGCAAAAAACTCGCAATGATGTGATGCTGACCTGCTATGCCGTCAGGCATTTTACTAAAGGTAAATATCACTTTGCATTTTACACTTTATATTACCGTACTGTCGCGCCGTAAAGCCAAAGCACGGTATACCTGTCCTTGAGATCCTTCGCGTAGCTTACGGCATCGCGGCGCCGCTGTTCGGAGTAGAGCCTCTCGAACTCTCGGATATCGAGTCCGACAGATGCGAGCATCGTCAGCACCTCGGCTCTCGTCGGTGAGTCTGCCAGCACCTCGCGTATCCTCTCCCACCTCTCGCGGTAGAGCGACTCCGAGTCGCGCAAGATCCACCCGAGCCTATGCTGCAGCGCGATTATCTCATCTGCCGTGTGCGAGCCTCTCTTCGAGGCGTAGACTCTCCGTATCTCGCGCTCCCACGTCACCTCGTCGAATGGAACGAAGCGCGGTGTGTCAATAGAGATAAGCTCCTCGCGAAGCCCTGCCGTCACGTAGGTGGAGTAGGCAACGTCGATTCCGTGTGCATAATACGGCTCGTCGCGGAGCAGTCCCGTCACCTCAAAGTAGTGCGAGAGATGATGCTCACTGCCCGATGCGGGGCGCGAGTTTCCCATATACGCCATCGCGATCCCTACAACGACCAGCGCACGCATCAGCTCCGCCACAGCCGCCTCGTCACGTGCCACGATAGCCTCGCCGAGTCCCGCAACCGCCATTGCCGTGTCGTAGGTCAGCGAGTAGATATATTCGCACAGCTCCTCGCCGAATATCTCCTGCGCGAGCCGCCAATCGTTGAGGCAGCTGAACTTGCCGATTATATCACCGTAGCCCGCGCGCAACATCTCGATAGGCGCGCCGCAGAGAACCTCGGTGTCGGCGATTATCGCACGCGGCACGCTTGCCGTCGCGGTTATCTTCATTCCGTCGAAGAGCATCGCCGCGCCCTTTGACGCATAGCCGTCCATCGACGGCGCAGTTGCCACGATATAGTAGGGAAGCGAGTGCGCGTGACTCACATATTTACATAGGTCGTTTATAACTCCCGAGCCGACGCCGACTATCAGATCGATGCTCTCCGTCACCAGCTCCTCGAGCTGTGCGACCGCCTCCTCATTCGGTATCACGAGTCTCTCACCGGGGTAGGTCATCTCGCCCGCCACACGCTCGCCGAGCAGCTCGACGACACGCTCGCCGCATACCCTGCGGGTGTTGCCGTCGGATACGACGAGTATATTTTCATAGTCGCGACAGAGTGCCGATAGCTCGTTTAGCGCGCCGTGACGGATCACGACACACTCTATCTCACAGGTGTGTACCCTGCCACAGGCACAGTCGCTCTTCACACCGCACAGTCCCATCGCGTCGGGCACCCCCGCACCGCAACCGAATGATGCTATCTTTTTCATTTGTTATCCTTTCTGCCGCACATCTCGCGCGTGGCATTACATTAATTATTATGCTCGCCAAGGCTCGCGTGATATGCTCGCTAACGCGAGCGTGATATGTCGCTTGCGCGACGTGATATGCACCTAGCGGTGCGTGATATGCCACTTTGTGGCGTGATATGCTCGCTGACGCGAGCGTGATACTAAGCCTTCCCCTCTGGGGAAGGTGGCGGCGAAGCCTACGGATGAGGTTGATAGCCTCCCCCTAGAGGGAGGGGGACCGCTTGGGGTGGAAGGAGTCAATAAAAACTCCCTCAGTCTCGCGTACGCTCGCCAGCTCCCTCTAGAGGGAGCCTTAATGCTCGCTGAAGCTCGCGTGATACTAAGCCTTCCCCTCTGGGGAAGGTGTCACCGCAGGTGACGGATGAG
>JAZRBV010000011.1:0-5072 GCA_045635225.1 Eubacteriales bacterium
CAAAATCCATTTTGTCGAACAGATTAGAAGAGGGGTATTAACCAAAAGCAAAGATACCCACACCCTGTTCTCACTGCCGCACGGTCACATTCCGGCTCTGGCGTTATTAACGTCATTCACTACCGAAATGCCGCTACGCTACCTCTCGTACCAGTGCCAAAGAATAAGGGGTACGGAAGAATGAAGAAAGACGGTGAGCTTTCCCTCTAGCAACTTCGAGTGAAACTAAAGATAAGCAAACGCAAAGCAGCTTGGATGTTACAAAACGGTGTTATCCCGTGTAGAATTCTAGATACTCAAACCCACCTCAGATACTACGTGAACGAGGAGGATTTGAGGGAGTATATGAGCCGGAGCATAACCGAAAGCAAGAAGGAGTTCACCCGAGGACAATTCTCCTCCCGTAACAAAGACGCTCCCGAGGCAAACGAAGCCTCGGGAGACGGAATAAGCGTGTTCGCATTTCTAAGCCGAAAGGATAGGAACAAGTTTGAGCGAATACTTGAAAAGCGACTAGCGATATACCCCGACGTTATGGACATAAAACGTATTGTGAGCATCATCGGTTACACTGACCGAACAATACGTTGGCACATAGGCAAAGGACGAATATTCGCCATAATTCAAGACCGTAAATACCTAGTCTCAAAATGCTCTCTAATAAAGTTCCTCGCCAGCGATAAGGGATTTGCAATGCAGCCAAAGTCAGAATGGCATGAGAAAGCGATAAAGTGGTTTGTAAAAGAGATGTATAAAGGATAACGAAAGGAACTCGTGAAGAGCTCCTTTTTCTAAAGCATATTCAAAATTAAACTTTCTCAGCATCCAATCGCAACTGATAAATTTTTTTCAACCAATCGGGCTGTTCGTTTAAGGTTTCTTTAATTTTTACCAAGGTTCGTTTTCCAATTCTTCTATCTAAAATTGCAAACATTCTAACCAGCGGGTTTTTAGAAAATATACTTTTTGTAATGTCTTGATTTCGATACGCTTCCAATGCGGCACAAAACTCTTCATCTGTGTATTCCGTACGTGATTCTAATGGATGTTTTTCAAGTAAAGTCCAAAATTCTGACCAATACTCACCTATTCCACTTGGATTTTTGTTTTCTGTCAAACCACTTTTGATAAAATAGCTATTCACAGTCTCCCAAGAAAAACGCTTAACCTGCTCACCGTCAATACATATCTCAAAAATGTGACAGCCGTCCATTCCGACATATCTTGTGCAACCATAACGAACACGATTTTTCAAGGAATCTGCTAACATTTCCTTTTCCAAGTATTTTCGCATACCACTAAAAGAGCCAAGAATCTTTCCCATAAGTATACCGCCTTTCTAAATACATTATATCACAAATAGGTTAAAAATGCAATGTTTTTCGAAAGGCTATGCATGAGGGGTATTCACCGTTGGTGAAGATTTTTCGCCTTGACGCTTACAAGCGAGCTTGACGCGCTCTACGGCTCAAATGCGAACCCCATTCTGCGACTCGGAGAGTCGCAGAGGGGCGTTAGAATCCTCTCGTACCAGTGCCAAAGAAATAAAAAACAACCGAGCCCACAAAGCTCGGTTGTCCTTTTATTTGGCGCAGGAAGAGGGGTATGCTGCTCGGGGCGAGAATTGTGTTAACCGTTCCGCTTCGGTATAAATTTAAGCCGACATCTCCTCGCGACGCAGATACCGCGAATACTCTGTGCCTCGCGGTTTGCTATGTGCCTGCGGTATGCGAACCCCCGTGCCTTTTGGACAAACGGTTTTCAAGGCGTAATACACCGTCGGATTTTAGAAGAAAATACAGGACTTTAACGGAACTTAAAAGAGGCTGAAAACCTTAGACTTGCAAGGGTTTTCAGCCTCTTCGAGCACCCAAATGAGCTTTATCCACTCCCTCTCGGGTGTTCATTGTAGCATACCTTCCCAAAACTTTCAAGAGCTTTCGCCACTCTATTTTTAAAGTGCAATTTTAAAGTGCAACTCCCCCAAAAGTTGCACTTTGAAACTCAAACTCCAATGAAAAATCACTATGCCTAAATCAATGAGTAGGCGTTTCCATCGCAACTCTTTCCAAAACGGAAACAGTTCAATCCATAACCATTTTTGCCGTATAAGGTGGTCAAAATAATAGTCAGCACTAAACAAAGAATAGGTTGTCAAGAGTTAATTTGCTTTAACTCAAAACACAGTATTGACTTCCTGTGATTTTAGAGATATAATAGTATTGGAAGCGCCGGTGACGGTTGCTCCCTTCTGAGACGAATAACCGCCTACAGTTTGGTCGCTGGGCGGTTATTTCTTTTTTGTAGCATAGAGGACAATTATTTTTTCGGCACTAAACGCGATTTGCTGCCGAAAAAATAAAACTATATTTGTAACTAGCAAAGTATAATTCAATTTAATCATTTATAATTTCAATTGCATCATTTTCGAGAAAATGACCAAATTGAATTTTCACCCCAAAATGAAAATTCAGTGAAAAAGTGAATAAAAAGTGAAAATTCACTGAAAATTGCAAATTGAAAAAGCACTTGATAAAATGCAAGACAAATTCGCATTAACAATACAAAATGAAAATACAAGCAAAATTTTGTCTTGCGTTTTTCATTTTAACTTGACAAACTGAAAAAATAAGGGTATAATAATGATAGGTTTTTCAAATTGGAGGAATTATTATGAACAAATCTGGAAAATACGTTTCGAATCTTTCTGGAGAGTACGAATACAAATCCTTTGTTCCGGCAGCTTTGCCTCCGGAGCTTGAAATGGATGAAGAAATGATATCTCTTCTCATAGAAGCAAATAAGCAGATATATGCCCTTGAAAGTATTACTGCACATATACCTAGCATAAAGCTTTTCACATCTATGTACGTCAGAAAAGAAGCTCTGATGTCTTCACAGATAGAAGGAACTCAAGCAACACTCGAAGATGTGCTTGATCCCACCATAGACCAGAACACAAATAGAGATTTATCCGACGTTGTAAATTACGTAAAAGCTACGGATTTTGCAGTGGAGAGACTGAAAACTCTTCCTCTTTGTAACAGACTTATCCGCGAAACTCATGCAGTTTTAATGAACAGTGTGAGAGGTGCAGATAAATCTCCCGGAGAGTTTAGAAGCTCACAAAACTGGATAGGCGGAGTAGGAAGCACTCTCAAGAATGCAAGATATATTCCCCCGAATGTTATGGATATGGTGGAATGCATGTCCGACCTCGAGAAGTATATGAATAGCGAGGACACTTTGGATACTCTTATCCAAGCGGCTCTTATACATTATCAGTTTGAAAGCATACATCCGTTCCTTGATGGAAACGGTCGCGTCGGAAGACTCTTAATAACGCTCTTCCTTATGGAAAAGAAAGTATTGTCCTCTCCTGCACTCTATATATCATACTTCCTCAAAAGCAACCGCATCGAATATTACGACAGAATGAGCGAAGTAAGAGTAAAAGGTAATTACGAGCAGTGGGTAAAGTTCTTCCTTAGAGCTGTGGGTGAGTCGGCACAAGATGCAATCATCACCATCAATGAGCTTGATAAGCTCCACGCGGAAAATTACGAGAAAATACAAACTCTAGGTAGAGCAAGAATTAACGCAACCAAACTCTTTGATTATCTTGAAGAGAATCCGATTATAGATATTTCTAAGACCGCAGTGGCGTTAGATTTAAGCTACAATACAGTAAGTCTTGCGGTTAAGAACTTGATGAGTCTTAATATTCTTAACAAAACAGAAAGCAAAACGTACGCATACACCGCGTATTTAGATATTCTCAAGAAAGGAACATAAACAAAGCGATTTGCACTATGAAGCGAGTCGTGTTAACAAAATGGAGAGTGACTGATGAAAAAGCAATTTAATTCTGATGAAATAACGATATTCAAAGAGAAAAATTCTCAAAGAAAAAGAAAACCTATTGCATTGAAGCATATTATTTGGGTGTCAGTAGCTGTTTTTGTTATTCTATTGGCCGCATTTATTTTTGCGGATTGTTTTACTATTAATCAAGCAACTATAATTGGTGTTGCAGGTGCGTCTGGAGCCACGTTGTTCGTTTTATTCTTTACTCTGGACAGAGAAAACCGCAACGACTATAAAGAAGCCATAATTAGTGCGAAGATATTATGTCAAATCTTAGATTCTGCTTATAGTCAAATCGAAAAAGTCAAAAATGGTTGGAAACGGCCAATTACATATTCAAGTTCTTGGATGGACTAATATAAAAAGTGTTGTGCATATTTGAAATATGATTATTTAGAGTATCTTTTGCGAGAGTTTGAAATTATCGAAAAATTAAATTCAGTTCTTGCTATTGGTGACGAAAAAGAACTAGAAGAAATATTAGAATACAGAAGAAAAAGCATTGCCGATTGGGGAACGAGCTTTGATATTATTTCGGTAAGATACAATTTAAGTTGTTTTTCAAACGGGTTAAATGAAAGAGACCCGTGGACGTTGGATGGCAAATTCAAAGAATTTAAAAAGCATTTCCTAGATAAGTACACTAATCAAGTCAAAGATTTAACTGTAGAATTCTTGAAACGCGAATCAGGACATGCTGATTCCTCTGCGGCGCAATATTACGTAATGGAAGAGTTAAGAAAGACTTTAGATTCAATTGATGAAAAATTCAAATTCGAATTTATGGAAAATAAGAAGGTTTTGAATTGTATTTTTGCAATATACCTCTCCTTAAACGACGATGATGAGTTCGGTTTGTGTTGGGGCGAGTTAACACTAAAAAGCACGAAGTAAAACAAATGACAGATATCAATAAAAAAGCCTTGAAAGATTTTGCGAAATATCAGAGAGCACTGGTGACGGTTGCTCCCTTCTGAGACGAATAACCGCCTACAGTTTGGTCGCTGGGCGGTTATTTCTTTTTTGTAGCATAGAGGACAATTATTTTTTCGGCACTAAACGCTATTTGCTACCGAAAAAATAAAAAAGCTTCAACCAATAAAATATGATTCAATTTGATCATTGCCAATTTCAATTGCATCATTTTCGAGAAAATGACCAAATCGAATGTCACGATTAAAAACACTATGCTTAAAGTAAAGAAA
>JAZRBV010000012.1:0-3342 GCA_045635225.1 Eubacteriales bacterium
GCGCTCCCTACGACGGATTTTTCACTATAAGAAAGTGCGCAGACGTGACTATTGAGGACTGTCTGCTCTCCCCTCATTATATCTATCGGACACCTAGCGTTGCAGATGCTACCAAGTTGGTTTCAATGGGTACCTACGACATAATCGCTTTTGCAACCATCAGGACATCCCTTGTCCGTATGACCCAGACAATTGATATTATGGACGTGCGTTATTGGGGACTAATGGGATCTAATTTTTGCAAGGAAATGGTGCTTGAGGACTGTATTATTTCACGCTTTGACGCGCATATGGGCGTTACGCACGCAAGACTCTCGGGATGTACTCTCGGACACCAATGCTTAAATCTTATAGGTAGCGGTGATTTCCTTGTTGAAAACAGTAAGCTTTTCGGCAAACAGCTTATTAATCTGCGCAGTGATTACGGCTCTGCTTGGCACGGCAACGTAACGGTAAAAAATTGCGAGTGGAAGCCTACGAACGCAGATGCATGCGTATTCCTTGGAAGCAATACGGGCGATCATAATTTCGGCCACACCTGCTTTATGCCTACGAATATCGTCATTGACGGACTGAAGATTCTTGACGGCGACTTTGATATCAACCAAGAAAAGCTCTACTATCTCTTTGTCTACGACTGGCACTATTCCCCCGATAAGCCCTATAAGTACGTTACCACGAAGAAGCTTACGGTATCAAACGTATCATCCGAAAGCGGACGTGAAGTAGAGCTTTGCGAAAGACCAGAGCTTTACGAGGGCATTGAATTTATTCAAAAATAAAGAAACCAAACTCCGCTACTATATTTTTTCAAATTTACTTGACATTCTCTTGTTAATTTGATATAATAATCCTCGTCAATCGACGGGGTGTAGCGCAGTTGGTAGCGCGCGTGCTTTGGGAGCACGATGCCGCAGGTTCGAATCCTGTCACTCCGATATTTAATAAAAGAGAAGGGCTTTTTAGTCCTTCTTTTTTAAATACCTAATTGGAGTGTCAGGTATGAGAACCTGTGGGCAATTTCATAGAAATTGTTTTGGAACTTGACGCGAAGCGGCAATTCCCTCCGCAGAGTGAGAATCCTGTCACTCCGATTAAAAAACACAGATTGCCTTTGCGGTAATCTGTGTTTTTTATTTGATGTGCCTGTTCGGTTCTGGTTTGCGAAGCAAATTCAGGTTCGTATACTCCACCCGAAGATCGACAAGCTCGCTTGTCAGGCGTAGGGTGCGGATATATTCGCCATAGGCGAAATACCTCTTTATGATGCGTACTGTGTACATATTTAATTCACGGAATTTTGATAGAAAACTGTCTACCAGCCTTCAAAAAATCCTCACACTAAATCCCGAAAAAGTGAGAGTTTACAAGGAACTCTAGAGCCGAAATAGTGACGAACCCGATTTTCTTTCGAGTCAGCCCCGTCATGACCGCTTCGATACCTCTGCGTATTATGCTCATGATTATTTCACAAGCTAAACAATTATAACATATCGTAACGAAAAAATCAATAGCTTTTGGAAAAATATTTTCCGGGGCTTTAATCGCCTTCATATATACACCTCATCCCCAGGGTGCCGAGGTGAGGTGTCTAAGAAAAGTTTAGTACAACCGATCAAAGCACCGTGATACGGTGTGCGACTATCTGCGGTGGGTAGCTGAGCATTACCTGACCGTTATAATATATTTCGACCTCGTCGCCTACCTGCAAGTCGGCGCGAGTGATGGCTGAGCCGTCGGCTGCGTAGTATGCGGTGGAATCGTGAATGATGACCCAGTGGATACCCGAGGTATACTCGCTCAAGGTGACCTCGACCTCCAGTCTTTCGTCTATTGCTCTGATAACCGCTCTCATGGAGACGCGCTCGTTTATATTGTTATGCATTTCCGCTCCTCCCTTTTGCTCATTGTCAGGTGTAGGTGTGCTATTCCGATCATCGCTTTTAAGGGCGCCGCAGGATACGAGGGTCGATAAAAGCAGGATGATAGCCGCTGTATATATCATGCCCTTCATAAACATTATCCTTTCGTAAGATATTTCTCCATAAGAAGTGCATCATAGGAGACGCCGGATATCTTAAAATAGTTTTTCATTTCTCCAACACGGACGAATCCGCATTTGGTATAAAGCGCGATGGCTCTGTCGTTATCGGCGCGCACGGTGAGGGTGATGACCTCGTGACCTGCTTTGCGTGAAAAGTCGAGTAGCATCTCTATAAGCCGAGTACCGATGCCTTGTCCCCAATAATCGCGCAAAACGGTTACGGAAAGCTCGGCACGGTGAGACAGGCGCGGTATGCGGTTGTGCTCTATTATCGCATTTCCGACAACCGTATCGCCGTCGAGCGCGACGAGCATAATATCCTGCTCAGAGGAAGAAAAACGCGATATAAAGCGCGCCTCACGTTCGGGAGAAATATTGAAGCTGTCAGCGCCGAAGGTGAGATTGTCGGTCTCGGCGCCGACGGTATGCAGATGATGAAGAAGTATCTCTGCATCAGTGGGTGTTGCCTCACGGTATATTATATTCATATGTACTCCATAGATGTGATAATTCTTAGTATTCTGCCAAGAAATAATTTGGAAAAATAAATTTTTATTCGTTTTGCGTTTAATATTTCCTAAAGCGCAGATAATAGTATCGTGCCGAATAAGTGGTGACGCGTGATGGTATAAATTGTCACGGATAGCGCTGCTATCTTAGCGGCATAATAACACCAGAGTCAAGGGATGCGCCCGATGGGCGATCGCCCTCGGGCTCGATAATATAGATTTAAATTACAGGAGAAATTACAATGTCTAACAAGAACGTAGTACCCGAAGCTAAGGAAGCTCTTAACAAGTTTAAGATGCAGGCTGCAAGCGAGGTAGGCGTTAACCTTAAGAACGGTTATAACGGTGACCTCACCTCTAAGCAGGCGGGTAGCGTTGGTGGTCAGATGGTTAAGAAGATGATTGAGTCCTACGAGAACTCGATCAAGAATAACGGCTAATTACAGCGATTAGCATTTTCTGATCTTTACGTGGGGGTAGCTCGAACTCGGGCTACCCTTTTGTTTTTTGAACGGTTATAACGGTGACCTCACCTCTAAGCAGGCGGGTAGCGCCTGGTGGTCAGATAGGGCGAAGGCTATGGCAAACCTAATTGGTTCTTTCTTGCTGATTTTTCCGAATACTTTGTCACCGCTTTTGCCAATACCTGTGTATTGTCTGCAAGCGCTTTCGCGTATTCGAAAAAATCCCCTACGCAATAACTGCTTCGCACCCTTCGGGCAATTCATTTGCCATAGCTTTCGCCTCGAAAATGGTTGAGCCCTATGAGAACTCGATCAAGAATAACGG
>JAZRBV010000013.1:0-2113 GCA_045635225.1 Eubacteriales bacterium
GATTAGCTATGTATATGGTAACGATACTTGGAAAGACCTTCTCACTTCTTACAACGGTCAGTCCATCACCTATGATGCACAGGGTAACCCGACCTCTTATCTCGGTCATACTCTGACTTGGGAAAAGGGACGTCAGCTTAAGTCGTTTGATAACATCGAATACACTTACAATGCAAACGGCATCAGAACCAGCAAGAAGGTCAACGGTGTTCTCCATACTTACACGCTTGACGGCACTAAGATTCTCCGTGAGACATGGGACGGCAATACTCTTGTTCCCCTCTACGATAACGAGGATGGAGTATGCGGTATTCTCTACAATAACGTACCCTACTACTTCATCAAGAACTTGCAGGGCGACGTAATCGCTATCGTTGACAAGGATGCTCAGACAGTTGCAAGATATTCTTACGATGCTTGGGGCGTATGCTCTGTTGCGCAGGATTCTGTTGGTATCGCAACCATCAACCCCTTCCGTTATCGTGGTTACTACTACGATGAAGAGATTGGGATGTACTATCTCCAGAGCAGGTATTATAATGCACAAGTTGGTAGATTTGTTAATGGCGATGACTCGGTGATGGCTTGCGTTGTGGAAGGAAAAATTGCGCACAATATTTACACCTACTGTAAGAATAGTACTGTTATGCACAAAGACGATAGCGGCTATGTAGCTGCGAATGTAATTGGTGCAATTATTGGCGGTGTTATTGGCGCAATTGGTGGATATGTACTCACCAGCTGGCTGGCAGATAGATTAAATCTTAAAGGTTGGAAACGAAATCTTTTCATTTGGGGACTAACTGCACTTATTGGTGCTGCCGCCGCTGCAATCGGCTATTTCGTAGGTCCATATGTAGCAAAAGCGTGGTATGCTCTTCGAGCAAAATTATCGGGACTTATTCGTGGATCCTTCAAAAGCATTCAAAGCATCACCTCTACCAAGATGAAACATATTAACACATCTGAGCATTTATGGAGAGATGTATTAGGCAAACAAACCAGTAATGTAAATATTAAAAACTTAATTTACCGAGCTATTAGAAATGGTGAATGGAGAGTTCTTGATAACGGAACTATTGGAATTCACTGGAGATATGCTGGTAAGTTGATTGAGATTACCGGTAATGTGGTCAATGGTGTTTTCAAGGTAGGTAATGCTTGGGTTTGGAATGGAATAAAGAAACTTCTGTTTTAAGGAGATATTATGAATTTAACAAAATTTTTAAAGCAAAAAGATTTTGAGAAAGTTTTTCAAGCATTAGAAGCACAGCGTTTCGATTATTCTTTAGATAACATAGATAAAGTTTTCCCTAACTGTGATTCCATCCTTTTATACACATTTCTTATGTATTCAGTTTCAAAAAAGGATACTGCTGAAAAACATCTTTCTATTTGCAAATGTTTGATGTATTGTGAACCATATATTTACGAATGTACCCATATGATCTACTGGCACATTAAATATGCATTAACAATTACGGATCAACCTGACAAAATCATGAGCTGGGTTATTGAGGTATTCGGTGCTGATCCAAGTTCTCCTTTTTCAGAAGATGAAATTCTCTTTTTTGCTAAAAATGTTTTAATTCAAAATCCAAATAATACAGTTGCTATCAACATTTTAGATCGTCCGACAAAAAACTAAGTTTATGCGTTTCTCCGCACTTCTTATGAGGTGCGGAGTTTTTCTATGTCTACGATGAAGACGGTAATATCGTCCGTTCTATTGACATCACGGGTAAAAAGGAGTATAATTATGAGTACGAAGAAGGCAGAATCGTTCGCGCAACCGAGGCAGATATCGAGCTTTCGGGCGAGATCGTAACCTCTAAGGTTATCGTCAATACCGTAAAGTATTACTACGATACCGAGGGTAAGATGACCAAGAAGGTGATTACTCCCGCAAGTGGCTCTGCTCAAACAATCTACTACGAAACCAGCGACGATAACACCGTTGTGAAGTTCTCCACAGGCGGAAGAACGGTAACCAGCCACTCCAAAACCGACTCCTTTGGTCGTAAGGTATTCGACGAGCTTCAGCTTGGAACAGACTTTGTTTCCAGACAGTTCGTTTACCACGCAGGAAAGGTAACAGCTGAGCACAAGAACA
>JAZRBV010000014.1:0-76252 GCA_045635225.1 Eubacteriales bacterium
CTCGCTGCGGCTCTGGTCTGTGTAGTTGCGAACAAGTCGCAACTACGGCAGATTTGCTTTGCAAACTGCCATGGGCTCTAACAGTCCACCGGACTGTTATTCACTACCGAAATGCCGCTTCGCTACCCGGAGAGAGGCTAAAATATCGCGCCGCTTCCCTACCTCTAAAGAACGGCCGAGAGAGCGCACCGCTTTGCTGCCTCACTGTAGGGACACAATGGACGCGCCACTTCACTGCCCATCTTAAAAGACTGAATAACTCGAGCCTCTGGGCATATCAAATTTAGCAACCTGCCGAGCGAGCCTCATCGAGCACTGCCTACGGCTGGAATACAGCTTCGCAAAAAACGTTGCACAATTTCGCTTCCGACGACGGTAAGCGTTGCACCGTCTTACACGATAAAAACGAAAATGCTACGAAATAACCGCGCCAAAATGGAGAAAAAGCCGTTTTTCCCATCAAAAATTGAAAAACGCGGTCGCAAGAGATGATTTTTACCGCACCAGGGGCGAAATTTTCGCTTCTGTGGGGAAAACACCCGATTTTTCGTAGGATTTACCGAAAAACGCGTGTGAGGGCGAAAATAAGCGAAATTCTCGAGCTGTCGCTCCTTATCCGACTTTGTAAAGTGTTGCGAGAAAGCTTCAGCGCGCCGTTTTTTGATCCGACCGTCACGCCGTTACGGTACTTGCCGTGGCAACCGCGGCTTTCGTTCTTCGGCTTCTGCGTGTAACGCACGCTGCGCCACTCTGCTCGATATTGCTCTTACGTGCCGCGTGCAGAGTGCCGTTTTGATGGAGTGGCGCAAGGTGCTTTGGCGGCGCAAACGTTGTTTTACTATGCGCTTACGCGCCGAATAGTGGCGACACTTAAGTCCGGATCAAAGTGCGCCTTGCATTCCCTGCTCTGCGATTGCTTTTTACGCCGCCGTTGCTCCGATAAAACTCGCCATGGCGGATATGCTCGATTACGGCACGCGTGCGGCAGAGGCGATTTTTGCGGGTTGTGAAGAGGATTACGTTGCGCTTCAGCCTGCGTTGCACTTTGCTCTGTGTTGCACTTCGGCCTGTGTTGCACTTCGGCTTGCGTTGCACTTCGGCTTGCGTTGCGCTTTGATTCGCATCGAGCTTTGTACGAGCGTAATCTTTTTGCTGTCGGCTTTGTCGATTGCAATCTCGTCGGCATGCCCGTTGCACGCATTTCGCGGTAGTTATCGACGTGATATTGCCGTCGCTATGACATTTTTATCTTGCGGAACGGAAAATCGGTCGGTATCCACTTACAATTTTTACCAATTTAGCAAGAAGTACGATAAATCGGTATATAAAATAGGGCAAAATGCGTTTTTGAGCAAAAAATCACCCGAATGCGCCGTTTTTCGTGTATGCTACGTCGATCAAAATAGCGGCACTTTAATTATTTTATACGCGACTCGCGCGCTTTTTGTGGGGAGCGTATTCGGGTAGCGCCGATGTGAAGCTTTTGGCGAATTGATATCTGCCCCGATACACGCGCGGCGCAATGCTCGGCGCTATAGAGGCTTATACCGCTACCGTTTGTTGGCAGGATCATTACGTGGTTGCTACCGTCCGGCGGCTATCAGTTTGCCAGAATTCTTCCGAAATTTCGATGCGGTGGGGCACTTTCGGACCGCGCGATCTTGACAAAATGTGATGCGCCCTTTGCTTGATCTCGCGTTGTGGATGCCCGACGCCAGGCGCACGCGGTGTCGCACTAAGGCGGCGAATGGCACTTCCCCACCCTGCCGCGACGTGCTGATCGGGTAACTGCGGGGCTTTATCGTTGCTTGCGCTCAAAATTTCACTTTGCAATGACTTCACGACCTGAAAACGCACTCTATTAGCCGTTTTGTTGCTTGAAACTGCGATAGGCGATGCGCAAGACTTGAAAAAAACATAGGCACCTGGAGCTTCACGGCCGCGCTGTGAAAAAATGAAATCGTATGGGCTCACCGAGAGCTGACCGTTAAGCGCGCAAGGACCGCTATACCCGGGCGGCCGCTATTATCTAGCGTACCGGCCGGGAGCTTGCACCGCTATTGAACATGGTGGATGAAGGCTGAGGGTTACGGCAAAAAGCGACAACGTTTCGGTCAAACAGAAATGCGTTTATTTGTGTGGTTGCTCCCGGCTTGCTAAGCGTTTTTCTTCCATAAAACGACAGCACTATAAATATTTAAAATAAAATATTTATATTATATAAAATATTTTGAGCAAAACGGAGTGATACGTGAGTTTTTTATATCGTAGGCTCGAACATTTATCGAAGCGGCAGAGAGTGTTCGAAACGTACGGTCGCATAACTATAAAAGCGCTTTGAAAAGTGCATCTTGCTGTGGCGAAAAAAAGCCGGATAAAGCGGATCAAAGCGGCGCATCTGCCGAAAATCGATTGGATTTGTTCTGAAATGCATCGAAGACGGTATCGATATGCGAACGGCTTGCGACGTAGGTAAACAAAATAACGCGTGAACTGAACGTTACAATAAGGATTCGGGCAAATTTTAAGCGCAGAGGGAGGGATAAGTGCTTTTTGAGAGAGCTTCACGCAGTTGAAGTGAACTGCGGATCTCGAGAACCCTTGATTATACTCAAAGATAAAAAGTGATAAAATATCGCTGATTTGTGCAAAAAAACTCAAAGTTTTCCAATATTATATAAATATTTAGCGCGCACGAGGCAAAAAAGTCTCGTAAATCACGAGAAAGTATGAAAAAAATAAACGTTTCACGTGAAACATTTTTCACGGCTTGATATTTTTTGAAAGCCACATATTCTTGATTAATTCTGTTTTTGTGAAATTATAAAGCTGAATTTAAACCGGATGTTTCACGTGAAACATTTTCGCGGCTTGATATTCTTTTGAAATCAGTGTATTCTTGATTGACTCTATTTTTGTGAAATTATGCAGCTTGAATTTATACCGGATGTTTCACGTGAAACATTCAATAAAAGCGGCGTGAAACGCTAATATATATCATAAATAGCACAAAAAAGCAAGTATGAGGTGGAAAATTTTAATTTTTGTGCTAAAAACAATGTTTTTAACGCTGTTTTTTAAGAAAAGTAGCTAAAAATATAGACAATACACTTATTTACGATGAAATCGATTGAAAGATGAACAATACATCAGACAATATTAGAGCGTTATATTCAAAGGAAAGCACCCTTGAATTTTGCCAAAACAGACGCTATTCTATTAAAAATTAATAATAAACACGTGTAATAAACAAGCGAAAAAACTAATTTCGAAAGCGAAAAGCAACCGATCCAGCACGTTAAAAACAATTTTAGCTATGAAATAGGGTAGTCGGACCGATAGTTTGGTGACGTGATGCCGAATTTGATTTTCTTATTGAATCAGAGCAGGGAACTGTCTATTCGAAACCAAAGAAACTATAATCAGCGACATTTATGCCGTTAAAAAGTCAATAAAACGTGGCATTATCGATGGAATACACGTCCAAAGTGGCTAATTTTGACTTTAATTTTTGTTGAGATAATGGACAAATGTTCATTATCTTTGTTCTGATGATCGAATTGAACTGCTACGACGGATATTCTGAACAGACTTAAGTATCACTTCGGATCAAGTACTCATAGTCCTCTTGCGGCTCTCAAACGAGTAAAATAGAGGTACTAAATCACGAAAAAATGCTGTTATTTATTGCTTTTTTGTTGGAAAAACGCAAAATAACGTATAAAATGCCATATTATGGTAAAAAATACCCTAATTTTACAAATTATGGAAATTACTTTTTGGTCGGGTGATTTATGCAACGATATTCATTGATTTTTGCATATAGTGATAGTAAATAATGCGAAATTATTCACTAAAAATATCTTAGTTTTACGAAATATCACCGTTATTTTGGCGTTTGCTTTGACATAATATCATTAATAACGCCCGGATGAGCTGCTTGGAAGGCTGATGAACTGTGCCTGCGGATGTGTAATTAGTTACGCGATATGCAGTGTTTGCTAACGTACCTCGCTTATCAAACGCCAATTACGAAGCGAAGCTGTGTTTTTTGCTCTTGTACGCCGTCGCGTATAACCTGTTTGATATGATCTGATAAGAGATCCTTTGACGCGTGACGCCCTGGCTACTTGTGCTTATATACTATGCTTATTTATCGGTGATACAAAAACATCTTACCACGTGACGCTACAGAGAGCTCTGTTATCGAGCGAGCTATAATTAACGCAAATAACGCAAATGTAAATCATAGTTTACAAACAAGTAAACAATTATTTACATTAACTGCGTTTAGTGGATACCCGTGTCGAGTTTTTTAAAAGATACGGTACAATGACATGGGATATTGAGCGCTTTATAACTTAGAAATAAACAACTTCGGAGTGCTTTATCGGATAGAGCGAAGGCAGATATTTTTTAAGCTGTTCACCGCCTCGTCCTTGTGTTCGGGAGGTCTGTACGTACGGATCTTAACCGATTCGCTCGAGTTTGCTTTTCGGATTGATATGGAGTTGGTATTTATAAAAATCGACCGCTCTCGGCAAATTTAAGCTCTGTAGAGCATATTTGCGTGTGAAACATAGTCTGTTGCCTTTTATCAATACGTATTTGCTCGCTACGCCCGACGAAGCTCTCCGATCTGAGTATCATTTTTACGTATTACTTTCTTTAGGAACCGTATTGACAAATAGAGGGGCGCGTGGTATAATCTTTTTCGTTAAAAAACGGTCCCTTCTTTCGCGCTTAAAGGCTTTACCTCTGTGATTATAACGTCGAGAACGCTATTTTTTTGGCTGATTTCTCAAACTATAAATATCTTAACAAAATACGAACATAATATACATCTTTTACTATAAATATGTGCATAAATATTCAAAAACGGTAACAATTCGGTTTTATACTATGGATTTTAATGAAATTTGCTTCTAAACGGTATTATAACCTGATCGCGAGTTGCCTTTATTTAACGGTATTTGATGATTATAGCCGTTTAAATTGCTATTTTAGACCTAAAAAAGTACGATAACGACCGAAGATCCTCGATTTTTCAACTGTGCTTGTGGCAAAAACGCAAGCGATGTTCCTATCTTGTTTTAAAAACTCTGTATGATAATGATTGATCTGTATGATAATGATTGAAAGGAAAATAAAAATGAAAACAACGCTTTATATCGTGAGACACGGCGAGAGTCTTGGAAATGCACGCGGATTACTGCTCGGACATACCGATCTCGACCTATCGGAGCTGGGCTATCGCCAAGCGAATGCTACTGCCGAGTATCTCCGTGAGACTCATTTTGATAAGATATACTCGAGTGATCTTCTTCGTGCCTTCAACACCGCGGTGCCGCATGGCAAAATACGCGGCATAGAGGTTATACCCGACGTAGAGCTTCGTGAGATAAATCTTGGAGAGTGGGAAGGACTTTACGGTACGGATATAGTCGAGAGGTGGCCTGGCTCCTTCACGCCACAGTGGCATAAAAATTACGGAACGTTTACGTATCCGGGCGGCGAGAATAACTATAACGTCGGTTATCGAATTAAAGCTGAGCTTGAGCGTATTTGCCGCGAAAACGAGGGCAAAACTGTGCTTATTGCGACACATGCGGCGGCTATTCGCGCTTTTTGGGCTATTATTACCGGTGTGACTCCGGAGGAAATGGGCAGCGCTGTGCAATTCCCCTCCAATGCTTCGTATACGGTTGTTACATATGACACAAATACGTTTACTCCTGTGGAATATTCACACGATGATCACCTCGAAAGCGTTGGTATTACAAAAATCAAACTCGAGTGATTTTTAAGCTAAAAACCGAAATTTGTAAATAATTGTAGTCAAATTGCTATACTTTTTGGTAAATTCGGCAATATTAGAAACAAGAAAGTGAGCGCAAGATGGAACGCATCTTACACATGATGAAGCTGGACCCGACGCCTTTTGCGGCAATAAAAAACGGTGAGAAGACAGTTGAAATGCGGCTTTATGACGAGCGACGCGCAAATATTAAGGTCGGCGATGAAATATGCTTCACAAATCGCGAGAGCGGGGAAGAGCTCAATGTCCGCGTGACACTATGCCGTGTATTTGCGAGCTTTGACGAGCTGTATTGTGCCTTTCCCAAGGAATCGATCGGTTACCGCCCTGGCGAGACGGCTTCTGCTCGCGATATGGAGAAATACTATTCGCCTGAGGATATCAAAAAATACGGCGCGTTTGCGATTGGTATCGAGCTTATCGACAGATGATTTTGCCTCGTTTTTCTATACTTGAAAAGAGCGCTTTTATCGGAACTGTTGTGTCCGGTGCAAGCGCTCCTTTTTTTACTATTGATCCGATGCCGATTATTTGGCGCGTTTGCGATAGGAATTGAGGTTATAAAATAAAAAATAAGCACTCAGGCTCCTTCTCATAAGGATGTTTTCGGAACACACCCCGCCCGCGGGAGATCGCAGGTCTCCCCTACGGATAAACATATAAACATCGGCAGAGAACTTGTTTTCTCTGCCCCTTTGTGTTATATTGGAACTAACAAAAAGCCTTCCTCCGGGAGGAAGGTGGCACGCGTAGCGTGACGGAGGGATTGTTTTATGCTCGCCAAGGCTCGCGCGATATGCACCTAGCGTTGCGCGATATGCACCTAGCGGTGCGCGATATGCCACTTTGTGGCGCGATATGCACCTTGCGGTGCGAGAAATTGCGGATAATGCTATAAAAAACGGCTGAAATGCAAATAATACTTTACAAATCAGCCGTTTTATGAGTTTATTTTTACAAATTGCTAATTAAACCTTGAGGTTTACAGTTGATATTCCGGAGTAGTGAACGAAGCCGGAAAGGCTCTTGTGAAGTCTCTCCTCCTCAAGCTCCTCGATAGCGTCGATCTCGCCATTGAGATACGCCTTGATGAGCATTGCGGCGGTGTCACATCTTGCCGCAACTCCCGCATATCGTACGTCGAGATTCTGCCAGCCGAGTATCTTGTTATTTTTGAACCAGGTCTCCTTGTGCCATGCGTGGAGCGCCTCGGTCTTTTGCTTCAGCTCGGGCAGAAGCTGTGTCGCGATAGTGAGAAGTGCATCTCTGTCGCCTGCCTTATACGCCGGGACGAGCATTTCCGCGATCCTTGTCTTCGTTGCCATGTAGTCAAAGGCGCGGTATGCGTATTCGTAGAGGTACGCCCATTTTGACTCCCTCGGGTAACCCTTATACTGATCGCGCGAGTACTCGTAGTGAGAGGACATCTTCTTACCAAAGAGATGAGTGTCGTAGAGACCCGCAAGAATATCCTGCCAGAAGAGAGGCTTGCCGAGGAATCGGTTCGCATAGTTGGGATAATCGTTAGAGTTTTCGAAATCGTTGTGATAGTAGCTCATCTTGTAGAAGAGATCCCACGAGCCGCCCGTCGATGCCTCAAAGCGCGCCTTTGCCTTCTCGTCGGTGAGCTCCTTATCGTAGCAAAGCTCGGCAAAATATGAGAGACCGAAAAGGTTTGCGAAGGTATCGCACTCTGCGTTATCGTTGCACCAGACGGTGAGCATCGCCTCGCGCACGCCGTTGTTTCTGCAAGCATCGAGCGAGAATCGGGACGTGCTCATCATATAGTTGTGCTCGGGGAAGTGACCGATCCAGCCCCAGTTGCCGCCTGCGAAGATCACGTTGCGACCGAGATCGTTATGCTTTTTCAGCATATAGTCGTCGCAGTGGTGATGCTCGCCGTAGTGCCAGAAGACGAGCTCGACCTCCTTCGGTATCTTTGCCTTCGTCTCGTCGCGGATGACGGTCGCCTCTTCGTAGTAGGCGTTGTTCTTGGTCTCGACGCGGAAGTACATATCGCTCCACATCATGGGTATGAGTCCGTACTTATTCGTGATACCGATAAGTCGCTCCATATATTCGTTGAAGATCTCAAACGGAGGGACGTAGCCGTATTTGTTGAGGAATTCTCCTCTGCCCATATCCCACGCCTCGTCCATACCGATATGTATTCTCTTCGAGCGGAAGCAGGAGGTGACTGTGGCAACGAGCTCGTCTACAAATGCAAATGTATCCTCGCTTCTCGCCATCATAACGCCGTTTGTGTCCTTGAGCTTCGACGCCTCCGGCCAGATGAGGTACTTTTCCATATGTCCGTAGAGCTCGAGACAGGGAATAGCCTCGATGCCGTATTCGTAGGCGTAGTCGTCGATGGCACAAAGCTCCTCCTTCGTGTATCTGCCACGCATATATCCGAAGTATTTTCTCGAATCGAGCTTCACGACGTCCTCGGTGTAGAGCATTATCATGCTGTATCCCATAACGGCGAGGTAGTCTATTACGCTCTTTACCGATTTGACGGTAGGCACGCCACAGCGCGAGGCATCGATCATCGCGGATATAGTTTTGAAATGGCCGTCCTCGGTGATGTCGAAGGATTTTTTCGTTTTTGCATTTTCAATCAGCACAGCGAGCTCGCGCCATACGTGATACTTTTCTTTATAGTAGAGAGTTGCTTTTTTACCCTTGAGTGATACGCCGATACGATCGCCTTTAACCGCCGTGACCTCAATTCCGTTCTCCGACACCTCGTAGCCGAGAATTTTCGAAAGACGTGCGATGCCGACGGAGAAGTCGTCGGTTACCTTAAAGTTCAGCCTCATACATGCCTCCAAAACGTGTTTTTTACCTTAATTTTAGCACAAGTGCCCACCCGTGTCAAGTTTTTTGTGTTTTTTCGCAACTTTTATCTTATTCTTTCCCATATCTCGGGGTCGGAAAGAAGCTCGTCCATCGCATCGCGGCGGTCGGGATTTTTCTTCATATCGCGTATCTCCTCGTAGAAGAACTCGGGTGTTCCGAGCGTGAGCGGAGGGAAGAAGTATCTCGTCTCCTCAGGCTTCTCGAAGCGGTAGTACTGACCGCCGAGCAGACCCGAATGGTCGTCACCGCCCGAGACGAGAAGGTCGCATTTTTTCGCGAGAGTCAAGGCGCGGCGTCTTTCCTCACCGTCGAGCTCGCTGTGCCACACCTCGAGACCGTCGAGCCCCTCGCCCGCGAGTATTTCAACGTAGTCGAGAAGCTCGTGCGGATGCGCAAAGAGCATAACACCGCCCGCATCGTGAACGTGCTTTATCATATCGCGCACGCTCGGGTAGCTTTGAGTCGATTTTATCGTTCTTTTGAGCTCGGTGGAGAAGCAGGTCTCCTTCAAAGCCTCGCGCTCGGCGTAGGTGACGAGCCCCCTTGCGTGCATCGTATTGAAAACGTGGCTGTAAACGAGCCAATTGATGCCCTCGTTATATTTCAGCACGTCATCCCAGCTAACGCCGCTTATCTCGCCCGTCGAGAGTGCTCGCTCAAAGAGCGCCCTCGTTTGCGAGGTGTATTTGTCTGCCATATTGTTTATGTGCTCGCGGAGGGGCGGATGATCGGCATCGAAGCCGAAGCCGACGAGATGGACGATGCGCCCGGTCTCCTCGAGCCTCGCGTAAAACTCCGAGCCGTAAACGTAGCCGAGACCGAGCCTCTCGCACTCGCGCCGCATTATCGGATTGCCCGATACGGTGTCGTGGTCGGTGAGCGCTATAGCACCGTAGCCGATCTCCTTCGCAAGGCGTGCGAGCTCATCGGGCGAGTAGCGACCGTCCGAGTGCGTCGAGTGCATATGCAGGTTAGCGTAATGAGTCAGAAGTCTTGACATTTCGTCTCCTCACTGCGTTTTTGCGACACGTGTCGCATTGTTTTGTGTTTTTTCATTATCTCCTGTCCCTTGACGTGTAGTTGAGCGTTCCGCCCGCGAGCAGAATATCACGCTGACGGCGGCTGAGAGTAAGCTTCGCCGCGACACGTGTCGCATTTTTGCCACATATAAGGGTCACGGAGTCGGCGCTGTCGATGGCGTCGCGGAAGCCCTCGATGACGATCTCGTCACCCTCTGCGAGCAGGTCGTAATCCGCCTCGTCCGCAAGCGTCATCGGAACGATACCGAAGTTTATGAGGTTTGCCATATGGATACGTGCGAAGCTCTTTGCAACCACCGCACGCACTCCAAGATAAAGAGGTACGAGAGCGGCGTGCTCGCGCGACGAGCCCTGACCGTAGTTGTGACCTCCGAGTATTATGCCCGAGCCCTTAGCCTTTGCGCGCTCGGGGAAGTCCTTGTCACAAACGGTAAAGCAGAACTCCGAGAGCTTCGGAACGTTGGAGCGGTAGGGGAGTATCTTCGCTCCCGCAGGCATAATGTGGTCTGTCGTGATGTTGTCACCAACCTTGAGGATAAGCTCGGTTTTGAGACACGTATCGGGCTCTTTACCCTTGGGAATAGGCTTGATATTAGGTCCGCGCTCGACTGTGACCGCCTCTGCCTCCTCGGGGCTCGCGGGGAGCTCAATGAGGTTATCGTTTACAGAGAAGAGGGCGGGAAGGATGATCTTCGGAGCTGTGCCGAGGGTGGTGGGATCGGTAAACACGCCCGCTATTGCCGATGCCGCGGCGGTCTCGGGGGATACGAGATAGACCTCTGCGTCCTTGGTGCCGCTACGGGCGAGGAAGTTGCGGTTGAAGGTACGGAGGCTGACACCCTTTGATTTCGGGGAGAAGCCCATACCGATGCAGGGACCGCATGCACACTCGAGAATTCTCGCTCCCGCCGCTATCATATCGGCGAGCGCACCGCACTCTGCGAGCATCGTATACACCTGCTTCGAGCCGGGGGATATCGAGAGAGAAACGTCGGGGTGAACGGTCTTGCCCTTCAGCATTGCGGCGACGGTCAGCATATCGGAGAGAGAGGAATTCGTGCAGGAACCGATGCATACCTGATCGATCTTCATACCCGAAAGATTTGACACGGGTGCCACGTTATCGGGCGAATGGGGGCAAGCGGCGAGCGGACGGAGCGCTGAAAGATCGACGGTGTAGCACTCGTCGTATACCGCGTCCGGGTCGGGAGAGAGGGGAATGTAATCCTCGGCTCTACCCTGTGCTGTGAGGAAGCGAAGAGTTGCTTCATCCGAGGGGAATATCGAGCTTGTCGCGCCGAGCTCAGCGCCCATATTCGTGATGGTAGCTCTCTGCGGAACGGACAGCGTTTTGACACCCTCGCCCGCATATTCAATTACTGCACCGACACCGCCCTTGACGCCGAGTATGCGGAGCACCTCGAGTATAACGTCCTTTGCTCCCACGTAGTCGGGGAGAGCGCCTGTGAGCTTGACCTTGATATTCTTCGGCATTGTGATGTAGTACGCGCCGCCGCCCATCGCAACCGCAACGTCCAGACCTCCCGCGCCCATACCGAGCATGCCTATACCGCCGGCGGTGGGAGTGTGGCTATCAGAGCCGATCAGCGTCTTGCCGGGCTTGCCGAATCTCTCAAGATGCACCTGGTGACAGATGCCGTTTCCGGGTCGCGAGAAGCGGATGCCGTGTTTTTTTGCGACTGTCTGTATGTATCTGTGGTCGTCGGCGTTTTCAAATCCCGATTGGAGAGTGTTGTGGTCGATATACGCAACCGACAGCTCGGTCTTAACGCGGTCGATCTCCATAGCCTCAAGCTGCAGATACGCCATCGTGCCCGTTGCGTCCTGGGTGAGGGTCTGGTCGATGCGGAGCGCCACCTCGGCGCCCGTCTTCATCTCGCCCTCGACGAGATGCTCCTTTATGATCTTCTGTACTATTGTAAGTCCCATAATTGCCTCTTTTGTTCCTTTGTATTATTCTACGATCGCGAGCAGATTGTTCATCGCCGCCTCAACGTGCTCGACTGTGAGCTTTTCGGCGAGGGATGTGTCGCGTTTTTCAATTGCGTCGAGTATCTCGCGATGCTCGCTTACGGATTTTTCTATTCTCTCGGAGACCGACAGAGAGAGCTTTCTGTACACCTTTATCTTGCGGTGTAGGTCGGACAGAATGCGCTCGAGGTGCCTGTTCTGCGATGCTCGGTAAATTATACTGTGAAATTCGGTATCCAGCTCGCGCAGTTTTTCGAGATCGCGCTTGCAGAGATAGAATTCCGACAGCTCTACCGACTCGGTCAGCGCCTTGAAATCCTCCTTGGTGATCCTTTCTGCGGCGAGCGCCGATGCCAGACCCTCCAGATTTTTCCTTATCTGGTATATATTAGCGAGATCGTCCGGGCTGACACCCACAACGGTGGCACCGCGGTTGGTGCGTATCTCGACGAGACCCTCCTCGGAGAGTGTATGGAGTGCGGCACGCAGAGGAGTGCGGCTTACACCGAGGCGAGCCGACAGAGCCGTTTCGGTGAGGATATCGCCTTTTTTCAGAGTGCCGTTGAGTATCTCCTCCTCTAGCTTTAAGAAGGTGCGCTCCTCGAGAGAATGCGTGTTTTTGTCAACAATCATTTACATATTGTCCTTTTAAGGTGATTTTTTGTGTCCGATGTCGATTTTTTAAAATGAAAAATTACAGCTTGATGCGCGGAGCAAAGAAATTCACTATCTGCTCAAGCTCCTCGTCGCCCATAAGCGTGGTTCTGCCGTCGGCGTAGAGTTTGTCGATCTCCTCTTTGATTCTTTGTACAAGGGGATCGTGCTTCGAGTATTCCTTGCCGCCCTCGAGCGGGAAGTGCTTGTTCATCCAATACGCGATGCCCGCCGTACCGGAGGTGTTGGAGATAGCTACCTCTGCCGTGCGGTTGAGTATCTTCTCGGTGTCGAAGATGTTGTATATCTCGGTGTCCTTCATAAGACCGTCGGCATGCACGCCCGCGCGAGTCAGATTGAATGCCGAGCCGACGAAGGGGGTCATCGGCGGTATATCGTAGCCGATCTCGTGCTTGAAGTACTCGGCGATATCGGTGATAGCCGTCGGGTCCATACCGTCAAAGGTGCCGCGAAGTGCTGCGTATTCGATGACCATCGCCTCGAGCGGAATGTTACCGGTGCGCTCGCCTATGCCGAGCAGGGAGCAGTTGACACCCGACGCGCCGTAGAGCCATGCGTTGACGGCGTTGGTAACGCCGTGATAAAAGTCGTTGTGACCGTGCCACTCCAGCATATCCGAGGATACGTCGGCATAGTGGCGCAGACCGTAAACGATACCGGGCACGCTTCGGGGCAGGGCAACTCCGGGGTAGGATACGCCGTAGCCCATCGTATCGCACATTCTGATCTTGACAGGGATGCCGGCATCCTGTGCGAGCTCGTTCAGCTCGTTGACAAAGGGAACGACAAATCCGTAGAAATCGGCTCTCGTTATATCCTCAAGATGGCATCTCGGGCGTATTCCTGCGTCGAATGCGCGCTTCACAACTCCTATATAGTGTTCGAGTGCCTCACGACGTGAGAGACCGAGCTTTTTGAATATGTGGTAGTCGGAGCAGGAGACGAGGATTCCCGTTTCCTTGATACCGATATCGCGCACGAGGGCAAAGTCCTCTTTTTTTGCGCGTATCCAGGTCGTGACCTCGGGGAACTCGTAGCCGAGTGCCATACAGCGCTCGACTGCTTCACGGTCCTTTTTGGTATAAACAAAGAACTCGCTCTGTCGAATGAGACCCTTTGGTCCTCCGAGGCGGTGTATGAGCTTGTAGAGTGTCTCGATCTGCTGTGCGGTATAGGGTGCGCGCGACTGCTGACCGTCACGGAAGGTCGTATCGGTGATCCATATCTCATCGGGCATCGCAAGCGGTACGCGGCGGTGGTTGAACGCAACCTTCGGTATCTCGTCGTAGGGATAGATCTCACGGTAGAGATTGGGGTCGTCAACGTCCTGGAGCGAGTACTTGTACTGCGACTGCTCGAGTAGGTTGGTGTGCTTGTTCTTTGCAATCATTTTCGCTTGATTCCTTTCGTTTGGGGATAATTGTATCCTTGTATACAATTTATGCACCTATTGTATCATAGGTTCACACGCGTGTCAATAGGTATTATAAATAATTTTGTAAATATTATATCGGATCGATCGGTACATCGTGTCGATCTGACACACCCGATAAGCAAAACCGCGCGTTGATGCTTTGGGAAGGCTTACAAAAAGGCTTCTCCTTGGGAGAAGCTGTCGCGTAGCGACTGATGAGGTGGTCGATATTCTACTATCAAATGAGAGGAGCTATCACACAGTAAATGATGAGTAAAGTGATATTCTGGCGCCCTGACGGTTAAACTGTGATTTGACGATGCGGTGTAAAAGCAATGCAACATAAAGATACCTTATAACCCCTCAAAAAGTAAACAAGAGTAGACAAAATCCGTGTATTTACGGTGTCTACTCTTGCTTTTTTGTATTTTAAATTCGGTGAAAAGTCAGATGATTTTACGAGTATATCAGTTGACGAAGCCGATCTTGCGGCGGACCTTGGACATAGTTTTTCTTGCGTAGTACGCCGCCTCGTCGGCACCGTTTTTCATAACGGTCTCGAGGTGTGCCTTGTCTGCCATGAGGCGGGCAAATTCCTCGCGCACCGGAGCGAGTGCATCGGCACACGCCTCGCCGACTGCGAGCTTGAAGTCACCGTAGCCGCGGCCGTCGAACTCGCGCTCGACTTCCTCTACGGTCTTGCCGGTGAAGGCACCGTAGATAGAGATGAGGTTGGATACGCCGGGCTTATCCTCGGAGTAGCGAACTGCGGTATCGGAGTCGGTGACGGCTCTCTTGAACTTGCGGATCACGTCGTCCTTCGAGTCAAGAATATATACGACGGCGTTGGGGTTGGGATCGGACTTCGACATCTTGGCGGTCGGCTCGGCGAGCGACATTATCTTCATCGTATCGGTGGGAATGTATCCCTCGGGGATGGTGAAGGTATCGCCGTAGACCTGATTGAAGCGCATCGCCACGTCGCGGGCAAGCTCCAGATGCTGCTTCTGGTCGATACCGACGGGAACGAGGTCGGTCTGATAGAGGAGAATATCCGCCGCCATCAGGGCAGGGTAGGTAAACAGACCCGCGTTGATGTTCTCGGCGTGCTTCTGGCTCTTGTCCTTGAACTGTGTCATGCGCGAGAGCTCACCGAACATCGTGTAGCAGTCGAGCATCCAGCCGAGCTCTGCGTGAGCGGGCACGTGCGACTGCACGAAGAGAGTGTTCTTTTTCTCATCGAGACCGCACGCCATATAGAGCGCGAGTGTCTCGTAGGTGCGGCGGCGAAGCTCTGCGGGAACCTGTCTTACGGTTATGGCGTGCAGGTCAACGACGCAGTAGAAGGTCTTGTAGTCCTCGGAGAAGCGAGAGAAGTTCTTGATAGCTCCGAGATAGTTACCTATCGTGAGATTTCCCGAGGGCTGTACTCCCGAGAAAACTATTTTTTTATCGGCGATCATATTACTGTCCTTTCGGGGGCTTTGCCCCGGTTAAAATTCTATGTCAAGATTATACACTTTATTTTGCATTTTGTCAATACGTATTTATTCGCCTAATTCATAGAACTGTGACCAGGCGGAGAGGTTGTGCTCGTCGGTGACCTTTACTCTGAAGCCGTCGAAGTCGGCGCGAAGCTTTACTCTTACGTCGGTGAGATATTCTCCGTCGGGGGCGGTGACCGTTATTCGCGCTCTGCCGCGCGAGATGACCGCGACGCGCTTTGCGGGAGAGCATTTGACCCGCACCTCGTCGCCGTCCTGTGTCAGCGAGTGTATCTCGGGTCCGCCGCTTGCGTAAAACTCGCCGTTTTTGAGCGCGGATATGATCGTTCTATAATCGAGTCTGTCGGCGTTTATCATAACAAATCCGCCAAAGGAATCCGAGTCGGGCGCGTCAAAGCTCACACGGTTGTGGTTATCGTCGGCGGCGGTGCACCATACTCGCTTACCCTCACGGAGCATATCCTCAAATGCGTGCTCGTCCTCGGAGTGACCCATCGTACAGCAGGAATGGTTGCGTATCTCAACGAAGTCAAGCCCCTCGTATCCGAGGTAGTCCGCGGCACTCTCGAGAGACCAGCCGGGATGGTTATACGCTACCATAAAGCCGAGGGCGTGTCCCAATTTTATCATTTCATTGATGCCTGCAGGGGAGTACGTGCGCGTATATTCTCCGTCGTGTCTTATGACGGCGGGGTCGATATTTTTGCAGAAATGATCTGCCACCGAACTATAGCATGGGGTAGTCAGATTATCAGGCTCGGTTGCGTAAAAATTCATATGCGTCACGCGCAGAAGCGGTGAGGTCATCGTCGATACGGTGGGATCCTCCTTGATCGCCAGCTCACAGCCGTTTATCGCGAGAAAGGACTCGTCGGTAAGGTGCGAGTTATTGATAATATGCTCGTGATCGGTAAAGGCGACGACCGAGTAGCCGCGCTTTTTGTACTCCTCCTTGATCCTCTCGGGGGTAGCAGAGCCGTCGGAGTTTGTAGTGTGGCAGTGCAGATTGGCCTTGTAAAAGCTTTTATTTTCGTCGAGCAGTATTTTCATTATCTTCTCCTTGTTGATGCATCAAAGCTATCGCCCGCGGCGCGTTATCGTGACGTTCCTTTGAGCCTTGCTCGTATGCACAAGTGCGTCTCGTATACCGTTATTCTATCATTTCGCGAGCAAAAAATCAACGATTTTGAAGTAAAAAGCAACGGAAAATGGTCGGAGAACAGCTTGTGCTGTCGCTCTTCATAGAAAATTAACCCCTCGTTACCGAAATTTTCTAAATAATATTTTCTTTTTCAAAGCTATGTTAATAATTTGTTTAAAATTATGTGGTATAATGTTTCGGTGACTGGTATGTCGCTTGCGCGACTCGATATGCACCTTGCGGTGCTCGATATGCTCGCAGTCGCTCGCTCGATATGCGCGCAGTCGCTCGCTCGATATGTTGCTTGCGCAACTCGATATGTCACTTGCGCGAGCGTGATTTTTGATTATTTTGATTAAATGCACAGCCACTTTGTGGCGGAATGGAGTAAATAAATGGTAAAAGCGGAAAATCTTGTAAAAAGATACGGCTCAAATTACGCCTTGAACGACGTAAGCTTTGAGATAGGCGAGGGCGAGATCGTCGGTCTGCTCGGCCCCAACGGTGCGGGCAAGAGTACGGCGATGAACATTCTGACCGGCTATCTCTCGTCGACCTCCGGCGCGGCTTACGTAAATGGGATCAATATTCTCGACGACCCCATAGAGGCAAAAAAATACATAGGCTTCCTCCCTGAGCAGCCACCCGTCTATCCCGATATGACGGTCTCAGAATATCTTAACTTCGTATACGAGCTGAAATCCTGCGAGCTCGATCGCGCAGAGCACATCGCCGAGATACTCGCGGTAGTAAAGCTCACCGACGTGAAGGACAGGCTTATAAAGAATCTTTCGAAGGGCTATAAGCAGCGCGTAGGTATAGCGCAGGCTCTGGTAGGCGATCCGAAGGTCATAATCTTCGACGAGCCTACGGTCGGTCTCGACCCGAAGCAGATACTCGAGGTGAGAAACCTCATCAGAACGCTCGGTAAAAAGCACACCGTCATTCTCTCGACACATATCCTCGCCGAGGTGCAGGCGGTCTGCGAGCGAGTCATCATCATAAACAAGGGCGTGATCATCGCCGACGAGCGCACCGACGATCTCACCAGAACGATCGAGGACGGCTTCTCCTATGAGGTGCGTATCTGTGCGCCCCAGACGGAGGCTCTCACCGCTCTTCGTAAGGTGGTTGGCGTGCGCGAGGCGCGCGCTACGGGCGAGCGTGACGGTGATGCGTGCGTATTCGTCGTAGAGGCGAGCGCGAGCTACGACGTCAGAAAATCGCTCTTCAAGCTCTGCGCCTCGAACGATTGGCCCCTCGTCGGTCTTGCGCCCGTAGGTACAGATCTCGAGTCGATATTCATAAAGCTCGTCGATCGCGCCGACAAGAAGCCCGATACCTCGAAGAAAAGAAGATAAGGAGACAAAATAAATGCTTGCTATATTCAAAAGAGAATTGCGCTCCTATTTTACGGGCGTTATCGGCTACGTGTTTCTCGTAGTATTCCTCGCCGTTGCCGGCGTCGTGTTCTCGTACACGACACTCTTTGCTATGTCGGCTGACGTTACGGCGTATTTCACGTTCATGCTTCTGTTCTCGGCGATCATACTGCCGATACTCACCATGAAATCCTTCAGTGAGGAAAGAAAAATGAAGACCGAGCAGCTTCTGCTCACCGCTCCCGTCTCGCTCCCCTCGATGGTATTCGGCAAATTCCTCGCCTCCTATACCATTTTCGGCGGTGCGACTCTCTTCAGCTCGCTCTACTTTCTCATTCTCATACCCTATGCACCCTTGAAGACGGCGACCCTCATCGGCAATATCATAGCACTTCTTCTCGCCGGTATGGTATTCATCTCGATCGGACTGTTCGTTTCGGCACTCACCGAAA
This sequence comes from Eubacteriales bacterium, assembly GCA_045635225.1. Lineage (GTDB taxonomy): Bacteria > Bacillota > Clostridia > Oscillospirales > CAG-272 > UBA1740. The sequence continues at coordinate 18,282 of JAZRBV010000014.1, forward strand.
ATCAGCTCTCCGCCGCAGTCGGCACGATAGCTATCATTCTCGTATTGCTCGGCATAGGTCTCGTCTCCTCGCTCCTGCCCTCCAGCTACTGGATCAGATTCGTGCTCGATGCGATCTCGGTATTTACGAGGTTCAGCACCTTCACAAACGGTTATTTTGATCTTGCCTCGGTAGTGTATTATCTCTCTGTATCGGCAGTATTCCTCTATCTCACCGTTCGCGTATACGACCGCAGAAGATATAGCTGATCTTAAACGAGATACAAAACTGGTTTTGAAGGGAAAATACTCAAAAATATGAATAAATTCAAACAAAAGTTTACATCTTACCTCAAAGGGCGAGATTTTTCGTCCAACGTTACGGCGACGATGATCATTGCTGCCGTGGTATTTGTAAACATCATCATATACACTCTGACCTCTACTCTCGGTCTGTATCTGTATCAGCCGGAGAAGCTTGATCTCTCTATTACGGATTCCTCGGACGGAATATTTGAGGACGCGATAAACCACGGACTTACGATCACCGTCACCTTCTGTATGTACGAGGACGAGCTCAGCGTTCATTCGACGGGCAAGTTCGTCTATGAGACGGCGAAAAAGTTTGCCGAGCGCTATCCCACCCTCTTTAATTTCCGCTTTGTCAACGTGATAACTCAGCTCGATTCCGAGGGCGAGTTCGTCGATCTTTCGATATATAAATACGACGGACGCGGCAGGGAAAACGCCATCCTCGCGAGCTCGGTAATATTCGAATGCGGCAACAACTACCGCGTTGTCACCGATGCGATCACCGGTGCGGGATATGCCGACTTCTTCACGCTTGATTCCACCTACTCTCCGACCTCCTATAACGGCGAGGAAGCGTTTGCATCTATGTCCCGTTGGGTGCTCACCGACGAGCATAAGGTCGCCTTTTTCACCGTCGGACACGGTGAGACTGCGTCCTTGCATCTCTACAGCGCGCTCGTCTATGCGGGCTACTACGTAGAGGAGATAAACCTGCGCGACAGCTCTCTCGACGAGGATAAGTTCCTCGCCGATGCGGGACTCGTCGTTATATCCAATCCCACGAGCGACATCGAGCGCGCGGTTGAGGGCTCTACGGTGCCCACGGAGATGGAGCGCCTCGAAAAATATGCGGAAAACGGCGGCTCCTTCCTCGTAACGCTCGACCCCCTCGCGAGAAAGATGCCTGTCCTTACCGAGTTTTTAGGCAGCTACGGCATGAGCATCATGACCGATGCGGAGGGTGCCTCCCTCGTCGTGAAGGACAGCTATAACGCGATACCCACCGACGACTTTACCGTCGTGGTCGACTACGCCTCGGGGGATGTCGCACAGAGCGTTGCGGCAAATATACAGGACAGCGGAAACAGAGTAATACTCCGCAACTGTGCGCCCCTCAGGCTCACGGGCGGCGCCGAGCCTATGCTCGTCACCTCCGAGTACGCCGTAGCCCACTCGGGTGAGGACGTCTATGACCGAGAGGGAAGCTATGCCGTTGCCGCACATTCGGTCGGCTCGGACGGCTCTCGCATCTTCTTTATTCCCAGTATATTTTTCACCGCCGCGGACGCCATGGTCTCGAGCGGATATTCCAACAAGGATTTCATAATGTCGCTTGCGGACGAGTACTACGGCATGGGCGATATGCCCTACGGCTGTCGCAGTGTCCTCTATGACGATACCACTCTTGAAAATCTCACGATGAGCTCTGTCAGACTCTACGTTGCGATAGCTCTCATCATTCCCGCCCTCCTTGCGGCTCTGGGCGCAGTAGTCATCATAAGAAGGAGGAACAGATGATATGAAGCTGAATATCAAGCGCAACAAGCTTTCCTCCCGACTTATCTCTCTTCTGACGGTGGTGGGAATACTCCTGCTCTTCGGACTGAACCTGCTTTTGACGAGTGTGGGACTCACTCACACCGTGTTTATAGACACGACACCCGAGGGTCTATACACCCTCACCGATGCGATGAAGGAGCAGCTCTCCTTCGTCGACGAGCTCCCCGATGACGAGAGGGAGGTAAGGATCACCTTCTGTGCCGATCCCGATACGCTCCTCTCTACGGATACGACGAGAGTACCGTATATCATGTCGCTCGAGCTCGCAGATGAGTTTGACAGGATATCGGTCCACACCGTCAACGTGCTCTACAACCCTGCGGCAGTACAGAAATACAAGCCCACCTCCCTCTCGGATATCGAGCCTACCGACGTTATCGTCTCCTACGGAGACAGATACAGAGTTATCTCGCTCGAGAGATTCTGGGTGCAGAACACCAGCAAGGTCCGCTGGGCGTATAACGGCGAGTACAGAATGGCGTCGATCATTATGTCCGTCACCTCGAAAAACCGCCCCGCCGCCTATTTCGTCACCAACCACGGCGAGAGCTACTACGACGTGAACGATCCCACCTCGAAGATGAGCCTCGATACCGCGTATCTTTACGATCTGCTCGGCGAGCGCGGACTTGACGTAAAGACGATAGACCTGTCTGTCGAGGAGATACCCGACGATTGCGTGCTCCTCGTGATAAACGATCCCCGCACAGATTTTCTCTACGATCCCGATAAGATAGACTCGCTCGGCTACGTCTCCGAGAGCGAGAAGCTCGACAGATATCTCGTTTCGCGCCACGGCTCGATCATGGTATCGAAGGATCACGAGCTCACTCTGCCCACCTTCGACGCCTTTCTCTACGAGTGGGGCTTCGATATTCAGACGGGTATGGTAAAGGACGACGAGAATTATATGCCCTCGGCGGGAGGCGATCACTCGAAGATCCTCGGTATGTACAATACCGACGAGGACAGCTACGCCCACGCGATCTACGGTGAGTTTGCCGATCTTCCCTCGGCACCCGCTATGGTATTCAAGAATACCGGCTACTACAAGTGCTCCTACACTCCCGCCGCCGAGATGCCCGAGGCAGGCACCTATATAGCTTCGCGAAACTACGCGTCGCTCTTCCGTACGTCTCTTGCCGCACGCGCGTATGTAAAAGAAGTGGACGGCAGCTTCAATCTCTTCTCCGGTGTGGAGGGAGAGATGCACGTCGCGGGCGTTACCACGCGCCTTGAGATGGACTCCTACACCGCGGAGTATAAGTACTCCTATCTCTTCTGCGCACCCAGCAGAAGCTTCTTCTCATCCGAGCTTCTCGGAAACACCTCCTACGCAAACTACGATATAGTATCCGCTCTCGTTGAGAATATGTCGAGAGTTGACGAATACGCCTCCATCGAGCTTGGCGGCACCTCGTATAACTCCCCCAACCTCGGCGGTAAAAAGCTCCTGAACGTCTCTATGACCGAGGAGGACGTCTATGAGTACGATTCCGACACCCGCCGCGACGAGCTGGTGGTATACGGACTCGGCTCGGGCGAGGTGATCCTGCTCACCGTAATGGTGATGCTCGTGCCCGTCGGCGTGGCAATACTTGGCATCGTTATCCGCGTAAGGCGCAAAAATTTGTAAGGAGGCGGAAAACGTGATACAAAAAAGAGTAAAAAACCGCAAAAAACCAACCTTCAATCTGATCCTGACCGCCTCGGCGCTCGCATTTCTCATACTCTTCTACGTCGTTATGAACGCCATTATCGGCGCCGGCGGCAACGGTGAGGGTGGGGCAAGTGGCGGCGAGCGGCTCGAGATCATTGACGGCGAATCCTACTACGGCAACAACCGTATAGCATACCCCTACTTCTCCGAGCAGAGCATTCAGTCTATCGTCGTAAGCTATCGCGATGACGAGGACGTGAAGCAGAAGTTTATGATCTCCCGCCCCGATTCCAAGTCGAGCTTCGTATTCTATTACAGCGATAAAAACGGAGATATGATAAAGTACGCTCCGCCGATATGCACCGAGGAGTACGATTTCGACTACTCCGAGCTCTACGCGATAGAGTCCTCGGACGGACTTAATCTCTTCAAGCTCAACTATCTTGCCGCCGCACTCGGCGTCCTCTACTTCCACGAGAGGATACCGCTCTCCGAGAATACTACGGAGCGCGCGGCACAGCTCAACCGCTACGGTCTCAACGACGAGGATAAAGAGGGAATCTCTATTACCTATACCGATAAGGACGGTAAAGAGAAGACCAACGTTATCTACGTCGGCGATAAGCTTATTACCGGTACCGGTCACTACTTTATGATAGAGGGCCGCGAGTACGTTTACAACACAATTTCCAACAATCTCGATTACGCCCTCGACGGCTTCATTCCGTTCTTGCATAGCCGCCTCGTTTCCAAGGGCCTATCGAATGACAGCACCTACGAGCCCTACCTCACCACCGACTATAAGCAGTGGAAAAACGTGGTCTACAAGACTAGCGGCACTCTCGTAAAGGACGACTCGAGGGTCGTTATCACGGCAGATCTTCTGACTCCTCTTCATAAGGAGCTTATAGACACCGCGGGACTCTACGCGAGGACGGGATATACGCAGATCTCTATGGATCTCGCAAGACTGAAGGGCAACCGTATGTTCCGACCGATAGTGAACTCGCTTCTCGCGGGTAAGCTCGGCACGCTTGAGAACGGCGGCAGCACCTGGACCGTTGTATCCAACACCAACGTTGCAACCCTCGGTGTGACCTACTCCTACGCTATCAGCGAGATATGCTCGGTATTCAACGACGGAGCCGATATCGACGCGCCCGGCACACCCGTCGGCGACTACAGATACGTGAAGGTGCGCTACGACTACACCTACGAGAGCGAGGGTGAGGTAAAGACCTACTTTACCTACGGCATCGTGGACCTTAAGAGTGACGGTGCAACCGTACCCGATGACGTTATAGAGAAGCTTCGTGCGGCTAAGGTCGGCGAGCTCGATTCCCCCATAACCTTTAGCACGGCTTACGATAAGGATAACACCGACTCCTACGACGTCGAGTACGTTATCGACAACATCACCCTTATTTTGAAGTTTGATGAGAACGGTAAGGAGATAAAGCACTCCACGGTGCAAAGCGACTCTATCGTCAGCTTCACCTATTACTACCGCATGGACGGCGAGGCTATCAGCGACCCCGAGTCCAACACCGTCGATCTCTCGAAGATCACGGATACCTCGTCTAACGACTACAAGATCAAGGAAAAGCTCCTCGGTAAGTCGGTCGGCAACGGCCTCGGTATCGTCGGCTACACCGACACGATGCACTGTCAGGTAATATCCGGCTTTAACGCCTACGACGTGCGCAGTATCGATTACTTCGTTACGAGTGAGCCTATAGTTTCCTTCAAATTCGTCAACGCCTCCGAGAGGGACGTATTCTACGGCGAATCCCTTTATATCAACACGGTGACCGGTCCCAACCGATACTACGGCCTCAACTCCTCTGCATGTGAGTCGACGGTCAGACTTCTCGGCGGTATCAACGCGGACTCCTCCTCCACGCTCTCTATGGGCCTCGTCGGCAGTGAGACGGTGGCGGTGGGTCTTACTCCCGAGAATATGGAGGAATACGGTCTCTATGCGAATACCATCTACTTCGAGCTCCCGAGAAATATCATCGTACACTCGTCGGGCAGTGATAATACCGTCGACGATTTCGGCTACACCGACAAGCTCGCCTTCACTCTCTACGTTAGTGACGAGCGCACCGACGGCACGAGATATATCGGCTCGGATATGTACGACATTATAGTAAAGATCGACGGCGCGCGCTTCAAGTACCTCGATATGAGCTTCGTCGAGTATTGGGCGAGAAGAAACATCGCGAGCGTCAACTATTCCGAGATCGAGAGCATGACCTTCGACTTCTTTATGGAGGACGTATACGGCAGTTATCATCTCGACGTTGAGCACGAGGATACCTGGATCGTGGGCGGTGAGCTCGTCACCGAGCAGCCCGAGAATGGCGGTCAGGAGTACGATAAGATCACCGTCAGAGCGCGCATTACCTCTGAGGAGGCGAGCGAGACTCTCCTGAAGCGCCTGCTCGGCGAGCTCGACCGCGACTCGGTCATGATCTCCACCGTATATTCCGAGGCAAAGGGCTCCGATACCGTTGTGATGGACGGCTACGATACCCTCGGCAGCTCTAACTTCAAGGAGCTTCTGAGCCTTATTTACAGCACCTACTACCAGGGCATACTCACTCCCGAGGAGCAGGCAGAGGCGTTCAAGAGTGCACCTCTCCTTATGCGTATGTCGTTTGACGTGCCGGCATCAAGTGCCTACTCCTACGTTTATGAATTCTACCGCATCGACGACCGCAGAGTTATGGTTTCTATCTTCAAGGACTCCTCGAGCGGCGAGATAGGTAGGGTATCCGATTTCTATCTCACCACCTTTGCATTCAAAAAGCTGGTCAGAAATTACGTTGAGCTTATGAATGGAGTTGAGCTTAACGTCGATCTCGGATACAGACCCGAAACTAACTGAAATATCTTAAATAAGTAAACTGTAGTTTACAAAAACGCGTATTTTGACAACCGATAAGCGCATCAGCCGAATGGAAGTCGGAGCGCAATTATCTCTATAATACACTAGAGTACCGATCGGTGCGGGTACGGCACTTACCCGCGCCGCGGACTCCTTTTGTGAAGGCTGTATTACATAAAATAAAATTTATTTAAAAATATTAAAAAAACATTTGCATTTTTTGAACCTTTGTGCTATAATATCTATGTTTAAGACAATGACGCGCACAGCGCGTTGGCTTTTAATAAAACTTTTGTAAGGAAGAAAGACATGAAAAAGAGAATTATTGCCCTGATCCTCGCACTTGTTATGGCAGTTCTCGCTCTCGCATCCTGCGGTAGCGCGTTCAGCTTTGCGGATGAGGATCTCAGCCAGTACGCAACCTTTGATCTTGCGGCATTTGAGGAAGCACTCCAAAAGCTCGAGATCGAGGACGGTGATTTCACCACCGATGAAACAGTAAGAGCCAGAAAGGTGCAGAATAAGATCTACGCCGCTCTCGTATCCGCTATCACCGGAACCGTTGAGGACGATGAGAAGCTCGAGGAGGGAACTCTTTCCGACCGTGACGTAGTATACTTCTGCTACTACACCACTCTCGAGAAGGATGGAAAGACCTACGTATTCAGCTCCTCCGAGATGAATAAGGCAACCGTTACCACCGGTAGCACCAAGGACAGCCACCTTGTTAAGATGGCTATCGTTGATCTTCAGGACGAGGATGCCGACGAGCTCCAGAAGAAGCTCAAGGAGGCTTTCGCCGGTGTCGACGTTACCGATATGATCTACTCCACCACCTCTACCAAGAACAAGGTGGTCAAGACCGGTGTCGTATTCAAGAAGGACGCTAATGACAAGCTTACCGACGAGGTAGAGAAGTACGAGGATGGCGACACCATCGTTATTTCCTACACCAGAGAGTACGTTGTCAACGAGATAAAGATGAAGGACGGCAAGCCCGTAATTGCTACCGACGATACCAAGGAGGAGAACAAGGTTCTCGCTAAGGATGAGGACGGCAACGTTATCAAGGACGATAACGGCAACGACGTTTACTACGAGACCGAGGCTGTTCCCTACAAGGAGACCGCTCTCTACGAGACTATCACTCTTAACGGCGAGTCCGACGACGCTCTTGCAAGGCTTCTTACTGACAAGAAGGCTGTAGTTAAGGTTGGCAACAACGTTAAGTACGACGGCAAAGAGAAGTTCGACGTTATCGAGGATGGCACAACCTACACCTACTCCGCAGTTAACGTAAAGTGGATCGTTGACGAGGCAGGCGCTTCCGTTACCTTCAAGCACACTCCTTACGAAAAAGACGATAAGGAGACCAAGGTAGAGGCAGACAACCTCCACAGCAGCACTGCCGAGAAGATCAAGCTTAACGGCGAGGAGCTTACCTACCACGTATTCCCCGTATATTACCTCTCCGTGCCCGAGATCAGCGCGACCAGCATCGTTAAGGAGATCCTCGGCAAGAATATCGCAACTACATCCCTCGAGATCTTCGAGGACGAGACCTATAAGAACGGCGACGAGACCCTCGCTAATATGATCGGCGTGCTCTCCATGATCTGGAGCGGCAAGTACGACGAGGAGTCTGACGACGCTACCATCAAGAACCTCATCGCTCTTAAGAAGACCTATACCGACCTCGAGGAGGAGTATGACGGCTCCGACGGAAACGAGGAGCTCGGCGATCGCGTTGACGCAGCCGAGAAGGCTTGGAAGGACGCTATCGCAAAGGCTAAGGACGATCAGATCTCAAAGCTTCTTGCGGCTACCTCCACCACCGAGGGTGCTAAGAGCATGTCCGATGCTATTCTTGAGGAGTACAAGGATAACGCTTACCACTCTCTTAAGGAGTCGTATGACGCAGATATCGTTGAGAAGGTAGGTCAGGCTATCTACGGTCTTATCGAGAAGCACGTTACCCTCACCGGTAAGTATCCCGAGGATCTTCTTGAGGATTATTACGATCACCTCTACGAGAGCTACGAGTACGACTTCTACAAGGGCTACGTTGACGACACTCAGTCCAAGGGCTCTAACTACAAGGAGTACGGCGGCGACTTCAACGCATTCCTTCTTAAGGAGACCGGCGCTAAGGATAACTTCGGCGGCGATATCGAGAAGGCTATCTATGCAGAGGCTAAGTCCTATCTCGATCCCATCATCAGAATCTACGTTGTAGCTAAGGCATACGAGGCAAAGGCTGTTGCAGCTCTTCCCGGATTCCTCGAGGCTGACATCGCCGCAGGCGTATACAACGCAGATTATGAGGACGATGCTACCGATGACGAGAAGAAGGAAGCAGACGATAAGGCGGCAGAGAACATCGCTGAGCTTCGTGAGAATATCACCAAGTTCCTTGTTACCGACGAGGTATTCGACGACTATAAGAAGGATCTCGGTAAGGTAACCTACAAGGATATGGAGAAGAGATACGGCGAGATCAACATCCGCACCGCTCTTCAGTTCACCAGACTCTTCTACTACTTCACCTGCACCGACGTTGAGAAGCCCGACGATCACGTTGAGATCAAGTACACCGCGGACGGTAAGCTCTCCTTCAGAACCGTAGCCTATACCATCAAGGTTGAGGATACCACTACTGACGGCGACAGCACCACCAACGGTGACGGTGCTACCGACGGTAACGGCGCAACTGACGATAACGGTGCAACCGACGGCAACTGATCGCGTCTTACCCGTAACCGAAATAAACTACTGACGGGAGCCGGCTCTGATAATTTACGAGCCGGCTCTCTTTTATAAAACGGCGTGCCGCGAGCTATCGCGGTGCGAATGATATCTTACCGAAAGGATGAGGCTATGAAGGCTGTTCAATTATATACCGACGGTGCCTGCCGAGGCAATCCCGGTCCGGGCGGTTGGGGAGCGATCCTCGTTTACGGTAAGTATGAAAAGGAACTGTCGGGCGGCGAGGCAGAGACCACGAACAACCGTATGGAGCTGCTCGCGGCGATCTCGGGACTCTCGGCTCTGCGCGAGAGCTGTGAGGTCACGCTCTACTCCGACTCGAAATATCTGGTCGACGCCTATACCAAGGGTTGGGTCGTCGGCTGGCGTGCCTCAGGCTGGAGACGCGGCAGGGAGGAACTAAAAAACCCCGATCTGTGGGAACGCCTATGGGAGCTCACAGAGAGACACCGTGTCACGTTCATCTGGGTGAAGGGGCACAACGGCCACAGCTACAACGAGAGGTGCGATGCGCTCGCTACGGCGTTTGCCGACTCCTACTCGGAGGCGAAGGCTAACTTCCCCGACGCCTTTGCGTGAAGCGGCTATTCTTCATTTATATTTATAAAGGAAAACGAAAATGGGCAAAAAAAATAAACAGACGAATGCGCCCCGCTCCGATAAGCCTATCGGAGTGAGCATGAAGGGATCTCGGAAAAACGCACCGAAGCAGGGCGTTCTCCCCGCAGATGACGTCATAAAACCGAAAAGGCAGATCGACAGTGGCAGGATCGCCGTGATCGTAACCGCCGCCATCGTTGCGGTGGTACTCATCGTCGGTGCCGTGTTCTGGGCGGTCGACGCCTACCGAAGCGACGAAAACTTTGATTATCTCAGATCGAATCTATCGAGATACGTCGAGTTCAGCGCCGAGGATTACAGGAATTATTCCCTGAATATTGATATCGCTCGCCCGCACGTAAAGCGTGCGGACGGTACCGGAGTCAGTGACGTCGAGGTAGCGATACTCTCGATGATAGCCTCCGATATGCCCGAGTCGGCAGTTGACGGCTCTATGCGCCGCTCGATCTCGATAGCACCCGGCGATGCGATCTACGTATGGTACAGATGCTATATCCTTGACGCCGACGGTAAGGAGGTCGAGGTCAGCTCAAACTTCTCGAGCACTCTCGATCAGGTGACTGCGGATACGAACAAGGTCACCGTCGGCTCCAACGACTTCCCGCCCGGTATCGAGGTGGGACTGATAGGCAAGAAGGCGGAGGACTATCCCGAGTTCAAGAAGATCACCGAGGGCACCGTTACGGCACAGCACGTCGTATACCTCGATTACACGAGGGTTCGCTCTGATATCGAGGGCGCATCCAAAACCTCGAGAGTCGGCTTCAGACTCGATCTCTCCGACCCCGACGTCTACGCACTCTGGGGTGAGACACTCGTCGGTCAGCAGATCGGCGGCGAGGATGCGATGAGCTTCGATCTCACCATCGACGGCAAGCCTTATCACTACACCGATACCAAGGTATCCTTCGTCACCGATTTTGAAAACGATACCGAGGCAGGACCCCTCGTCATCGAGGGCTATTATCCCTACGATTATACCTATTCCTCGCTCCGCAACGAGACGGTCTACTACGAGATGTATATTCAGGGCACCGTAGCCTACAACCCCTGGCACAAGGATAATGCCGGCAGTGACTACGATATCTCCTACGATTGGAACGACGAATACGTTACGAAGAAGGTTTCTGATAGCAACAGTCCCATCACGATGGACGAGCTGCTCGCATTCGACGGCGATACCCTCACCGAAAAATACGAGAGCTATGCCGTGAAGTATCTCGACGATGCCTACAACGAGGCGCTCCGCGCGAAGATAGAGACCGCTATGTGGTCGAGATATCACGAGCTCGCGAAGATAAAGAGATATCCCGGCATCAAGGTCAACGCCGTGTATGAGCAGTATCTCAAGGACGTTGAGGCTCAGTACGAGTATAATGGCGGTATGATAACCGACAGCCTGACGGGTGAGGAAAAGCTCGCCGAGAGCTACGATGAGTTTGCTATCCACTATCTCGGTCTGCAGTATCAGGAGGAACCGGATTGGAAGGGCACGCTCTACACGATGTCGGAGAGCCTTGTCGCCGAGCGACTCATCTTCTACTACATTATGGACGAGGAGGGGCTGAAGCCCACCGATGAGGTGTTCGAGGCGAGATTTGCCGAGATCAAGCAGGAATATCTCGACGAGTATCTGGAGCAGTACCTCGCATATCAGAATAAGACCAAAGAGGATATCGAGGATTGGGATAAATTCGTCGAGGAAAGAAAGGCTGAGATCTTCGGCACCTACGACGACGATTTCTTCACCGAGACTACCTATTACGAAATAGTGCTCGACACCCTCGTGACCTATCCCACGGTAGTGACGCTCGACGAGCGCCGCGCATATCCCGCCACTAAATAGTAGTTCGGAAAAATATCCACATAACAAAGAAAAATCCGTGAATTTGCTAAGTAAAGTTAGCATTTTCGCGGATTTTTTTATTGATAATCGGTGAAGTTAAGATGTGACTAAATTATTTTTTAAGTATTGCGCGGATAAATTACTGCTCCGATCTCGGCTTATAGTTGAGGAGGAATATTCCCGAGCTGACGAGGAGTAGAGTGATGATTATATTGAGGGGCTTTGTGCCGCTCGACTCCGAGAGCATGATCTCCGAGAGAATAGTTCCGAATATAGGAGTCGTGAAGCTGAATACGGTGACGCGTGAGACGGGGTTGAACTTGAGGAGCAGTCCCCAGAGCGCGTATGCGACAGCCGAGAGCGCCGCGAGGTAGAGAAGCACGCCGACGGCGCCTGGGGAATTCACTACAATTCTGCCTCCGAGCGAGAAGCCGAGTATTACGAGAAAGATGCCGCCGACGATGAACTGATAACCGCTGATGAGGACGGGATCCTCGTATTTCGAGAATTTCTTCATAAACACCGACGAGGTCGCCAGAGCTATTGCCGAGAAGATGACGAAGCCATCGCCGAGGAAGTTCATCGTGAGCTCGAGACCGTTGAGGTTGACGAGCACGATTCCGGCGAAGCCGAGGACGCAGGCTACGATCTTCTTTACCGTGAGCTTCTCCTGACGGAAGATGAGGCTTGCGATCAACACGCCGAAGAACGCCGACGAGCCGCTCGCGATGGTGCCCTTAACGCCGGTGGTATTCTGCAGACCGACGTAGAAGAATATGTACTGCAATACTGTTTGGAAGAGGCTGACGAGGAGTATGCGAGGCGCATTTTTGATCTGCGGTACGAGGACCTTTCGCCTCGCGACGCTGTATATCAGCACCGTGAGCAGACCCGCGATAGCAAATCTCACACCTGCAAAAAGTATCGTGGAGGAGACGTTGCGCTCGGGCATCATCAGCTCGTAGCCGGTCTTGATGAACGGAGTCGCGCTACCCCAGAGGGCACAGCAGAGGAGTGCTGTCAGCGTTATGACGAGCGGGTGGGTGAATATGCTTTTTTTCGTGTCTTGTATCATTTCTATACTGCCTTTACTTGTCGTTATACGCGCCGATGGGGCGATGCCGCTCGGTCGCTTATCTATTATAACCGAAACCGACCGTAAAGTCAAGTGCGGCGCGCGGATTTGTTTTCGGGCACGCGGATTTGTTTTTTGACCGTACACGTAAAAAGTGTTGACATCGCCGAGTCTTGGTGATAATATATATAATAATAAATGAAGAAAGGGTCGGTGCGACTCGGGAGGTGCGGATATGATATACGGAAGCGGTGAGGAGTTGGTTGGCAGGACTCCGATGTTAGAGATATCGGAGCTTGAGGGAGAGCTCGGACTTAAGGCAAAGATATATTTGAAGCTCGAGTGCTTCAGCCTCACGGGGTCGATAAAGGACCGTGCGGCGCTGGGGATGCTCAATGATGCCGAATCTCGCGGACTCTTGTGTCGCGGTGCGACTATAATCGAGCCGACGAGCGGTAATACGGGAATCGGTCTTGCCGCGGTCGGTGTGCCGCGTGGCTACCGTGTGATCATCGTAATGCCCGACAGTATGTCCGAGGAACGTATTCAGCTGATGCGCGCCTATGGCGCGGAGGTCGTGCTTACCCCCGGAGCGCTCGGTATGCAGGGGGCGATAGACAGAGCGCGAGAGATGGCAGAGAAAATTGATGGCGCGTTTATCCCATCGCAGTTTGAGAACACCGCAAATGCCGATGCGCATTATGCGACGACGGCACCCGAGATATACGCCGATCTCGACGGCAGAGTGGATATGATAGTTGCCGGCATCGGCACCGGCGGCACGGCTACCGGCATTGGCAGATATTTTAAGGAGCTGTCACCGAATACGCATATCGTCGGAGTTGAGCCTGCCGACTCCCCCGTCCTGACCGAGGGAAGATCGGGGGCGCATAAAATACAGGGCATCGGTGCGGGATTTGTTCCTGCGGTGCTCGATACGTCCGTCGTCGATGAGGTCGTGACGGTTACCGCGGAGGATGCGTACGCAGCTGTGCGACTGCTTGCACGCAGGATGGGAATACTCGTCGGAGTCTCCTCCGGAGCCGCTCTTGCGGTTGCAATAGAGCTTGCAAAAAGGGATGAAAATGCGGACAAAAGAATAGTCGCAATACTTCCCGACAGCGGATCGAGATACCTATCTACGCCCGATCTGTTTTGATAATACCAAGTGATATTTTTTAAATTCCACACGCAGCGAGATACTGTTAAATATAACAAAAACGCGATATTTGTAATGTTAAGTTTACAAATATCGCGTTCTAGCTTGCGAAATACTACTTATTTGGATTTTTAAAAATAAAAAGTCACTTGTCAATTTGCATAAGCTCGTCGAGCGTCTTATACTTATGCTTATCCTCTTCGGTGATCTCTCGCATAACTCGGCATGGGACGCCCACGGCAATGACACCTGAGGGGATATCGTGCGTTACTACACTACCGGCTCCTATGACCGTACCCGCACCTATGGTGACACCTGCCAGGACGGTGGTGCCGGCACCGATCCACACGTTGTCGCCGACGGTTATCGGAAACGCGACCTCGAGTCCCTCGTTGCGTTGCTCTACGTCTAGCGCGTGCTCTGCTGTTGTAAAGGTGCAGTTTGGTGCGATGAATACGTAATCGCCGAATGTAACGCGAGCGCCGTCGAGTATCTGACAGTTATGGTTAGCGAAGAAATAGTCGCCGACGGTGGTGTTGTAGCCGTAGTCTATCCAAAACGGAGTGTTGATGACGGGACTTTTACCGGTGCTTTTGAACAGCTTTTTTATTATCCTCGCCTGTGCTCTGCGCCGCGACGGCTTTATGCGGTTGAATTTATGGCAGAGGTCGTTTGCTTTTGCGACGGTCTTCTGGATATCGGGGTCGTAGTTCGGATTATATAGAACTCCGAGCGCCGCCTTTTCCTTTTCGGTCATAATGTCTCCTTTTCGCTCTGCTTTTTGTGCGGCATTGCGTTTTGTTCTTTTAAGAGTGTTTATTGCTTTTATGAAAATTCAAGCTGTCACAGCTGACGTATATTTCGGGCGGTCATTCTGTGAGGTGTTATCAGTAGCCGTAATCCTCCGGGAAGAAAATTCCGCTTGATTCGATCACGTAGCCGCCTGCGCGGTAGAGCTCCTTTACCTTGCGGCGCAGTGATGTGTCCTCGGGCATCTCTTCGATGTTTTCGTTGCCCGGCTTATCAAAGAGGAAGGTAAATACCGCCTTACCGCTTGCCTTAACGGGGAAGCGCATATACTGCGACTGAAATGCTACAATGTTCGACTCGGGCTTCAGGAGTGCGGGTAGATCTGCCGACATAAGCCAGGAGGTGCAGACGATGGGCGCGTCCTTGTAGTCGGGGAAGGAGCGGGCAAGTATCTCGCGAACTTTTCTGTATGCCGCGGCAATGGTCTCGGCAGAGAATTCCTTCGATGCGGGGATATGCACGTTGATTACCTTGTCACACTCGCCTATCACCTCGCGCCACTCGCTCTTATCGAGCACTACGCGCTCAAGCGTTGATACCGCGCGGTAGGTATCTATCGCGTATCCCTCGACACGTGTCTCATTTTCGACGATTTCTGCGTAGATATATTCCTCGCAACCCGCGCTCGCAGCTATCTGTCCTTCCTTAGAGAGCGTCTGATTGTTGACGAGGAGACGGTACTCACCCGCCGCATTACGGAAGACGCGCACGTATTTCGAGAAGCCCTCACGCATCTCAAAGTTGAGAACTCCTACGCGAAGGATATCGAGCTCTATGTAGTAGACGTTCCAATTGTAGTACGTCCTTACAATGAAGCCATCTCTGCCACGTCTGCGGTTACATACCAACAGCGTTTCGTAGTATGCCTGTCGCAGAGTTGCTTTTATGACGTCCTCGGGGACCTTTTTTTCTCTGAGCTCGGTCACTATCCTACCTGCAAATGCAAAGGAGGCGAAGTAGGGCGCCATCTCGTATGTGAGTGCATCGCGCTCGGGTACATTCGTGAGGTCGGGGAGGGTCGGATGCTTGCCTTTCGGTGCTCGGTCGATCATTTTCTTCGCTATGAGTGAGTAGAGAGCTGCGGTCTCGTTTTCACGCACGAGGCGTTGCGACTCACGTATAAAGTCGAACTTCTCGCCGAAAATGTCAAACTCACGCTCGATCTCATTGAGATAGCTTTCCTCGAGATAGGGCGCACCATGTGTCTCAAATTCGACTACCGTCTCGAGAAAATCCGTACTGAAATCCTCCGGCATCTCCTGACCTCCGAGCGCTTCTATAAGCTCCTCGGGAGAGTTGAAAATATGTCCTTTGTTGTAGGGATATTCGTGTCTGTTTTCGCTTATCACTTTTATTTCCTCCATATCTATAATTGTAGTTTCGCTGTGATGGTAACAGTCGCACTCGCTATGGCGAAGATACCAATTGTCGCCGCTCGGGCGACGAGTCATTCTTCTGTCATTCAGAAAATCGTACTCGCACATCGAATAGAGTACTATTCTCGGGTTGACCGTTCTGTAAAATTCCTCGCTCCGCTTCATATACTCGGGTGGGTCGTTTGAAAAGCCGTGATGTGCGACCCATACGACGTCACATCTTATCTCCTCTGCCGTCATTGCCGTCTTATATTCATCGTCGAGAAGGAGTGTCATACGCCGCGGCGAAATGTCGCCGAGTGCCAGGAAGGTGGTACCCGTGTCAAATTTAAAGCGCAGAGCCGCGCTTATTTCGTTCTGATTTTCGGGTCCCTGCGGATGCTTATCCGACTCGGTGAGCAGTACTCTCGCTATAACGCCGGGATACTCGATCACATCGCCCGTAGCGAGCAGCTGACGCTCTGCCTCAGGGTGTGCGTCCATCGCCTCCCACCACAGCCTTTCCTGCTCCCGTGAGCGCACCGCATCGGTGTGGCCGGGGTGATTGTAGCGGAATGATCTGACCGTTATTCTGTTTTTATACTCTATGAGAAACCGTGCCGCAAGGTCTACGTGGTCGGAGTGAAAGTGCGTGATGATCCAATCGGCAATCACGGGGCGTTCCCCCTCGGAGAGCCCGTCTGTGAGGTGGCGCCACAGTTCCGCGACGTTGTAGTCGTAATCATCTCCGGCGAGTCCTCCGTCGAGTAGGATGAAGCTACCGTCGAATAGCTTTATTGCGTATGATGAGCCACCGTCAACGAGCGAGAGCTGTGCGACGGTGGGTATTGTTTTTTTCATTATGCTGTATGCTTCCTTTATTCCGAGATGTCGGTGTATCTTAGTGTGTGCTTTACCTTTTATATTCGGTATTGACGGTGCGTCTGTACTCACCCGGCGTCATTCCGACGATGCGCTTGAAGACGCGAGAGAAGTAGTTGTAGTCGGAGAAGCCGCAGGTCTCGGCGATCTCTGTCAGCGTCTGCCTGCGCATTATGATCAGCCTCTTCGCGAGCTCGATCTTCTCGCCCACCACGTACTCGGTGATGGTCATACCTGTCTCGCGCTTGAAGAGCGTGCAAACGTAGCGTGGCACGAGATGCACCTCTGACGCGATCTCGTCGAGAGATACGTCCTCGCATATGTGCTTGAGGACGTATTTTTTTATTTTCTTGATATGCTCGTTCTCGCGGTCGACCGAGTGGTCGAGCAGCTGGTGATAGAGATACAGGAAGATCGCCACGATACGCTCCTGCCTGTTATGCGAAACCGAGCGTACCGATTTGTCTGCCGACTCGAGCATAAGCACGGTGTCGCTTCTTACCGCGTTATTTATCACGCCGGAGAGCCTCGCCTCCACCTCGCCGTCCATCATAATATTAAAGCTCGCGTAGTAGACCTTCTCGGTGTGCCAGGGTCTGTACCTGGTGTGCCCCTGCGGTATGACTATCGCGTCGCCGGAGGTGAGGGTCAGCTCCTTTCCGTCGAGAAAATAGGTCATCTGTCCGTCTATAACGTAGGTGAGCTCGAGATATGAGAGCGTCGCCGAGCGTATCTCATCCGGCACGTCATAGGTGTGATACGCGTAGCCGATGAAGCGCGCCGCACTGAATATCGAATCCATATGATCCCTCCGTTTCTCCGTTATAAGGCTAGTATAGCAGAGCCTATCCGAAATTGCAAGCGTTTTTTTCAAAAAAGTAAACCGAGTGTGATAAAATTACACCCGACGGGTGATCGGTCGGAGGAGAATAAAAACAAAAGTGAATTTTGTGCTAATTTACGACCGAAAGACGTGAATATTACACTTTAATTTTGATGGCTGTTTAAGTATAATAATACTATGATAACTTCTTTTGAAAGGTAGATCTGAAATGAAATACGGTGTAGCAGATTACGGCATGTTCGTCTGGTACGGCGGTCACTACGATTACGAGTGGCGTATTGACGAGATAAGAAAGATAGGCTTTGACGGTCTCGAGAGACTTTACCCCTCAAGTGCTGAGGACGCGCTTCGTAAGGCGGCGTATCTCAAGGGGCAGGGAATGGCGTTTGCCACCTGTAACGTGCAGGGAAATCCCGAGCTTTCTATCAAGTGGAGCGGAGCACTCGGCGCGGAGTACGTCTGGGCAGAGGTCCAGGGCGGTAAGACGATGGAGGACTATCTCAGACAGGTGTCCTATCAGGCGGAGTTTGCCGCGCGCTACGGAGTGAAGGTCGCGGTGCACAATCACCTCGGACTTCGTATCGAGAAGCAGGAGGAGATCGAGCTTCTGCTCGATAGCTGTCCAAACGTGCATCTTCTCTTTGACGTCGGTCATCTCGCGGCGGCGGGCGGCGACGTAAGATATATTGCCGATAAGTACTACGACAGGATCGTCGCATATCACCTCAAGGGCTGGCAGACGAGTGCTACTCCCGATGCGGCACAGTGGTGGGATCGCGGTCACTTCTGCGGTCTCGGTCAGGGCGATTTCTTCGTCGATAACGAGTACGTTTTCAAGAATGCGGTGCGCCGCGGTTATAACGGCTGGATGTTTATCGAGCACGATACGCACAAGCGCGATCCTCTCGTCGATATCAAGGAGAGCTTTGATATCATGAAGCGCTGGGAAAGTGAAGCGAAATAAAATCGAGGCTAAAACGCATCATTTGACAATAATTGTTTACATATAATAACGATTTAGGAGAAATACAATGAATAAGAAGCCGATAAAATTAGGTATAATCGGAATAGGACGCGCGGGCTGGGGAATGCACCTCAAGGAGCTTGAGGGCAAGGAGGATATGTTCGAGATCGTAGCGGTCTGCGACGTCGAGGCTGACAGACGCGATCAGGCTCGCGAGCGGTTCGGATGTAAGGTGTACGAGAGAGTCGAGGACATAGTTTTCGATCCCGACGTTGAGGTGATCGACATTGCGACGCGCTCCTGCGACCATTATAAGCACGCAAAAACAGCACTCGATGCAGGCAAGACCGTATTCCTTGAAAAGCCGATGTGCGAGACCTATGCCGAGGCAAAACAGCTCATGGAGCTCGGTGAGAAATACGGAGAGAGACGCCTCTTTATCCGTCACAACCGCCGCTTCGAGCCGGGATTCGTTCAGGTGAACAAGATCATCGACTCGGGAATTCTCGGCGACGTTTATTACGTGAAGCGCGCGGTAGGAAACTTCGATATTCGCGCCGATTGGCAGACTCTCAGTCAGTACGGCGGCGGTCAGCTTCTTAACTGGGGACCTCATCTTGTTGACCAGGCACTCCGCTTCTCGGGTGGCGATTACGTTAAGATGTTCGCAGATATCCGACAGATCGCGGCGGCGGGAGATTGCGAGGACGTTGTGCACGCGAGCTTTGTCGGTGTGAACGGCAGAATGGTCGAGATAGAGATCAGCGGAGGCTCGGCAATTGCGCCTCCCACCTATACCGTATACGGTACACGCGGCGCGCTCATCGATCGCGGCGACGGCAAGTTTGAGATCAAATACGTGCGAGAGGACTACACTCTCCCCACTCCCACCGCAGACGTGAAGACACCCGTTATGGGCGCAAACTTCGGCGGCAAGGAAACGATCCCCTTCGTCACCGAGACGAGAGATTGGGACGACTATAAGCTCGATCAGACCTGGGTCTACCTCTACGAGGCACTTCGCTTGGGTAAGGATTACCCGATCAAGAGCTCCGAGGCTCTGAAGGTCGTAGAGACTATCGAAGAGATCAAAAAAACGGGTAAAAACGTATAAAGAAATACTATACTGTAGGCAATTTCGCATTTAATAAAGGGGGTGTCTCAAATGAAAAATTTGAGACACCCCAAAAAGTTTGATAAGGGGATAGTCAGATTTGAGGAAAAAGCGTCGCTTTTCGTGGCGTGAGGCGTACAAAAGTACGTCGAGCCGCGAAAACGGCGGTAGAAAAAGTCCATCAAAATCGAAGAAATCCGCAGGATTTCATCATTTCATTGTCTCATTTACGGTTTTTGCCGTTTTTCGAGACTTTTCATTGTCATTTCGGACTTTTTCGGTTTTACCAAATGTGACAGCCCCTTCTGATTATTCTGTACTCTTGATCCGCGCGATACATGCGGCACATATGCGCTCGCTTTCCGTGAGAAGCTTCTCCTCACACAGTATGCATCGACGCTGGGTGGGAGATAATACGATCTTCGTGTCTACAAGCGATACCGTAAGCTTGTCGTTATCCTTTATGCCGAGCTTATTTCTGTATTGCTTCGGTATGACGATTCTGCCCAATTTATCCACTTCTTTTTCTATTCCGCTCATTTTTTGCACCTCAAGCGTTATTTTATCATCAATATGATAACACTTTGTTTGTATAAAGTCAAGCTATTTTTCTGTATAATGTTATCAAAATGTTTTTGAGGTGTTATCTTGGCTACTAACAAAATTCAGACGGGCATCAGGTTTGAGCCCGAGCTTCTCTACAAAATAACTCAGGTTGCTAAGAAAAATAAGCGTTCGCTTAATGCACAGCTTGAGTATCTTGCCGAGATGTGCGTCCGTGAGTACGAGCGTGAAAATGGCGAGATTGAGCTCGATGAGTGCGAGATGTACAGCAAGTAATCTATAAAAAACAAAAACAGCACTTATTTTACACGGCACAGATTTAGGTGCCTACGTACTGTAAGTGCTGTTTTAATATCATTTTGTAAACTAAAGATGTCAAATTGTGGGAAAATTTAGTATTGTGTTGGTTATACCGTAGATTGACGTTATGGCGAATGGTACCAGCATTGTGAGTGCCAGAACATTGATGACCCTGCCCGATATCCGGGGCCGCAGCAGATCGTACATCCGACATCCGATATACGCGCCGAGGCAATTCATAAATATATCGGTAAAATCAAAGCCGCCAAAGCCCGAGAGCATCTGGAAGATCTCAACGCCGAATATTACGATCAAGGTGCTCCATATTACCGTCCTCGTATCGGTGAAGAAGCGGTAGAGCATACCGTAGGGGATGAAGCAGAGGACGTTCGCAAAGAAGGCAATGATGCCGACAACGCTTCCTCCGCGGAAAACTACGTATGCGCTGTGAAAGGGAATGATGCGGTAGGTAAAGCGTTTCCATATCGACCAGCTCTGATTTCGGATCAGATTCAGCTGATCTGTTCTGTTACATTTGAAGATGATCGCCCACGCGATGACGATGCACACCGTGACAAAGAGTGCTGCTATCAGTCCGCGCGCGACCTCTGCGTCCTTTTTAAATGCTTTCAGCTTCATATATTCATTTCCTCTACGCGATTTATTGACCTGCACAGCGGCGCTCGAGCTCCGCGATGAATTCGTCGTTGTCGGTGACACTCACTACAGTGAGGTCAAATTTGTTGTACTTTATCACGACGTGCTCAAAGGCGTTTTTCAACGTCAGCATCGAGTCGGAGTGGAATTTTCTCAGCTTCACGGTACCGCGTATCGAGGAATAGGGAAACTCGCGCTTAAGTATAAATCCGTACTGCACGAAAAGCGAGTCCGAGCGCAGCTCGACGTAGCCGAAAAGCGGAGAGATGAGGAAATACAGCACCAAAAGATCCGTTGGTACTATGGCAAACAGTGAGATCGGAGCAAACACTGCTACTACGGTCATCGCCGCGCAGATCGCGAGTGACGGCACCGCAATAAGAAAATACAGCTTATCTATTTTCGGTGAAAATCTTTTTGACGGCATAATTTCTCCTTCGCCGTTATTGGCTTTTGCCGCAATACGCACAGAATGTTGAGTCGGCATCGATGGATTTTCCACAATGCTTGCAGAATTTACTCTCTCGCTTACCGTTAGCGACGGCATTTGCGGTGATTTGAACGGCTTCGCTGATAATTTCAGCGGTTGAGGTAGCGATAGCCGTCATATCCTCTTTGTTTTCTTCATGGATGTAACGAACGGTGCGCGCTCTCATTTTCGCGATCTCGGGTCCGAAGCCTATAAAAATACCGCTGAAGCTAGCGATCATACCGAACACGGCGAGAAACGTACCGATCATAAAGTCGTTGCTCTCGAAATCACCAAATCCCGAAACGGCGAGTATCACGCCGACAATACAAAGAGCGACTCCAAGAGCGCCGACTATTTTAAATATTAGCAGATAGCGAGGTTTTGAACGGTTCATACGCTTTTTCCAATCTATATTCTTTTTAGTAAAATATCAATATAAAAATCAAACATATTTGCGGTATTCATAACCGCGCGGTATACCAATATTCCGAGGAATATTATCATGACGGATGAGACGGTGACGAGTGCCTTGATCCTTTTTGGCGAGTTCTTATATATCAGTCGGTAAACAAGGTAGCCTATCAGAGCACCCACGGTGTTGGTGACCAGATCTACCGCGGAAAAAGCTCCTATGTTTGATATCAGCTGCAACAGCTCAAAGCCAAAGCTCAGAAGTACGGACGGTATGACCGTGTTGAGAAACTTACACCTTTTCGCAAAATAGGATGTATATATGCCAAACGGTATAAAAACGATCACGTTCAGTATATCCTGTCGAGCATCAAAAGGATCTGTTTTCCATATGTCAGACTTGAAAATTACAGCGAAGCTCTCCTTCACAAACTGCAACTTTTCTCTGAGAGTCATAGCGCCAAAAAAGTAATAAGTGTCGGTAATTGTAACCTTTAGATTACATTTTAGCGAAATTACCCATACTAAAAGCGAGAGATACAGAGCAAATAAAATAACACTCAAAATGTAAAGCGTGTGGGTCGGCGTGCAGTTCTTGCATTTAATTTTAGAAATCATTTGCGCCTTTGCTTCATCCGTTGGGATGACACCTTCCATTTATAAATAGTATTACGTATAACACGGTTGAACGTATGCCGTGACGGAAAACGTTTTGCCCGATAGCCGATAGCTTTCCATTGCCCGACTGTTTTTCCGGTAGTAAACGATGCGCGTTAATTGTGGGAGCTTGCGTGGCAAACGTCCCCGACACCAGACAACCCCTCACAAAAGTGGGTGGGAGCGCTGAGGTGCCCTAATAAAACCAAAGCCCCGGAGGATAAGCGTGATGTCCTAAACGGACAAATCACGCTAAGTTATGATTGCCCCTGCGGGCAAGCTATGAGTTATGAAATGCTACGCATTGTTATGATTGGCTTCGCCAAGTTTAAAAATTGATAGGCAATCATATCATAACGTTCGCGTAGCAAACTCATAACGGCGAGCAAGGCGAGCCTCATAACTCTAAACTAAAACCAACAAAAAAGAGCAGACATACAAGAATTACAAAATCGGGGTTGTCTGGAGCCACCCGGGTATTCACCGATGGTGAATATACCCACAACCTACGCCTGAAGAGCGAGCTCTTCGATCTGCGGTTGGGGAATGCGAACCGGACTTCGCTTGCGCGAAGCTCGATGCGAAGCGAGAGCAGCAGCCCCAGACAACCCCTCACTAAAGTGTGTGGGAGCGCTGAGGTGCCCTAATAAAACCAAAGCCCCGGAGGATAACCTCCGGGGTTGTCTGGAGCTGCTACCCGGATTCGGACCGGGGACCTCATCCTTACCAAGGATGTGCTCTACCAGCTGAGCCATAGCAGCATTTACCACGAAGATGTTTCCCCGTGACGCAGTACATTATAGCAAAATTTTATGCGTTTGTCAATATGTTTTTTTGCTTTTTTTCTTAAATTTTTAACTCTTTTTGAAAAAAATCGAATAATAGGGAATTTTTTATTTAGTATTTTTTATTTGTTCATCAGTTGTTTATGATTTATTCATATTTATTTGCTACAATATATTAGTCGCAAATACGGAGTATAACCGGTCGGAAGAATGCGAAAATAAAAACTTAATATTTGGACCATTAGCTCAGTTGGTTAGAGTTTTGTATCATAATCAAGCGTGAGCGAGTCTGTGCTCGCACAAGCGAGGCACGCGCAGATTGCTCCGTGAGCGCATCGTTTTGCGATGCAGGGTGCGAAGCGCCCATGCCCCGAGGCGGCTCACAAGGAGTATAACCGGTCGTATAAATGCGAAATTTAAAATTTAATATTTGGACCATTAGCTCAGTTGGTTAGAGCTACCGGCTCATAACCGGTCGGTCCTAGGTTCGAGTCCTAGATGGTCCACCAACAAAAAGAGGTCAGCCCTTGCGGTTGACCTCTTTTTGTTGTCGGAGCCGTCTCGATTGACTCAACCTAGTTTTCGCAGGCAAAGCCGAGAAAATAGGTTCGCATTCCCGCCGCAGAGCGCGTCGAGCTCGCTCGTAAGCGGCAAGGCGAGGAATATTGATGCTCGTCGTCAAAATACTAGAGGCTATCTCTAATATGTTGTAGCACTACAAGGGGCTGTAACGTATTTTCCCCGGTGAATATTGACATAGAATAAGTTATATGCTACAATTATTCGAGAGAAAAAAGTCGGGAGGGTGGCAATGTTACTTTTATTGAGACCTAAGAACGGATCTTATGTGGGCCTTGCGAGCGAATATCAGACTAATTTTTGTACCGAGGGTGCTAAAAGGCTGCGTGCTGATATGGACGCGGAGCAGTTAAAATTTATTTGGAACGACGTTGCTCCCGGACAAGACAGAGACGAGCATTCTCACCCTGCGCCGGTATGCTTTGAGTGGCGGGACAGACCTTGTGAGATAGGTCACAATAACAGGAAAATATATACCTTTTTGGTTATATCCGAAAATGCGGACATGTCTTCTCCCGAGGTTTATATCACTGCCGGCTCGTCGATGAAGGTTTACAATCTTAAAATTGCAACGAGGTATTACTGGTTCGTGCAGAAAAACGGACGGCGCAGTGAGGTTTATAGCTTCGTTACGGAGGATATTGCTCCTCGCTTTCTGCGCATAGTAGGCGTTTCAAACGTCCGTGATATGGGAGGCTACAAGCTTATCGGCGGCGGTGTAATACGCCAGGGGCTGATGTACCGAGGAAGTGAATTTGAAAACAAGGTGCATTTATCCAAGGAGGGTGCAGAGGCTCTTGCCGCACTTAAAATAAAAACCGATCTGGATCTTCGAGGTGAGGCGAAAATATCGGTTGAGCATCCGACCTCGGAGCTACTCGGAATGAACAGGATATCTCTTGTCTCGGAGGCGTATGCAGGCTTGTTTGACGAAGGCGAGAGGGAAGAGCTTTATACCTTCTTTTCCACCTTTGCGAGCCCTGAAAATTATCCTATTTATTACCACTGCCGAGGGGGCGCTGACAGGACGGGCTCATACGCCTTTATCCTTGGCGCACTTTACGGAATGACTCTTGAGGATCTGATCCTTGAATACGAGATCACTTCTATTTCTATCTGGGGCGGAAGAAACCGTAATCATCATCTCTTCAAGGAATTTCTTGACCGCTTCAACCGGCTTTCCGGCGAAGCTCTATCCGATAAAGCGAGAGCCTTCCTCCTCGAGTACGCCGGTCTTTCAACGGCGCAGATAGATAAAATCTATGAAATCGCCGTTTGTAAGGACGGAAAATAAAATCGGAGAAGAGATATAAGTAAATGTTGTCGGTTCGACTTTCGTTAAAGATGGTCCACCAAAATAAAAAGACGAACCGTGGTTCGTCTTTTTATTTATCCAAGACCGAAGGGGTTGGTATGGCATCAAGCGATAGCTTGTATTTCTCCGTCTTCCTTCGTTCTTGATTCCATACTCGCCTTTAGCGAGATTCTATGCCGCAACGAGTTGCGGATTCCATTCACGGCTTTGCCGTGATTTGGTACGAAAGCGAGAAATATTGACGCTCGCCGTCAAAATCCTAGATGTGACCACTCGAACCTCGCAAGAGGATTGGTTTTCGTTTTGTTTTTTCTATGAATTGTCCCCGACAAGCTGTCGGGGACAATTCTGTATGTTTGGTTTGTGTTTTATTCTTCCTCGTAGTAATATGAATAGTCAATACCCTTCATAAACAATTCTCTATCGTTAATTTTGTCTGTTAAAGCATTCTGTATTAAAGAGAAAATTTCGTTTGCGCTAAAAGGACTTTTTTTCATCGCCTCAAGATATTTAGTTTTATCTATCCCGCTCCAATCAACGCATTTACCTAAATTCTTTTTCAAAATCAGATCAAGCCAAATTCTCGTAGCTCGTCCATTACCTTCCATAAAAGGATGCGCTACGTTCATTTCTACGTATTTTTGAACGATCTCTTCGAGAGTGCTTTCGGGCATTTTTTCAATCGATTTCAAATTTTCTTCCAGATACAATGCGTTAGCAAATTTGAAACCGCCCTTGCTGATATTATGCGTTCTGATTTGACCGGCAAAATCGTAAAGGCCGCCGAAAATAAAGGAGTGAATTTGCTTTAGTCCCTTGACTGTTCCGACCTCAATGTTTTCAATCAATCCGCCCTCAAGCAAAGAATATGCCTTTTGCTTGCTTTTCTCGTCAATCGTTGTGCCCATTGTTTTCATCCAATGAGTAAATGCCGCCGTTTTTTTGCTCGGGATAACCATGATCAGTGTATTTACACCGTCATCGTCAATAACATCGGTTAAATACGATTTACCATCCTTAGCCATCAATTTCAGTTGTCCGCAAATTGAAGACAACTGAGGATTTCTGCTTTTTATGGTATTCCAATATTTTCTCGGAGATTTGCTACCCGTTAATGCTTCGGCAATATCTACAGCGCAAAACCACCACTTGGAGCTTTCATCATTCCATACCGCGCGCACGGGAATATTGTCAAAAAAACGAATAGAAGTTTTGATCACTTTTGCCTCCTTATAGCAGTCATTTTGCCTAACTGAAATTATCATATATATTATATCACTTTTTCCCGTTTTTTGCAAGTCAAATGTGTAAAAATGCCAAAATTGCAACGTTGATTTTTAGGCGGATGAGTTGTCGTCTTGATATCGCGAAGCGACGCCACATGTAAGGGGACAAGCACGCGCCTCGGTGATAAAACACATTTTGTGTCACGCATCTTGATTTTTAACGTTTAATGTGCTATAATTAGTTGAAAATAAAAATATGTTAAATAAGGCACTTGTTTTTTAAAAAGCAAATGCTTTATTTTAAAAAGCAACATTTGTGAGGTTTGAAATGGCTTGTAATTTATGTGGGGGAGAAAGTGGAAAGTACTTTCTTTGTTTTAAGTGCAACAAACTTAAAGATGAAGGCAAGGCATTAAAGTGCCCGGATTGTAGCAAATGGTTTTACGCGGATAAAGGTTGCTCTTGCAAATCAGCAACACCAAGACCAGACCCCAAAATCGTTAAAGCGCCGCCGGCGCAAAAAAACGAAAAGGCTGCCGGAGATGGTGTCTGTATAGTTTGTGCCAATAGCGCCCCGAATGGTCACCTTTGTCGTGATTGTTACTACGAAATGCGCGATTTCAAGGACAGTTTTGACAAAAATTCAAAGCCGTTTGATATGAAAGATTATTATTTTAATCTTCGATCAAACATATATCGCATGAAAACGTTCGACTTTATCAAAAGCAACTGTAATAAGTTGATGGCTATTGCGAATTTTGTTTTTGAATTATTCCATGATACGTCTTTGACCGATAGGGTAGTGAATGATATAAAGGATATTATTGAATCTAAAAAGCCAAAAGAAGAAGTAAAGATTTCTGAAGAAGTTAAGCAAAAGGATAGCCACAAAGAAGAACTTAGAAGAACGTGCGACGGGCACTATGTTAAGAGTGATCCTGAAATTGTGGTTGACGATATATTGTATGAAAATCGCATAGTTCATTGCTATGAGAAAAAGGTTCCTATCGATTCTGATGAACAAACTATAAAATGCGATTGGTTCATTCCGGTTACGGACAGTAGACATGGTATTTACATAGAATATTGGGGAATGAACACAAAAGAATATCTGCAAAATAAAGAACGCAAACGAAAGGCATACAAGGATCACGATATACCTTTAATAGAAATCGAAAAAGACGACTACAAAGACCGTCAAGGATTGAGTGATAGAATAATATCTGAAATAAACAAACTCGCAAAAAAATATTACAACGTAATAGATTATCTCAAATAAAAGGTGCGAACGAGTAGTCATTATTTCAATTCAATTACCTAACTATTAGTAGCAGTTCAACTTTCGTGAATCTTGGTCCACCAAAATAAAAAGACGAACTTCAGTTCGTCTTTTTATTTATCCAAGACCGAAGGGGTTGGTATGGAATTGCGGCTCGTCCGCGTATGGCATCAAGCGATAGCTTGTATTTCTCCGTCTCCCTTCGTTCTTGATTCCATACCGTCTGTGACGGATTCCATACGACACTTCGTGTCGATTCCATACCGCAACAAGTTGCGGATTCCATTCACGGCTCTGCCGTGATTTGGTACGGAGGGGTGTGAAGATGAAACTTACTATTAGAGTACAGCGAAGAATTGGCTATTAAAATAACAAAGCTTTGCTTTGAATACAAAATCGACTCCAACACCGTTTTTCAGATAAAGAAGTCCTCGTCAAGTGTTTTTGCGAACATAACCGAAGCTCAATATCCGCAGAGCCTTGCGGATATGCATATGAGGTGTTTGGGAAAGAAATTATTGAATTAATAAGAGATAAATATAACTTTAGGTAAATATAATGTTTTATAGTTTTAATTTAGGCTTTCGCAAAGCTTGCTTTGCCGACAAAAGATGGATAGCCTTTACGGTTAACTAGTTTTTTGTTTTTATGGTATGGTTATCGCGAAAAATGAACTGTAATTAGTCTCTTATTATAATGTTATTGAAAGCATTATATCTTTGCTATATCTATTTGATCGCAAAACATATGTTCTACTTCATGCTCTATGTAAGGCCAAAGCAACTCGATTATTTGCGATTCACATAGATTGTCCTCTACGGAAAATATGGGACTGATGTAGTATCCGTCTAATCTATACAAATCTTCATCTCTGTTTCTTTGTCCAATAATGTGAATGTTATCTCTAACAATGATTCTAATATTCATGGTTTAAACTCCTTTGGTTTTCGTTAGTGAACATTTTTCGGATAACCACATTAAGTATTATATCTATCGTGAAAAATAAAAAAACCCCCCTAAAACCATCTGCTTGAGAGCACGGCTATTATTCTCTTGCACAATTCGACAAAATATGCTATCATATATTTAGTTTTTCCGAAAGGTGCGCTATGCTTTTGCGCGGTTTATGATAAACAAAAGAAATCCCGTGCTGATATCCTATATCGGCATCGTGTCGGTCATACTTATATGGGGACTCGTTCCGCTCGCTAAGAAGACGCTGATAGGCGGCAGCTTCTCGGCGGCGGTGTATAGCACGATCACCACGTTTTCGGCGGCGTGCGTGCTGCTCGTCTTGTCGCGCAGACGACTTTCCGAGCTCGGGGCGGGCTACTTTAAGGTCGCTGTTCCCACGGGACTGTGTGTCGGACTCGCGAGTGTGCTTCAGGCTCTCGCATATAACTTTGATACCTCGCCGACAAATCAGGCGTTTCTCGAAAACCTCTCCTGTATCACGGTACCGCTGATACTGCTTTTTGCTGTGCGAAAGAAGCCGTCTGCTCTGACGGTGGCGGCGAGCATACTCTGTCTCCTATCTTCGATGGTGCTCGCAGGTGTAGTTGATACGGGCATCAGCTTTAGGGCGGCGGATATCCTTAACGCGGTCGCGGGACTGCTGTACGGAGTCAACATCGCGGTTACGGGAATATATGCGAAAAAATATCAGGCATCGCTTTACGTGATGATACAGCTATTTATCCAAGCGGCGGTGTCGGCGCTGATGGCGCTGTCGTTCAATTTTGTCTGTATCGGCGGTGAGCCGATCGACCCCTTCGTCTTCACTCCTGCCGTGTGGCTCGTGCTGTGCGTTGCGTGTATCGGAATTCTCGCAAATGCGGTGTGCTGGACTCTGCGCACGTCGGCTATGAGATACGTTTCTGCAAACGTCGTTGCCGTCATGATGCCGTTCTCGGCAGTTATCACGGGCGTCGCGGCGGTAATCGTCGGGCAGGACAGTGCGTCACCGTCGCTTGTGATCGGCGCTGTGCTCGGACTTGCGGCGAGCCTTATATCGAGTGCTAACGACATACGAGAAAGCAAGAACTCAAAAGATAAAAGCGTTGATTTTTTATCCTAAACACCTTGAATATGTAAAATATAGTTTACAAAATAAACAAAAATACCCCTCGAGATGTCAGATACGCTATAAATTGTAATGCACTTATATAGGTGCAAAACAAATAATTTGGGGTTTAACAATGGCAAAGATAAAGAATGATTCTCTTGGCATCGGGGTGACTGCCGCGATTATTGCGCGTCCCGTGCGTAGCTATTTAATCAGAGTTAATAATTGCAGGTATTGACTTAATACGACAAATATGGTAAAATATGCTTATGTGCTTTCGAATAAAAAAGTGTGAGGCGTTATGTACTTATTTTACACTCTGGCTTTATTGATCCCGATGCTTGCGCTGAGACCGCGACGCGAGGGGGATGCGGCGATACTCGATGCGAGATCTACCACCTGCCTCAAGGGAATATTCTGTATCTTCGTGCTACTGCACAACCTCGGTCTCGACGTCGCTGACGTGCCGTTCAAGGGGCTTATATGCGAATACTCCGGCGGCATCGGTGTTGGACTTTTCTTCTTCCTTTCCGCGTTCGGAATCATCCGCTCATATCAGGCTAAGGGAAACAAATATCTTGTGAAGCTCCTTCTTGTGAACGTGCCTAAGCTCTGGGCGGTGGCGGTGTTCATAAATGCGATAACTTATTACTTCTTTATGCGAGGAACGCTCACCGGCGCTGACAAGTGGCTACAGATACTAAACCTCGATCTTTTCAACAATTTGCGACACATCAACCGACATGGCTGGTATATCGCCTCGATAATAGGCCTCTATATCATCTTCGCATTCGTGTATTTTGTGTGCAGTAAGCTGAAGAGTGAAAAGCGGTTTATCATCGCGGGAATCATTATGGCGGCGGTCGCGGTTTCGTTCCGACTCGCTACCAAGATAGCAATGGAGGGCGGACTCTATACAAGAGAGATGCCGGCGTTTGCGTTCGGATGCGTCTACGCTACGTTCTACGATAAGATAAACGCATTTTGCTCAAAGCATTTTAAGCTTGGACTTCTTGTATCGGTGCTCGCTTTTATTCTCGGCTTTGCGATCGAGTTTGAGGCACTCTCTACCTACGCCTCGGTGTTCATAATAGTTTTCGTGTCACAGCGGTTTACATATTACAGCAAGGCGGCACACTTCCTCGGCAAGATCTGTATCGGTGTCTATCTCTTCCTACACTTCTCGTCTATCGTTATGCAGCCTTTCATCTACAACGAATACGTGTGGGTGCTGACGAATACCGGCTTCATTCTCGAGGCGGCGGTGATCATCTACGCCGTGCAGTGCGCGATCGAGCATTCTGTGCGACACCTGCATCGCTCGATTATAGGAATGAAAGCGCATGAGGCGAGAGCGGATCACGAAAAATCCTAAATGCGTTTGGAAAAATGATCTTTTGCCGGCGCAGTGCATTCGCTTCGGACTTTGTGCACTTAATAAAATTCTGAATATAATAAAAAACGGTCACACCGACTCTGTCGCGAGAGGTGTGACCGCTTTGCTTTTTGTGACTCATTCTCCGCGTATAATATCCCGTATGACCTCACTAGCTATTACGAGTCCCATTGCCGAGGGAACGAAGGATATGCTCGCGGGGGCGCGCTTGCCGTCACCTTTTGTGGCTATCTCGGGGGACGTGTCGCAATTTTGCGCGATTTCAGCTGCGAGCGGCACGTCGGATGATGAGCCTATGACGGTCTCTCTTACGTAGGGGAGCTCCTCTGAGTAGACCACCTTGAGATGGTTGATTCCGAGTTTTTTGAGGCGAGTGCGTACCGCACGAGCGAGCGGGCAGACCTTAGTTTTCGAGATATCCGATACGCGGAAGGCGGTCGGGTCAAGTTTGTTGCCCGCACCCATCGCGGATATTATCGGCGTACCGGCGCGCTTTGCGGCGCAGATCAGCTCGATCTTCGCCGAGAGGCTGTCGATTGCATCTACCACGTAGTCGTAGGATGAAAAATCGAAGTCGCCCTCGTTATCCTTATCGAAGAAAACGGGGTATATCTCGACCCGCGCCTCCGGGTTGATATCGGCTATTCGCTCGCGCATAACCTCAACCTTTTCTCTGCCGACGGTAGAGTGGAGCGCGATTATCTGTCTATTGATATTAGTTACCGAGACTGTGTCGTGATCGATGAGGTGAAGCTCGCCGACACCCGCTCTGGCGAGTGCCTCTGCGGCATAGCCGCCGACGCCTCCAATGCCGAAAATCGCGACACGGGTCGCCTGTATGCGCCTGAGAGCGTCGACTCCGACGAGCATCTCGGTCCTTGTATGCTGGTTTTCCTTCATAGCTATTTTCTCCTTGCCTTCCCCCTTTGCCTTCCCCTCTGGGGAAGGGGGACCGCCGAGGCGGTGGATGAGGTTGTATTTGCGAAAGGTTTCCTAGCCTTCCCAAAAGGGGAAGGCTTAGTTAGATCTCACCTCTCGCGACTGCTTTTATGAGATTGAAATCGTCGTCGACGATGATGAAGTCTGCGTCGTAGCCTACGGCGATCTTACCCTTGTTCAGCCCCATAAGCTCGGCGGGGACGGCGGTTGCCATCTTTACTGCATCCTCCTCGGGGATACCAAAGCTGATAGCGCATCTGACGCAATCGAGTAACGTTGCGGTCGAGCCGGCGAGGTTGCCGCCCTCGGTGTATGCCTTGCCATCGGTGACGGTTATGGTCTGTCCGCCGAAATCGTACGCGCCGTCACCGAGACCTGTAGCTCTCATCGCATCGCTGATCAGCACGACTCTGTCGGTGCCGTAAAGCTTGATGAGAAGTCTGACCATCGAGGGGTGAACGTGTACACCGTCACAAATGAGCTGTGCGTATGCTCCCGAATCAGCGCCTGCAGGGATCGGACCCGGCTTTCTGTGGTGCATACCGGGCATGACGTTGTAGGTGTGAGTCAGACATTTTGCGCCCGCACGAAACGCCGCCATAGCGGTATCGTAATCGGTATCGGTGTGACCGAGGCAAACGACTGCAGGGCACTCGCGGATAAAGTCCATGCTACCCTCGACCTCGGGTGCTATAGTCACGAGCTTTATGCTCTTACACTTGTTGAAAAGCTCCATTGTGGGCGGGATAACGTACTTCGCGTTCTGCGCACCCTTGTATTTTACGTTGATGAAGGGGCCCTCCATATGGAAGCCGGGGATATTTGCGCCACCGATTTCCGCTATCCTCTCGTCGCACGCCGCAATTATATCCTCCTCGCTCATCGTCATAGTGGTGGGGTACCAGGTGGTGGTGCCGTGCTCGAGGTAGTATTTTGCCATCTCGGGGAGGTGTCCCTCCATAGTGTCGAATCCGATCACACCGTGAGAGTGGATATCGATGAGTCCGGGATAGATCTTTTTGCCGCCAAAATCGACACCCTCGCCCTCGAGCTTACCGATTTTAGAAAATTTGCCGTCGGCGATCTCGATATCGACAAGCTCGCCGTACAGTCTTACGTTCTTGATAATGCTCATATTGTTCTTACCTTTCGGAAAAATATTCTACATTAATTATATAACAAAGCAGAGGCGTTGTCAATATTGCAGCCTTGACAAATATCGGCTTTTGGAGTATAATATTTCAGTAAGATTTTTTTAGGAGGTGTCGAATGAGACTCGAGCTTGTGGCAACCTGTCTTTTCGGTCTTGAGCATCTGCTCGGTGAGGAGATCGATGCGCTCGGATACGACAGAATATCCACGATAGACGGCAGAGTGACCTTTCTCGGTGACGAGCAGGCTATAGCGCTGTCAAATATTTTTCTGCGCTATGCGGAGCGGGTATTTCTGAAGCTCGGCTCGTTCAGAGCAGAGACCTTCGACGAGCTTTTTGAAGGAACGCGAGCTCTTCCGTGGTCGGATTTTATCGGCAAAGCCGATGCCTTTCCTGTGAAAGGACACGCGATAAAATCAAAGCTGCACTCCATTCCCGACTGTCAGTCTATAGTGAAAAAGGCGGTCGTTCGCTCGATGAGCGAGAGATACGGCATATCTATTTTTCCCGAGACGGGCGTGAAATATCAGATCGAATTCTTTATACTTAACGACGAGGCGACCTTAATGATCGACACCTCGGGAACGGCACTCCACAAGCGCGGTTACCGCCGCGAGGCGCTCGGCGCACCGATACGTGAGACTCTTGCCGCGGCAATTGCGGCAATCTCCCGCCCGCGCGAGAACGTACTGCTCTGGGATCCGATGTGCGGTAGCGGAACGATCGCTATTGAGGCGGCTATGATGATGCGTGGCATCGCACCCGGCGCAAGACGCGCGTTTGCCGCAGAGGCGTTTTCGTTCATTGATAAGCGCATCTGGCTCGATGCGAGGGAGGAGGCGATAGCGGGGGAGCACGACAGTGAATTCTGCTCGTATGCCTCGGATATCGATCCCGACGCAGTTGCACTCGCCGAGAAGAACGCGAGGCTTGCCGGTGTGTCGGACAGCGTAAAGGTGTTCAGAATGGACGCGCGCAAAATATCCACCGAGGGCAGACGAGGCACGATCGTTACAAATCCGCCCTACGGCGAGAGGCTCGGTACACAGCGCGAGGCTGAGGCACTCTATCGCGAGATAGGTGAGCATTTCCGGAGTCTCGCTCCCTGGCAGGTCTACGTGATAACCTCGCATCCGTCGTTTGAGCGCTTGTACGGAAAACGTGCCGATAAGGTGCGCAAGCTCTACAACGGTATGCTTCCGTGCTATTTATATCAGTACTTTAAAAATAATAAATAAAGCCGACGCTTTGACTAAATAGCGGAATATGTAAATAATTATTTGCATATTTATATAAAAATCGGGCACATCAATACCGTAATTGGTAGGATGTGCCCGTTTTTGTTACGTTTTATAACACGGCTTTATTCGGGACGTGCGATACCCGATCTGCTCAGGTAAACGTGACGGTACAATCGGTGTCTATGCTCGCACGATAGATGTTCTCGCGCAGCTTGGTGAAGGTGAGAGGCTTACCGTCGGCGGTGGCAACGGGTGGATGCTCGGAGTATATCTCGATCCACGCGCCCGTCTTTACCTCCGTGAGTGTGACCGTCGGATAGGTCGCGTCGGCGATGCGGAGACCTCGCCACGCGGTAAGTGCCGCCTTTTCACGAGAGTAGAGATCGGATAGGAGCATTATGCGCGACCACTCTCTCGAGAGGCGACGGTGCGACCACACGTAGTGACCGAGAATGTCTCGCGATATCCTGCCGTTCTCACGCGCCTCTAGTATCATCCGCTCAAGCTCTCGGTCGTCAAAACGCTTCATAATAGTTGAAAGTGACAGATACGAGTAGGTCTCCTGCTCACCGAGGAAGCCGTTTTTGAGCGTCGAGTAGGTCGTTTCCTCGTCTATTTTCTTACCCGTGATAGAGCCTATCACGGATCGCTCTGCGGCACAGAGGAGCGCCTCGGTCTCGCGCGGCAGGTATTTTGCGTACATTCTGAACGCCTCGCGGTAGTGACCCTCGGTGGTGAAGTTGTATATAGCTTGACGGCGATAGCCCTCGCTGACGAGTGTTGCGGGGTAGGATATAAAGGCGCAGTCTCCGTCGGTCTCCTCGTGGAAGAACTTAGCGGAGAGCCATGGCTCTACACCAAAGTATTTACAGAAATAATTCTGCGTCGAGAGCAGCTGTGCGCGGCGCAGACAGCAGAGCTTCGCATAAGCGTAAAGACCTAACTCATAGTCCTCGCGCCTTCCGAGCGTATCGGCAATATTGATAAATCCGAGATAGCCGCCGAAGTTCGTTCCATCGTTCCAGGACACACCGCACTCGGCATATCCAACCGCCATGCAGGCAAAATCCATGCCGACGAGGTAGTAGTCAAATGCCCGTCTGAAAATGGAATAATTCTTCTCGACGAGATCGAGAGAGCCGGTGAACAGAGCGGAGAGCCAGGTCGAGTAGAGGCTCATCGCGTTGCCCCAATCTATCTCGATGAACACGTTCTCGCTATTTTCGATGATCTCGCGGTCGCAGTGTGCGTACTTCGATATTCCCGTGATGTGAAGATACGTAGACAGATGTGAGATCCCCGTGAACGGCTCTGTGCGCGTATACCAGGAGAGACACCGTCTGCCCGCAGGACCTACGTAGCCGTGATTTGGATTTGATACAACGTCGAGACCCTCTCTCATAATGTCCTCGAGTCTTTCGCGCTCTTCACTCCTAAGATAGGGGAATAGCTTGTACGGATAGGCGTACTGGAAGAGGAAGGAATAGTTACCCGGGTTCGGAATATATCCCTTGTCTCTATGATAGCTTATATACTCATCAAAGTCGGAATGCAGTAGTTCTGCAAACTCTTCTTTACATTTTCCACCAAAAACGAAGTTCTCGCGGTACTCGGGTATCGGAAGAGAGTACTCGGAATCTGTGCTGTTTAATACGGCGTACAGAGGTCCGTACTTTGTCGGCAGACCGAGATCCAGAGCGCGCGCATCGGCTACTGCCGCACCGCCGTAGAGTGCCTCGAGCATCACGGGAGGGGGAAGTGGCGCTGCCGCGAGATGCGGTGCTTTGAAATCATCCTCTAGCACGCGGTAGGTGAATAGGTTTTTGATGCTGATGCGATCGCCAAAGATGCGGAAATACTCCTCGCATCCGACGGGTCGCATAAGCGAGATCGAGTGGACCGTCATAGCCTTCTCTATCGCTTTTTGGTACCACTCCTCGGTCAGATCATCTGTTTCAAACAGCTCTATTCCGTAGAGGAAGGTGAGGAGCGCAAAGCCGACCTCACCGTCAAACTCTATACGCACTCCCTTACCGTCTCGCTTTACCGTGCGGGGGGAGCGGGATAGAGTTATGAGCATCGGGATCTCGGGGAAGGTGTTCTGCCGCGAGAGAATGATGAAGCCTTTTTTCAGTTCGCCGTCACGCGCCGCGTCGTAGAGCACTCCGTCGTCGGGTGTGCGCGTGACGAATACGCCTCTGCCACCTCTCTCTGTGGCAAAGGTTGCCGAGGTAGGCACGCCGATCGCCGACATACGTGACATATTTATATAATTAAGGTTGGTTTCGATAAGGAGTGACGAGCATACCGTCGAATAGTCGTAGCTGATATATTTGCCTCCCGTGAGCTCGCGCCGCCAAGTCGTGTGCGTCCAATCGACGTCTATCTTCTCGTTTTCGGGCACCTTATATACCTTCATATTTCTTCCGCTCTCGCGCTCGCCGTCGGGCAGGAGCGAGAAGGACCACATCGCGTGCTTTTTGTATCCGGGTACTCCCGATATATAGGGGCGCGAGACGATACCGAATGCGGGCATCGAGTAGTCGAGCACACCGTCACCCTTGGCGTAGCCGAATCTTCCGTAGGAGCGAATAGCGCTACCTACCGCGGGGGTATAGCCCTCGGGTATCTCGGCGGTGTCCGCCTTTTTTACGTCGGGGTAGGGGCGGTCGTCGGATATAACGTCGTCGCGGATGATCCTGCCATCCTCACCGAGCAGTCGTGTTGACAGAGTCGGAACTGCTCCGTCCTTCACGGGTACGGAGGCTGTCAACGTGTTCTCACCGCGCTCGAGCGTGACGAGTAGCTCGCGGTCCTCACCGTGGAGTATCGGGGTATATCTTGCTTCGGGGGAGAGAAGCTCTATTTCCGAGAAGCTGTCGGTGAAGTACTGAAGATAGTATTCTCCCGCCTCTCTTACGCTGTATTTTCTTGTGAATATCGCCGCACCGTCGGTCACGTCGGTGACCTGCCACGCTGAAGTGAAGCCCTCACGCGTGTTTACGAAGTATTCTCTGTCGAAGCTCATTGTGCGCCTCCGTGTAATGATGTTACTCGAATTATAACATTGAGGTGCGAGAATGTCAATAGGGTGGTGGGATTTATCTAACCCTTTGCCGTATGATATCAGGTGCGATCAACGTCAAAATGGGCGGTGTATATTATCCTTTCGAGCGAATCCAGCATATTCGTATCGGTCAGCAGCTCTTTTGTGAGTTCTCTGCCGTGGCTGTAGTCGAAAAGCAGTGTCAGTATTCTGCCGCGGTCCTCGAGAGAAAGCCCCTCGAGATATTTGTAGTGTGCGTTTACGAGCTTGAAGCCTTGAGAGTTGATGTTTGTCACGTTGCTTATATCCTTTCTTTTTTTGCTCTGTGACTACATTCTAACATAATCCCCGCGGCTTGTAAGTATAGTGGGGTTACAAATTGTCACCTATAAAGTGACAAAATTTTAGTGCAAAGTGAACAAAAATCGGGGCGATTTTGACAGTCGGGGGAGGGGCAAGGATAGTTAACGGACGTTTGTACGTTATATTGGCAGAATGACTTGTGCCGGTGTGTTAGCTGAAGAAAGCGTAATAATAATCCACCCGCACAGCGGGTGGTATTTCAGTTTCGGGCATAGCCCTAATACTACAGGCTACGCATAAGTGCGTCTTTTATTGGCCTGTCAGCCATGCATTTGTTACGTACACCCCGCAGAAGCGAGACTAAAACCAAGCCTCCTTTGTGGTGCAGAAGCGCAAAGCGCATCTGCGGGAGGTGGCACGGCTTGCCGTGACGGAGGGATTGTGGAAAGCGATAATCTACACAAAACAATCCCTCAGTCAGCTTCGCTGACAGCCTTCGGCCCTGGTCGCAATCGTAGATTGCTCCCCGCTTTGGCTAAAAATATGCCACCGGCATATTTTCTTAACGCGTCGCGCCCTTTACACAAGGGAGCCTTTGACACAAAAACATTTTGTGGTGATTTTTTTGCTACCCGTAGCGAGATATTGTCGACCTTATCCGTCTTGCCGGCGACAATCCGCCTTTTCCTATCGGAGAAGGCTTTCCACCGCTAACGCACGTTGCGCGCTCCGCACGCAACATTTCACGAAACGCGTTGGCGTTTCATTTCACGGTTGCGAAGCAATCATTTCACGACAGCTAGGCTGTCATTTCGTTGCTCACCCTGTGAGCTACATATCTGCTATCAGCTTTGCGCGGCTCTGTGGGTCAAGTGCGCGATAGTCCTCAATTATATAGCGGTTATCGTCGGAGTCGCGGAGGCGCACCTTGCCGTCCTTATATACCTTAATATCG
Source organism: Eubacteriales bacterium (assembly GCA_045635225.1). Lineage (GTDB taxonomy): Bacteria > Bacillota > Clostridia > Oscillospirales > CAG-272 > UBA1740. The sequence goes on from JAZRBV010000014.1 coordinate 57,464, forward strand.
TGGTTGCGGTTGCGGATATCAAAGCCCTTGATGCCTCTGTCGGTCTCGACGACCCAACGCAATGTACCGTATTTCTCGTCCGTGGATACTATGCGTGTGATATGCGGTACGAGGTAATAGTCGTCGAGGCTATGCTCGACCGCCCTCTGCGATGCGGGATCGAGCGCGTCAAGCCGTCTTATCAGTGCCGCCTCGCGCCCATCTGTATCCAAGAGGGTCACGTAGGTATCGAGTGACGAGACGGGGAAGAGCCTGCGCGGCTCGAGCGAGGAGATGACTCTGCCGTCCTCGAGCGTAAGGGTGACGAGGTTGTTTTCGTAGGGCTCTATTCTATCCTTATCTGTGACGTATATTCTGTCAGCCATAGTCTTTCCTTTCATATTTTCGTGACACGGGGTGGGGTGTATTGCGTTTTGAGTGCGTTTTCCACTACTCGAAGCGTTCCTCTGCCTTCATTCGCTCGGCGTCCTGTGCCATCGACTGTATCTCTACGAGCTTGTAGTATTTGCCCTTTTTCGCGAGCAGCTCCTCGGGCGAGCCGAACTCTATGATCCTGCCGCCGTCGACGACGATTATCTTGTTCGCGCGCTTGAGAGTGGAGAGACGGTGCGCTATCATCAGCGTCGTTCTGCCTGCGATCAGGCGATCAATCGCCTCTTGGATCAGATGCTCGGTCTCAGAGTCCACCGCGGCGGTAGCCTCGTCAAATATGAGTATCGAGGGGTCCATCAGCACAGCGCGTGCGATGGAGATGCGCTGCTTTTCACCGCCCGAGACACCGACTCCGCGCTCACCGAGTACGGTATCGTATGCGTCGGGCTGCTTTGCAATGAAGCCGTGTGCGTTGGCTATATCCGCGGCGGCGATGACCTCGTCTATCGTGGCGTCGGGGTTGCTGTATGCTATGTTGTTGAATATCGTGTCGCTGAACATCTGCGGCTCCTGCTGTACGTATCCTATCTGTGCGCGGTATGCCGAGAGATCAAAATTCTTTATGTTATGTCCGTCGACGAGTATCTCGCCGGAGTATCCGTCGTAGAAGCGCATCAGGAGGTTGACGAGCGTCGATTTACCCGAGCCGGTCGTGCCCACGATGCCGACGATGTCGCCGGGCTCTATCGTGACGGTCACGTCGTCGAGTACCTTCTTCGTGCGGTCAAACGAGAAGCTGACGTGCAGGAATTCTATCTTACCCTTCAGCTTATCCGGGACTACGTAGGACTCTGCCTGCACCTCCGGCTTTGCCTCTAGGATATCCAGTATCTTTTCGGTGGATGCGAGCGCACCCTGGAAGGAGTCGGAGAGGTTTGCAAAGAAGGTGACGGGGTTATAGAACATCGATGCATAGGAGATGAAGCTGACGATGAGACCTGCGGAATATCCCGCCTCACCGTTTATTACCTTACTGCCGCCTATGCTCCAAATGATCAGCGAGCCGCAGGTGACGAGGAAGGATACGACCTGTGGGAAGGTGGTCGCGAGCTTGCCTATCTTACGGTCCATCTCGAGCCAATCTGCCGTCTTTTCCTCAAATCTTGCGGTAGAGCGTTTCTCGCCCGTGAAGGATTTAACCACCTTTATGCAGGGGATCGTGTCGGATAGGGTGGAGAATACCGATGACCATCTGCGCCAGATACGGCGGTAGTAGGGACGTATTTTCTTCGAGAATATCCTCGTTGCTATGACGATGAACACAACCGGAATGAGCGAGTAGAGCGTTAGTGTCGGGTTGAGCGTCAGCATAATGATGACGATACCGATCAGCTGGAAGAAGTGTACCACCGCCTCCTGCGTTATACGGAGCATAAAGTTTTGCAGCGTTGCCGAGTCGGACGCGATACGGTTGATGACCGCGCCCGTCGAGGTCTTGTCGTAGAAGCTCATCGGCAGATACTGCGCCTTGCGGTAGATATCGTTACGGAGAGCGGTGACCGATCTGTTACCGACCTGACGGAGCAGATATGAGCGAATGATACCGATGCCGTACTGCACGACGTAGGTCGAGAGAAGTATGAATATCATCACGGTGAGCAGCTGTGAGGTGCCGCGACCTACCGTGTCCGCGATCGCGTTCAGTAGCGGGATGGTGGATTCTCCGCTACCGCCCGGGAATACCGCATCGACGATAAATCCCGTGATGGTGGGAGGTATCAGAGCCATCGCCGTCGTCAATAGCGAGAGGCAGATACAGAGTATTATCGTTTTCAGCTGTGGGCGCATATAGCCCGAGAGCTGCTTGACTATCTTGACCTTTGAGCGACACATTATGCACTCGGCTCCGGGGTGGAGAAGAGTCCTGCCGCACTTCGGACATACGCTGAGCGCGCGCTCGAACACGACCGCCATTACCGCCAGCTCGTCGTCGAGGTTGGCTCCGTCACGCACGTGGGAGATAAAGAGAGCGGCGGAGTCGCACAGCGTCGCTACCGAGTAGGTGTAGCGGAAGAATATCTCGCGACGTCCGTTTGGCATTACTGCCGAGATGGTCGCGTTGCCGTACATTCTCTTTGAGCGCACCTCACGCATATCCGAGAATAGATATTTGCGCGGACCCTCGAGTAGTGGGTCGTGTAGCGTTACCGACTCTCTCGTGAAGATGAGCGCGCATTCGGCGTACTTGCCGGTCAGGGACATATCGCCAACGATCACAAACTCGATCTGCTCGCCGCTTTTGCGAATATCCTCGATGACGCCCTCGGCGCCCTCCGGAATAGGTTTATTTTTGAGAATATAGTATCCGTTTGTTTCCATGATCTTTTTTCCTTTCATTCGGGACGGGTACTTTTGTCGAGGAGGGTCTATTTAAGACGTCGCATTGCAGAATAAAAACCGAGGTGACTTTGCCGCACTCGGGGTGCTGTGACGATATGGCGCTACTCGACTACTGACATATTATCATAAGGAGAAAAATAATTCAACCGAAACGGAGATTTAAGTCAAAATTTTCTCGTGCGCGTAAATAATATATAAATGAAAATAAAAACCGCCAAAGGTCAAAATAGTTGAAGAAATAAAAACGCCACCGTTCTCCGCACGACGCATTGCGCCGAGGCTACGGTGACGCTTTTGATGAATTTTTGATTGAGGCTTACTTTTTATCGCTTTGCGTATCTGGGGTTGCGCCGTCGACAGAGATCTCGCGGCGGAAGTCACGCTCGGAGATGAGGAATTTACGGATAGCAAAGAGACCGCCGATGCAGAGCACGCAGGCGATGTTGCTGAGCGGGTCGCTGTGGTCGACGATGACCTGTCGCGCAATAGCGACTATCAGCACCTCAATAGTGTTCGCGGGGGTGAGGTTGATCAGCATTCTGACAAACTCGAGTCCGACGACGATAGTCAGTATGTTATGTAGATAGGTGTCCGCCGAGGAGAAGTAGCCGTCGGTCGAGAACATCTTGTATACCTCGACGCCGACAAGACCGACGAGCACGGCGATCGTGAGCGCCGCGATGAGATACTCGAGCACGTGCAGTGCGCGGTAGAAGATCTTTCCGTATGAATTGGGCATATGGTAGCTCCTTTGTGGTTTGTGTATTTATTTTAGCATATTCGGAGAAAAAAATCAACTGTGTTTTCGCTGAATACGTAACGCTGTGGAGGAGCTGTGGCTGATATCTGCGGTTTTTCCGTTTTACGCGGCGGTCTACGGCTTTTGCGGCTGTTATTTTGGATTTGCCGTTCGATACTTTATTTTGAGTCAATGATTAAAAAACAAATATTTATTCGGTTTTTAGGTTGACAAAAGCGCGGTGCTGTGATATGCTGAATTTAAAGAATTTCTAACGGAGGACACTATGAAAACTTACTTTGATCTTGGACGTGACGGTTACGTCGTGAATTTCCTTACGACACGGCCTGCCATCGGTGATTTTGAGGCGCCGTACGCGCTGAAGGATCAGCTCGAGTTCGAGCGACAGATGCGCGAGATATATTACAGAGAGCCATCGGGCTACCCCTGCGCGGCGGCACTCGGCGAGTGTGCACCGAACGGCGAGAAGTGGATCTACTACACCGATAACAGAAACCCTTACGTGGATTTCTCCAAATTTTATTTCACCCTGACCGAGGTTACCTTCCCTGTCATGACGACTCTCGTCTCGGATAAGGCGAGACTTGTCCGCGCGAGAGTGTGGTCCTACGCCGCGTTTGATATGTGGTGCGGCGGTGAGCACGTCGCACGTGAGCGGGTGCCGGTATACCAGCCGATCAGATACACCGACGTGACGCTCAGGCTGAATGCGGGCGAGAACGACGTTTTCCTTCTCGTGCAGAATTTCGGTGTGCGCGATACAAGAAATATGATATCGTTCCAGCTCCTCGATACCGAGGGCATTACGGTAACGCTTCCTGTAGAGGACGAGACTCTCGCGAAACTTGCCGAGGCGGAGGAATGGTTCGCAGGTCTCGTTGTGCGTGACGGCGCACTTGTGGCACCCCGTGTCGCGAAATTCCCTGTCGACGTGATGATAAACGGCAATACCGAGACCGTTAAAAACGCTGAAAAAATCGAGATCGGCGACGCCTTCCGCATAGCTCTCAGTGCTACCGTATGCGCCCAGAGCTTTGAGAGAGTGATCGAAAGGTACGAATATTGCAAGCCCGAGAGAGTTGATCGCGGTGGCGCTGATCCTTGGCACTATCTTGCCGCAGAGGGACTCAAGGAATGTAATTATTACGGCGAGACCCCAGAGTCGATGTGTAAAATGTACAATCACGGCGCGTCGATCTACACCTTTGCACACGTGCTGGAGTGCGGCGGCAAATACGACGAGCGCGCTATCGCCGACGTGCGTGAGGAGCTTAAGCTCGTGGATAAGCGCGGCGACTGCTCCGACTTTATCCTCTCGATGATACTTCATCTTTACTGCAAGACGGATATGCCCGACTTCCTGAAGGAGGAGGTGCATAAAACGGCGCTTGGCTTCCGTTATTGGATGGACGAGAACGGAGCTGACGCGATGTGCTTCTGGTCGGAGAATCACGCGCTGACATTCTATTCCTGTCAGTACATCGCCGGCATGCTGTTCCCCGACGATACGTTCCTGCGCTCGGGCAGGACGGGCAGGGAGCAGATGGCGGTTGCCGAACGCCGCATCCGTGAGTGGCTCGACGTTATAGAGGTTGAGGGATATGAGGAATTCTGCGCGGGCGGCTATCTTGCGGTTACCGCGGTTGCGCTTATGTTCGTTTACGATTACTGCTCGGCAGAGCTGCGCGAGCGCGCAAGGCTTCTTATGGACGATATCGCGCGCCAGTGTGCGCTTCAGTGCTTCCACGGCTTACACCTAGCGCCTATGGGCAGAGTTTATCGCGGTGCTCTTATACCCTTTGCATCGTCGGTACAGTCGCTCTTATTTGCTCTGTCTGATGAGAATATTCATTTTACGTATGCAAAGCTTGCGGTATTTGCGCTCTCGGATTACAGATTCCCCGACGTGACCGCAGAGATGCGCAATGATGCTGACGTCGTATTCAACAGCGGCAGAGCCGAAATACATACGAGAAAGACAAAGGATTATATGCTCACTGCGGTCGCATCTCCCCGCACGAGCACTCCGCCCTCGGTTGAAAATACCGATACCGAGTACTTCCGCACCAAGGTCATGAACGAGTCCTTCCACGGAACCTCGCTCTTCACCCCCGGTGGCAACGGCTATCAGCAGCACCTCTGGTATGCGGCACTTTCGGATAGCTTCTACACCTTTGTAAACCTGCCCGGCACAGAGCGCGATATGTGTCAGATGCGCCCGGGATATTGGTACGGTAACCTCATCTTCCCCGCACAGAAGCAGGTGGAGAACGAGCTCTTCGTACACTACGAGATTCCCGAGAGAGTGCCGACGAAGTTCACTCACGCATATTTCCCGGCGTATGCTGCCGATGAGATCAGAGAGGATGGCGGCTTCCGCTTTGCACGCGTTGGTGACGGCTACCTCGCACTCTGGTGCTCCGAGCCTCTCGTGCTCTGGGAGGCTGACGCTGTCATAGACGCCGATCTGCGCGCATATGGCGACAGGATGGCTTGGTACGTTCGCGTAGGATCAAAGGATGAGGACGGCAGCTTTGACGATTTCTGCAATTCCTGCATCACTTCCGGTATAACCTACGACAAGGTAGTTAATACTCTTAAATAAGCTAAATACCCACATTTTGTAATCTTAGGTTTGCAAAATGTGGGTGTTTTTTAACCTTTGTATTTTTTATTTATTGCTCAAAGCTACTGTTTTTTACCTTTAAATTTGCGTTCGGCATCGAGTCGCTACAGTGAATTCTTATGGCTTTTTTCTATTTATAGATAGAAATATTCTATTTACTTAAATTACGTGCGGTGATAGAATATGATTGTGATCGGATACTTCGTGGGCGTATTTTTTGCGGCGTGCGCGGATTTAGTATCCTCTATACGTTATTTCGGTAGGAGAACTGTTATGAAAAAGAAAATCAAAATGGGTATATTCGGTCTCGGTCGAGGCCTCAACAATGCAAAGTCCATGCTCCTCAATGGAGCGGAGATCGTCGCGGTGTGCGACATCAAGCACAGACTTCGCGATAAGGCAAGGGAGCAGCTCGGAGACGTTGCGGTATTCTCGGATTTTGACGAATTTATCAAATCGGATATGGATGCGGTATATCTTGCGAACTACTTCCCCGAGCACGCGCCCTATGCTATCAAGGCTCTCGAGCGAGGTATTCACGTGATCTCCGAGTGCGCATCGAACGGCACTATGGCGGAGGGCGTAGAGCTGGTCCGCGCGGCTGAGAAATCGGATGCGATCTATATGCTCGCCGAGAACTATCCTTATATGCTCTTTAACCGGGAGATGCAGAGGGTGTATCAGTCCGGAGTCCTCGGCCGGGTGATGTATGCCGAGGGCGAGTATAATCACCCCGGTAGGGGCACCGACAAGAACACCGTCATAGAGCTATACGACAGCGAGAAGCACTGGAGATGTCATCTGCCGAGAACCTATTATCTCACACATTCGCTCGGCCCTCTGATGATGGCGACCAGGTCTACTCCCATACGCGTCAGCGCAACGCCCATCTTCATCAATACGCCGACTCCGGAGCACGAGGATGAGATCATCAGCGGCAACTGCAACGGTGACAGGACTGCCATCATCGTGACGAAAAACGACGACGGATCGGTATACCGTTTCGTGGGTAATTCGTCGTTTGGAGCTCACGGCAACACTTACAGAATTGCAGGTACGAAGGGACAGATCGAGAACGTGCGCGGCACCGACGGTATGGTAAACCTGAACTTTAACGAATGGGATATTCCCGAGGGATACGAGAAGCACAAATATTACAAGCCCGAGGAGCCGGAGTCAGACAAATGGCTCTCCTCGCAGACCGGTCACGGCGGCGGTGACTACTATATGTTCAAGGACTTCTTCGATTGCATCAGGACCGGCAGGCGTCCATATCTCGACGTGTACGTTGCGACGCATATGATGTCGGTCGCTATCCTCGCGCACAGAAGCGTACTGAACGGCGGCATCCCCTACGACGTGCCCGATTTCAGACGCGAGGAGGACAGAGTGAAGTGGGAGAACGACAGAGAGACGCCCTTCTATACCTACGGTACGGGCGAGCCGACGATCCGATCCTGCTCCGAAGCAGACTTTAAACCGATCGAGGGAAGACTGCAGCGATTCCGCGACGTGCTCGCAGAGGTGGATAACTCGAATTGAGTAAGACTCGGCAGCTTTTACCCGATAAGCGGCGGATAGCTCATACTTGACTTTTCGTTCTGTAAGTGATATAATAACCGCGGCGGTGTTGACTGCCGCGGCTGTGCTTTTTAATGAGCGCGCAGAAACGGAGAGAAAATGAAGCTTGCAATTACTAATTACTACTTAAATAAATACGGAAACACCGACGGTGCTAAGAAAATGGCTGAGCACGGCTATACCTCGGTCGACTATTCGCTTATGAATACCGAGGAGGGACTCTACGCCCTGCGCGACGACAGATTTGTGATCGAGGTGACGAAGCTTCGCCGTGAGATCGAGTCGGGCGGTATCAAGGTGGATACGGTACACGGACCGTGGAGATTTCCCTCTGATGCCACGGATAGCGATAGGGCAGAGCGCTTTGAGAAGATGACGAAGGCGATGGTGATCGCGCGTTACCTCGGTGCGAAATATATGACGGTACATCCGCTGATGCCCTACGGTATAAGCGGTACGGAGCCATCGGAGGTATACGCTATCAACCGTCAGTACTTCTCGGCGCTTGCAAACGTCGGTAAAAATCTCGGCATCACCGTGTGCCTTGAGAATCTTCCGTTCCCGATCTTTTCGCTCTCGACACCCGAGAGCATCGCGGCGCTCGTGCGCGATATCAACAGCCCGTATTTGAAGATATGTCTGGACGTGGGTCACGCAAACGTGTTCGACACGCCGATCGGAGAATCGGTGCGCGAGCTCGGAGAGCTTATAGCTATGGTACACGCGCATGACAATTTCGGTGACGACGACAGTCACAACGTGCCATATAACGGTACGGTCGATTGGATGAATTTCGCCGAGGCACTCTTCGATATCGCCTTTGACGGTGTGATCTCACTCGAGTGTAAGCCCGAGACGCAGGATGTAGAGGGAGAGGAGAGCCTCGCTCGGGTCGGCAGACTGATTGCTGGCATCTGATACACGCTTCACCGCGACCCTAGGGACTGTTGCTCACGTACCCATATACGACGCTATATTAATAAAAAATACGCATTATTTTCACAGAACCTATCAAGGTAAATCGGTGATTATAATGCGTATTTTTGCGCTTTTTGTAAAGTATAATTGTCTAAATTGAGTATTTTAGAGCTATTATATGTGGTTCTCGTACATTTCTGCCGTGATTATCCCATCGCGGATATCCAGACGGCATACACGCGCGGTGCGATCCTCGCGATATTCCTCCCCGGGCTCTTTGTAGTCTCTGCCGTGATAGTAGGATAGGTAGATGTCCCCGAGCTTCAGTACGCTGTTGTGACCGCATCCCTCCTCGTAGGAGCTACCTGTTATTACGGGGTGAAAGCCGCCGTTTTCCGTTACCTTACGGAACTCTACACGACGAAGATCTGCCTCGCGGCTTTTTGCCACGGCGTATCCGACGTGATACGTGTTGTCCTGATAACAGCCGCCGCTATACATCAGATATTGATACTCACCGTCGGAGAGCCAGAACGGTCCCTCTACGGTGTGCCACTTATGCGTTTCGGTGCAGTTGGGAGTAAACAGCTCCTCGTCACAGGTCGGTACGATCTTTTCGACGGGCTTATTCTCGGGTGTATACGGATCAATGAAGCGGTCGACGAAAACGCGCGTGCCTATCCTGCCGTCACACTCATAGCGGTTCTCGGCGTAGAAGAGAAAGAGTCCTGCCTCGGTCTCTACCATATGTGAGTCGATGGTAAAGCGGTCGTAGAGCATCCTCTCGTTTTTGAACGGGCCGAGGGGAGAGTCCGACTCTGCGACGTGCATGTGCTGAAACGCGCCCGTCTTCTCACACGAGACGTACATATAGTATTTTCCTCGATATTTTATCACCGACGGCGCCCAATAATTTCTAGCTCCGTCAAATCGCGCGACCTCGCCCTCGTAGTGCCAGATTCCGAGCGGATCGGTAGCACTGTATGCCTCGACACCGCCACAGCCCTCGGTCACCGTTACGTACATATAATATTTGTCACCGTCCCGGATAACGAAGGGATCGGGCTGCTTTTTGCCGTTTATATCAAAATTCAGTTTCATATATCCTTATAAATGAGGGGCACTGTGTCAGTGCCCCGTACGGTTGCGTTTATTTTGAATTTCTTGCGAGCATTTCGATGAGCTCTGTGTCGAGCGCACCGAGATTTATGAGAATGAGGATCTTCGCCTCGTCGCCCTCAAGCTCTGCGATAAGTGCATAGACGTCGGTGTATTCGGTGTCGGTGTCGGGATCGTCCCCGCCGCCTGTTTCACCACCACTTTCAACGACGGTTTTACCGCACTCGGTGCAGGTCTTGGTTACCGTATTGCCGTCGACGGTCTCGTTCCATATGTGAACGCCGGTCTTCGGGATAGTCTCACCGCGGTCGAGCACCTCGCCGCAATCGGTGCAGTAAAGGTCGCCCGAGTATCCGTCGGCAGAGCAGGTCGCATCCACAGCGTCAACGGTGACAGCATTTTTGTGTGTGCAGCTTCCGCTCACCGCTTCGGTGACCGAGGTAAAGAGAAGGTTGAGGTATTTACTGTTTACAACACCCGTCACGTAGCCGACAACGGTCACGCGTTTGCCGTTATGTGCAGATAGTGCCGCGGCGTTCTGGGGATAGGTGAGGCTGCCGATTATCTTCGCGCCGTCTATTGTGAGATTGTAGTAGTTGCCGGAAACCGAGAGCGTTCCCTCGACTCTTACGTATTCGGGGGTGACAGTCGATTTGTTGAGGTAAGCGTCAGCCGCCGCACCGTCTACGGTCTTGGGCGTTGGGTGACTTACGGAGGCGGTGCCGATCTTCTCGTAATTTGCATCCTGACCGAACTGAACGGCATTTGCATAGATAGCGGTCACGCCGCTTACTCGCACCTTATCACCCGCCTTGACGTCGGGGGTCCAATTATTGCCGAGATATACGAGCATATTACCGGTGCCGTCACCGATGAGGAAGCTCTTTGCGTTGGTCGCAAGAACGGTCGCCTCTACGGTGCACTCCGTACCCTCACTCGCCGCGAGAGCCTCACCGACGGTCTTGACGGTGACTGCGGGGGGAGTGATCGGATCGTCGGGGACTACGGGAGTATCCGTGCCGCCGCTACCGCCACCGATGTTGCCGTCCGACGCGCCGCCCGAGGGAGTGGTCATATTCTCGGGAGCAGTCTTGCCGAAGAGCTGCCACGCGAGCTCGGGATAGTCGATAAATACGTTTCTGTTACCCTGAATGGACTCAACGACCTCGTTTCTGCCCATCTCCCAGGTATCTACGGGGTCAAGCGCGCACCATTCGAGGAGCACGTCGACGCTCTGGAATACGTTGGTTATCTTCGAGCACTGTGAATGCACGCCGCCCCAGCGCACGTATACGTAGAGACATATTCTTGCAACGTCACCCTTGACGTTATCGAGGGGCTCGAAGTAGTTGCCGCCGGAGGCACCGCCAACGAGTCCGGAGAGGTTTCCCGTAACGTTAGTGCCGCTCGAGACCTCGCCGTACTTCTTGTTTCCTCTTGTTCCGTTGGTTCGGTTCTCGGAGGGACGTATGTGATGCAGGTCTGCGCCCGCGCCCGACGTGCCGAAGCCACCGAGGCTCTGCGGCCACACGTGCTCGCGGTTCCAGCCGTTACCGCCGTTATACTGGCTGTGGCTCGTTGCGTAGGAGGTGTAGAGAGTGATTATAGATGTGTTTTCGTTTTCACAGTCGGTCTTGTCCGCATAGTCGCGGCAGTTCGCGTAGCTCGTCTGTTTTTTGTGCGTATCGGTCATCAGCTCGCGCAGCTCTGTGAGCAGTGCCGAGGATGAGAGCTCTATCAGCGCGTCGTAATCGTACTCGCCGGTGTAGTAGTCGAGAGCACCCGTTCCCGAGAGGCTCGTGCATACGACGTCGCGCTCGCCCGAGTTGCGGGAGGAGGAGTAGCTCGAGGGTACGCCTGTTGCAAATATCGGCAGAGACGATGTTATAATAAGTATAGCCGTAAGGATGAAGGCTATCAGATTTTTCGTGTATCTTTTCATTTTTATCTCCAATATGTAAACTATTATTTACTAAATAGCTTATTTAACGATCTCGTCGTACTCTTTTACAATATATGCATCGGCATCAGCGGGAGCCTCTATTGTAACCGACGTGCTGTAATCATAGTCGGTGACGGAGGTGAGGGTGAGAGGATAACTGTTCTCTCCGAGTGTCACCGTCATATTGAGAGTGAGCGTTGTTTGACGGTATCTCGAATCGGTGATGGTTGCTGAGAGGCGCGCACTGTCGATCACGAGAGCGGCATCTATTGCCGAGAGCCTGGCTCCGAGCACTGCGGCGAGAGAATTCTTTGTCTCCGTCTTTATTTCGGTGCAGGTCACCGTGGTGCTGAGCTCACCCGTCTTTACCTCGTAGGTGGTGAAGTCCGACGTGTTGATGACCGCCGCTCCGCCAAGCTTCAGTATCAGCATCATTTCGGAGTCGGTGGCGATCGGAGCCTTCTCCTTCACCGACACGGTGGAATCACCGAGTGTTGCGGTGCTCTCATGGTAGAGCGTGCCGTCGGTTAAGATATAGCACGTCACGACATCCAGCCCGTCTGCCTCGGTGTGCATGGTGAGCTTGTTCGAGGTGCCGTCGGTAGCGACGGTTATGCCCGATGCGCCGAGTGCATCGATAGTCGCCGACATCTCGGCATCGGTTGACGAATACATCATCGTAATGCGTGCGGTGTATGCGCCTGAGGCGAGCATAGCATCTGCCGCATCCATGGGTGACGTGACGCCGGGTACACCGCCATCGCAGGAGACGAGTGCCGTAACCGAAAGCGCAAGTATGAGAATCAGTGCGGATAAAGTTTTCGTGATCTTCATAAGTTTTCTCCGTAAAAGCAAGTTATTCTTTTTATTACCCTTATATTTTACATAATACGCGCGCAAAAGTCAAGGCTAATGGCACAATTCCCGATATATTGGTCGAAAGCACGAAAAAAGGGGGTGTCTCCATATTTCGGAGGCACCCCCTGCTTTTTGTGGATCTATTCGCCGTCGTAGTTGTAGGTTATTGTGTAGTTGCCGGTGTTGTAGTTCCAACCACCGCCCTTGGATATAGCATTCCACTCGTCCTCTGTGCCGCGGTATTTGATGCTTTTAAGGCTTGTGCAACCCGCGAACGCAGAATTGCCTATGCTTGTTACGCTATCGGGAATAGTGATATTTTTAAGATTTATCGATTTTTCAAATGCATTAGGCAAGATTTGAGTTATGGACTTACCTTTGTATGTTTCGGGGATAACGATATCCTCGAGGTACATAGTTGTACCTGCCATAACGCCATACGTTCCGTCGGGAAGGGGGTAATACTCGAGACCTTCCGTGCCTTCGGTGACCTCTTCGCCGTATACCTTGCCGACGTTCACGGGATTCTGCGGATCGTTCGTGTAGGTGATCCAGAGATATCCGTCGATGATTTCCGTCTTTAAAATACCGCCGCCCTGCGAGCCGCCGCCCTGAGAGCCACCGCCCGTGCCGTTGCCTCCACCGCCGCACGCCGTGAGCGCGAGCATCACGCCGAGAAGCAGAGCGGCCATGATCAGAAGAAGCCTCTTTTTCATTGCAAATTCTCCTTTATAATAATTGGACAAAGATTTTGTTAACATTTTGTACATAGCTTCATTATAGCACTCGCGCGCGTGTTTGTCAAGCGAGTAGCGGATTTGAAAATTGAAATAATCTGTATAACAAAGCTGGCAAAAGATCGTTTCGGTCAATTTGTTTAGGAACTAACTCTCGCGTAGCGGTTACTCTCCTGCCCGCCGGCTCACTCCGTCACGCTCCGCGTGCCACCTCTCTCCCGGAGAGAGGCTTGGGAATGAAATCCTCGCGGGCGAGGATGAAATCTTCTACGAAGATGAAATCTGCGTGCCGCAGATGAAGTCCGACTTCGTCGGGTTGAATGTGTCTCCCATTCCAACACTAGTGCATGCTTGATTGCGTGAGCAACAAGCATTTCACGAATGCGAAAGCATTCATTTCAAGCGCGTAGCGCATTTCAAGACGGATTGCCGTCATTTCATTGCGTTGCATCGCAACGCCTGTCCGACTTCGTCGGGTTGAAGGGTGGTGCGCGCAATGCAAAAAATGCCCCGTGCATCGAAAAACGACACACGGGGGTGGGTATATTGATGTTTTTTGCGTTATTTGACGCTATACTCGTCAGATCTTTTCTACGGATACGGTTACGGTCTCGCCGTTGATATTCCACTCCTTCGCATGGGTGAGGGTCGTACCGATAAGAAGCTCGCGACCGAGAGTTTCCTCGAGGATCTCAGCCTCGTTTCTCTTGGCAATAGCCTCGACCGTTTCGTTGCCGGAGAAGGCTACGCGGATATTATCCATAACCTCGAAGCCGGAGTCCTTACGCATCGTCTGGATCTTTGAGATGATCTCGCGAACGTTACCCTCCTCGATGAGCTCGGGGGTGAGGTTCTTGTCGATAACGACGGTGACGCCACGGTCGCCGAGTGACTCGTAGCCCTCCTTCTTCGTCATCTCGATGAGCAGATCCTCCTCGGTGAGTGCGATCTCGGTGCCGGAGATATCGAGCTTCAGTACACCTGTCGACTTGAGCTCCTCCATTGCGGCGTTGCCGTCGAGGGTGGTAAGAGCCGTTCTGATACCGCCGAGGTACTTACCGTACTTCGGTCCTACGGTGCGGAGCTGAGGCTTGAAGGTGTAGGTTGTAAATTCGGATACGTTGTCGGTGAAGACTACCTCCTTGACGTTGAGCTCCTCGGCGATTACCGCGATGAAGCTGTCGTCGGGTGTCTTATCAGCCTTAACGAGCATGCGCGCGACCGGCTGACGGTTTTTCACCTTAGCGGCGTTACGGCAGGCTCTGCCGAGCACTACCACGTCAACGACCTCCTCCATATTTTCCTCAAGCGACTTGTCGATCATAGACTCGTCTGCCGTGGGGAAATCGCAGAGATGAATTGACACGGGTGCCGCCTTATCCACCTTGCATACAAGGTTTCTGTAGATGTCCTCGGTCATGAAGGGGATGAAGGGAGCGGAGATCTTAGCGAGGGTAACGAGCGAGGTGTAGAGGGTCATATATGCGTTGACCTTGTCCTCGGGCATATCCTTCACCCAGAAGCGCTCGCGGCTGCGGCGAACGTACCAGTTGGAGAGATTGTCCACGAAGTCCTCGAGAACGCGGGAAGCCTCGGTGATCTTGTAGGATGCGAGATAGTCGTCAACCGACTTCACGGTAGAGTTGAGCTTGGAGAGGATCCAACGGTCCATAACCGAGAGCGTGTCGCGATTTAAGCTGTATTTCGTGGGATCGAAGCCGTCAATGTTGGCATAGAGAACGTAGAACGCATAGGTGTTCCAGAGAGTTCCCATAAACTTTCTCTGACCCTCGACTACCGCCTCGCCGTAGAAACGGTTGGGGAGCCAGGGGGCGGAGTTGGAGTAGAAGTACCAGCGAATAGCATCTGCGCCGTACTCCTCGAGAGCGGTGAAGGGATCGACGGCGTTGCCCTTGGATTTCGACATCTTCTGTCCGTCCTTATCGAGGACGTGTCCGAGAACGAGAACGTTCTTGTAGGGTGCACAGTCGAAGATGAGGGTAGAGATCGCCATGAGCGAGTAGAACCAGCCACGTGTCTGATCGACACCCTCGGAGATGAAGTTTGCGGGGAACTGAGACTCGAATACGTCCTTATTCTCGAAGGGGTAGTGCCACTGTGCGAAGGGCATCGAGCCCGAGTCGAACCAGCAGTCGATAACCTCGGGAACACGCTTCATCTCACCCGAGCACTCGGGACATACGAGAGTCACCGCGTCGATGAAGGGACGGTGGAGCTCAATATTATCGGGGCAATTCTTCGACATGCTCTTCAGCTCCTCGATAGAGCCGATAGCGTGCTTATGTCCGCAGGAGCACTCCCAGATGTTGAGGGGCGTTCCCCAATATCTGTTACGCGACAGACCCCAATCCTGGACGTTCTCGAGCCAGTCGCCGAATCTGCCCTTACCGACGTTCTCGGGGATCCAGTTTACGGTATTGTTGTTTCTGATGAGATTATCGCGGACGGCGGTCATCTTGATGAACCAGGTGTCGCGCGCATAGTAGATGAGGGGAGTGTTACATCTCCAGCAGTGGGGATAGTCGTGCTCGAACTTCGGAGCAGAGAAGAGCTTCTCCTCCTTTTCAAGATCTGCGAGAATGGGGGCGTCAGCCTTCTTGACGAAGAGTCCCGCATAGGGGGTCTCCTCGGTCATCTCGCCCTTGCCGTTTACGAACTGAACGAAGGGTAGGTCGTAGCGTCTGCCGACCTTGTTATCATCCTCACCGAAGGCGGGGGCGATGTGTACGATACCGGTACCGTCGGACATGGTAACGTAGTTATCCGCGGTAACGTAGTGGCCCTTTTTCTTCTGCTTTTTCGCCTCTGCGGCGGTGCATTCCCAAAGAGGAATATACTCGCGGCGCTCGAGCGCGATACCGGGCATCTCCTCGAGGATCTCGTAGGCGGGGGTGCCGTCCTCACCCTTCAGCGAGCCGAGTACAGAGTCGAGAAGCGCCTTTGCCATATAGTAGGTGTAGCCGTCATTGGCGCGCACCTTGCAGTAGGTGTCGGTGGGGTTAACGCAGAGAGCAACGTTGGAGGGAAGTGTCCAAGGGGTGGTCGTCCATGCGAGGAAGTAGGCATCCTCGTCGGCGCATCTGAAGCGGACGATCGCCGAGCGCTCCTTAACGGTCTTATAGCCCTGTGCTACCTCGTGAGAGGAGAGGGGAGTACCGCAGCGGGGGCAGTAGGGAACGATCTTGAAGCCCTTGTAGAGCAGATCCTTGTCCCAGATCTTCTTGAGCGCCCACCACTCCGACTCTATGAAGTCGTTGGTATAGGTTACGTAGGGGTTATCCATATCCGCCCAGAATCCGACGGTAGCGGAAAAGTCCTCCCACATCTCTTTATAGTTCCATACCGATTCCTTGCAGTGACCGATGAAGGGAGCGAGACCGTAGCTCTCGATCTGATCCTTGCCGTCGATGCCGAGCTTCTTCTCGACCTCCAGCTCGACCGGCAGACCGTGAGTGTCCCAGCCCGCCTTACGGAGTACGCGTCTGCCCTTCATAGTGTGGTATCTCGGGATCATATCCTTGATAACACGGGTGAGAACGTGTCCGATATGAGGCTTACCGTTAGCGGTGGGGGGTCCGTCGTAGAAGGTGAAGTTTTCACCGTCAGCTCGCGCGTCGATGCTTCGCTCGAAGATATTGTTCTCTTCCCAGAAGCGGCGCGTGGCCTTCTCGCGTTCAACGAAGTTCAGGTTCGTTGACACCTTTTCGTAAAGTTCCATAGTTTATCTCCTGAATTTTATTTTGCAAATAAAAAAACCGCTTCCGAAAACGGAAACGGATATACCACCTTTTCACGTATCAACCAATACGCGCTCCTGTTACGCAGAGCATGCGGCGCGCCTTACTCTCTTCGGGCGTGCGACTCGGAAGTGATCTTCATCGGCCATACTCGCTGTCGGCTCGCACCAAACGCCGACTCTCTGTAAGCTTTCCAACCGACTACTCTCTTCGTCTCAGTCTTTCACACAATATTATATAGTAAAAGTCGGCTTTTGTCAAGGACTCGTGGAAAAATATTTATCGCGTACGCGAATTGATGTTGACAGAGGGGCGTGAAGATGGTAAAATTAAGAGGAAATAAATTATCCGAGGGGGGATATCCGTGCTTGAACAGAAAAAAATAGAAGCACATGTCGGCGATGGCGTGAGGCTCTTTTTCTATGACGTGACCGATTCGACAAACACTCAGGCGAAGAAATACGCAGAGACAAACGGTGTAGACAAAATCTGTGCATTCGTAGCGCGGGAACAGACGGCAGGCAGAGGACGGCTGGCAAGGAGCTTTATCTCGCGTGAGGGCGGCATATATATGAGTCTGCTTATTCCCTCGAGGGAGGACGTGACTCCTACCGATATTACGGCTATGGCGGCGGTGCGCGCGGCACGCGCGATCCGTGATACCGTCGGAGTTGAGGTTGGGATCAAATGGGTCAACGACCTCTATATAAACGGCAAAAAGCTAGCGGGAATTCTGACCGAGGGCGTGTTTGGCGAGGACGGAAAATTAACCTATTATATCATCGGAATGGGAATAAATGTTTACAAAATCGAGGATTTTAGCGAGATTTTACCCATTGCTACATCTATCGAGGATGTGCTGGGTGAGAGGGTAAATATCAATCAGCTCGCCGCCTCCCTCATTCTTGCGCTTGCATCGGATATTGACTCCGAAGAGTGCCTTAGGGAGTATAGAGAGCGATCCGTCGTCACGGGACGGCGTCTGACGGTCGTCGGAGAGGGGGACGCTTACTCTGCGCGCGCTATCGAGATACTCGACGATTACTCGTTGCTCGTTGAGCGTGAGTCGGACGGGGAACGTGTCCGGATTTTCACAGGTGAGGTGAGTGTGAAGCTATGAGAGACGTGCGCAGAATTATGTTCGTGTGCCACGGCAATATATGCCGCTCGCCTATGGCGGAGTTTATTTTCAAGGAATTGCTGAGACGGCGCGGGATGGAAGGAGAGTTTATTATAGCCTCGAGCGCGACGAGCACCGAGGAGATATATCGGGGAGTTGGCAACCCGATCTATCCGCCTGCCGAGGCTGAGCTCAAGAGGCGGGGGATACCCTGCGGCAAAAGGCGCGCGGTACAGCTGAAGAGGGAGGACCTCGAGGGGTACGATATGTTCATCGGGATGGACAGTGCGAACATCAGAAATATGCGCTATATTCTCGGAGAGGGAGCTGAGGGCAAGATATTCAAGCTCATGGATTTCACGCCCCGAGGAGGAGACGTTGCCGATCCTTGGTACTCGGATAGGTTTGATATAGCATATCGGGATATATACGACGGATGCGTCGCATTACTCAATGAATTGACAACTTAAATTAGCATAAACGCAGAAAACGCACCGATTTTCACGGTGCGTTTTAAAATTGTATTGAGAGAAAAACGGCTTAGGGCTCGTAAACGTCAACCTTGCCGATGACGGTTATTTGCCCGTTTTCCACGGCT
>JAZRBV010000015.1:0-24896 GCA_045635225.1 Eubacteriales bacterium
GAAGAATAACCAAACTTAGTCATGAGGGCGGGAGCAACTTCATTCTTATACTTTTCAGCAAATCTTGACATTTATCTCTACCTCCTCATTATATCTGTGCGCCGCACTTGGGGCAAACACGAACTTTTTTGCCGTCCACGATCTGGGACTTGTAACGAACGCCCTTGTCACACTTGGGACAAACGAGCTGTACCTTGGAAGCGTAGATCGCGCCCTCAGTCTTAAGGATCTGAGATTTCTCACCCTGTCTGCGAGCCTTGAGGTGCTTGGAAACAACGTTCACGCCCTCAACGATTACCTTACCTTCCTCAGGAGAAGCGGCAATTACCTTGCCCTTAACGCCCTTGGACTCACCGGAGAGAACGACAACGGTATCGCCGGATTTAACGTGAAGCTTTTCCATTTTCATTTCCTCCTATGAATTAAAGTACCTCGGGAGCAAGGGACATGATCTTGGTGAACTCATGCTCACGAAGCTCTCTTGCTACCGGGCCAAAGATACGAGTACCCTTGGGGGTCTTGTCTTCCTTAATAATAACTGCAGCGTTCTCATCAAACTTGATGTAAGAACCGTCTGCACGGCGAATCTCCTTGACAGTTCTGACTACAACTGCCTTGACAACATCGCCCTTCTTTACAACGCCGCCGGGTGCTGCCTTCTTGACAGCGCAGACGACGATATCACCAACGCCTGCATAGCGGCGTCCGGAGCCGCCGAGAACTCTGATGCACATAAGCTCTTTTGCACCGGTGTTATCTGCGACCTTCATTAACGATTGCTGCTGAATCACTGTTTTTTCCTCCTTTTTCGGTAAACCTTTAATCTACCTACTGGTTTAGTGACTTTACGTATTTTGTGAATATTTGTAAATATTACTTTGCCTTTTCGATGATTTCGACAAGTCTCCATCTCTTGGTCTTAGAGAGGGGTCTGGTCTCCATCACTGCAACCTTATCGCCGATACCGCAGGTATTAGCCTCATCGTGAGCGTGGATCTTAACCGTTCTCTTGATGATCTTGCCGTACTTGGGATGACGAACGTTGTCAACGATAGCAACGACGATGGTCTTGTCCATCTTGTCGCTGACTACCTTGCCAACTCTTACTTTTCTAAGCTTACGATCTTCAGTCATTTCCATTACCTCCGTCGTTACGCATTCTTCTCGCGAAGAACAGTCATTACGCGAGCAATGTCATGCTTAACATCTGTGATTTTGTGAGGATTGTCAAGCTGCTTGACTTCAAGCTGGAAGCGAAGATTGAAAAGTTCTTCCTTGAGCTCGCCGAGCTTTGCATTAAGCTGCTCGACGCTCATCTCTCTGAGTTCTGATGCCTTCATTGCTTAAACCTCCTCGCTGTTTTCAAGGTCTGCCTTCTTAGCAAACTTGCACTTAATGGGAAGCTTGTTTGCAGCGAGACGCATAGCCTCTTTTGCCTGCTCCTCGGTAACGCCGTCCATCTCGAACATAACTCTACCGGGCTTAACAACTGCTACCCAATACTCGGGCGAACCCTTACCGGAACCCATTCGAGTCTCGGCAGGCTTCTCCGTGATAGGCTTGTCGGGGAATATTTTGATCCAAACCTGACCGCCACGCTTTACGTATCTGGTCATTGCGATACGGGCTGCCTCGATCTGATTGGAGGTGATCCAAGCGGGCTCAGTAGCCACAAGACCGAAGGAACCGTTGGTGATTCTGTTACCGCGAAGGGCCTTACCTGTAAGTCTGCCGCGCTGTACGCGTCTGAACTTAACTCTCTTTGGCATTAACATTACTTATTGCCCTCCTCATTGTTTCTTCTGAAAGGGCGGTTGCCGCCGTCGCGACGCTGACCGTCTCTTCTCTGAGGACGTCTGTCGTTGCGGTTACCGTCGTTTCTTCTACGGGGTCTCTCAGGACGCTCGGATCTCTGGTTCATACCCTCAGCGAGAACCTCGCCCTTGTAGATCCAAACCTTAACACCGATCTTACCGTAGGTGGTGTTAGCCTCCCAGAAACCGTAATCAATGTCGGCTCTGAGGGTCTGAAGCGGAATGGTACCCTCGTGATAGTGCTCGGAACGAGCGATCTCGGCACCGCCGAGACGGCCGGAGCAAGCTACCTTGATACCCTTAACACCGAGGCGCATGGTTCTGCCGATGGCAAGCTTCATTGCGCGACGGAAGGAAACTCTCTTCTCGAGCTGAGCTGCGATGCTCTCTGCTACGAGCTGAGCGTTGATATCGGGATTCTTGATCTCGATTACGTTAACTACTACGGGGCGGCCGACCATAGCCTCGAGCTCTGCTCTGAGCTTCTCGATCTCTGCGCCGTGGAAGCCGATTACAACACCGGGCTTTGCGCACTGGATGAAAACTCTTACGCGAGCGGAATCACGCTCGATCTCGATCTTAGGAACGCCTGCGCCCTGAAGCTTTGCCTTAACGTACTCTCTGATCTTGTGGTCGGATACGATAGTATCGCCCATCTCCTTAGCGTTAACGAACCATCTGGAATCCCAGTTCTTGATAACGCCTACTCTGAGTCCGTGGGGATTAACCTTCTGTCCCATGTCAGCCTACCTCCTTTTCCTTTACTACAAGTGTTACATGGCTGGTCCTCTTAAGGATGTGGAATGCTCTACCCTGTGCTCTGGGCTGTACTCTCTTGAGTGTGGGACCGGGGCACACGAAGCATTCGGAAACATAGAGGTTGCCGGAGTCCATGTTAAAGTTGTGCTCTGCATTTGCTACCGCGCTCTTAAGGAGCTTTATAAGATGCTCGCAGGCAATCTTGTTGGTATTCTTGAGAATAGCCATTGCCGTATCGGTATCCTTGCCTCTGATGAGGTCAAGTACGATCTTCACCTTGCGCGGAGAAATTCTCACATATTTAAGATGTGCTTTTGCTTCCATTATGGAATTGCCTCCTCTCGCTTTCTGCGACTAATTATTACTTTCCGTTGTTCGATGTCTTAGAACCTGCATGACCCTTGAAGGTACGGGTAGGAGCAAACTCACCGAGCTTGTGACCTACCATATCCTCGGTAACGTATACCGGAACATGCTTTCTGCCATCGTGAACGGCAATGGTGTGACCTATGAATTCGGGGAATATGGTGGAAGAACGGGACCAGGTCTTGAGAACCTTCTTCTCATTCTTTTCATTCATTGCAACCACACGGTTGAAGAGCTTAACTTCAACGTAGGGTGCCTTCTTTAAGCTTCTGCTCATTGTCTAATCTCCCTTCAATTACTTCGCGTTTCTACGCTTAATAATGAACTTGTTGGTTCTAGCCTTCTTGTTTCTCGTCTTATAGCCGAGAGCAGGCTTGCCCCAAGGAGTTACAGGACCGGGACGGCCTACGGGAGACTTACCTTCACCACCACCGTGAGGGTGATCACAGGGGTTCATGACGGAGCCGCGGACGGTAGGACGAATGCCGAGGTGGCGGGTCTTACCTGCCTTACCGAGCTTAATGGTCTCGTGCTCGAGGTTACCAACCTGACCGATAGTAGCCTTGCAGTCAAGGCGAACGATACGAACTTCACCGGAGGGAAGTCTTACCTGAGCGGAGCCGTTCTCCTTAGCCATAAGCTGTGCAAATGCGCCTGCGGAACGAACGAGCTGTGCGCCCTTACCGGGATAAAGCTCGATGTTGTGGATGATAGTACCCACGGGAATTGCGGAAATGGGAAGAACGTTACCGGGCTTGATATCTGCATCAGCGCCTGCGGTTACAACGTCGCCGTCGGTAAGACCTACGGGAGCGATGATGTAGCTCTTCTTACCTGCCTCGTTCTCAAGGAGAGCGATGTAGGAGGTTCTGTTGGGGTCGTACTCGACACCGATAACCTTTGCGGACTCATCAACGTTTCTCTTGAAGTCGATGATTCTGTACTTCTGCTTGTTGCCGCCGCCGTGATGACGAACGGTGATCTTACCGTAGCTGTTTCTGCCGGCGTGCTTCTTCTTCGTAGCGATCAGGCTCTTCTCAGGAGAGAACTTAGTTATTTCCTCAAAAGAGGGGCTGCTCATGTTTCTGCGCGACGGAGTTGTCGGTTTATATTTCATTGTTGCCATTATAACTTACCTCCTATGCTCAGTTCATGCTCTCGAAGAAGGCGATGGGAGCGGAATCCTCGGAAAGAGTAACAACCGCCTTTTTCCACTCTCCGGTATAACCGAAGTGTACGCCGTATCTCTTGGGCTTTTTCTTCATGTTGATGGTGTTGACCTTTACAACCTTGGTCTTCTTGAACATGGTCTCTACTGCCTTAGCGATCTCTGCCTTGGTAGCGTCCTTAGCAACCTCGAAGCTGTAACGCTTCTCAGCAACGCCGTCCATGCTCTTCTCGGTGATAAGAGGTCTTACAATGATATCTGCATAAGATTTCATCTTGCATATACCTCCTCGATTTTTGCTACCGCATCCTTAGCTACGATGAGAGTATCGCAGTTGAGAATGTCGTATACGTTGATGGTGTTCCACTGAGTGGTCTTAACGCCCTCGATGTTGTCGCAGCTCTTGATTACGAACTCGTTTACCTCAGGAAGAACAACGAGAGTCTTCTTTGCTGCACCTACGGCTGCAAGCATAGCAACCATAGCCTTGGTCTTGTACTCGGTAGCGGTGATAGCGTCGATAACTACCATGCTGCCGTCCTCTACCTTAGAGGAGAGTGCGCTGAACATAGCTGCTCTCTTAAGACCCTTGTTGAGAGAAACGCGATAGCTGCGGGGCTTGGGGCCGAGAGCGATACCGCCGTGTGTCCACTGAGGAGAACGGGTGGAACCCTGTCTCGCGTGGCCGGTACCCTTCTGCTTCCAGGGCTTTCTGCCGCCACCGGAAACCTCACTGCGAGTGAGAGTAGACTGAGTACCCTGTCTCTGATTCATGAGGAATGCTCTTACTGCGGTGTGGAGGACTGCTTCGTTCACATCAGCGCCGAAGACCTTCTCGGAAAGGGCGATCTCGCCAACTTCCTGACCCGCCATATTAACAACTTTCATATTAGGCATTGTGTGCTCCTCCTTCCGTTATGCTTTCACCGAATCGCGAATGAAGACGATGCCGCCCTTTGCACCGGGAACAGCGCCCTTAACAGCGATAAGGTTCTTTTCTGCGTCGATCTTAACTACTACGAGATTAAGAATAGTAACCTGCTCGTTACCGTACTGACCTGCCATCTTCTTGTTCTTGAAAATTCTAGCGGGGTCGATAACACCCATAGAACCGGACTGGCGATGCACAGGGCCTACGCCGTGGGTCATTCTGAGCTTGTGAAGGTTCCATCTCTTGATTGCGCCGGTGTATCCGCGACCCTTGGTAATACCGGTGATGTCGACCTTCTCGCCTGCGGCGAAGGTATCGACGGTTACTACCGAGCCTGCGTCAAGTGCGCTGGTGTCCTCAAGTCTGAACTCCTTGAGGTGTCTCTTGGGGGTGAGACCTGCCTTCTCAAAGTGACCGAGCTGTGCCTTAGTTGCATGCTTCTTCTTCATGTCCTCATAAGCAAGCTGTACAGCATCGTATCCGTCATTCTCGACGGTCTTCTTCTGTGCTACCGCGCAGGGGCCTGCTTCAATCAGGGTTACGGGTATCACGTTGCCTTTTTCGTCGAAGATCTGGGTCATACCCAGCTTCTTACCGATAATGCCTTTTTTCATTTTTCCTCCGTTAGTTATTGGTTGACGGTCTTGATTTTACCTTTCGGCATCCGCCAACGTGACCACGAGGCCGTGGTGTTTGGTTTTTTCGGACTTTCGTCCAGGGATTTGAAGCTCCCGATGCGGCTTACGCCTTGATCTCGATCTCAACGCCTGCGGGAAGCTCGATGCTCATAAGAGCCTCAACAGTCTTCTGGCTGGGGTCGATAACGTCGATCAGTCTCTTGTGAGTACGCATCTCGAACTGCTCGCGGCTGTCCTTGTACTTGTGAACAGCTCTGAGGATGGTTACGATCTCCTTGTCAGTGGGGAGCGGAATAGGACCGCTTACCTTGCTGCCATTTCTCTTTGCTACGTCTACTACCTTCGCTGCTGCGGCATCGATGATGGTGGAATCATAGCTCTTAAGACGTACTCTGATTTTGTTCTGTGCCATTGTTGTTTCCTCCTTTTTGGTTTTGCTCGAACCGTTTTAAGAAGGCGATGAGGTTTTACACTGCTTCGGGCGTATCAAACACCCCCAACAAAATCAGTTCGCGAACCACCGCAGGGCTAACGAACCGAAAAAAGTGCGCAGTGATGCCTATGTAGGCCAACACTCCAGCTTCGCCCGGTTAAATATCGGACATACTCCACGGAAATTCCCTACCTCGATGGGTAGCCACCTCCCGCTTCATCGCATATCAAGCTTTTATATTATACACTATTAATTATTAAATTGCAATACCTTTTGGAATTTTTTTGAGGGGGTAAAGAAAAAAGTTTAACGAAAATTCGCCGCAGTTTTTGTACATATTGCACAAAAAAATATTTTTTGAGGCAAAATCAGGACTTTTAGGTATCAGTTGCGTTTATTTTTTTCAATTTATTTAATTTGTTTACGTTTTGTTCACAAATTTATTGTACAATATATTCATTGAGCATGCGCATAAAGGCACCTCGCGCGCGTTTATATTTAAATGAAGGAAGTTTCGGATAGAATGAAGCAAAGAGAATTGGGGCTCGGCATATATCTGCCGCTGCTATTTATATTTATGATAGCCTCGGTCGTACTGCGGACTGTGGCGACATTTCGCGGTGTGGATCCGGTGACGGGCTACTATACGGATAAGCTGCTAATCGACTTATCGGCATGGGTGCTGGGCGTTGGCTGTGCCGTATCGTTCACCTACCTTTTCGGCAAAAAGGCGAGCGCGGGACTGACCCCTCGCTACGACGTAGCCGCAACCTACGTGCCGTCGGGAGTTATATCGGTGGCTCTTCTGTTCGTTGCATACCGCTTTACAGTATCCTATTTCTCGGCATATAAGCCGATGGCAGTCACCGCAGTGGACGTGTTCTTCGACATACTGCCGCTTCTGATAGCCATAGCGGCAATTCTGAGTATAGTCGGCTTTTTCCTCATCGCCATCACGGTGAAACGAGAAGACGTCACGCGCGCGGCGTTCGGCATAGCTATAATCGTATTCACGGTGCTGTACTCAACGTACCTATACTTTGACAACTCCACGCCGCTCAACTCCACGGTCAAGATGACGGATCACATGGCAATACTCTTCTCCGCTATCTTCTTCCTCTCCGAGACGAGAATTTCGCTCGGTCGCGGACTGTGGCGAGCATACATCGCGTTCGGTATGATCGCATCGCTCACCGCGGCGTATTCGGCAATACCTACCTTAATATTCTATCTCGTGCGCGGCGAGATGATCAGCTCGTCGGTAGAGGAGTGCGTTTTGATACTGTCGCTGTTTATGTTTGCTACGTCGAGGCTGTTGCTCACCATGAAGCTGAAAAGCGACGAGAGAAATCCGTTCGCAAACGCGATACACGAGCGAGAAAAGGAGAGACGCGGTCTCACGGTCAAGGAAGAGACGGCAGAATAAATCGGCGGACGCAAGGACGCCCGCAGAAAAGAAAAGGACAGAATATGAAAAGAATACTCGTCATAGACGGTAACAGTATAATCAACAGAGCCTACTACGGCATGCGTCCGCTCACGACACGTGACGGTAGAAGCACGCATGCAGTGTACGGAATGATAAATATTATTTCGAGGCAAATGAACGCTTTGAAGCCGGATTACGCGGCGGTGGCATTTGACGTAAAAGCGCCTACGTTCAGACACAGAATGTACGACGGATACAAGGCAGGCAGGCACGCAACGCCCGAGGATCTGCTATCACAGTTCCCCGATGCAAAGGAGTGTCTCAAGCTTATGGGACTGCACGTGCTCGAGCTTGCCGGCTACGAGGCGGACGACATACAGGGAACGGTAGCGAAGCTCGCACACGCCGAGCCCGATACCGAGAGCTACATTCTCTCGGGCGACCGCGATCTGCTACAGCTGATAGACGACAAGGTGACGGTACTGCTCGCGACTAACAGTGACACGAAGGTCATGCGTGAGGCGGAGTTCCGTGAGGAGTACGGAATATCGCCGGAGGCATTCGTTGATATGAAGGCGCTGATGGGTGACTCATCGGATAACATCCCGGGAGTTGCGGGTATAGGAAAAAAGACTGCCGCAACGTTGATCGAGCAGTTCGGGTCTCTCGACGGAATATACGAAAATATCGAGGACAAGAGGATAACGAAGGGCGTGCGCGAAAAGCTAGTGCACGACAAAGAAAACGCCTACCTTTCAAAGACACTCGCACGCATAATCACCGATGCTCCGATAGAAAAAACGCTCGCAGAGCTTGCTACAAAGGAGCCGGATCGGGCGGGAATGTATCTCAAATTCACCGATCTCGAGCTAAATTCCCTCATAACGAAGTTCGGTCTGACAGCTCCTGTGAATACCGAGGAAAAAAAGTCGGATAACGGTGAAAAAGATGGAGCGCAGATATCGTTAGATACCCCGGCGATCGATGATCACTCCGGCAAAAGCTCAATAGAATATATTGAAATAGATGCCGAAAAAGCACTAAAATCGTTACACGCCCCCCTATCAATACAGATTTTGAACACAAATGTTTACATTTCCGACAAAAGTGGCAATTATCGTTACACGGGTGCGCTATCAGAGCTGAAATCACTGATTGAGGGGCAACGTATCCTCTGCCACGACGGAAAGGCTCTCTGGCATATGCTGGACGCCGAAGGATTAGATCTCTCTCTGACGAAATTTCTCGACCTGATGCTCGCGGCATACGTATTGAATCCCACGAGCGGAGCGTCGACACCCGAGTCGATAGTATCTATTTTTGCAGACGAAGCTACAAAACAAGGCGCCGCATGTGTCGCATTTTACGAGAAAGCATGGAACAACATGCTCGAGCGTGTGAGAGCCGACGGCCTCTCATACATTCTCGATGAGCTCGAGTTGCCTCTCATAGGTGTGCTCGCCGAGATCGAGAAGCGCGGATTTATGATCAATTCAGATACGCTCCGCGAATACAGTGCGGCTCTGGGTGAGCTCGCCGAGGAGCTTACCGCTCGAATCTATATGCAGGCAGGCCGCGAGTTCAATATCAATTCTCCAAAACAGCTCGGAACGGTCCTCTTCGAGGAAATGGGTCTACACTGTGGCAAAAAGAAGACCAAGACCGGTTATTCGACCGATGCGGAAACACTCGAAGAGCTGCGCGCAGAATCGCCGATTATCGACGATATACTCGAGTATAAGCAGGTAACGAAGCTACGTAGCACGTATGCCGCGGCGCTCCCCGAGGTTGCCGACGAGTGTGGTAGAATACACACCTCCTTCAAGCAGGCACGCACCGAGACCGGAAGACTTTCCAGCACCGAGCCAAATCTGCAGAACATACCGATAAGGACCAAGATGGGTCGAGAGCTGCGCCGTTCCTTCATCGCGAAGGAGGGATACACTCTCGTCGACGCAGACTACTCGCAGATCGAGCTCCGTCTGCTCGCACACATTTCCGACGACTATACTATGAAGGAAGCGTTCATCGACGGCGAGGATATACACCGCAAGACAGCGGCGGCAGTTTTCGGTCTTTCGGAAGAAATGATAAATGACGAGATGCGCAAAAAGGCAAAGGCGGTCAACTTTGGTATCGTCTACGGCATCGGCGGATTCTCGCTCTCAAAGGATCTCGGAATATCTGTAGCCGAAGCGTCAAGATACATCAAGAGCTATATGATGAACTATCCCTCTATCGAGAGATTTCTCGAGGAGGTTGTCGAGTCGGCAAAGAGTCTGGGATACACCACCACGGTATTCGGTAGACGCAGATACGTGCCCGAGCTCACCGCTCAAAACGCCGCTATGCGTGCCGCCGGTAAACGCATCGCGATGAATGCGCCTATCCAAGGCACGGCGGCGGATATCATGAAGATGGCAATGATCAACGTGCACCGCCGTCTGAAAGCCGACGGACTCGACGCCGCGATCGTTATGCAGGTACACGATGAGCTTGTTATCGAGTGCCGCGACTGTGACGTCGAGAGATGTATGATAGCCGTACGCGAGGAGATGGAAAACGTCGCCAAGCTGTCTATTCCTCTTACCGTCGACGTGACCTGCGGAAAGAATTGGCTCGAGCAGGAGTGATCCGTCAAAGACGTGTACCGATCATCCGTTAAACCATACACTTAAATAATGAACAGCGCACCGCCCCGGTAGGGACGATGCGCTGTTTTTTTACATCACCCTCGCGTCTGTAACGCAGGGCTGACTTCTTCAAAAGCTAGGGTTGATCACACTATCATAAGGCGAGTGACGCCCGAAAGACTCGCCGAATCCCCTGCCGAGACCTCGGAGGTCAGAGAGTTATCCCGAGCTATCTGCTCCGGTGTGGTGTGGAATTTGCGAGCGATATCGAAGAGCGTCTCGCCCTTGTCGGGATAGTATACTATCACGCGAGCGGCAGTCTGCTCGTAGCACTCCTCCGAGAGAGTCATCGAGGATAGCAAAGACAGCTCACGAGGCTCGGTAAGGGTGAGCGAGCATCTGATTTTCGTGATCAGCTCAAGTGTATCTCCGTCTATCACGGCAAGCACCTCCGGCGCGGTAAGTGAGACGGCAGGAACGGTGCGATCGGTCAGGTCGACCGGGGACGGTAAGCTATACGTAAATGGGGCTGTCTCTTTGATGCCGAGATAGATTATTTCGCCCGCCTCATCAAGAGCGGAGGCTATTCCCGAGAATCGCAGCTCGCCCGAAATCACGACACATCCCGCCTCGGTGGTGACACTCTCCACCTTCGGCACAGCGGTGACGAGCGACACCTCGCGAAGTCCTACGGCATCGAGCTCCTCTGCCGTAAAGGTAACAGGGACCTCACCGCACACTACGCCACTCGAGAGAAGCTCGTTATATTTAAACTCCGTGTATACGTTTTCCGCAGGACAGCTCACAGCATAGGCATCTTTTACAAGCTCGAGGTCGGTGTTGAAATCCGAGCGGAGAGTAAACTCCACTATTGCGGATATAACGACGTCACATCCGTTTTCATCCGGGTTGACTGTCGCCGTAAGCGAGCTTATCTGTGTTTCGGCTGTAAGACGGGCGCTCTCGGTCACGGCATCATCGGCGATACGCAGATCAAAGGGAATAACGCGCTCGGCGAGACGTAGCGGCTCATCACCGTTCAAAATCAGAGCATAGAGCTTTAACTCGCCTGTCAGCTGTGCCTCGCCGTCGGAGACACTTATATCCTTTACGTTGACGTCGCCGCCCTTATAGAGGACCGAGACCTCGTCGGCTATAGCACCGTCAAGACGAATGAGCGTCTCGGCGAACTCGCGCTCCACCGTCTCGGATCGGTGAGTTCCCGCAACAGAAACCGTCTCGGTCAGCATCTCGGGAAGCGAGTCGCCGACAAAGGCGTCGCCTCCGATCTCAACGCGGTCGGGATATGCGAGCTCGACGTTGATCGCAACGACAGCCTTCAAGGACAGCTTGCGAGGTCCAACGAGCCGCAGAGTATAGCCGGAAAGGCGAGTTTTGTCATACGACTCACTGAAATCGTCACCGGGGCACTTTACCGTCGCATCGTATTCGGAAGTAAAGGAGGTCGAGCACACCCCGCCATCGTTATCAAGATATACAACGTCGCAGCTTACTACACCGCCGAGTTCAACTCTGCCTCCGTCGGCAAAACGGCTCGCGGGGTGCACCTCGGCGCTCGTGAAAAGTATCCTGCGCACGTCTCCGTTATAATCGGGCAGGACGTATTCCGCACTGCTCTCGGCGTAGGTCGTGGGGCATTGAACGAGCCTCACAAATTCTTTTGTCATACTGTTTTCCATAAATTCACCTCACACGGTTTTTGTTACACTATATGCTCCGAAAAGGAAGAATATTACCTCATTAGTGCCTACCCGTGTCAAGTTTTTCGCTAAAAAACAACAAAAAAAGACGGCTGCCGCGATCGGAACCGTCTTTTTAAAATATCCACGTTTTGAATCATTCATCTATCGCGCGGTATAAGATGATTGTGGAAAAGAACTTCTCGCCGTCGCGCGTGGTATACGGCAGTCCGGGATCTATTGCCAAGGCTTCCATAATAAGTATACGTGATGCGTTGGCAAGCTGTGTTGCGTTCATATTTCCCTCAGTGCATGCGGGTGCGACTATCTTACCCTGCGACCACTGGCCGTCGCCGTATACGTGATCGAGCGGATAATAAGCAAACGAGCCGTCGGCAAGCGCGAAGATCGAGAGCTTCTCACGCGTGACGTCAAGTATCGTAACAGCACGTGAAGCAATGATTCTATCCGCCTCGGAAAGTCTGTTCGGATCATCACTGCGCGCTACGATATTTCTGAGATAGTTTATCTGCATAAGAGGGTTGAATACATCGACGATGGCTTTAGGAGTCTCGGGTGCTAAAACCGTGGTGATGGTCGCATCGACCACCTTATCAAGACGCGGAAGATCCGCTCCGAGTGCGTTATAGGCGTGACATATCTTAAGCATACCGTTAGCCGTCGCGTAGTTGAGCTCCGACTCCCATATGCCGTTATCGAGCTGGTGCTCGTTCAGGTATCTTATACACACGTCACCAAGCCCGACCGCGGCTATCTGCGGTGCCTGCATCGCGATGGTCTGACCCGCAGAGTAGGAATTCCTATTCACCTCGAGCGAGTCAAGATACGAGATAAACGTCTCCTCGGAGCGAAGATGCTCGGGGATAGCAGAGGAATCGGCAGAACCGTTCTCGGTGGCAGCCTTCATTTGTTCAAGAGCGGAAGGATATTTCAGACTACTGCCGAGTCCCTCGATAAACAGCGTAGCACTAGCGAGGTCACGCGCGCGGCGTGAGGTGTTGATATCCTTGCCCCACTGCGGGTGATAGAAGAAGCCGTCCTCGTCCTGCAGCTCACGCAAAAAATTTACCGCTCTCGTTCTGAACGGCTCGGGAAACGTCCAGGGGTCGGGTGTGAGACCGAGGTCCTGTAATACTCCGAGCGCCTGACCCGTCGACTCTATATCCGGATAATAGCCGTCGGTGTCGCGAGCCGAGGGTGAGAAGTAAAAGCCGCCTGTTTCCTTATCCCATATCGAGCCTATCCACTCTACCATACGCCCTGTATAAAGCGTGTAGAAACGGCGTGCGGCGTCAGCAGTCTCTCTTCCGTGTGAGATAACAGCGGCTTCGTAATCAAAGTAAAAATCTTTCATTTTCATATCATCTTAATATAGTATTCTCGCGCAAAATCGCAAGAAATCGCGCGAGAATGTAAAGTTTAAATTACTTATACGCTATAAATCAGTCTGCCTCTCCTGCGAGCTCGAAGAAGAGCTTCGTATCATTTTCATCGAAGATCGGCATAGATGGAATGTCGAGTGCCTTGAGCGTCATGGTACGCGAGCCCTGTGCGAGAGCGTTGGAGTTAACGTCGCTCTCGGGCAGTCCCTTTATACATACGTGCATACCCTGCGAGGTGTAGGAAGGGTGTCCGATACAATAGGAGAAGGAGCCGTCGGGCTCTGCATACTTTTTGACCTTATCTGCGGTCTTATAGAGTATTTCGGCAGAGCGTACGCGGATCATCTCCTTTGCCTTCTTGTGGTTTTCGGTGTCGCCAACGTCCTCCATAGTCTTAAAGAGGTTAAGCATCGTGAAGGGAGGGTTATATACGCAGGTGATGCCGTCGCTCATCGCGAGCTCATCGTTGCAGGCGATATCGACCGCCGCCTCAAAGGACTTCTGCATATTCGGAATAGGTCTGCCGAGCGAGCGGAAGGCACAGCTGATCTTCATAAGGCCGTTAGATGCGCGGTAGGAGAGCTCCGGCTGCCAGAGACCGTTATCGTACTGTGTGGAGCAAAGGAAATCGTATGCTATATCGGCAAGTCCCGCCGCCTTTATCTCGCCCATCTGAGCGCCTATTCTGTGTCCTACAGAGTATGAGTCGTTGTTTATACCGAGTGACTCGAGGTACTCTGTGAACGCCGCCTTTGAGCGAAGATGCTCGGGTACCGTGGAGTTTTCCGCCTCGGAATTTCCCTCCTTATAGATCTCGGCTATTCTCTCGATGGCGGTAGGATAGAGCGGTACGGCGCCGAAGGATTTCATAAGGGATGTGCCCTTACCCATATCGCGTGCGCGGCGAGAGGTGCCTATTTTTTTACCCCACTGAGTGTGGTAGAAGTATCCGTCGGTAGGATCCTGGCAGGAGGCAATGAACTTAACAGCCTTATCCTTCATTTTTGCGGGATAGTCAGCGTAGCTCTTTCCTATACCGTCGGTGAGGAGCGAGCCGAATGCCTGCGAGGTGGACTCGATATCGGGGCGAAGCGGAATCTTCTCACCGTTCACCTCAACGAATTCGTTGTCGCGTGCGGAGCACGAGAAGTAGAATCCGCCGACCTCTCTGTCCCAGATGCTCGCGAGCCATTTATATATGCCGTCTGTGTAGAGCGAATAGAGATACTCTGCCGCCTCGGCTGTATCCTTGCCGCGTGTTTCGGCAAGCTCAAGATAGTATTTGCTTAAGTCTCTCATCGTTATTTCTCCTTTGTCAGTCGTACTTTTCTCCTGCAAGCTCGAAGAATCTCTCGGCGTCCTGCTTATTGAAGATCGGTACGTTGGGAATACCAAGGGCTGTGAAGGTCATAGTACGTGCACCCTGTGCCAAGGAGTTCGCATTTACGTCGCTCTCGGGGAGACCGGGAACGCATACCGGCTGTGACTGCGAATGCGACGCAGGGTGACCGATGCAATAAGAGAATGCGCCGTCGGGCTCTGCGAAGAGAAGCACCTTCTTACGTGCTATCTCGATCATCTTAGCCGCGTTTTCCTTGAGGCGTGCCTTACATCTTGCCAAAATATCATCCTGTCCCAGATCCTTCATAAGACTGAAGAGGTTGAGCATAATGAAGGGAGGGTTATATACGTCGACGAGTCCGCCGATCCTCGTGTCGAGTATAGCTATCTCGAGCGCCGCATTAAAAGCGTTCTCTACGTGGGGAAGCTCACGCTTCATAGCGCAGTATGCGCCGCTGATCTTCATAAGTCCGTTGGTCGAGCCGTAGGTAACGTCCTTCTCCCAAAGACCGTTCTCATACTGCTTTGAGTTGAGGTAGTCGATGCAGAAATCACCGAGGCCTGCCGCCTTGATCTCCGCAAACTGCTGGCCGACGCGCGAGCCGCATCCGTAGGATGCGCCGGGAGTTTTCAAGCCGTTGAGATCGAGCTCATCGAGATATTTCTTCAGTGCTTCCTTAGAGCGAAGATGCTCGGGAACGGTGGTGTTCTCCGCCTCGGTGGTACCGGCACTTGCCGCCGCGCTAATACGCTCATACGCTGTGGGATAAAGTGCCTTTGCGCCAAAGCCGTGAATTACGGAAAGACCCTTACCCATATCGCGGGTACGGCGGGAGGTGGAAATGTTCTTACCCCAGCCCTTATGATAGAAGTAGCCGTCCTCGGGATCCTGGCAGAATGCAATAAACTTGACCGCCTTATCCTTCATTCTAGTGGGATAGCCGTCGAATTTATCAACGATACCCTCGGAGTGGAGGAAGTTGAACGCCTGGGACGTGGACTCGATATCGGGGAAATAGGGCTCGTTATCTCTTGCGGAATTGGAGTAGTAGAAGCCGCCTACCTCTCCGTCCCAAAGTCCTGCAAGCCACTCGTAAATACGGTCGCTATAGATGGCGTGGAAGCTCTCAACAGCCTCTGCAGTCCTACTGTCGAAATCCTCCGACACTTTTTTGTAAAGTTCGCTGAAATCTCTCATGATAATCAACCTCGCTTTGTTTATTTCAATTTGATCTTAATCGAATTTTTCGCCCGCAAGCTCGAAGAAGCGAGCGGTGTCCCTCTCGTCAAAGATGGGAGTGTTCTTAATACCGAGTGCCTTGAACGTCATGGTACGCGCACCCTGTGCAAGAGCGTTGGCGTTAACGTCGGACTCGGGAAGATTCGGGATACACACGGGCATACCCTGCGAGTGGCTTGCAGGCCATCCCTTGCAGTATGAGAACGAGCCGTCGGGTTCCTTGAACGGTGCGACCTTCTCCATTGCGCGACGGAGAATAAGAGGCGCCTTCTCAACGAGTCTCTTCTGGCACTCCTCCTTCACCGCAGTGTCGTAGAATTTATTCACGGTATGATAAAGATTGAGCATCGTGAAGGGGGGATTATATACGCTCGTGATACCGTCGATCGGCTGATCGAGGCAGGCAACGTCCATTGCCGCATCAAATGCCTCTACCACTCTCGGGAAGGGACGCTCGAGCTCGTTGTAGGCACAGCTGATCTTCATAAGACCGTTAGCGGAGGTGTAGTTGAGCTCCTGCTCCCAGAGTCCGTTAGCATACTGGGTGGAATTGAGAAAGTCGTAGCACACGTCGGTAAGTCCCGCGGCGTTTATCTCGGCTATCTGCTGACCGATAGTGTGACCTGCCCAATAGGATCTGCCCTTTGTCTTTTTTCCGTTTATGTCAAGTGATTCGAGATAGGTGATGAACGCCTCCTTCGTGCGAAGATGCTCGGGCACGGTGGACACGGTGCTTTCGGTGCTTCCCTCGCCTGCCGCCAGCCTGATGCGCTCGAGAGCTGTGGGATAGAGCGCCTGACCACCGAAGTTTTTGATAGTGCCAAGGCCCTTCGTCATATCTCTGGCACGGCGCGAGGTGTTGATGTTCTTGCCCCACTGCTTGTGGTAGAAATATCCGTCCTCGGGATCCTGACAGGAGGCAATGAATTTCACCGCCTTATCCTTCATCCTCGTGGGATAGTCGGCGTAGCTTTTACCTATACCGTCGGTGAGGAGTGAGCCGAACGCCTGTGAGGTCGACTCGATATCGGGAAGAAGCTTCGTAGCAACGCCGTTATGTACGACCTCGTCGTAGTCGCGCGCGGATACCGAGTAGTAGAAGCCTCCGATCTCGTGGTCCCACACGCTCGCGAGCCACTCGTAGATACGGTCGTCAAAGAGTGACATAAAATCGCGCGCCGCGTTGGCGGTCTCTCTGTTAAACTTTTCTTCAATGTCCTTATAGAAGGAATCAAGATTACGCATTTTTCGTCTCCTTTTCGGAAAATATAAGTCAACATCGATATGATATTTTCGGTCAGATCCGCCATCCCGTTTTACTTATGATATCACGCATCAGCCGCTTGCACTTTGGCATTTACTGATAATTTTGATCATTTCAACGATTTGGGCAATCATTGTTATAGATGCTCAGCGATCAGCAAGCTTTTCATTGATGATTCTGAAGAAGTCCGCTCTGGCCTCAGGGGTGCAGATCTTACCT
This sequence comes from Eubacteriales bacterium, assembly GCA_045635225.1. Classification (GTDB taxonomy): domain Bacteria; phylum Bacillota; class Clostridia; order Oscillospirales; family CAG-272; genus UBA1740. The sequence goes on from JAZRBV010000015.1 coordinate 17,339, forward strand.
GCATCGATACCGAGTATATCAAAGAGGCGGGCGCGTGACGAGTCGGCCAGCGCGACGGCGTTCATATCACCCTCGTCAAGACCGAGCGAGACGCACACCTTCTGCGAGATGGGGGTCGATCTGTTGTAGAGGTACGAGTAGGAGCCGTCGGGCTTTCTGAATATGCCGAGCTTCTCACGGGTGTACTTGATAAGGTAGCGAGCGTTCTGTCTGAGCATTTCCCTCGCCTCGGTAAGAAGCTCGGGGTCGCCCATACGCTCTACGTTATTGAAAATATTCCGTATCGCGCAGATAGGATTGTAGATCTCTACCATACAGGTGGCAGTTTTAGTACTCATCGCGATCTTGATAGCCGCGGAAAGCGCCTTCGTGGGGTTCGGGAATTCGCAACCGAGAACCTCATACGCACCGCTTATCTTCAAGAGACCGTTTGCCGCCATATAGTCGTATTCCTCACGCCACATACCGTTATCGAGTTGGGTAGAGTTTAAGTACTCGGCACACATATCGGCAAGTCCCGCCGACCGTATCTGTGCCGCCTCCGATACGAGGATATGTCCCTTCGAATATGGGTCGCTCGGAAGATCAAGCTCGCGCAGATACTCGGCAAAAGCCGCCTTTGAACGCAGGTGAGGGGGTACCGTGTCGAGTTTTTCGCTGGCTTCAGCATTTGATATACGCTCGATAGCCGTGGGATAGAGGGGCTCTGCACCGAGCATTTCAAGAGTGGCGCAGGCGTTGCTCATATCTCTGCCGCGGCGAGACGTGTTGATATCCTTACCCCACTGCGGGTGATAGAAGTAGCCGTCCTCGGAGTCTTGCTTTGACTGACAGAATTCTATAAGCTTTTTACGCATACCCTCGGGTAGCTCGGAAAAGTCGTCGACTATACCGAGCATCTCGATGTGACCCATCGCCTGTCCCGTCGACTCAAGATCGGGAAGAAACTCGGGGTTGTCGCGTGCGGATTTCGAATAGTAGAAGCCGCCCGTCTCGGCATCCCACATCTCGGCGATCCACCTGACGAGGCCGTCGGTATAGAGCTGATTCATATAGCGAGTGATCTCGGCTATCTCCTCACCGTGTTCCGCGGTGATCCTACCGTAATCGGATACGAGAGGCTTCTGCTTCAGAGGCTTGCCACGCTTGATGTTTTCAGCTATGACGTCGGCGAATATTTTGCGCTCCTCTTCTCCGTAGAGATTGCCTGCGGGCAGACCGAGCTGGGTGAGACAGCGGCGGCGCGTGCCGATGGCAATGACCGTCGCGTTGACGTCACCCTCGTATGCACCGAGGGATGCGGGAACAGCCTGTGACGTGATGCAGGACATATATGGGCAATACGAGAACGAGCCGTCGGGCTTCGCGAATATCTCCAGCTTGCGTTTTGTTACCCGTATTATCTCGGCGGCGCTCGCGCGCAAGCGCGCTTTTCCGCGCTCGATGAGCTCGAGATTGCCCGTCATCTCGAAGTTCATAAAGACGTTCTCTATCGTGTAGAAGGTGTTATAAATATCGGTGATAGCCCCGGGGCGTGTATCGAGAAGCGTGACCTTGATAGCCGCATCGAGTGCCTCCTCGAGACGTGGCATATCGCGCTTAAGCGTCCTGTATGCACAGCTGATCTTCATAAGGCCGTTGGAGGCGGCGTAGGAGAGATCCTTCTCCCACATACCGTTATCAAACTGATGTGAGTCGAGGAAATCAAAGCAGACGTCGGTGAGCCCCGCCGCAGAGATCTGCGCGACCTGCGCGCTTATTCTGTGGCCGCCGGGGTATGATCTGCCGTAGGTATTGATGTCGAGGCTGTCGAGAAAGGCTCTGAATGCCTCCTCCGAGCGAAGATGCTCGGGAATCAGCACCTCATCCTCGGCACTCTCGGACTCTGCCGCCTCTCTGATGCGGGTATTGGCATCGACGTAGAGCGGCTTACCTCCGCCCGCCGCGATAAGTCCGAGGGCGTTGCCAAGATCTCTCGAGCGACGCGGACTGTATCGAAGCATATTTTTTTGCATAATAGGCAACCACTGTGGGTGGTAAAAGAAACCGTCATCGGGATCCTGCAGCTTCTGTGCGAAGGCACATACCTTCTTTGCTATATCGTGGGGAAAATCGGCATAGGTATCTGCCATACCCGCATCTCGCATATTGCCGAGCGCCTGCATGGATGATTCGATATCGGGAAGAAATCCGTCGTTATCGCGTGCCGAATTTGAGTAATAGAACGCACCGATCCCGTCGTCCCAGAGTCCCGCGAACCAGCGTGGGAGTCCGTCGGTAAAGAGCGATTGAAGCTCAACGACGGCATCGGCTATATCATCACCGTGAGTACGTCTCACGGCATCGTAATCGTAATACAAGGGCTTCATTTTTGTATTATTTCTCCAAATTGTAAACTATAGTTTGCAAAATCCTGTTTTAAAGCTCGCCGATCCGCTCAAGAAATCTCACGCCATCGGAGAAATCACACGGCTTTCCGATCGGAAGCTCCAGCATATCGAAAACGCGGCAGATAGTATCTATTCCAAGAGAGGTCGCGTTGACGTCACCCTCAAGAACGCCGAGGGATGCGGGCGCGTTCTGCGAGGTAGACGAGGAGCCGTTATGGCAGTAATGGAACGCCGACTCGGGCTCGTGGAAGTAGTGGCGCAGCTTCGTTGCGGTGGCGCTGATAAGATCGGTGCCATGCTCGAAGAACATACGGCGCGCGGCATTGTAGTCCTCGATAAGACCCGCCGACCGGAAGCCTGCGAGCATCTGATTCATAGTCCAGAAGGGGTTATACGTCGCGGTGATCGCCGGTCCCCTATCGGTGACGAGGGCAACGCTTATGGCGGAGCGAAATGCTACGTCAGCATTCGGTATTCTCGCGCCGAGAGAAGTGAACGCGGTTCCGATTTTGGTTACGCCGTTGATCGAATTGATATCGACCTGATTTTCCCAGGTACCGTTCTCCTTATTCTGCTTTGATGCCATATACTCTACGCAGACCTCGGCGAGTCCTGCCGCCTTGATCTGTGCCGCTTGCGAGGAGAGCTCGTGTCCCTTTGGATAGGAGTTCGTGTTAATATCGAGCTCGTCGAGGTATTTTATAAACGCCTCGCGCGACCTCAGATGCTCGGGGAGAGTCGCAGACTCGGAGACCTCGCCGCCTTCCCTCGCCTTTGCCAGATTATCAAGTGCCGTAGGATATTTCGGCTTCATTCCCGCCCTCCGCAAGAGACCGAGGCACTGACCGAAGTCTCTGCCGCGCCTTGAGCTGAAGCGTTTAGGCTCGCGAAGCATCATTTCCTTCCACTGCGGATGGTAGAAATATCCGTCCGGATCCTGCAGCGAGAGTGCAAACTCGCCCATCTTGCGCTTCATTTTATCGGATATATCATGCTCGTCGTCAAACATACCGAGAAGTCTCAGAAGTCCGAGTGCCTGAATAGTGCTCTCGGAGTCGGGGAGATAGCCGTCGGTCACCCTCGATGAGGTTGCGTAATAGAACGCGCCTACGTTACCGTCCCAAAGAGATGCGAGCCAATCAGCGCACTCGCGCCTGAACATGGAGCAAAGCTCCTCTGCCGCATCGCGTCCTGCCGCACCGTATCTATCATATACCGCGTCAAAATTAAAGGTAGTGTTGCACATAGCATTTATCACCTGTCTATCTCGGATACTCCCATAGATTCCATAAGGCGCTTATTGAACTCGGCGGCGGTGTTATAGCCCATACGCTTCTGCCTGTTGTTCATAGCGGCAACCTCAATAACTACCGACAGGTTACGTCCGGGGCTGACGGGGATAACGATGCTCGGGACCTCGATGCCGAGAATATCGGTCTTCTGCTCGTCGAGTCCGAGTCTGTCGTACATCTTGCCCTCTTGCCAGTGCTCAAGGTTGATGACGAGATCTATCTTCTCGGTATCCTTTACCGAGCCCATACCGAAGAGACGGCGTACGTCGACGATGCCGACGCCGCGAAGCTCTACGTAATGACGGATTATGTCGGGGGCGCGTCCGACGAGAGTGGTAGCGGAAACGCGCTTGATCTCGACGGCATCGTCGGCGATAAGTCTGTGGCCGCGCTTGATAAGCTCGATCGCGGTCTCACTCTTACCTACTCCGGAGTCACCGAGCAGAAGGATACCCTCGCCGTATACCTCGACGAGAACGCCGTGACGCGTGATGCGCTGACCGAGTGCAACGTTGAGGAATGAGATGAGAGCCGCCATAAAGTCCGAGGTGGACTTTGTCGTGCGGAGGATCGGAATTCCGTATTTCTCGGCGCATTCGATCGCATCGTCTCCGACAGAGAGCGAGGTGGTGTATATTATGGCAGCGGGGCCGGAGTCGAAGAATTTATCGAGCTTCTCGCGGCGCTCCTCGGCGCCGAGCTTCTCGAGCAGCTTGTGCTCCGCCTTTCCTATTATCTGTATTCTCTCGGGCTCATAGTAATCGTAGAAGCCGAATAGCTGTAGTCCCGGGCGGTTGATGCGCGAGCAGGTGATCTCTATATTTTCGGGAAGGTCGTTCAGATAAACAGACTCGAGCGAGAACTCTTCCATGATCTTAGATAGCTTGACCTTATAGGTTTCTTCCATACGTTATAAGCCTCCTTGAGATGCGGGTATACCCCGTCTTTGAGTACATCATATCACACTTTATCGGTAATTTCAACCGTTTCGCAAGATTTTTAATAAAAATATGAGTATGCGCGTGAAGCGAGCGAATATATGACGAAAATACTTGATTTATTAACAAAGTTCTGCTAGAATATACGTAGTTCAGAAAGGAACGGATAGATATGAAAAGAATAATTGCACTGATTATAGCAATCGCGACGCTGCTCGCGCTAACCTCGTGCGGCTCAAAATACAAGCCCGTACCCAGCACCGAGGACGAGCTGAGAGTGGTGGCGAAAATGAAAATAGGAGACGCGAGCTACGACGTAAAATACGAGCTCTACCGCGCGCTCTTCCTCTCAAACAAGGCGAGCGTTGACGGCGGCGACAGTACCGTTTGGTCGGGAGACGACGCCGAGGAGTATATTCAAAGGATAAACGCAATAATATTCAACAAGGCGTCTATCATATTCTCTGCAATACATACCGCCGAGGCGCTTGGCACCGATATGTATTCCTCGGAGATCGACGATATGATAGAGGAATATATACGTATCAGCGTTGAGGGAGACGGATCGTCGGTAGTTGGACACGGCAGCTATGATGCCTACCTCGCGGCGCTAAAGGCGGAAAATATGAACTACGCAGTAGGCGAGTTGATGTTCAGATACGCAATAGCGGTCAGAAAGATCAATGAGTATTACGTCGGTAACGTTGACAAGCTCGGCGAGAGCGATGCAAAATTCGAGGTGACCGAGGAGAACGTGCGCGAGTTTTATTACAGCGACGATGCGGTTCGCGTGCTGAGCGCGTTCTCGCAGGAGGGTATCAGAGACCTCGCCGGCATGGAATCTATGCGCGATGCGATCGACTCGATGTCGAGCGATATGGCTGTCGCATACTACATAATCTCCTCTACTTCGGTTACGGCGTCGGAACTCATCTACGACGACAAGGTCACCGGAAACGTGATCGGCAGATATTCACTCGACGGCGCGTACTACTCGGATTATACGAGAGAGGCGTTTGAAACGTCCGTCGGATCGGTGTCCGACGTGATCACGGTCGACGGCATTGAGGACGGATACAGCGACGGCTACTACCTCGTATATACGCTCGCAAAGAGCGATGAGCACTTCACCGACTGCTACGACGATATCGCTGAGGCGTACGTTTCGAACGCTATCGGAGCGCGTCTCCATGCAAATGCACAGGCACTAGAAGACAGCCTCACGCTCACCGACAACTACGGCAGCATATCGCACGCCGATATCGGAATGGGACAGTGAGACGCATAGGACGTCCGCGTTATCGCGCAACCGAATTGCCGATGCCGTATTCACTCGAGAAGCGGGCGATATACGTCAGTGCGGTTGCAGACGCGCTGGAGAGATTCATCGACAAAAGATATGGCGGCATCGCCTCGTTCGAGCGAGGTGCGCTCGATAATAAGCTCGTATCGGTATCACCCGACGCCTTTGCATACGTGATAATGATGGTGCTCTGCACCGTGCACGGAAGACGGAAGGTGCACTTTAAGCTCGAGACCGACGAGCATAGATTGCTACTGAAAATCACCGCGTCTGAGGTGCTTTCAGAGGACCCGTGTCAAGAATTTGACTTCATTCGCGCCGCGCATGAGGCGGGGCTCGACGTTGACTGCGACAGCGACGGATACCTACTATACGCAGATATTACACGTCCCGTGATATTCAAGGTATACGCAATATCCGACGACGAGATGTATGCGGCACTTCTCCGTATGTCAGAGTCACTTTATACCGAAAATCGCGAATAAAATTTGTTTTTATCAAAAAAAGAACCGATGTGACGTCGGTTCTTTTTTTGTAATCGTTGACGATTGCTTTACCTAATTTTGTTACTGATAAAAATGCGACTCGCTACTCAAATTAATAAGTAGCAAAGAACAATTTGCGGGGCGAGGAGAAGTGATGAAAACTAAGATTTTTTACAACAGGATAGCGAGCGTTATATGCTCTGTCCTTATGATATACACATTGATAACACCTACGTGCGAAGCGTGCGTGTATGATAATAAAACGGTAGAAAAATCCGTAGATGTCGGGGGACGTGTCGAGTTTTCCGACTATGAGACGGCATTAAGCAGGGACATAAAGGTAAGCTCAAGACTGTGGGAGCTGCTGTTTGGCAGCGACGATGAGGCAAGCGAGAGCCTCATTCCGGGCGGCGAGGTATTCGGTATCAGAATAAAACAAAAAAACGTAACCGTAGTGGATGCCGAGGGCATCCCTGCCCTATCTCGCGGCGATGCGATACTGTCACTCAACGGACAGGCTGTCTCGAGCGTCGAGGACGTAAGATCAGCTCTCGCGTGCTCGGGCGGACGGAGCGTGACCATTCGTGCGCGACATAACAAGCACGATATTGCAATAGAGGTGACTCCAACGCTCATAGACGGCGAATATAAGCTCGGGCTGACGCTCCGTGACACAGCGGTGGGAATAGGTACGGTTACGTTTATCGATCCCGAGACGGGACTGTTTGGTGGACTCGGTCACGGCATATGCGACGGCGAGACGGGAGAGCTTGTGTCAATGGAGAGTGGAGTCGTGTGCGGCGTGATACTCGGCGGCGTTCACCGCGGTGAATGCGGAAAGCCCGGCGAGCTCACGGGGGTGCTCACGGAGGAGATCGGCGGCACCGTCACGCGCAACTGCGAGTGCGGCATCTTCGGCATAATGAACAGCGAAAATTGCGACACGTCCTGGGCGATAAAGGTCGCAAGCCGCGACGAGGTGACCGAGGGCGAGGCTACTATAATCTCTACTCTGCGCAATGGAAAAACCGCGCGCTATAAGGTCGAGATCAGCGATATTGACCGCACCTCCGAGGGTTCAAAATCCTTTCGCATCAAGGTCACCGACCCTACCCTCACCGCCCTCTCGGGAGGTATAGTGAGAGGTATG
>JAZRBV010000016.1:0-130882 GCA_045635225.1 Eubacteriales bacterium
ACATGCTCCAGACCAGAAACGGTAAGAGAACCGCTCCCGCAGCTCTTCAGATCGCTGTTGACCTCGTTGCTGAGGGTCACAAGACCAAGGAAGAGGCTGTTCTCATGATCGACCCCAGAAACCTTGACACTCTCCTTCACCCCCAGTTCGATGCTAAGGTGCTTAAGTCCGCTACTCCTATGGGTCGTGGTCTTGGCGCATCTCCCGGCGCTGCTTGCGGTCAGGTTGTATTCTCCGCTGAGGATGCAGAGGCTTGGAAGGCAGAGGGCAAGAAGGTTATCCTTGTTAGACTTGAGACCTCTCCCGAGGACATCACCGGTATGAAGGCATCTCAGGGTATCCTCACCGTTCGTGGCGGTATGACCTCTCACGCAGCAGTTGTTGCTCGTGGTATGGGTAAGTGCTGCGTATCCGGCTGTGGCGATATCAAGATGGACGAGGAGAACAAGAAGTTCGAGCTCGCAGGTAAGACCTTCGTTGAGGGTGACTACATCTCTATCGACGGTTCTACCGGTAACATCTACGACGGCATCATTCCTACCGTTGACGCTGAGATCTCCGGCAACTTCGGCACCATCATGGGTTGGGCAGACGAGTTCCGTACCCTTAAGGTAAGAACCAACGCCGACACTCCCGCTGATGCTAAGAAAGCTCGTGAGCTTGGTGCAGAGGGTATCGGTCTCTGCCGTACCGAGCACATGTTCTTCGAGCCCAACAGAATTGCAGCATTCCGTGAGATGATCTGTGCTGACACCGCTGAGGAGAGAGAGGTAGCTCTTAACAAGATCCTTCCTTATCAGCAGTCCGACTTCGAGAAGCTCTACGAGGCTCTCGAGGGCAACCCCGTATGTATCAGATTCCTTGATCCCCCTCTCCACGAGTTCGTTCCCACCACTGAGGAGGACATCGCAGCTCTCGCTAAGGCACAGAACAAGACCGTTGAGGATATCAAGAACATTATCGCATCTCTCCACGAGTTCAACCCCATGATGGGTCACAGAGGATGCCGTCTCGCAGTAACCTATCCCGAGATCGCTAAGATGCAGACCACCGCGGTTATCCGCGCTGCTATCAACGTTCAGAAGGCTCACGCTGACTGGACCGTTAAGCCTGAGATCATGATTCCTCTCGTAGGCGAGGTTAAGGAGCTTAAGTACGTTAAGAAGGTAGTCGTTGAGACCGCTGATGCAGAGATCGCTGCAGCAGGCGTTAAGCTTGACTACGAGGTTGGTACCATGATCGAGATCCCCAGAGCGTGCGTAACCGCTAACGAGATCGCTGAGAATGCAGACTTCTTCTGCTTCGGTACTAACGACCTTACTCAGATGACCTACGGCTTCTCCCGTGACGACGCAGGTAAGTTCCTCGGCTCTTACTATGATGCTAAGATCTTTGAGAACGATCCCTTCGCTAAGCTCGACCAGGTCGGTGTAGGTAGCCTTATGAAGACTGCTCTCGCACTCGGCAGACCCGCAAACAAGAACCTCCACGTAGGTATCTGCGGTGAGCACGGCGGCGATCCCACATCCGTAGAGTTCTGCCACCAGATCGGCCTTGACTACGTTTCTTGCTCGCCCTTCAGAGTTCCGATCGCAAGACTCGCAGCAGCTCAGGCAGCTCTCAAGAAGTAATTCTTAGGGACTAAAAACCCGAATAACTTAACACGCCCCCCTCGGTTCCCACCGAGAGGGGCGTTTTTGAAAGCAAAGATATTAAAATTTGAAAGCTCGTATAAAAATCCACAAAAGCAAACAAATAAAAGAGGCTGAGTCAAAAAAGCTTATAATTAAGCTAATGACTCAGCCCCTTTTTCGTATGGGTTTAACCTTCTTTTTTTATCGAGTTGCGATATTGGCACGGTGTCATACCGAAGTTTCTTTTGAATGCAAGGAAGAAGCTTCTTGTTGACGAATATCCAATTGCCACCGAAATTTTATTTACCGGCATATCGGTTGTATAAAGCAATTCCTGAGCCTTTTTCATCTTCAAATAAATCACGTGCTCGCCGAAGGTTCTTCCAAATATTGATTTTACAATCCTTTCCGTTTGTTTCTTACTAAGATGCAAACGTCGGCTCAATTCTTCCAGCGTTGGAGCTACAATTGGAAATGTGCGAGTTGTAAACGCCTTATCAAACGTCGCACTGATAATGTATCTTCTGTAATTATTGCTGTCCGATGATTTTTTTAAGTTTCGATCGTTCATATATGCGCCATCCTGACATAAAAGAGCCGCCAGCTCCTCAAGACACCCTTTTACAAGCTCAGTCTTAAATTTAAAATCACCGTGAACGTAATTTAGTATCCTATCAACCGCCTGCAAGATACATAAACTTGTATAGCGAACTATGTGTCCGGAATTAGAGAACCCCTCAACCATTTTATGTAAAGGCGAAAGGACGGCCTCTCCGTCGGGCTTGGCAAATGCCACGTTTGCCCTGAAAATATCATTGCTATACTCCGGCTTGTGTGCGACACCTGCGGGAATAAGCACGGTCTCCCCGGCTGTAATAATATCGGTTCCTTGCTCGGTTGTAATTTTCATTTCTCCGCGAAAAACCGTAAACAACTCGTGGTGATAGTGCGTATGCATCTCCGGCACTCTGACGGGAATTCGATTAAGACACAGTCCTGAATTAAAGAAGAAAACTATATCCCCGCCATCAAAATTTATAGAATATTCCTCATAAATTTCTGAAACCTTATTCAACTAAAAAACCTCCGATTTCAACATATAGCGCGTTTTAGTCTTAATGATGAAAATTTAGCCAACAACATCAAAAACATTACAGGCATTATTGTAGAAAATGTCTTCTACATCGTTTGATGAAAGTGCAGATAATATGCTCGCTTCTCTGACCGCCATAAGATTTTCAACTATTATATGCCTTGAGTGTATTTTATCAAATTTAGGAAATCTTGATATATCTTCTTCGTTTATCCAATAAAATCCGTCTCCAATAGAGATAGCCTTGCCGATTGAGGCAGAAACGTTGTAATCAGATCCCCACAAGCACCTCGATACGCCAATTTTTTTGAGTATGGCAATAATAGACGGAGATTCACAAATGGCGGAAAAATCGAAGAAAACATTTTCCAAAGAAACAAGCTCGGAAACCGATTCAATAACCGTCCAAGGTGCAAACGCGCGTGCAGAATGTGCCAGGATAAGCTTTATGTTCGGATAATTTTGCGCCATCGCTTTAATTTCTTTCATATTTGTTTGATCTGCCAGAGCGTGATCTTTAACGAGATGGAGTGTTATTGCCATGTTATGATCGTTTGCAAATGATAATGCATCATGCGAAAGATATTCGTGAATATCTGCCTTGTCAGTATCCACTCTTTTTGCATACTTGTGATAACATTTCAAGCCCTTGATTCTGTGGTGATTCACGTGCGACGATATATCGTCATAGGATTCCTCAGGCTTTACCATTACAGAGCCGACACAATCAGGAAATAAATCAAGTTGATTTTCAAAAAATTTTATAGTTTTCTCGTGACATTTTTGGTTCTTTAATTCTTCTGTGGGAGCTGCAAGCGCTGCACATCTTACATACCTCCCCGAAAATATTGGTACGGTGTCCCTCTTATAGTCATCAATACCGAATTTATCCGACTTTGCGAAAGGATAAAGTGAAATGTGCATGTGCGCGTCAAATATTTTTTCGGGCAAAAAATCATCGAGAGTTTTAATTGCAAGAATGTCACAATCGGTATAATTAATCATGAATGCTCCTTGGTTCAAGATGAATTACGTAATATAACCGCTTATAGCGGATTTAAAAGCTTCAAAGAATCTTTTCTCATCGAAATCATAAATTACAAAAGCATTGCCATGCCTGCTTTCGGTGAAATTGGTTTTTCCGACTTCGTTTTGTAAATCTATATTTACAAATCCGCGTTTTAACTTTGCAATATCGCTTTCAACAAGCATAGCTGCAGGAATAACGTCGTGGTAATACATATCGTCTGTTCTATCGGTAAACTTTTGCGTGTACATAGCCACCGTTTTCATTATTCCCGAGTGTTCGTGGCGCAAAAAATCTTTTGCGCTCGTTTTTGTTTTTAAGGAAACCTCAAGACCCGCTATCAAGATCTGTGCGTCACTTTTGAAAACAATATCTGCCGCGTGAGGGTCGTTTACAATATTCCACTCAAGCTTTGTGCTCAAATTCCCGGATTCTGAAAAGTTTCCGCCCATGGTCGCAACAGCTTTTACCTGCGCTGCAAGCTCCGGATGCTCGGAAAAGAGTACGCCGATATTCGTAAGAGGGCCTATTGCCAAAACAACTACCTCTCCCGGATGTTTTTTTATCATGTCATTCATAAAACCGATGGCATAATTTTCTTTCGGGTACACAACGTGAGGCAAGCTCTTTACCACCGAATACTGATGAACCGCAGTCTGCTTCTGCTCCACTCGCATCGGCTTGTCACGCCCCACAAAAATCGGAATGCTTTTTCCCGCGGCGCGGCAAATGGAATCTGCAATTTCGGCTCTTTTCCAAGGCTCGCTTGAACAGGTTGTTATACCCAGAATTTCAAAACGCGGCTCACTTAACATATATGCAAGGCACAAGGCATCGTCTATGTCGCTTCCGATATCTGTGTCGATGATTACTTTAATTTTTTCTGACATATTATCCATTAAAGTTCACGTGTTTTGTAAGCGCGAAGGCGTAACGTAAAAAGCCCTCGTCATTAGGATGCACCTTCCCATCAGAAGGATCACCGAAGTAATCCGCCATGTGCGGTACGAGATTATATCCGTCAACAATATTTATAAACGAGTATCGCGCCGCAACCTCACGTATTACCTCTCTGTGCTCAGCAAAGGTCATTTCCGCATTTTGTTCTTCAAAATCGCTACGCCACGTGGGGAGAATCAGATGAATATTTCTGCACTTATAAATTGATATCAGGCGTTCTATGTAGTTTGAAACATTTAATTCAAGCTGTTTTTTGGGGATGCCCCAATCGTTACACCCCAAGGCAACGGTGATAATATCCGGCTCGAATCCGATATAATCAAGCTCGGTTACATCAAATCTTATTCCACCTACGCCCGCATTAATAACTCCGAGGTCAAAGCGCTCGGATATCAGGGAGGGGTACGCTCCCGACGCTCTTTTCGCAACCATTCCCTGAGTTATGGAGTCACCAAGCGCCAACCAAGTTTTTCTCTTATTTTCGGTCGGAATAAGCGGAGCGTCGGAAGTGATATCGCGCAGCGCGAAGCAAACGAGGTGAGGGAGGTATATATGAGTTTCAACATTTACGTCACCGGAAAGCTCGATTTCCAAAAATCCGCTGTCATCAACGAGGTTTATGGATTCCGTGAGAACTCCGTCGCATACAACGTCTACGCTTGCCCAGTCGCGCGCTTTTCCTGTGATGCGGTACCGAAAACTTATCTTTTTAGCCGCACTCTTAAACGAAAGAATAACAGAGGATGGTGCGTTGCTTCTTATTAGGCGCGCTTCGTTTGACGTGTATACCTGCATTTGATGTTCTGTAAATCTGAGCGGTACAAGCCACCCGTCGCGCTCTTCTACTCTTAAACAGTTTTTAAAAAGCTCTTTCATAAAACACTCCAAGGATTATATAGTCCCGGCGGCCTTGCTCGAGAAAGTAAATTTTGCGCCGCCGAGCTCGTCGTAATATTCAAGGTTGAACGAGTAGCCGCATTCGCTTGCTATTGTTTCGTATACGGTCCTCGTTTCTTCAATGTAGTATTTGCTCGGTTCTTTTCCCAGTGTACGCATAAAATCGATGGCAGGGCACTTATCAATGATAACCGTTAAGTTATCCGCTGTCATATCCGTGTGTAAAAGCTCGGATGCTTCCTCTTTCTCGTATTTATTCTCAATCCACTCCTTTAGATCCACCAATCCGCTATTCTTGATTTTTTCTATAAGCGGCGCGTAGTAGCTTACTGTAAAGCTTTTGAGAAATGTGATAAGCTCGTTTTCTCCGTAAACCTCGGCGCAGTATTTCAGCGCGTTATCTCCAAGAAGATGAAAATCGCGGTGAAGATATTTGTTGTCCTCACGCTTTACGTCAACGATAATCGCATCATCACCGGCATATTCCTTGATTTCCTCGTTTGTGACGTTGAAAAAATCAAATTTCGGAGGATTGTCCTTTTCATAGAAAAGAGATCTGCATTCGGCGCGGTCTATCCCACGGTGATCTCTGTCAAATGCAATTCCGTATTTTTCGAGAATTCTTGAATATAAAACATTGCAGTGAGAACAGTAGTCGTAGTATGGCGAAACGTGAGAAAGCTCGTTGAGCATACCGCGCGACGGACAGTGACGCATATGGTTGTATCTGAATTTTTTGTCCTTGCTTATTACCTGAAAAACGTCGCACGCTTCCTCAGTCAAGGTGTGTCCCCAATATGCAAGAGCGCCCTCAAAGCCGCCGAGCTTGTCGCATTTATATGCAAGAGAGTTTGGATTGGTTTTGTCTCCTATGGATGAGTTGGAAATATGTATCCAGTACCTCATGACCTCGTCGTGACCGCCGAGAGCCTCGAGATGTTTGAAAAATTCGCTGTAAAGCGGTATAAATTCGGTGCAGGAAATCATTTTCTTACCTCTTAATCGATTTCGCCGATCTTTCTCATCGTGTCCTCGATTATCTTTTTTACACCTTCGGCAACGGGCGCGGAGTAATCGGCGTGGAAACCGCCTTCAAAGCCGAGAAGATTCATAGCAATGGTAAAACAACGGTTAAGATTGTTTGCAATCATCGTGTCGCGAAGCAAAAGAATGTTGTCGAGATGCCGTCTTGCGCCGGAAAGGTCTCCTTTGTTCATACATTCATACATAGCTTTTCCGTTTTTGGGAGTACAGCAGAACATTCCGTCAAGATGCTTCGACATTCCAAGCGTGCTTGCGTAGTCAAAATTATCAAGTCCGCTGTAAAGGCACTCGAAATCAGCCTCGGGGTACTTTCTGCCTACTGCCATTATAAGCTCCCAGTTCGCTGACTTTATACCTTTTATATTTGGGTGATTTATAACCTCGTCGATCACCTTCATCGGCATTTTGTACTGAGTTACTCCCGGCATATCGTAAAGGTAGATCGGATAGGGAGACCTATCCGCAATGGAATTGAACCAGCAAACGGCGTCGGCGTTGGTGGGAACAGAGTAAAACGGAACAGTCAGAACGATGCCGTCAATTTTCTTTCCCGCGCCTATCATATTTATTTTTTCCATTACTCTTGCAATGGAGTTGTCCATAGCACCGACGAAAAGCGGAACTCTTCCGTCTACCGCATCAACGGCTATATTAACTATTTTTGCGTATTCTGAGTTCATAATATAGGCTTCTTTTCCCATGCTGCCCATAAGAAGGAGTCCCGATGCCCCAAATTCTATCTGCTGCTCGATATGCTTGACAAGAGAGGCTTCGACCACTCTTCCATCATCGGTAAGCGGTGTACCGAGAGCTGTGTAAAATCCGTTTTTCATTGTTTTTCTCCTTTGAGTTTAGTTAATTAGAACAATATTGCCGTTACTATCCGGGCTACTTAGACCGCCCTGACGGTATGCGCTAATGCAGTCCATAGATTTGGATATATTTTACCATATATTTTACCATACTTCAATGCTTTATAACGACTTTTTTTAAAAAATAAGTCCTTCTATGATGTTGACATCGCATTCGCATTATGTTAAAATTTTATTAAGAAATATTTGAATTTTTCAAGGGATTGTCATCGGAGAATTTGTGTGACGGTTTTGAAAAAGAAAACTTTCGAATCGTTGTTAAAAAAAGACTTTACCGTTGCTTTGCGGAGATTGCGAAAGCGGTGTTATAAAAGCTATTGCTAAAGTAAAAGTAAATCTTTGAGAGGAATCAATTAAATGAAAACCGGTTTTTCACGTATATGCATAACACCGCCTCTCGGTGTTGCTATTTCGGGATATTACGAGCCCCGATTTACAAAAGGCGTGCTCGATGACCTCTATGCCTCGGCAGTATCATTTGACGACGGAGAAAGACGCACCGTCCTTATCACTATTGATATACTGTATCTATCAAGCGAGCAGTGCAATCACGCAAGACGACTGGTTAGTGAAAGGACCGGAATAGACGAGACGGCTGTTTTTATTAACTGCTCTCATACGCACACGGCGCCCTTGATTGGTGTCAAGCCCTTTGCCAATCAAAAGGGCGACCCCGAATATGACAGACTCTTTTTTGACAGTATAGCGAGGGTAGCCGAGGAGTCACTCCGCGATATGAGAGAGTCGGAATTTTCTGTGGCGCATGATAATGTGGAAAGAGTTGCATTTATCAGACGCTTCAGAATGAAAAACGGCAAGGTTCAAACGAACCCGGGCGTTGACAATAATGAAATTGACTGCCCTCTCGGTATACCGAACGACACCGTAAAAATGCTTCGCATAGAAAGGGAAGACGGACAGAATTACGTTTTTGTGAACTTCGGTATGCATGCCGATACCATTGGCGGCGAATATATTAGCGGTGACTGGCCTGCGGTAGTAAGAGATACCGTCGAACGTGTACTCGATAATACTAAATGTCTATTTCTCCTCGGGCCGGAGGGTGACATAAATCATATAAATACCTTTCCAACTCCGGGTGAGCGCCGCGGGCTTGACTATTCAACCTTTGACGGTGTTCCGCGCGGTTACGGTTACACAAAGCATATAGGAAGAAAAATTGCCGGTGCCGTTATAGGTATGTTCGACGTGGCGGAGCCTGTTTCTTCAGAAAAGATCAGCTTTGGAAACTTGATAATCACGATCCCCTCAAATCAGGATAATGACAGCCTCCCGAAGGCTCGTGAAATTGTAGATCTATATAAAGCCGGAAGAGCACATGAGCTTCCTTACGAAAACATGGAGCTTACAACAGTTGTTGCCGAGGCTAACAGAATAGTCGGACTTGAAAACGGTCCTGAAAAATTCGACTTTACACTCAGTGCTCTGAAGCTTGGCGAATTTTTGATAGCAGGTCTTCCGGGAGAATGCTTTGTTGAAATAGGTAGAAGGATCGAAGCTTGCTACGACGAGAATAATATTATGGTTTGCTGCCTTACAAACGGTGGCGACAGCTATTTCCCCACATCTCGGGCTTATGACGAAGGTGGCTACGAGGCGAGAACGTCTCGATTAAAAAGGGGTGGCGACGATATCATCGTTGCGGGAATGGCTGAGCTGTTTGCCGACTTGAAATAAATTAATCACTTAAGCGGGAGAATAAAATGAACGTACTTGACAGCTTTAAATTAGATGGCAAGGTTGCCGTTGTTTCCGGTGGTGCGGGACTTTACGGATTTCAGATTGTTGCTGCTCTTGCTGAAGCGGGTGCAACCGTATACGTTGCATCAAGAAATCGAGAAAACAACGAAAAAAAGATGAGCTCACTTCTGGAGCGTGGATACAAAATATCCGTTCTCGCATTTGATCTGGAGGATGAAAAAAGCATACTGGATCTGTGTGACACGGTCTATGAAAAGGAGGGGCGCGTAGATATTCTTGTTAATAACGCAGTACTGCGTTGCATGAAGGGATATACCGACACAGCAGAGAATTTTACGAGAAGTATGATAGCAAACGCAACCGGACTTTTTGTGATTTCGCGAGCCTTCGGTGACAGAATGGCAAAGGCAGGCGGGGGTTCCATAATCAACATTGGCTCATATATGGGAATACTCGGTCCTGACTATAATCTATACAAGGATACAGGAATGAACGTTAACGGTGCCTCATCGGATTACTTCTTCCACAAGGGCGGAATAACCAACTATACGAGATTTCTGGCTACCCATTACGGTGAATATCAGGTTCGCGCAAACTGTGTAGAGCTTGGCGGTCTTTATAATGAGGCAAACGAGTCAAGCGTCAAGGGGTATGACATATTCGTAAAGCGTTATAATGAAAAAACTCCTCTTGGAAGAATGGCGAACGAAACCGACCTCAAGGGACTTATAGTTTATCTTGCAAGCGATGCATCTCTATATATGACGGGTGCTGTAATTCCGCTCGATGGCGGATATAGTGTAAAGTAAAGGTGACAAAAATGAGGTTTACAGTAAAAAATGGATATAAAATATCGGAGTTAACTCTCGGAACAGTTCAGCTTGGTTTGCCTTACGGAGTTAACAATGAAAAGGGAATGCCAAGCTTTGATGAGTCGAGCAAAATACTCGATACTGCTCTTTTATCGGGAATAATTTCCTTTGATACCGCAAGAGGCTACGGTGACTCCGAGCTGGTGCTCAAAAGATTTTTTGAGGATGACAACCGCGAGAGAACGCTCATCACGAAGGCGAGATTTCGCGATGTCGATAAAAGCGGAGTGAGGGATAAGCTCTTTTCATCAGTGCGAGAATCGATCGAGCGCTTGGGTGTAGAGAAAATCCCCTTCTTGAAGCTGCACAATCAAAATATGATAGAGCTGTATGGCGACACGTTGCTTTATGCGCTACAGGACTTGAAAAAGGAAGGACTTGTTGACGGAATCGGCGTTTCCTTCTCGGATAAGTCGAGGCTTCTTGAGCTTACCGACGGCGTTGGGTTTGATTGCGTTCAGCTCCCGGCAAATATATTTGACAGTATGGTAATAACCGACGGCTCAATCAAAAAGCTTGCTGATTCAGGCTGTGCCGTTTTTATTAGAAGCTTATATCTGCAAGGACTGTTTTTCAAAGATACCGATACACTTCCGGAAAAGATAAAATCGGCAAAGCTACCTCTCGATAAGCTCCACGCACTTGCAAACGATGCGGGTGTGAGCATGGCAGAGCTCGCTGTAACCTTCATAAGAGATACTGAGGGAATTGCATCACTTATACTCGGTTGTGATACACCGGAGCAGCTTCTTGAGAACGTGGCTCTCGTTAACGCACCGAAAATCGATCCCGAGGTAGCAAAGGCGGCTATTAAGATAGCCGAGGAGGTCGAACCCGTAGTCATAAGACCGTGGGAATGGTTTGATTAGTATTGATTCTGAATTTGCGTTTAATGAATTAATTAAAGAACAGAGCCAATGGAGAAAAATATGAACGATGAAATTATAATAACCGACCTTTACGAAGCGGCAAGAGAAAAAGAGCGGCTGTCCGAGAATATTACAAGGGACAGATGGCGTGTGCTGGACTACGAAACGGCAAAATATTCGGGAAAGCTGGTATGTGCGAGCGCAAAATGCTCCCCGAGGCCACTGTCGCTGAAGCTCGGGGCTCACGGAAGATTTCATATATATCTTGGTATGATGCAGTTGCGAGGAGCACCGACGGTCACCTCGCTTCACCTATCCGACACCGAAGAATTAAGTCATGTAAGCGCAATCACAAGATATTCCTGGACCCCGCTCGAGTCTATGGTGGAGTATTTTTGGAAAACGGCAGATCTCACCGACAAAGATCTTATAATAGAAAAGCCGAAGGATTATCTTGAAAAAAACTCATCGCTTGCATGGGTAAAACTCGTACCGGCAGATGAAGAACCTAAAAAGCTTTCGTCAATTGCCTATCACCTTGACTCAGACTATTTCGCGGACGACGAATATTCGAGCGCGAAAGCCTGCACAGGCAGAATAGCCGACCTCTCGGATGGCGGTGCTAAGTTGATTTTACAAGAAGGTTTTGCGATATCTCCCGGGGATAAGTATACCGCAGATGAAACACTTTTCCCGAGAGCCGCAAAGTACGAATGGTTCCACAAAAACAAATCCGAAATAGAAAGTGCCCTGATAGACAAGGCGCATGGCATCGGAGCCGAGATATACGCAACGTACAGGCTTCAGGCGGGTGAGTTTTGCCCGCCAAACGATCATAGCGGTATCAACATACTCTTTCCTGACAGCTACAAAGATCTTAACGAGTATCGCTGCATATCAAGAGACGGACGTACGCTTGGTATGTGCTCTTACGCCTATCATGCTGTGAGGGCGCGTGTGATCGAGAACCTGATGTCCTTTATGGAGCGGGACTACGACGGGCTTGCGCTTGTATTCAACAGAGGAACGTTTGTCGCATTTGAAAAGCCGATTTGCGATGCTGTTATGAAGCAATACGGTGTTGATGCAAGGCGGCTTCCAATGAGCGACGAGAGATACCGTTCTGTTGCTTGCTCGTTTGTTAGCGAATTTTTGCGCGAGCTGCGAGAGGCGCTGGATGCTAAATTTACAAGGCGGAAAAAAATAAACGCGATAGTATTTTTCACTCCCGAGGATTCCAAAAGCTTCGGTTTTGACGTTGAAACTTGGGTAAACGAGGGACTTGTTGACGGCATATCACAAGGACTTATGAGAGTTTTCGAGGATCTTGACGGATGCTTCTCTGATGACGGACTTGTAGATCTTAAAAAATACAAGACGGCACTTCTTGAGCGTCCTACCGTTAAAAGAGAATTCCGGGCAACGCCCGAAAATCTTGATCTCATTGTAGAGGGTGCTGAAAAATTCATGAGAATTTGCCGAGGCAAGGCTGATTTTTATGCAACCCTACTCTGGGAAGCGCAAACAGAGGAAGAAACAATAGCGATATACGAGCGTCTTAATGCTATCGGTGCGAAAAACTTCATATCATGGAATGCAAATCACAAGGCGAAAGTCCTCAGCCGCATAAACGCGGAAAAATTCTACGTTGCGGGCTCACGCGAGGAATATAACGCAAAAAAGACAAGCTATATTCGCACACTATCGATCGGTGGAACGGATATTTCGCAATTCAACCCTAACTGGAAGGGATAATTTATAATCAATTTGACGGAGGGAAAAGATGAAGATCAATGGACTAAATAAAACTTTCAAGACAAGCTTTAATATAATGAACGAGCAGCTTGGTCTTGACAAATTTGATATCGATTTGACATTCGAAAATTCAAATGAGATGACGGTCGGTGTAAAGGATAAGAAAGGATACATCCGCTGTTCAGAGGTGCATCATATGAACAGGCTTCTTGCCCTTTTCGCCGAATACTATCAGGGTGAGGACTTTGAGATTTCCGAGAAGGCACATTTCAAGACTCTCTCGGCAATGCTCGACGTATCCTTTGGCGGACCTATCTCGCTTGACGGACTCAAGGAATATCTGCGATATATGGCGGTTATGGGCTACAACCAGCTGTGGTTCTACGCTGAGGATATGTACGAGATGCCCGAAAAATACGCGCATTTCGGTTATATGAGAGGCAGATACTCGGTAGAGGAGCTGCGTGAGCTTGACGATTACGCCTATGCTATCGGCATTGAAATCGTTCCCTGCATTCAAACTCTCGGTCATATGAATAAGTACCTCAGATGGTCGGAGGCATCAAAATACCGCGAAACTCCTATTATACTGAAGCCGGGCGACCCCGAAGTTGATGAGCTTATCCGAGATATGCTCGTTTGGGCGTCTAAGCCATTCCGTTCAAAGAGAATACACGTGGGTCTTGACGAAGCACGTAAGCTCGGTCTCGGTGCTTCTTTAAAGCGTGACGGATACAGGCCTCAAATTGATATATTCCTTGAGCATATAAACAAGGTGGCAGGAATGTGCGAGGAGCTCGGTCTTAAACCCATGATGTGGAACGACATGGTATTCTGCTTCTGCTCGAAAAAACACAAAAAATATGAACGCGACACCGTCCTCACCGAGCAGGTGCTGAACGGAATGCCGAAGAATATGGACCTTGTGTACTGGAACTACGAGGATGCCACCTGCGGCAAGTTTATGATTGAGAAAAACCGCGAGATAGGTAACCCCGTCATCTTCGGTGGCGGAATATGGATTTTCCGCGGTCAGCTCCCCGACAATCATTGGTCGGAATATTTTCATGAGAGAGCTCTTGCTGACTGCAAGGAAATGGGTGTAGAGGAGGTTTGTCACGTTATCTGGTCTTATGGAACGACCGTTTATCAGACATCGCTGCTCGAAACCTGTCGTTACGCAGAGCATTGTTACGAGGATACGAGCGAGAAGCTTCGCGAGAGATTTGAATTTATGACAGGCGCGTCCTTCGACGCATTCTACGATATGTCAAACTATCACGCTCTCTACAAGGAAGGCGAGATAGACTACGATTCTATGTCCTACGAGCACCGCTTCGACGGAGATAAATACATGTGGCAGGATATTATGCTTGGCTTGTTCGATAAAAGACTCTTTAACGAGCCGCGTTCGGAGCATTACAGAATGATGGCGGAGGAGTATGCCGAGTACGTAGGCCGCGCAGACAAGTGGCAATGGCTCTACGAATATTGTAGAGCAACCTTCAGGTATCTTCACCACAAGTGCTATATTGCAGAAAGGCTTGTTCCTGCCTATAAATCGGGCGATCTTGCCACCCTCCGTCACCTTAACGACGAGCTGCTTCCCGCTCTTGCAAATGATGTATGGGCACTGTCGCGTGCACACCTTGAGCACAAGGACAGATTTATGCGTCCTTTCGGTACCGAGATAAACGACAAGATGTACGGCACCCTCTTGATGCGTGCCCATTACGCTATGCACCGTCTCTCCGATTACCTCTCCGGCAAGGTGGATTCTCTTGCCGAGCTTGAAGGTCCAAGACATGATGAAGGTGTCTCCGCTTGGGGATGGGGATTCGATAATCTGGCACAGATCTGATGAAAACGAGACTTACCGAGGTAAGTCGCGTTTTGTATTTTTGAAAATTTGAGAGGGAAGAGCGGAGTTTGTGCGTTACGCTCCGTTGGAACTCACTAAGCTTGACATGCTCGTTTTATTCTAAACATCTTCGTTTCACCGAGGTACATATCGAACTCGACGTCGGTTGCCCCTTCGGCATACGTTTTGCCCTCGTAGACCTCGATGAGCGTTACAGGCTCGGGAAATGTGAGATGCTTCTTTTCGCTTTTTGAGGAGTGGATGGTCAGATAATTTCTGTTTGCGTAGAGCGTGTCGTCCTCTTCGTTATAGATGTGGCATCCGGCATATCTTGCGATCTCACGGAGTGTCTTATTCTTGAGGAATTTCGCACCGTGTAGGACGGATGTGAAGCCGTCGCACTCCTTCACAGTTACTGCGGGAAGTCCTGTCGTGAGGAAATATGCGAGGTTGTCGGCATCCTCGTCGACCGAGTGGACGGTGGGATACATATACGTGTCATATTGGTATCGTCCGTCAAATCTCTGACCGACAAGTCCAAGTATCCTCTTGCGATCAAACCAACCGAAAAGCTCTCTTTTGTCAAGCTTTGTTGACATTTTATGCTCTTTTCCGTTCCATCTGAACACAGAATCGTGTCTGTTGTCCTCTACCTCACACTTGATACCTGTTAGTGATTCGATATGCTCAGCGCTGATTTTGCCGTGAGTTTTCGTGGGGTCGATCATACCCGGCGCGTAGAGCCATAGTGCCGTTGCGTGATTCTTTTTGAGCTTCCTGTGGATCACCTCGCGTTCCTCGGGCGTTATGATAAACGTGTTGAGAAAAACGTAGAGCTTGTAGTCGGGCATATCGGGGTTTGCCATATCGTTGTGGTAGTACTGATCGACGGGCGCGCCGATACGCGATATCTCATAGTTTCGGAATATCTCGACGGTGTCACGCGTTGTATGAAGTGACGATACCTGCATGCTTTCCTCGTCGATGATGATCGCGATTTCGCTGTTTTTATGTCTGTCGAGTGTGTACGCCTCCTTGGCTATCTCGTTCTGCCTCGTGAACAGCTCGTATATCTCGGGGTACTTGTATCTGCGACCGCCGATCAGTTGATCGAACCACCAGGACTGCACGTCCTCACAGAGCGTTCTGCCGAACTCGCGCTTCAGTACGTTTACCGAGTCCTCCATATCGTATATCTGATATAGCGACTTGTGATACTCGCCCTCGCCGAGCGTTCTAACATCGTCCTCGACGATGTATATCTTGTTTCGGAGAGCAAAGGAATCCTGCACCTCGCGCTGACCCGTACAGCCGCCCGCGAGACGAAATTCGTACACTCCCGGTGCGGCGAGGAAGTCGATATTCGGATCATCGAGCACCTTGAGACAGCCGCCCGTCGAGCTTGACTGCACGTGATTTATACAGCCCTGCGAGCCGTAGAACGCGCCGACGAGATACTCGGGATCGATCGATTTTATAACTCTTGCAAAGTGGAGCACGCTCTCTGCCGTCGCGAGATTCCACGCGCGGTAGAAATCGTATACGTCAGACGCAACCTCGAGGTCGGGAAATGAGCCGAAATTATATCCGTTCTTCGGTGCCGGGGTCTTGTTGCTGTTTGCGTACATCCTCACCTTCGGCACGTTGCTGTCGTCGTCGACCGCACTGACGAAGTAGTGCTTATCATACTCGGGTATTTTGGGGTCGTCGATGCTCGCCGCCTCGTCGTGCCAATGTGCGCGCAGGTTATCCTCCGTCCCGTATTTTTCACGCAGATAACGCGAGAACTCTCGCTTGAACGCGGGGCTATGACCCATCGTGCGCCGACCGTTGACGTCAGTAACGGGTAACATATAATACCACTCCGACGTACCGCCCGCCGCGAGGAAATAGCCTATTATGCGATCGGAGTAGGGAAGTGCACGTATCATCTCGACGGTCATACGGAGAGCCTCACCTCTGTCTCGACGCCACTTTTCCGATGCGAGCGAATAGTGCCTCGGCAGCTCGGTCTCGTATGACTCCGAGAACAGGTGACATGACGGGCTCTCTCCGTCAGAATATCTTATGCACTCGTCGGGATTATTCTCGATCCACTCGTTTGTCGGGTGCATACCTATCCTCGGGATTATGTATGCGTCGGGCACCGCCTCGAGCAGGAGTCGCGCTTCTCTGTCGAACAGCTCAAATGACTCGGGGTACAGATCCACCGTATCGCAGATAAGAAAGTAGATCTTAATTCCCGATCTTCCGAGATTTGCAAAGTAATTTTTATCGAAATCTATATCGCGATCCCGTCTCGTCCGTATCGTTGCCATCATCGGCGGATACGGTGTATCGCCTATGAATATAGCCGGTCTGCCACCGAGATTTTTTATTCGTGCCATAAGAGTGCTATCTCCGTTTGATTCATATTACATATCTATTATAAATAAAGAAATGGAAAATGTCAATTAAAAAAACGTTTCTTGCAAAAAAGCACTCACGCCATAGGCGAGTTGTGCTTTGAACTGTGACTACTACGTATCCGAGTCGATAAAATAGCAACCCCGTCTCACCGCAGCAAGACGGGGTTTTTCAACAAAAACGCTTAACAATTTGACACGGATACCTATTAACAGCTAATAACCGGCTATGTGTCAGATCGTTTTTTGCTCCTTGAAGCGATGAGCGATGCGAACGAACGGGTTAACGTTATCCTCACAAGCTCGATTACAGCACACGCAACAAATACAACTATTACAGATAACACTGCAAATAGCCAGAAGCTTGAATACTCCGCGTGCATGGGACACTTGAAAAGTTCGGACCAGAGCACCTCGCGCACGAGATTGTTATCGTGTATAAGATATATGCCGAAGGTGGCGCGAGATACCATATTGATTATCCGGACGGATCCTAAATTAAAGCTGTTGAACAGCGAGAACAGCATAATGGCCGCGCCAAGCCCCACTATATCCTTCATAGTCGTCAGATCCTTAAAGAGCGCTATTGCGCTGCATAATACTATTGCAAGCGGCAATACTACGCGCCGTTTTGACAATATCTCAATCGGGTACAGCCTGAGATAACCGGCAATAACGTAGAGCGTGATAAACCACACCGTATCGGAAAAATTAAAATATGAGCCTATGAATGGTAGCTTTACCTGCATCAGGAGAAGAACTGCCATCAGAATGAGATGCTCGCGCCTGCCTATAGCGTGCAAGAGCTTGTTGATAAACGGGGACAGGAGCACCATCGCAATATAACAAGTCACAAACCAATATGCGTTGTTGTATATAACAAATACGTTATCAAAAAACGACGGGAACGAAAATGCTACGTCGGGTGCAAAAAGTACAAATGAAAGATATATCGCCGCGCTGTAAAAAACGGTGAGGAAGAGCGTATTTATGATCTTTTGCAGCTTGAAGGTCGAGTTTATCAGGAAATATCCGCTGATCAGAACGTATATGTTGACTCCAAGCTTTCCGCCTGATGCCAGCACCTGTATGACGAATCTGTTGAGATCTGTCATAGGCATATCTCCGTATTTACCGTGTACTGCCAGATGATGCGCTACGATGAAGAGCATACACAGTATGCGGAGTAACTCGAGGTTTGATTTTCTTGATGATTTTGCTGTAAGCTGCATATCGGTCATACTGCCTCGTTTCTTCTGAAATGTACATTTTCCCGCCCACGATCGGGCGAATACCGTCACGCCTTTAATTATACCACTTTAGCCGATGCTTGTCAAATAAAAGTTGATGACTAACAAGCGGATAGCATCTCGTCCGTATCGTTGCCATCATCGGCAGATGCGGTGTATCTACTATGAATATTACCGGTCTGTCACCGAGATTTTTATTCGTGCCATAAGGGTGCTATCTCAGTAAATTATCTGTGCTTCATTATAATTTAAGCAGATGTAAAAGTCATGTCCCAAAAGTACAGAGCTAAGATGAAAAGCTCTCCTATAAGTGAAATTCTACAGCGATTTTGTTGTAAATAATAAAAGATCTCCCCGGCGTTTATTGGCAGGAAGATCTCGATAAATGTTAATTATGTAAACAATAATTGTCATATATTAAAAATATGATGCTTGATTCGATTTATGTTCGAAGCGCTTTGTTACTTGATCGCCAACATAACTACAGCTGCAGCGCCCATCAATACTCCGATCAGCTGACGGCGAGAATACTTTTCCTTGTAGTAAAGGAGCGAGGTTAGGAACGTGATCAAAATGCCCAGCCCCGTCTTGATCGGTGATACCGTGGATAGGGGCAGGTACAGATAAATGAACAACGTAACGAAATTCTTTGCACCGTTTGCGATGCCGGCGGCAGCTCCGTACAGCATACCGTGCTTAAGGATACCTCCGAGTCTGCCACGGTCGGTTATAACTCCTATGATGAGCAGAATAAGGAACGCTCCTGCGAGCGAGAAGACCGAAAACTCGTTTGAACAGCTGTTATCAAATTTTATCTGCTGTGCTCTCGTCATGATGCTGATGCATCCGTTAGAGATGATCGATACAAGCACACAAACTAGCCACTTTGCCGAGATGCCGGATCTATCCGTCTCACTGCTCTTTTTGTAATTGATGATAAATACCGCGGATAAGATCATTACCAGCCCTATATACGTTGTTACTCCCGGTTGCTCCTCGAGAAACAGAATTCCGTACAAAATAGGGAACAACAGCGAGAAGGTCGATATAAGCTTCGTGAGGCCGAACGGTCCTATTCGGAATGCGACAAAGGTGAGGTAAAAGCCCGACGCATAAAATATTGAGTTCAACACCGCATATATCGGCATGCCGGAGGGTATGTGGAAGCCACCGTCATCCGTCATCAGGAAGAAGAAAAGAGCAAAAAGACATATGATCGAATTGAAGATCATTCCGCCGTTTCCATGCTTATTTGCACAGCGCTTTACGATTATGCTCTCGCATAGATTGAGAGCTGAATAAAGCAATATCAATAGGTAACCAATATATTGCATAATTATTCTCCTGAAAAAGCTACAGCGCAATTATATCATATGTCTCGGCAAGATAAAATAGAAAAAAGCGCTCAAAATATGTAAAATTTCCATATAAATATTTTTTTGCAGAGCACGTAATACGTGCTCTGCAAAAAAGCATCACTCCGGCTTTGTCTCAAGCTTGAGATCAAAATCGCCAAGCTTCTTTACCTTGAAGCCGGCCTTCTTATATTCCTCGTAATCGAATGCCTCAAGCTCGTCTATCGAGAGCTTATGGAACTCGTAGAAGTTGTGCCACCAGGTCTGATCGGATCCGAGCTCAGCCGAGAGATATGCATCGGCGATGTCACAGCCCATTGCGGGTGCAACGTAGAATGCACCCATCGCGAGTACGTTGACACCGTTTCCGGTGATAGCTCTTCTTGCCGCGGGAACGCTTTCAACGACGCCTGCGTGAACGTGGGGACACTTTGAAGCTGCGATATGTATACCCATACCGGTACCGCAGAAGAGGAGTGCGCGCTCGTATTCGCCCTCCGATATCATAGCGCCTACACGAAGACCTACTCTGTGGAACATGAGGTCGGTATCGTTAGGGTTGCTATCCGCTTTGACACCCATATCGAGTATTTTCCAACCCTTTTTTTCGAGGTGGGCGACAACCGCCTCCTTGAGAGGGAAGCCTGCAAAATCCGCACCTACGACGAGGTGCTTATCCTTGATAGTTTTCATCGTTTAGCTCCTTTAATTTAATATACAGTCCATCAGCATCATAGCCGTCATCTCGTGTAGCTCACGCGTCGGGTGGTTGAGCTTGTTGGAGAGCAGCTCGGTGATATTGGCACCCGCATCTCTCATAGCCACCCACTTCGAGTATACGTCGCACACGGTCGCACCGCATTCTGCCGCTACCTCACGCTCCGCCTCTGCGTAGAGATCGAGTACACCGCCGTTCTGGATTTCGGCGAGCTCTGTTGCGAGATCGGTACACTTCTTATCTCTTAAATGAGGGCTGACCGATGTGCACATCATATTTGGGGTGAGAACTATGCACTCGGCACCCGTATCCCTTATTCTCTTTACGATATAGCGAAGATCGTCCTTATATCCTTCGAGACCGTCGCGACCTCCAACGACTGCATCGTTCAGCGCAAAGCCAACGACGACGAGATCCGGCTCGTATTTCAGCACATCGCGCTCAAGCCTTTTTTTGCCGCCTGCCGCATTATCACCGCTGATGCCGGAATTTATAATGTTGATCTGCACGTTAGGGAAGAGCGATGCCAGCATTCTCCTGAGCTTCGTGCTGTATGCATTTCCGTAATCGAATTCGGTTTGTATCTTTCCGTTCGAATCTACGTAGCACTCGAAACAGCCCTGTGTTACGCTGTCACCGAGAAACGCAAACGTTAGCGGTGCCGCTGCACGCATATCCGCCTGCTTTGCCATGATCTTTTCTGTAATAGCTTTCATATTTATCGCCCTTTTCTTTATGTCCGGTATAGTGATTTTATCACGAAGCGCGGATCTTGTCAAGCGTACGTAACAGGCAAAGAGACACATATTTGCCGCTTTGCCGAAAACATGTCGTGTTTTTACCAGCTGAATTCCTGCTTCGGTAGTTCAATTACGTCGTCGTCGCTGGTAGCTATGACGTCACCTATGCGGAACTCGCATATATCGAGTGCCGGTGCTTCATATAATTCTTTTATTTCGTTTTTCTTATCCATTGTTGATACACCTCCGAGTGGGTTTCTTGTAATTTCGCAAATAAAAGTTGTCATAATTAGCTAAAAACAGATTATTTACGGTTGTTTGGAAGATTTTCTTATGTTTACAAATCCGACTGATTAAACGTGTCGCTTTTGATAAAACGCATACTCGCACACCCGCCGCACTAAAAGATATGAAGCGCCGACGTGCGCGTTCTGTCGCAAATTTGACGTTATAGCGAGATCTTCTTTCCAAATTATTATATCAACAGATATCTCAAATGTCAATCGCAAATACGAATTTTATTTCATTGCATAAATTCTCACCTTAACGGGTAATTTTTGATATTGTTTTTTGACCGTCGTTATGCTAAAATTAAGGCAACGGCAATGGTAAGGAGAACGTTATGAAAAAAATGAATATTATTCCTACTCCAAGATTCGTTGAGATCTTGGATGACGCGTCGCCGCTTTCGTTGACGACAGCACGCATTGTCGGAGAGTACGGTGAGCGCCTTATTCACGCTCTGAATATGCTTGGTTGTCAGATATCAAAGGACTCCGATTTCGTAATTTACGTTGGTGAGGAAGTCTTCCCTGAGGAGCTAAAACTCGACACGGGTAGCCACTTTTCTCTAAAAAACGCGCAAAAGCAGGGTTATTACCTCGAGCGTGACGCAACTTGCGTGACGGTTGCCGCGCATACGGAGATCGGATGCGTTTACGGCGTTATGACCCTTCTTGAAATCATCTCCGAGGGGGATGCTCCGACAAGGATCGTCATCAAGGATGCTCCCGATTTTCTCTATCGCGGTAACAAATTTCTCAATTGGTGTGAGTGCGGCATGTGGTCCTACGACAGAGGCGACGGCGTTGAAAAATACAAGGAGAGGATCATCCGTCAGCTTGACGTGAGCCTCCGACATAAGATAAATCTTATACAGATAGATGCATTCGGCTGGCAGTCCGAGCGCTTCCCGGGCTACAACGCCCTTATGACAGAGCTTAACCGCGAGGCTCGTAAGAGAGGGATACATCTCCTCAGCGCAGGCTACGGTATGGGCTACGGACTTATCGGACACGTTCCAGGTACGTATAAGGGCGTGGCGCACATGAACCGCCTTTCCTATCCCGACGGAGAGATATACAAATGCATCGGTACGTACGATCCGCATGATCCGGAGGATAAGATCTCTGGTGCGGAATACGGCACGTGTCTATCGAACGACGCACTTCTCGAGGACAAGCTATCCGAGATCGTTCCCTATCTCGAAAATACCGAGATGGGCGCGCTTTATATTCATAATATGGATGCCGATTACATACTTCCTCCGCTTTGGAAGGCAAGATGTGAGAGGTGTCGCGAAAAATGGCCAAACGACGACCTTTACGCAGAGGACGGCTGTGCCGGTGCCTTTGCATACTTTATCGAGAATCTCTACCAAGGAATATGCAGAGCAAGGACCGAGTGCTACGATGCGGCACGCGACTGCAGGGTGTATATCGTCAGCCCCGGCTACATGTACATGCACGCCGAAGAGGAGTGCTTCGATATTGCGGTAAAATTCTGGCAGAGCGTGAGCCTGTATCTGCCCCATCACGAGAACCTTGAAATTATGTTTAGAGAGCATTATTTTGCACACGGGTCGGACGAATTGCGTATAAACAAGCTCTGCGACGACTGGAAAAGCTGTAGCGTAGGCGTTGTGGATTTCTGCGGCGGAGACGGCTTCTACAGCGACAAGCTCTTTATCGGAGGAGGATTATTCCTTCGTCTTATGAAGGGCGTCTCAACGATGCTTATGGAAAACGGCAACGCAAACCAAGAGCCGATGCAGCTTTATAACGCCGAATATCTTTGGAACAGTGAGGCAAGTGCATTCTGCAATCTTGACGATATTCCCACCGATTACGACGAGTTTGAAAAATACTATATCGACTATCTGAGAACCAAAATCCGCCCTGAGGGAATATACGGTGACGGAGGACTTCTCGAGGTCGCGTGCTCAAGGCTCTACGGCAAGGGGGCGGCGCGCGATTTTGCAGAGCTTTATAAAATTTCGGGTGAGGACGGCGAGCCGCCTCTCGTTCAGCCCTGCTCCTGCGAGATATTCACCAACTTTACTCGTGTCGTATATCCGATGCGTTGGGACGACGATACTCTTCCCGAGGGCGAGATCAATACTGCGGTTGCCGACAGAAAGAATCTCAGCATCCGCTCGATCCTCAAGAAATTCGAGAGGACGAACGACGCGACCTGTAGGGCGGCAGAGCTTGCAAGAAGGATATATTCGGAGAAAAAATATCTGCCCGAGCGTGAGGACGACGTCAAGTGGCTTGCCGATAACCTCACTATCTGTTCAAGGTATACGACGCTGCTCGTCAAATATATGCGTGCTTATCTGACAGTGAACGCTCATTTCCTGCACGGCAATGCGATCCCCGACGAAACTCGTGATTCACTCCTGCTCCTGAAGAGGGACGCGGACGAGCTTCTGCACGAGGTGACGTCCTCGGGGCTTTCAACCATCGACAATCTCGGTGGTGCGCTTGCACGGCGCGACGATATCGCCGACTTCCTATCTTACAATATTGAGATTATGATCCGAAGCATTGATGAGGACGTGAGAATGCCGAGCGGCAGAAGACCTCTCAGGACGCGTACTCATTGGTAAAATTCGACACGGGGGTATACTAATGATCAAAATAGGTATGTCTACGGTAG
The DNA here is from genome assembly GCA_045635225.1 of Eubacteriales bacterium. Taxonomy (GTDB): domain Bacteria; phylum Bacillota; class Clostridia; order Oscillospirales; family CAG-272; genus UBA1740. The sequence goes on from JAZRBV010000016.1 coordinate 24,015, forward strand.
CTTTGACGGAGGCACTTCGTCCGTCTGCGCCGATACGCGAGCCGATAGAAGCGGTAGTGCTTTTCGTCTCCGACGGCACTCACTCCTCGCTCTGGTGCGAGCTTGATTTTATGGATTTTAACCGCCGCGTGACCGACACTCTCGGCAAGGCGGTCAGCCGTGCGACCGGCGTTTCACGCGATCTGGTACATATACTCACAACGCACAATCACGGAGGCGGCACACCCGATCTCGATACGCTTGCAGAGATTTTGGCGAGCGGTGCCGAGCGTGCGATGAACGGCGCGAGAGCGGCGCGTATGCGCTATGCGTTCACTGAGTCGGAAAATCAGATAAATATTCTTCGCCGACTATACGTTCCCGAGCTCGACGCCACGGGCTCGCTCTACTTTGGAGCGGCAGAGGAGAACGGATTTAACTCCTCTCTTTTTGCAGAGAGCCTCGTTACCGCTCTTGAAAACGGTAAGCTTTCAAACGCTATGGGAGAGCATACCGACCGACCTTGTGTCGCATTTTCACGGGGCGACGAGGAGATAGTTGCCGTAGAGTTCGTTTCGCTTGAGGGTGAGACTATAGGCTCGCTCGTGCGCTTTGCCGCACACGCCGTATGCGCAAACAGACCCGGCTCCTATTCCTCCGACTATCCGTACTACGTTCGCTCGGTGATGAAGGAATCGCTCGGCGGCGAGGCAATGTTTATGAACGGACCCTGTGCCGAGATCGCACCGGCAATGATAAACAAGCTCGAGGGCAGGGAGCAGCCCCTCGGAAAATATATTGCCGAGACCGCTCTTCGAGCGTTAAAAAATGCGGAGCTTACCGAGATCGTTGGTTACGCCGACGGAAAGTGCGAGATAAGACTTCCCGTAAGGCGAGAGGTGCTCGAAAACTTTGTTGACGTGTCGTCACAGATGCCCGAGGAGCTCTCGGAGAGAAAACGTTATCTCGAGCGTCTCGGACTACGTCGCACCTTGCCCTTCCTTTACGAAAAATACGCGGAGGGCGAGTCTTCTCTTTCCGATACCGTTCCGATCTATCTCGGTTTTTTGCGTCTGGGTGAGCTTGTTCTCGTTGCCTTTCCCGGTGAGACATTCTGGGCAACGGGCGCGGCTGTAAAGGCGGCGTTCCCCGACATAAGGATATGCACCGTAACGGAGCACGAGCGCACCGTGATGTACCTTCCACCGTATGATGAATTTCTTCGCGGTGGCTACGAGTCTATCTGCAAGACCACGGCACCGGAGTCCGAGGCGATCCTCCGCCACGAGGCTATAAAGAAATTAGAGGCATTCCTATGATGCTACGGCACCGTCACTGCAACGGTGCCGTTTTTCGCGCTTTAAATTGTCGAAATATATTGACTTTGCGAAATGACTGTGATATCATTGAAACACCAACGATTTCTAAGTATATAATATAGCTCGAAAACCCGTTTTCAAGCTGTCGTTTGTGTCTTTTGCTCCGTTACGCATGGAGCAAATTTTCTACGGGAACCAAAGAAAAACGACCTCTCAAAAGAAAGGAACGGTCATAAATATGAGAAGATACGAAAACCCTGCCTACCTTCATGAAAATACTCTTCCGCCCAGGTCGCATTATATCCCCTACGACACTCTCGAGGGAGCACTCTCAGGCGAGAGATCCGCATCTGCATATTTTACACTTCTGAACGGTGAATGGGATTTTAAATATTATTCGAGGGATATCGATTGCCCCGAAAATATCACCGATTGGGACACCGTTACGGTTCCCTCCTGCTGGCAGAATACGGGATATGAAAAACCGTATTACACTAATGTGAATTACCCTTATCCGGTTGATCCTCCGTATGTTCCCGACGACAATCCTGTAGGAGTCTACAGACGCACCGTAAAGCTCGATAGTGCCGGGGCGTGTCGCAAAAACTACATAGTTTTCGAGGGAGTTGCGCCGTGCTTCGAGCTTTTCGTAAACGGAAAATACGTCGGATATTCCACTGTTTCGCACTGTACCTCGGAGTTTTCTCTGGAGCTATTCGAGGGAGATAATGAGATCGTCGTAAAGGTATATAAGTGGTGTGCGACGAGTTATCTTGAGGACCAGGATTTCTTCCGTTGCAACGGTATCTTCCGCGACGTATATCTTCTTTCGAGACCCGAGGGCCATCTTCACGATATCGCCCTTTCCTACGACGACAGGCGTATAACTTGCCCTCATGCCTATGATCTTTACGATGCCGACGGAGTGCGCGGCATTCCCGATACTCCGATTCTTTGGAATGCAGAGAAGCCTTATCTTTACACGTTGGTTATCCGTGAGGGCGGGGAATATATACCGGTTAAAATTGGCTTCCGCACCCAGAGTGTGAGCGAGCGAGGCGAGCTTCTTATAAACGGTGTTTCGGTGAAGCTGAAGGGCGTAAATCGCCACGATACGAGTCCCACCGGCGGCTATGTGATGACACGGGAGGAGTTGCGGCGTGATCTGCTCAAAATGAAAGAACTCAACATGAACTGCGTGCGAACATCTCATTATCCCGCACCTAACTATTTTGTGGAGCTCTGCGACGAGCTCGGCTTCTACGTGGTTGACGAGGCGGACATTGAGACACACGGCTTTGTTAACCGCATAGGTAAGAAACATCCCGGCTATGACGCGGATGCTATGTGGCCTTGTCGCCATCCTATGTGGCGTGAGGCGTATCTCGACAGAGCGGAGCGCCTCTTTGCACGTGATAAGCATCATACGTCGGTCATTATGTGGAGCCTCGGCAACGAGTCTAACTATGGCGAAAATACTGCGGAAATGGCGAAATTACTCAAAAAACTCGACACGGGTATGGGGTATTCGCGCCTTATTCATTACGAAAACACTTATCCAAACAACACTGAGCCTCGCGATCCGGACACTGTTGATGTTATCAGCCGTATGTATTGGACGACTGAGCAGATGAAAAAATACGTTGATGGAAACGGTGATGCGCGTCCGTTCTTCCTCTGTGAATACTCGCACGCGATGGGTAACGGCCCCGGTGACCTTCTCGACTATTGGCGTGTAATTTATGATACGCCGCAGTTTATCGGCGGTTGCATCTGGGAGTGGGCGGATCACGTCGCACTCGACGCTGTGGGACACAGGCTTTACGGCGGTGACTTTGGCGAGGCTACTCACGACGGCAATTTCTGCGTCGATGGACTCGTTTTTGCGGACCGTAGCTTCAAGTCAGGCTCGTATGAGGCACGCGCTGTATATCAGCCGCTCGCGACCTCCTTCAACGGTGATGTGCTTACTTTAACTAACAGATACGACTTTACCTCACTTACCGAGTGCTCTCTTTTCTATGAGCATCTGATCGACGGCAAGGTAGTCGAGACGGCTTCTGTCGCAACCTCTCTTGCACCGCACAAAAGCGAATCGCATACCTTGAATTTGCGACACGCCCCCTGTCGTTTTGCCGAAACCTTAAACGTTTATATGAAAAATTCGGACGGTGTCACCGTGGCGGAAACGCAGCACGTTATCGCGCGCGGCGCGGCTCTGCAAGTAAACTCCGCTCCCGCAAACGTTACGAGTGACGGCAGGTATGCTTATGCTACCGGTGACGGATTCTCCTATCGCTTTGATCTTCATTACGGACTTCTCGATGACCTTAATGGCTATCTTCTGACCCCGATGTGTCTTACCGTTTGGCGCGCACCTACCGATAACGACAGACGCGTGCGCGAGGTGTGGGCTATGGAGCGCTATGACGCGGCGTCTTCGAAGATATACTCCACAGAGATAGCAGGAAACACCATCACCGTAAATGCGTCGCTCGGATCGGTATCACGCATGCCGTTCTTCAGATATACCGCTACGTACTCCTTCTTTGACGATGGCAGGATCGACGTCTCACTTGACGGTAGATTTGATACTGCACGTGAGTATTTGCCTCGCCTAGGCTTTGAATTTGCGACACGTGTCACACCTTTTGACTATTTTGCCTATGGACCGCACGAGTCATACACAGATATGCGTGCCGCGTCGAAGCTAGGTATGTACTCCTCAACTCCCACGGCGGAGTACGTCGATTACGTCAAACCGCAGGAGCATGGAAATCACTATGGCGCGAGATATCTCTCCCTCGGCGACTATAGCTTCATCTCCGACACTGACTTCGAGTTTTCGGTATCGGAATACTCTGCCGATGAGCTGACCTCAAAAATGCATTCCTTTGAGCTTGTGCCCGACGGAACGGCCCACGTACGTATAGATGCCGCCGTTAGCGGAATCGGCTCCGGAAGCTGTGGTCCTGCATTGCGCGACGAATACCGAGTTAACAAGGAGCATATAGCGTATAGCTTTTCGATCATCAAGGCTTCCAAATAATTACGTTCCTGGGAGTATAGATCACTAACCGCCGCGTCCGTTTTTCGCGGCGGTTCTTTTATCGGCACCGACGGTGCGACCCTTTACCGTCCTTTTGCCGAATTTTTTTTAGACACACTTGTAAAACCTCGGCGAATGTGATAAAATACTATTAGATGCAATTTTTTTGGAGATGATAAAATGAGAAAGACAAAAATCGTATGTACTATAGGTCCCGCGTCGAATAACGTTGAGACACTCAAGGCTATGTGCCGCGCAGGAATGAACGTTGCGCGCCTCAATTTCTCACACGGTACTCATGAGGACCATAAGAAGAATATTGATATGCTGAAATCCGTGCGCGAGGAGCTGAATATTCCTCTCGCGATCCTTCTCGATACCAAGGGACCCGAGTACCGTATCGGCAGGTTTGAAAACGGTAAGGAAACACTCGAGGAGGGAGCGGAGTTCACCTTTACCACCGACGACGTCGTGGGCGATTCTACCCGTGTTTCGGTCAGCTATAAGAATCTTGCACGCGAGCTTGCGGCCGGCGACACGGTGCTTGTAAACAACGGCCTCCTTTCGTTCAAGGTGGTTTCCACCACCGACACCGATATAGTATGTAAGGTGGTTTCCGGCGGCGTGATTTCCGACAGAAAGAGCATGAGCTTCCCCGGCAGGGTCATGAAGCAGACCTATCTCTCGTCACAGGACGTTGAGGATATAGCATTCGGTGTCAGAGAGGACGTTGATTATATCGCGTGCTCCTTTGTTTCTCGCGCATCCGATATCATAGACGTTAAAAATCTTCTTGCATCTCTCGGTGCATCGGGCATCGGTCTTATTGCGAAGATCGAGAATCAGGCGGGTGTTGACAATATTGAAGAGATATGTGCAGAATGCGACGGAATTATGATAGGCAGAGGAGATATGGGCGTTGAGATCCCGTTTGAGGAGGTCCCTATCATTCAGAAAAAGCTTATTACCAAGTGTCGTATGCTCGGCAAGCGAGTTATTACCGCAACAGAGATGCTAGAGTCTATGATAACGAATATGCGACCCACCCGTGCGGAAATATCCGACGTCGCAAACGCAGTATTCGACGGCACGAGCGCGATCATGCTCTCGGGCGAGACTGCGGCGGGCGCTCATCCCGTGCTCTGTGTTGAGACTATGTCACGCATCGCACAGCAGGCAGAGGACAGCGTTGACTATAAGTCTATGTTTTATAACACACAGTTCAAAATCAAGAATTCGATGGATGCGGTATCTCATTCCGTGTGCGGTATGTCTATGGACGTCGGTGCAAAGGCGATCGTCGTTTGCTCACTCTCCGGTATGACGGCGCGCATGATATCCCGCTTCCGCTCACCCGTTGATATTATCGGTCTCTCCGTTAATGAAAAAACAAAAAATCAGCTTGCACTTTCGTGGGGAGTCGCTCCGATAATGTGCGACGTCTATCCCTCCATCGAGGTCCTCTTCTATACGGCGAAGAAAATGGCTAAAGAGCATTTCAATCTTAAAAAAGGCGATACGATCATTATTACAGGCGGTACCAGAGCCGGTGAGAGCGGAACGACAAACACTATCAGAATTGAAATGATAGAGTGATATTTGACAACTTATATTTACAAAATGCGGTTATATACACAGTATAAGCAGAGCTTTGACACATTTAAGCTCTGCTTATTTTTTGTTAAAAAGCAATTATTAACTTTTATTAAATGAAATTAACTATTCTTAAACGTCGACTTTTTTCGTTGACATTCTGCGTGCGCGGTGATAATATATGTACGGCAAATACAAAACCACGGAAAGGAAACGGTTGAATACGGCTCAATGTATACGTTACTTACTCTGCTTCTTGCGGCGGCACTGATATTGTCTTTTTTATTTGTGACCTCCGGTGTCAATAAGGAAAAGAAATTGAAATATTTGCGCATCGCTGTGATCTTCTATTGCGTCTATGGAATTGCCAGGTATTTTCTTACCGATGCCTTTGACGATGAGATCGCGATCGGAGGTGTGGATCTCTTCGGCAGCTTCACCCGTTGGGGCTATTATCTCGGCTACGTTATCCTACCGATGGCGGCGTTCTTCGAGCGGAGAGTCTATCGAAATATAGCGCTTTGCTTCACTCTCCCCGTTGCGATCGTATGTGCCTTTGGTATAAAATCTTATCTCTTCTACTTCCTTGATCCCGGCACGGACGGATACCTTCTTCCCGAGGCTCTCCGTATAGCTATACATATCCTCGAGCTCGCACTCGCGGCAGCGCTTCCTATTCTTATTACTGTTGTGACCGAACATCGCTTTGACCTGCGCTCGAAGCAGGACTATAAGTCGCTTCTTATGATCGTCCCGATGCTGATGATGGTGATGCCGGCGTATATACCGCAGTCGATTTTCGGTTATACGAATATCGATGCGTCCTTCTTCGGTCAGCTCCATCTTATGTGGATCGCATTCCTCTTCATTTATCCATTCATTCTTTACTTCGCCTTCCGCAAGAGAAGTCCCGAGGTAAAGCACGAGCTTATTGTATTCTGGTCCATCGCGCAGGTATTCCACTCGATGTCGGTCTTCCTTCGCGGTTTCAAGTATTCGCGCATTCCTCTTCAGCTTTGCTGTATCGCGGCGTTCTTCTATCTCGCGGTCGCTATTACGAGAAACAGAAAGCTCTTTAACTTCTGCTATCTTGCGAACATCGTCGGTGCGACGGTCGCGATCGTTCTTGCCGAATTTTCAACCGAGGCATTCACGTTCTGGAATATACATTATATCCAGGAGCATACATTTGTTATCGTAATGCCTATCGTGGCGATCGCCATCGGTGCTTTCCCACGTATAGATAAAACGGCGATCAAGGACACCTTTAAAATATTCAACGTATACTTCTTCTCCTGCTTCGTTATCGGTGTAGTGATCAATCTGATCTGCGGTGGCTACGAGGTCGACTATTTCTATATGCTCGACTACGACATTGCTCTCAACTACATTCCCTTCGCAACCTTCACCGGTCTTATTGAGATCCCGCTCGGCGCGACGTCGATATATCCGATACTCGTTATAACCATATACGTCGTCTATATCGCGATCTTTGTCCTCTTCTACTTCCTCACACGCGGTATATATCGTGTGATCGATAAATGCCGTGCGATAGTCGCAAAGCGCGCAAAATCTCCTGTTTCGGAGACTCCGAAAAACGATGAGGATCTCATAAATGCATAACAAATAAATCGGCTGTCTCGTTAAGGCGGTCTAAAAGAAAGCGGATGCTCTTTACCAAAAAGGTGTTGAGCATCCGCTTTTTGTTTTAAAAAAGAAACTTTAAAACATAAATTTTCCTTTATGCTTTTGTTTGATAAAGCTCGGTTCTTTTTGCGCCGCCATTTCTGTATTCCTCTGGAGAGATTCCTATGTATTTTTTGAATGCGGCTAAAAAACCGCCGTAGGAGGAGTAACCGCACGAGACGGCTATTTCCCCGAGACTCAGCTTGTTTTCTCCGATCAGCACGCATGCTTTTTCCATACGTTGCTTCGTAAGTATTCTTTTAAAGCTGTCTCCAAAATATTTCTTGATTATTCTGTGAGTTTGAGGTACGGATCTGTAAAGCAGTTTTGCAAGATCTTTAACGGTAACGTTGTCCTTGCACCTGTCGTGGAAGAAAAGCTCGATGCTCCGCTTCTGCTCCTTCCCCTTTCTGAAGCGTGCACTTTCTGCGGGATGATTTTCAAGAGTGGATTTCAGCTGCTTTTCAACCAGCTTTGCTACCGATATAAAGAGCAGAGCGTAAAGCGCCTTGTAAATATGCTCTGTTTCTTCTGAAAATTCCAGAGCGAAAAGTCTTTCGGCAATATCTATGGTGGATCTATCGCTTACGAAAACGCATTCTTTGAGCGAGCCCAGTGTTTTATTATAGTACTCATATTCCGAAAAGCCTTTGGCAGCGTCGCGTTTTTTGCTCAAGGTGAAAAGATAGCTTATCTTGTTAAAGCCTTCGGTGTAGTTTTCGTAATAGTGGCAAACGTTGGGCGGAATTATGTAAATATCTCCCGCTTTTGTAGGTATATCCTTCGCGTCCAGTCTCATCGTTGCCTCACCGTCAAGCACGATGTGCAGCTCGGTATCAATATGAAAATGAGGCAGATTTATCTCTGTGTTGCTGCTGTTTTGTGACATCGATCTAAGCTCCACCGTGAAGGTCGCATCACCTAGTATTACTTCAAAATTGGTCATAAGCCCCTCTCCCTACAGATCATATCTCCGTATATTGAGTATAACAAAAATATCATAAAAAATCAACCGTATATGATAAAATTGGCGTTTAACGCCGCGAAAACAGCCAAAAATATCTATTCAACTTAAAAAAACGATCATTTTTATATTTAAAAAAGAGTCTTTTTTTACTTGTAAATTTATTTGCGGTATTGTATAATAAACTTACAAAATACAAGGAAGGCGGCAATGCAAATGTGCGAATTTCCCCTTAAGAAAAAAGAACTCAAAATCGGAATACTCGGTTACACCGAGGGCAACGGACATCCTTATTCATGGAGCGCGATGTTTAACGGATATGACAGAGAATTTATGGAGCGAGAGTGTCCCTTTCCCGTAATATCCGACTATCTCGGCAAGCAACCGGAGAACACCTTCGGAATTGAGGGAGCGAAGATAACCCATATATGCTGTACGGGATATGAAGGCATCGAGAGGGCAAGGCACGTGGCGAAGGCATCGCTTATAGAAAACGTGACTGAGCGCCCCGAGGATATGATCGGCGAGGTAGATGCAGTCATCTGTGCCACCGATAACGGAAACGAGCACGTAGAAAGATGCGCGCCCTTTCTTTCGGCAGGCATTCCGATGTTTATAGATAAGCCTCTCGTAAACACCGAGCAGGATCTTAATACCTTCATTCGCCTGAGAAACGAGGGAAAGAAATTTATCAGCTCCTCCTCCTTGAGATACTGTAAGGAGATAGAGCCTTATTACGGCAGTACTTACGAGCTTGGAAGTATGCGTTACATCTGCTCCCCTATGCCCAAAAGGTGGGAGGAATACGGAATTCACGCGGTGGAGAGGATGTTTCCGCTTCTCGGCAGAGGATTCGTATCGGTTCGGAATTCGGGCTCTTACGAACGCGATCACGTTCATCTTGTTCACTCTAGCGGTTGCTCGGTTGATATACCCCAAGGCGTGGGAATGGCAGGATCGGGTATGCTGATGATAGGAACGAGGGGCTCCACTTACGTCGAGGCAAAGGATTCCTATTACGCCTTCAAAAAGCAGCTTGATCTGTTCGTCAATTGGCTGAGAACGGGTGATGAGCCCGTGGATTTTTCCGATACGGTTGAGATGATGAAGATCATAATTGCGGGACTTCGAAGCCGCAATGAAAACGGCAGAGTGGTGTATCTTGAAGAAATAAAAGTATAAATTGTTCAAAGGAGAAAACGGTATGAATATGAGAAAAAGCCGAGTGCTGAGAAAAATAAGAAACGGTGAAACAGCCTTTTCCTTCAAGCTTAATCTTATGGATACGAGAGCCGCAGATATTGCGGCAATGTCAGGTATAGACTGTCTTTGGACCGACCTTGAACACGTACCCAACGATTACGCCGCTCTTGAAAACATAGTCCGCGCGGCAAAAATATTTGACGTTGACGTTCTTACCAGAGTAAGACGTGGTAGCTATAACGATATGATAAATCCACTCGAGGCGGATTCTACCGGTATTATGATACCTCATCTTATGAGCCTTGAGGAAGCGAAGGACGTGGTTTATTACACAAAATTTCATCCCATCGGCAGAAGGCCTATCGACGGAGGAAACGCAGACGGCGCTTACTGCCTCGTCGACGGTAAAGATTATATGAAGCAAGCAAACGAAGAGCGGTTCAACGTGGTACAGATCGAAGATCCCGAGCCTCTCTCCGAGCTTGAGGAAATATGCGCTCTTGAGGGAATAGATATGATTTTCTTCGGACCTGCGGACTTCTCTCAGGGAATAGGCCGTCCTCTTGATTTTGACAATCCAGAGCTTGCGAGGGTGAGAGAGCTTGTTGCGAAGACCGCCAGAAAGTACGGTAAGATGGCAGGAACCGTCGGCGGAGTCGGTAACTATAAGAGCCTTGAATCCCTCGGCTACAATTTCATAAACCTCGGTGCTGACGTAATCGGACTTTCAAGCTATTATAACGGCATTATAGAGAAGATAAAGTAAACGGCTGCTTGCATAAAGAAAAAGAGAGCTGCGATCAATTGACGTAATCCCCTTAGAGTAGACACTTGAAAATCAAAAAAGTTTTCAAGACTACTTTAAGGGGATTATATCACTCTGGTGCTCTCTTTATCGGTTTTTCGGCGATACTCCAAAATACGCCTTGAACGCTCTGCTGAAGTTGTATGGGGTGGAGAAACCGAGCCTTTCGGATATCTCGGATATAGATGCTCCGGCTTCGAGTGCCTCACTTGCGCGTAGCATTTTCTGCTCGGTGAGATACTTCTTCGGCGATCGTCGGTAATGTGATCGGAACAGCTTATAGAGATGGTTGTAGGAGTAGCCGAGGTAGTTCGCCACCTCCTCGAGACTTTCTATATCGAGCGCATGTCGGTCTATATAGCTTGTCATAGCGGGCAGAAGCTTTTCCGCATTGTCTACGGCAGATGCAGACGAGGGCTTGTTGATACGCAGTAGTTGGAGCAGTATTCCTGTGATGAGTGAATCGAGTGCGTATAAACCGAGGCCGTCCTCCTCAACGCTGAATTCGAGCAGTATGTCGCTCATCAGCCGTCCGAGCTCCGCCGCGGCGGGTACGTGCCCGCACGTGTCGCGATATTTGGCGGTGAGCCTGTCTAAAAGCTCGCGCATCGGAGAGCCCTCAAGCACGTCGAACGCCACCGTTAGGAAACGGCAGCTGGTGCTTCCCGATAGCTCGTGCATATCTCCCCTGAAGGCGATGTGTGCACTCCCTCGTTTGCACGCCGCATTTTCGCCCGATGAGGATATATTCATTTCGTTGTAATGAATGTAGGTGATCTCGACGTCACAGACCTGCTGATGTGCAGAAATGGTGAAATCCGATAGGTAGTGTGAGTCAGCAACCTGGATTATCCGATAGTTTTGCGTAATGATGGGATCGATCAGCACGTCGCCCGAGTAAAAACGGTTTTGAAACAGAACGTGCTCGTCGGTAACAAGTGTGTATTTCATAGCCACATTATAGCATAGGCGAAATGTCCTGTCAACCCGGTTTGAGCAAAATATTTATTGTAAGGAAAATGATATCCAAATGTAAAGCTTGTGATATTGAGACTCTACCTCGTATATGTTAAAATAAAGAAAAAACTACGGAGGGTTATACTTATATGGAAAACAAGTGGATGCTGGTTGCCGATGAATATTCGGGGCTGGTTGAGCGCGCGGTCAATATGCTCGCAGGTACCGTGTCGGGATATTTAAAATACGTTCTTCCCGTGAAGTGTTTAATCGAGCTGACAGAGTCGGACGTGCAGGGATACGATCTTATCGTTATCGGACGCGAGAGCTGTGAGACGGTATCTCGCTGCATCGACAGAGGGTATATAGATCACGTCGATTGTGAGGAGGGATATTCCGTCTACGTCGGCGAATGTGTCTTGAATTCCGAGCGCCAGATGGTTATGATAAGCGCCTCGCACGAGCGCGGTCTCCTTTATGGTGCTATGGCTTTTATCAATAGATACCTCGGTACAGCTGTGATAACTCACGGCTCATTGCCGCGCGAGGAGGCAAACGAGCTTCCCTTCAACTCACCCCTTCGCACTTGGCGAGAGACACGTACTCCCGCAGTGAAAACGCGCGCTGTATGGACGTGGGGTCACGTGATATACGACTATCGCGCCTTCTTTGATAATATGATGCGGCTCGGTCTCAACGAGGCGGTGATCTGGAATGACAAAATACCGTTTAACGCGACACGTGTCGTCGATTATGCGCATTCCTGCGGCATAAAGGTCGTCTGGGGCTACGCCTGGGGTTGGGACCAGGGAGGTATAAAAAATGCCACCGATATGACAGCAAAGGACATGAGCTCGCTCGAGGATCAGATCGTCGCGCGCTTTGAGCGCGAGTACCGCGGCGCCGGCGACGGAATATACTTCCAGTCCTTTACCGAGCATGCAGAGGAGAGTGTCGGCGGCAGAGGTGTCGCAGATACCGTTACCGATCTTGTTAACAGTGCTGCCGGCAGAATACTCGCAGCTCACCCCGATCTTCATATCCAGTTTGGTCTGCACGCCACCTCGGTGAAAAATAAGCTCGACGTTCTCAGGCGCACAGACCCACGTGTCACGATCGTGTGGGAGGATTGCGGTGCCTTTCCGTACAACTACTCTCCGTACGACGTATCCTCGCTTGACGATACGCTCGCCTTCACCGACAGTATCGCAACGCTTCGCGGTGCGCAGGAAAAATTCGGTGTGGTGCTCAAGGGTATGGTCAACCTGGATTGGCTCACCTTCCGTCACTTCGACGAGAGCTATATTATGGGCGAGCGCACCGACGCATTTATCGCCGCAAGACTTGAAAAAAAGCGCAAATATTGGAAGAGCGTTACTGCAGGCTGGCTCGTTAATGCCGATGCCGCGCGTCAGACCGTTGCTCTCATAGCAGAGCGCAATCCCGATGCGATAGTGGAGGCTCTTATTGAGGACGGTCTCTTCGAGGCGAAAATACCGCTTCCCGCCGCGATCTATGCAGAGCTTCTGTGGGATCCTACGAGACCCGTATCCGAGGTTATTTCCGACGTTACCCGGTACCCGTGTGTCGAAATTTGATAAAAAATTGATGAATTTGGAGAAAAAATATGCAAAAGCTATATGAAAAAATGCGCTCTGAGCTTCTCGACTCCTGCGTTCCGTTCTGGCTTAATAACGGAGTTGATACAGAGTACGGCGGACTGATTAACTGCCTCGACAGGGAGGGCAGGGTGTACTCGGACGACAAGAGTGTATGGATGCAGGGAAGATGCGCTTGGACATTCTCCTACATATACAATAATATCGAAAAAAAGGAAGAATATCTCACACTTGCAAAAAGCTGCATAGACTTCCTTGACAGTCACTGCATTGACTCCGACGGTAGAATGTATTTCACCGTTACGCGTGACGGCAGACCTTTGCGTAAGCGCCGCTATTGGTTCAGCGAGACCTTCTATATTATGGCAAACGCCGAGTACTATATGGCGACAGGTGAGGGAACGTGTCTCGAAAATGCGAGGAAATACTTTGATTTTGTTCTGGGAATGTATAACGATCCCACGACCGATCCCTATAAGATAACGCCAAAAAGCTATGCCGAGACCCGCGATGCCAAATCTCTTGCACCCTCGATGATAATGCTCAACGTTGCCTCTATTATGCGTGATGCTGACCCCGCTCGCGCCGATTACTATACCGACTCTATCTCGGGATTCATCAAGGATATAGCTTGCTTCTATAAGCCCGAATATCATGCTACCTTTGAGAATGTTTCGACAGAGGACAACTCTGTTATACTCAACTCCTCGCCAATGCGTGTGATCAACCCCGGTCACGATATCGAGTGCGCGTGGTTTCTCCTTGAGGAGGCCATCAAGCGCAACGATAAGAATATTGAGAAGCTCGCCGTAAATATATTCGACGATGCATTCGCTCTCGGCTGGGACAGTGAGTATGGCGGAATAACCTATTTTAAAGACGTGCTGGGCTATCCCGTCGAGGCATACGAGCACGATATGAAGCTTTGGTGGCCTCACAACGAGACCGTAATCGCGTCTCTTATGCTCTATCTTCATACCGGCGACGGAAAATACCGAGAGATACTCGAGCGCGTCACCGATTACGCCTTCGAGCACTTCTCCGACCGTGAATACGGTGAGTGGTTCGGTTATCTTCGCCGTGATGGAAAGCCTACCGAGCCACCCTGTAAGGGTCATACCTACAAGGGTCCCTTCCACGTGATGCGTATGCTTGCAAAGTGTATGAAGCTTATCGAAAAATATAGGAAAATATAAAAAGAAAGCCGCTCCGTGCCTTGAGCACCGAGCGGCTTAAAATATAGCTTAGTCAGGGAGCGTGTCGCGATTTTTAGCCTATCAGTTGATCAAGTGATGCTTTCAGCTCGGAAAAATCACGAACATATCCGTCACACACCGAGCGCATCTCTTGCTCGAATTCGCGCGACGAGTCGTCGTATACTCCGATCACCGTCATGCCGGCGTTCTTTGCCGTGATATCGGCGTTCACGTTGTCATCGAGAAAGACTACCTCGCTGACGGGCACACCTATCCTCTCGGCGGCCATTCGGTATATTTCGGGGTCGGATTTCGTGGTGGCAAAATCGTTACACGACCATACGTTATCAAACTCGTCGTAGAGCCCGAGTCTCTTGAGGCAGGGGTCGAGTGTATCGTGCGGACTTGCCGTGAGAACGTTTAGTGATGCCCCATCCATCTTGAGAGCCTTGATAGTCTCCGCAACGTGTTCCTTTGCGGGGATGTTATATGTGTATTCCTCTATTGCGTATTCCGTCATCTTGGAGATAAGCATCTCGCGCGTTTCGCATAGCCCCAGCTTTTCTATAAAGTAGTCTGCCGTTCCGATAAAGCCGAGTGGCGTGATTATCTTTATTATGTCATCGGGATATTTTACCTCATACTCGTCAAGTATCCTGATCATCATATTGCTGTATGTCGGCATCGAATCAACCAGCGTGCCGTCGAAATCAAAGAGTAGTGTCAGTTTTTTCATAGAACCATCCTCGCTTTTTAAATCTATGATACACCATCATCTGATGAAAATCAAGGAAAAATCGAAAAAATAAATTAGAAGGACAAAAAATCATAAAAAATGTCCTCAAATTCTATTGAAAAAAGCAGGCTAAAATGTTAAAGTATATTTGGTATAAAAATTTGGAGGTGCGATATGAATCACAAGCTCGGTAGTGCCGTAAATATTGACAGCGATCTTTTTTGGTACGTATATAAGTCCTGCGGAGATGATCTAGGCGAGCTCGAGAAGCAGCTTTCGATGTATCTTGACGAATATCGTGATAAGGGGATATCCGATCTTTTCTTCTGCATTTTTACGCAGTGCTCGGTGGTACCTACGGAGGTTATGACTTGGTTTGCCGATAACCTTTCACGC
This sequence comes from Eubacteriales bacterium, assembly GCA_045635225.1. Taxonomy (GTDB): domain Bacteria; phylum Bacillota; class Clostridia; order Oscillospirales; family CAG-272; genus UBA1740. The sequence goes on from JAZRBV010000016.1 coordinate 39,517, forward strand.
CGCGAGGAGGACGGAATAGCCGTCGATTATACCAACAATGATAGACTTCTCCCATATAAGCTTGCATACGAGAACTCTGCCGGCGATCCTATGGAATTTTTGCTTAACAGAACTCGAAAGATGGGTATGCGCGCCTGGATCTCCGTTCGAATGAATGACTGTCACTATGCTCATCAAGCAATCAGCTGGATACGCGGAGATATCTATTATGAGGCTCGCAAAAACGGCTGGATGATAGGCGACGAGGCTGTGGTACCGTATTACGGCGAGTGCTTCGATTATTCCTACCCCGAGATACGCGACCGTATGTACCGTTATATCGTGGAGATGCTCGACCGCTACGACACCGACGGACTTGAGCTCGATTATATGCGAGAGCTCTTCTGCTTCGACTATAAAAACAATCCGGACTGTGCCGATATAATGACCGAATTTTTGACACGGGTACGGGCATACGTCAGAAAAAAAGAGCTGGAGCGCGGTCGCAGCATCAAACTCGCCGTGCGCGTTTGCCGCGATGCAGCGCACAATAAGATCTTCGGCATTGACGTCGCTCGCTGGATCCGCGAGGGGCTCGTTGACGTCGTTATCCCTACCAGCAGGTGGCGTTCCACCGACACCGAGATACCGATCAAGGAATGGAAAAGGCTGACCGAGGGAACCGAAGTTGAAATATGGCCGGGCATCGAATTCTTCGTAGCGATTCCCGCCGCAAACTCCCACGAGACCGTGCGTGCACTGACTGCTCAGTACTCCGATCTCGGAGCAGATAAGATATATCTTTACAACTATTACCGCGAGTGCGCACGTTACGACGGTGATATGGCGAGCAAATACCTACTTGACACCTCGCGTTATCTTGAATACGATGATAATTTCAGATCGATAGATACACGCAACGCAGCTATCTGGCGCGCCGCATCGAATCCTGACGCAGCTCATGTCGGTGTGCGCAGATATATCGTCACAGGTGTCGAGCCTCTACTTATACCCGAGGGCGTGTCGCAAATTCAGCCTCTTCCGGCGGATGCAACAAACGGTATTACACTCACAAAAACTACCGGTGACGTTTCGGGATGCGAGCTTCTCTTATATCTTGGAATAGAGTCGGGGGGAGAAGCTCCCGAGGTCACCTTTGACGGCAAATATGCCGAGCTCCTCGGAGAAAGCTCTGACGCTTACTTCGCCTTCTGCGAGATCTGCGGAGGCGATCGCACAGCGCTTGGTAATAACGTATATTATTCCTATTCGGTAACCGCAGATGAGTCCTTTGAGCGTCGAATAGATATCCGTGGCAACTGTACCGTAAATACGCTTGAAATAAAGGCCACTAAATAATATGATGATATATAAAACTTACTCCCCCGAGCAAGAACTGTTTATTGACAGTGTAACTAAATACGGGATTGACAGGGCGCAAGAAAATCTCTCATCGGTTCGTGAAGAACGGGATCTGATCTATTCGCATCCTTTGGAGCTGAAATTTGAAAATGATGCGACCCGTGTCGAGATTTTTGAGACAGATACCGGCAGACGTGTTGCAAATTACGATCTTATTGACAATGCATTTCGCTTTACAAACTATACGACCGACACCGCATACCGTGCCGTCTCGGATGGCGGCGAGGTGTTGGATTTTTCCACCGAGCCCTCGCTGTTTCGCTTTATCACCGTCGACGGTGCACGTAACGTACGCGATCTCGGTGGCGGTGCTATACGGCAGGGTATCCTATATCGCGGCAGTGCATTGAACGGTGATTTCACTGTGTCGGCGGACGGTGTGCGTGTTGCGCGCGAGACTCTCGGTATACGTACGGAGCTCGATCTGCGCAAGGAAAGTGTAGGAGTATATGATTCATCTCCGCTTGGCGCAGATGTCGCATACCATCTGATTCCTTATCGTCCGTATTCCGAGGTTTTTCTTCCCGAGCACCGCGCCGCCATTGTTAAAATTTTTGAGCTTCTCGCCGATGAGTCCATCTATCCACTCTATTTTCACTGTATGGGCGGTGCCGATAGAACGGGTATGCTGGCGATTTATCTCAGAGCTCTCGCGGGCGATTCGGAGGAGGACATCCTTCTCGATTACGAGTTGACCTCTCTCGCTACAGTACCCGGACCCGATGGCTCTGATGAGGGTGTTATTCGCTCACGCAACAGTGAGTATTTTTCCGAATTTCTCGACACGCTCTCGACTTATGCCCCTGATGGCACCTTACGCGACCGTATCATAGCATTTCTTATCGATTGCGGTATAACGCAGGATACACTCGATAGAATTGCCACAATAATCAAAAAATGATATGAAAACGGAAAGGGCGAATTTTTATAAACTCTGCATACAGGCTATCTTTTACGCAACAGCCCTAATATTTGCGACCGGCGCTGTAGTGCAGACATTTCTTCTGCTGCTGGGATTTAGTGATGAGCAGGTATACGTTTATTCTTCTATAACTCAATTTGCACAGATAACCGATATCCCTGCGACACTCCAAAAATCCATTGCTAAAATAAAGAACGGACTAGTCAACCAGTCCGTTCTTTATTTTATTCTATATCTTCGTCGCCGTGACGCTCCATCCATTCTATAGCCGTGTCGTATGCGGGATGATCGAGATCTGCCATAGTGTTCGTGTGGAGCACTATGCCCTCTGCCTCACCTGCAAAGAGCTTCTCGCGGTAGAAGTCGAGTTGCCACCTGACAGCATCACTCGTCGCTTTTTTCTTCTCACCGAAGTTGTAGAGATAACAGCCGAACATTCTCCGCTGATTCGGCGTCAGCCTCTTGAATATCTCAAACTTTTCGGGGATCCTTGGAACCCACGACTCGTGCCATGTCCACATAATTATGCCGTTGAATGGCTCGAGATACTTTCTGAATGCCTCGTCCTCTTTTTCGTCTATGCCGAACTCGCGAGTGTAGAGCACCATCCACATATCTATCGGTCGCACCTCGTTACGGTTGAGTCTCTCGCGTATTTTCCACAGCGCCTCTGCATCGACGACCTCGCCGGACTCGGCGCGCTTTTTAGCCTGACCGTAGAAATCGTCGAATACCGCCGCCGTGATGTTGGGGAACTCGCGCGATTCGCGTAGGATCTCTTCAACCTTTTCGGGTTTTTTATCCGCACCAAAGCATTCCCAACCGACATTCGATAGTGTCTTGAACGATTTGTTATACTGCCGTCTGTTCACGTCAACGCCGACCGGCACCATAAACGTCTTGTTTATACCGAGGTAGAGGCAGCACTCCATCGGCGTCATTCTCGAGTCCTCAAAATTGCCGAAATCCTCGTAGTTGTTATTATATCTTCCTTCGGGATGTCCCCAGAGCCAAAACCTATCTCTAAGCTTCATAAGTTTATCTTTACCTCTAATTCGACCTTTTCGAGACTCGTATCAGAATTTGCTTCTATACGCAATCTGTTGTAACCAATATTTGTTTCCACCCCGGTTATATCCGCCGTTAACATTGTGCAGGGCTTGCTCATATCCACGTTTTGCGCGAGACGCTGGCTTACGCCGTATCCCGATACGGGAGCCTGGTTTTCTGCGGTAACCTGCAGATCTCTGTAGGGCTTTGCCGTACAGTAGAGCTTTTGACCGTTGAAATAGACTGTGGGGACTTCGACTAATTCTTCAAACAGTAATTTTATGGTAGCACTCTTTGCCAAGCCGGCATTTTCCGCTACGTACAGTAAAACCTCGCTCTCGTTTTCTATTTTGCATGGCAGCTGTCTGTTGGCATTTAAATTACCGTAGCCGATTCCCCACGGATAGCCACCTTTTCTGTCGATCACATACGTTTTGTCCTGTTTCTCGAGAAATGCCTTGTCATTCGCACCGGTGAAATCGTCGTTTGCATACTGCACGAAATTATCCCTGCCGGGATCCGTGCCGTAAAGCTTCACGTATTTATCCACAAGCTCGGGTTTTCCTTCGCCTGACCAATTGAAATATTCCACGCCGTCTGCTCCGCGCTGTAAATGCGTATACCATACCGCGCGCAAAGTTTCTAAGGTGGGGAATAAATAGCCGTCTACGGAATGGTGCGGATCATAGCAACCGTAGATTTGGATATCCTTCGACAGTGCGCGGAACTCCTCTACCTTGATATCAAAGGATCGGGATCCGAGCGTGAGACAGTCAACCAGATCCTCCTTGATCCATTCTTCAATGTCCAATCCGTCTTCGTGGCATCCATCTAAGCAATCGGGTACACGGGCAGACAGCATCACCACGCGCCCCTGTTCTTTCTCGATCTTTAGCAATTCAGCGCGAACTCTTCGCATAAAATCGGTTATGTATTCTCGCATTTCCCATTGTTTTCCGGGTGGCAAAATAGGTGTGTGCCTTTCAAAGTCGATATCCAATCCGTCAAAAGGATATTTGCGCATCACCTCTCCAAAGGCCTTCAGCTTCTGCTCTTGAATTTCAATGATGGAAATATTGTTGATCTTATAATTTTCCACGCCCAGATCCAAAAACCATTCGGGATGCTCCTCCAAAGCATGCACGCGGTTCGTGTTCGTTGTCCTGTGGACATCTCCTACACGGTGTGTCAGCCAGCATTCCTTACCTTTGGAATGCACGTATTTGATCCATTCTCCGTACAAATCCACACCCTCGCGGTGAATACGTGTAAAGAAAGGCGCTTTGTAGCGGGGCAAAAATTCGCTTTCATATACCGAATACCATTCTCCGCCGGGCATACAATCAATGAGTATCTTGTCTGCTTCGTCCGGAAATTGAAAGCTGAATTCAAAATAATCTTTAGGACACATTTCTCTTTGTAAGTATGTACACACAATGTCATCTCTCAGAACAAAGTGCTTTTTGTTTGCTCTCTTTTCTTTATGAGCCTGAGTCAATTCAAATTTTATCATAAAGAGTATATTCCTTCCTTATAATATATGTACAGGAAACTCGCTTTCGCCTCACTGAAAAATTTCTAAATTTTCGTATTTTACACCTTTGCTTTTTACGTATTATAGCATATATCTACACTGTTTGCAATTACTATTAATGAAAAAACAAAAAACCGAGTCGTAAAAGCTCGATTTATGGGACTTTAAATGGAGAACCACCGCAACAGAAATTTGCTCGCCTTGCAAGGTCTCGCTAGGCGAGACGGCGAGCAATCTGTCGAACCTGACTCCGCATCGCTATCGCTCGCGGAGCAGGTCGATTCTGACGAGTAACAAAAATAGACAACCACCGCAACAGGAATTTGCTCGCCTTACGAGGTCTCGCTAGGCGAGACGGCGAGCAATGTATCGAACCTGATTCCGCTTCGCCGAGCTCGCGGAGCAGGTCGATTCTGACGAGTAACAAAAATGGACAACCACCGGTGGTGGTTGTCCATTTTTGGCACCCGCAACAGGAATCGAACCTGTAACTAACCCTTAGGAGTTTTTATAAGTGTTCGTGTCTATCCTCGAATAGACTCATTTTAGGCGTTTTCGGGGGTATTTTCTGTCAAATAACTTGTGTTCTGTGCGTTATTTGAGGTAATTTTCGTTCCGATTTTCGCCTTTCGGGTGTACAACGGGTGTACAAAATTGGGTGTACAAGGGTGTACAAAAATAACCCGTATCACTTATAAAAACGAGACTCATCCGTGTGGAGCGCCTGTATATTTGTGTTGTTATTTTCGCTATAAATATTATACCATAAAATCATCAATTTGTCAATGACATAAGCGAATGTTTACGCAACAAGCGAATAAAAAATGCACCCTGTAAAGAGTGCATTTTTCGTTTTTTTGAGACCTTTATTCCATCTCGGAATCGTCGTTAGAACCCTGTGATTGACCTCTGTTTTTAGTGGCAGACACAAACTCCAAATAGTCAAGGTATTCATCGTAGGTTTCGATTCCCAAGCGTTCCATTTCGGCTTTTGCCTGTCTAAACGATTGCACAAGTTCTACCTTCATTTTAGGCTTTTGACTTTGTGTTGGAGAGCCTGACAACTCACCGTTTGAAGTGCCAAACACACGCTCAAGAGTATCAGCTGCAACTACATCACTACTGTGAATGAAGTGAGCATACGTATCGGTTGTTGTACTCGTTCGAGCGTGTCCGGCGCGAGCAGAAACCGTAACAATTGGTACACCTGCGGCAATCTGCATTGTGATATTGGTGTGTCTGATACTGTGCAAGGAATAATGTTCTATTCCGGCTGCTTTAAGAATCTGTTGATTCCAATGATAAAGGGTGCTTGGGTGAATAGTTTCACCGTTGTTTTTGGTGAAAATCTTGTCCGTTTCAGCAAGGTAATCACCGTAGGATTCTTTGCGTACATCCCACCAAATACGATATTCCTTGAGAGCGTTCATTAAGGTAGGTGAAGCCGTAATTGTTCGTTCTGAACCTTCGGTTTTAGTGCCTTTTTCGACCTTTCCGTGTCTTTTTACAGTTGTGACAGAACGGTTTACGGATATTGTATTTCTGTCAAAATCAATATCACTCCATTCAAGACCTGCAACCTCGCCCCTTCGGAATCCTGTAAGCAAGAACACAAGCATAGCGGTTCTAATTTTCAGGTCCGGGAATGTCATAAGAGTTTGATAGTATCTGCGTGCCTGCTCGTCATCCATACAAACGATTTTGCTTTTCGGCTTTTTGGGAAAATCTATGTAATCCGCCGTAGCATAATTGTCGGCAACGAGACGGTTTTTCTTTGCCAAAGATAGAACCGATCTTGTAACGGCTTTGTATTTGTGTATTGTTTCATAGGCATATTCGGTTTCAATAACCTTTTCGTCAAATAAGGTCTCAAACGGTATTCCTAATTTCTCGCAAAGATCGGTACTCCAAGCCTTACTAACGCCTTTCCCTGCAAAAGCGTTAGCCAAAGTGCAGGATTGTATGTGGTAGTCATAGCGCAGTCTCATATAATTCAGACCGTGACTTTGAAGAATCTCTCTGAAGTCAGGCTTTACCGTTATCTGACTAACGGTGCGTTTTTTCTTATCCAACTTGTTGAAGAAGTTTTGAATAATGGCAGGGGTGATTTCTCGCAACCTGTAGCCACCGATATATTGATTGATTTCCTCAAGGAGATCCTTGCTGTTTTCATAGTAGGAAAGCGAATCATCCCTGCGTACCTTCTCAAGCCATTGCATAGAAAACTCTCTGAAGGTAATGTTGGGGTTATCACTAATCCCTTTGGAGCCCGAAACACTTTCTCTGACTTCCTGTTCAAAAAGTTCAGCTTGAACGGCTGCTGCTCGTTCGGCTTGCTTTGGCGTCATATTCTTATCGGGTTTCCAAGAGGTAGAACGGACAATCTGCTCACCGCTACCTTTATCCGTAAATTTAACCTGAATAATATAGACGTCTCCGCTTTTACGTGTTCTTTTTCTTATTGTAGCCAATCAATTATCACCTCCTTATTCCATTTCTGATTTATTTCGTTTAGATTGGCGACTTTCCAACGAAGCAACAAACTCCAAATAATCCAAATATTCGTTATAAGTTGTGAAACCTAAACGGCGCATTTCAATCCGCATAGGATCTTTGTAGTATTGCTCTCTACCAACAGTCCTGATTTCAGGGATTGTGTCGAAAATAAGAGAAGAACAGTCAAAGTTCGACCTTTGAAATCCGGTCAAGGTGTAATCGGTTAGATTGGCTCTTTTGAGAACCTTTCTGAACCATCCCTTGAGCGTACCTTCGTGCGTGGGAGAACCGTCATTCTTTCTGAAGACAAAATCGTTGTCAAATGGCTCTTTCCTTTTTTGCCATTCACGGTAGTCCTGAATCACCGCCATAAGTCCGGGTGGAACATTGACTGTTCTGTTGGTAGAGGTTATCGTATAAGCATCGAAATCAAAGCACCCCCAAGTAAGAGAGTTGACCTCGCGCCTATTGAAATTAAATGCAAATAAAAGCATCGTTGCGGCTCGGATTCTAACATCGGGGTATTGCATAGCCGTATCAAAGAAGGTTCTTATTTCCGCATCTGTTGGTACGGCTATCTTTTGGTGTTCTACAGAAGGACTTCTTACAAAGTGAACTCTCGCGTAGTTTTCTTCTATGTACCCCTTTTCCTTCGCATAGGCAAGAGCTCGTCTGATAACGCTTTTAGTCCGTTGGGTTGTGCCCAAATGATACTGTTTTTTCTCACCATAGTCATCAAACAGTTCTTCATAAGGTATCCCAACCTGTTCAGAAAAGCGTGTAGCCCATTTTTTTGGCACTTTTGATCCATTGAAGGCGTAGGACAAGGTGCTTTTAGCAACTCCCATTTCTTCAAGCAATTTGCGCCTAAAAAATCCCTTGCGACCAAGTGCGGCTCTTATATTCTTTTTGCCGATGGCATAACCTGATTCAAAGGTTCTTGTGTCGAGCGTTGAAAAATATTCCTGAATAAACTCAACAGTAAAAGCCGACAAGGGCAAGTCACCTATATCTTCGTGTAAAAAACGGAGATCTCTTTTGGTGTCATCAAGGGTTCGAGAATTATGTGTGGATTGAAGTGTCTCCACCCATTCTTCCGTAAGTTCTCGGAAGGTCATATTTTCCCTCATCAGCCTTCCTCTATGTTCAGATAAGCCAACAATTCATCGTAATTTATAAGAAATTTCTTTCCTGCCTTTACGACGGTAACAGCATCTGTATCACAAAGGCGACGGAGAAAGTGATATGTTACCGCCGTATCAGGATCGACCTTTTTTATAAGCTCCAATGCATCCTTGATTGTTCTCATTCTTTTTCTTTTTGCTTTGATTTCTTCTATATCGTAATCCTCCTTATAATCCTAAAATTTGCATAACCGTTGTGGCTGCTTTGACGTACCATCTTCGGTCTTTTGTGTAGTCTAAATCAGCGTTTTCGGTGCTATCGGTTTTATAGTTGAGTCTGCACAGGAAGGTGTGCAAAACAAGCTCACCTTCCATATTCTGAATTGTTCGCGTACAGGGGATACCTTTTTCCTTCAGACAATGGGAGACAAAACATAAAATCTCAAATCGCTCTTTCTTTGTAAGGTCTCTTGAACCAACGATTACAACCGCCGATTCTCCGAACCTTATAGTTTTTTCTTTGCCCGATTGCAGTTTGTATGTAATTGTCTCCGAGCCTGTGTCATAATCGGAATAGGCTTGTCCTTTGAATGTCTGAATAATATGCAGATTCACAATGAAATTCACGAGAGTTAAGCCTATCATAAGCAGAACTCCTATTCTGAAAATGAATCTCTTTGTTTTAGCAACCTTAAACCATTTCTTCGTTGCCTGCGGCTTTCTTCAATCCCTGCTGATGAAGCAGCCTGTAGTGTTCAGCGCTTGCAGGTGAAAAGAATCCGTAGTAGTTTTCGGGGCGTGGGAATCCGAGAGATTCGTATTCCATATCAAGACCTTCTTGGAGAGAGCGAATGCCTCTGTCCATCCTTCCGCACTCAAAGAATTTCCATTGATTGTCCTGACCGAAAATATAGCAGTATTCGATCCAACTTTCAGGGGAATTGATTTCTTCAAGTGTGATTGAGTGGGGTTCTTGTCCGGTTTCACCTCTGTCTCTGCCATAGAAAACACAGACATTCTCCTGTCTCTCGTTGAAGTCAAAAGAATGCGGCTTCGTGGGATCAGGTTCAATGTTTTCGTTCAGGCAAGAGAGATTACCCAAGCTGATAAGTTTCTCAACCCTTTCACGACTGTTGTAGTGATCGAGAAGCATAGCGCCGTTGTAGGTCAAATAACCGTCAGAGTGACAGTAAATACCCGTGTAGGTGCCGTCGGGATTTTCTTTGCAAATATAGCTTCTTGTACTCAAGCGTAATCCTCCTTTATTCCATTTCTTCGTCTTCGATAAAGACGTATGTTCCTTTGGCTTCATCGAATTGAAAACCCTCCGAATCACCCCAAAGTTCAAAATATGTTTCATAAGCCTCCTTACTTTCTTCTTCCAAAAAGTTCAGCCCTGTGTTTCTGCCTTTTTCGTATGTCATATGACCGCACATAACAGACGGTTGTTCCTCCGAAAAAGAGTATAGGAACGAGTGTTCAGGGTGCATTTCGGATAATTTTTGTAGAATGGGTAACGGTGGAGACCAAGCGGTATCAAAATAGATACTGTTTCCGTCTACGTAGGAACTGCAAGCGTTCCATTTCGTACCCCAATTGGCACAAGACCACTCATACCAATCCGTATGACCGTAGGCTTCAAGGTTTTTGATACACCTTTCACCAAGTTCAACGACCTCATCGAGATCTCCGCGTTTCCGATAGCGTTCAACTAACGGTTCAACGACCATTGCGCCGGGAATGAATTTTGAAGGGCGTTCCTGAACCTCACTTCCATAAAGGCGCTCCATATAGGCGAAAAACTCCTTCATTGTCAGCTTGTCGGTAGGCGTACCGATTGCTTCGATATAAGGACATATTTTTCCTATGTACAGTTTGATTCCATCCTCGCTTCGAGAACCCTTTTCTATCAAGAGTTCGGGCGGCATTGTGATTATGGTGTTGAAGTCGAAGACCTGATTTCCGTCCTCGTTTGTAACGATATGTTTTTTTATAATATCTTCGGCGTTTCCTCCGGTTATGGTGATCCTGTTTTTTACCCAATTCGGCATTTCTCCCTCCTGTAATTATTTTGATTTTTCATTGCATTTCCTCCTGTGCCTGATTGTCTTCAAGCTCCTGAAGCTGACGTCGGATAAGCAATTCAAGGTCTTCGTCTTTTATATCGTCGGGAACATCATAGACGGTACTGCAATCACAAGAGAGCAACTGTCTTCCGCAAATCGGACAACGCTCAATATCGCATCCGGCGAGGTGTTGTTCACCGATCTTGGCTCCGCAGTCACCACACACGGCGTCTTTTTCACCTGCGTACCAATCTCCTGTGTCTCCAACCTTGATAGGTGCATAAAGTTTACCTTTCATAAGCAATTTTCCCATAAGATTTACTCCATTTCCTTTTTAAGATTTTTGGGAGCTCCTTCGGCTTGCATAATTTCAAAGAGATACGCAAACCGAGAAGGAGCAGTATTCTTGAAGTGATTTAGGGCGGCTGCATAATCTTCGCTACCGTCATAAATCATTGTTGTAGTTGTTTCGACTTCGGGTGTTTGAATGACACACCCGAAGGACTTGAACTCTCCCTTGAGGAAGAACATTTGCGTTTGAATCAGTACAGGATTTTCCTTATCGCAAACCGATTGAATCGGCTGCAATTCCGCGTAATCGTAAAGTTTATTTAGCATTTTAGCGTTTTTTAGGTATTCATAAACTTCTTTTGCGTCGTATTGTGTCAAAATACGATTTAAGTATTCTATAGCTAATTCAGGTGAGATTGAAAGCAGTTTTTCGGTGAAAGAATTGAGGTTGGGATCTAAATCGTCATAAAGCTCCAAAACCCTGTAATCCATATATTCTTTTTGCCGTTCTCTTGGCTCAACGACGATTTTTACTCCGTCTCCTTCAAACACATTATCGAAGTTCGGTATCTCGCGCTGATGGCGAGTAAAGAAAATCGGGGTGTCTGCTTTCAACCTTTCATAGAGCATAGTTCTTACTGCTTCATCCGGGATTCGTTCGATTATTCGGTTAGAAATCATCATCGTCAACTAACCCCCTGAACAATGGCATTTCCAAAAAGAGTTGTTCGTCAGTTTTGTATCTGTCCGCAAACACAGGCGGCTTCCAATCAATTCCGTAAAGAGAACCGATAATAGCAGCCATAACCTGAACCACAATAGAGTTTCCGGCTTGCCTGTAGACGTCTGTTTCGGTTACAGACTGAACGCGAACCTTTTTCTTTTCCTGAAGCTCATAGTGATAACGGCTTCGGTAGTAGTCTTCATCCGTGAAGCCCATAAGCCTCATAGATTCTTTGTCGGTGAACCTTCGGATAGGACTGTCAGGATAGCGGTAATCATATATTTTAACTCCTTTTGTCCTGTCTTGCTTTGCCATAAGGCACTCTGATACACCGTCAATAGAGATAATGCTATTGTCCTGTCTGTAGTTGTTGATATGAAGGTTTCCTGCTTTGATAATTCTGTGTGTGCTTTCGTAATAATAGTTAGGTCGGGGGTATATTTCAGCTTTTTCAGCCCTTTTTACGAAGAACCGTTCAGCGACCTTCGGCTCTAACAAGTGCTTGATTCGGATACCTGAATCATAACCGTGTGGGAACTCAAATTCCATATGTAAATCCTTGCGTGTTGCTACTACGAAAATACGAACACGGTTTTGAGGTACATTAAAGTATTTGGAATTTAAGAGTTTCGCGTTTATGTCATATCCGAGAGCACACAGAGTATGCGTGAATTTCTGATAATTCCGTAAATGGCTATATGCCAAAACTCCTGCTACGTTTTCCCATATTACAACCTTCGGCTTGTAGAGTGAAATGAGCTTGATATAGTACCACATCAGCGAACTGCGTGTGCCTGAACCTTCCTCACCGCCCGCACCCTTTCCGGCTTGTGAAAAATCCTGACAAGGTGTACCACCTATGATTAGGTCAATGTCAATTGGGAGAGGTACTGTCTCGACATTCTTCAAGTCTCCGAAATTCTTGCTTGCGTCTTCTTTATGAATGGCGCAATAAGATTTTATGGTGGGGGGATCTATCTCGCTGAAGAAAGTAAGCTCATAAGGGATACCGAGTAATCTTAACGCTTTTTCGGGAGCGCCTATACCCGAACATACGGTAGCAACCTTCAGCATAACCTCACCTCACTCAACCTTTCTTGGCAAACGAGAAAGAAGCGTTCTTCAATCTCAAATCCAATGTAATTTCGGTTCTGAAGTTTGGCTGCAAGAGGGATAGTACCGCTTCCGGCGAAGGGATCTAAAATAAGGTCTCCTTCGTGGGAACTGTTACGGATCATTCGCATTACGAAATCAAGCGGCTTGATTGTGGGGTGTCCGTATTTTTTCTTATCTTTGGCATTTATGGGAGCGTAGTAGACGGTTTTTGCGTCTTCATAGCAACTTGGGTTACAATATCCGCCTTTTCGGAAATACAATACGTATTCCTTGTCGGTTAGATATTTGTTGCAAAAGGTAGGCATAGCATTCGTTTTATTCCATATGAGAATGTCATATTTGCATTTATGCTCACCCACAAAGAAATCAAGGTAGAACGGTATCTGTTTGCCGTTACACCATATGTAGATATTGATTCTGTCCTGCAACTGAACCATAAGTTCTAAAAACTCGCGTGTGATACCTTTCGTCAGGTTTCCTTCGGAAAGCTCGTCAAACGCTCCCTGAATGCTTTTCGATAGAGGGCTGTGTCCTCCTGCTTTGGTGTTCGGTATGTCATAAGGGGGATCTGTGAGAATCAAGTCCACCTTCAGTCCTTGCTCAACCATCTCTCTCATACCGACAAGAGAATCAAGATGGTATATCTTGTTAACCTCTATCATTCAGCCTCTCGATATTGTTGAGGTGCAGATCAAGGAGTTGGGCGAAATAATCCTTTTCGGCTTTGACAACTTCGTTTTTGAAATACTGCCTCCAAAGGCTATCAAAAATACTCTCCATTTCACTCATCTGCAAATACCAATCATCGCAAAGGACACAGTTTTGAATGTATATAACTATCTCCTTGTAAAAGGTGATTTTTAGAGAATTATTGAACATATACCATTCGCCTTGAACAAGGCAATCGGCAACGAACAATTTGTACTCTTTTTTTACTTTCGCGATTACCGCGCGTTTGATCTGTTCAATGTTTTTTCCTTGCATAATCCTCCTTTATTCTGCAACACAGGTCTTTCTGAACTGTGCCTGTAGTTTTTCAAAGAGAGATTCGTATTCCCAACAACATTCCTTCATTTCGTCAACGGCGTCTTCGATGGAATCGGAGTAGTAGCTATGACCTCCTGCAATCCAATCACCGTCAGAATCCTTAATGGAGAAGGAATAGACGTCACCCTGAAGGTATTTGTTATATAGGCGAACCTCGTCTTCAAGTAGCTCTTGTATATGAGCCTTGTTGTCCTCCGTCGGTTCAAAACCTGTTTTCTCCTGAACTTTATCTTCAGGTATGTAGATATATCCGACCTGTCCGCTATCCCATTCCGCGTGAACGGCTCTGCCTACGAAGGAACTTGTAGACATTGCGAGACCGCTATGGTCGTAAAGGAACAGAGGGAGAACAACAAAGGCTTTTTTCATTTCTTCCTCTTGGAAGTCTTGGGGGGAGTCGAAAGTGTGCTTGTCTCCGAGAGCGTAGCGCCTGTGCCAACAAACCATTGTGCCGACAGGCTCATAGTATTCTCTCGGATTTTCAGGGCAACTATCGTATCCGACCTCTATGGTATGTATTCCGTCGGTTGCTTTTATCATTCGGCTACCACATCCGGTTTGAACTGCTGCGAAGCCTTCATAGCGTAGTAGGCTTGCGGAATGCTCATATTTTGTACTTGGTGTCCTTCAATAAACTCCTGAACACTTGAAATCTGCTCGTCAGTCAAAGAGATGCTTTCTCCGGTTTCGGGATCATATCCCATAAAAACGAGAGGACCGCCGAGTACGTTATCACATTCAGGAAGAACAAGATTGGCGCGCATACCGTTGAGAAGGTATTCCTCGTTGCAGGCAATGTCAACATTTTCCTGACCGGGCATTTCTACAATCTCGTAGAGACCGCCACCGACACATTGCTGAAAGGTCTTATAATCGTTAGAGATTTCTTTCACTTCAGCAGGCTTGTCCACTTCTTTGATTACAACTCTGATATTCTTCAAATATTATCCTCCTTTTAAGTCATTTCGCTTGTGTTTCTTGAATAGGTGGTTAACTGTTGGCGAAGGGCGTTTTCTATGGTAATTGCACCGTAGGTACTGTTGCCGATACGCCGATCCCACTTGGCTCGGTAGAGTCCGCTTGAACGAACGATAGCGTCGATTTGGTCTCTGTCTTGAGTCCAAAAGGACAACATTCTGACAAAGGCGTAGTCTGCATTACTGTGTGAGGGATACCCCGAAATATTACCTGCGTAGAGAGAGTCAAATTTGTCTCTCTGTTTGCTTTCTCGGATTTTGGTAATAAGCTCGTTATCCGAAAGATAGGTTACATAACCTCTTGGAATATCGTGAACAATGCGTTTTCCCACATATTTTTCGTTGATAGAGCCGATTGTTTCCGAGTAATCGAGAATCTGTGTGCGTTCTCCGATAATATCTCCGGTAATACAGACGAAGCGCCTTGTATCGTACATTTCAAGTCCGAGCGAATCGTTTCTTTTCATTGCATCTTCAGGAAGACTACCATAACAGAAGATATGCACACCTTTACCGCTAACGGAGCGCTCGGCATAGGTGTCGGGCAACTCATCAAGAATCTTCAGCGCAAATTCACCGATTTCACCGTTCTCGTCTGCTACGTGGTCTATATCCACAAATACAAGTCCTTCAGTCAGGACAAAGGCAAGTCCTTCCATCCTTTTGGCTACCATATAGCGAAACGCGGAATCGTAATCAGTCCAAGTGTCAGGATCATTCGATTTAGCGAAATCTCCGGTGACAGGACTTATCATAAATTTTGCGGTTTTTTCTTCTTGTTTTTTGGTTCGGTAACATACCCATTGTTTCAGGTGTTTGAGTTCCTTCGGAATGTTTTTTGAATAGAAAGCCATATCAGACTGCCACCGCCTCCGACTGTTTTACGGCTCGGTTAGTCTTTTTTTTTACGCTTTTTGGCTTGGGGGTGGCTTTGGCTGCTTCTTCAGCCTTTTTTGCTTCTTCGCGTTTAGCAAACCTGTCCTGTTGGAACGCTTCTTCTATGCCTCCGATAAGGTCTCCTGCGTGCTGACTGATTACATCCATATTCTTTCTGAACTTGGAAATGTCACCTTCAGCCCATCCGGATATGTAGGAGAAGTTGAAGTTTTCGGTATCGAGACCAAGATAGGAGCAGACAACACAAGCAATACTTTCAGCTTCAACCTCCTTGATCTCGCGCTTTTCCTTCGAGGAAAGTCCTTCAAATCCTTGTCTATGGGGAGTGTGTGCAAGAGCGTGTCCGCATTCGTGTACCATTGTAGAGACGGTCTGAAGATCGCTCATACCCTCAAGAATGAGAATTTTCTTCTCTTTTGTATTGCACAGACCATAACACCCCTTGCCAAGTGTTTCCTCACTCGCATATTCCACCGTAAAACCGCGTTTAGCGACTACGGCGGTAAGTCCTTGCATAATGAGTTCCTTGTCCGCTACAGGCGTATTTTCGTCCATTCTGAAGGCTTCAAACTCTTTGCCTTTAGTCTGTGATACGTCGAAGACGAAGGAGGGCTTGAATCCTCTGATAACCTCTCGTCTCTTGGTGACAGGGTTTCCGTTCTCGTCAAGTCTCGGTGAACCGTCTTCATTCACAACCTCTGTAACAACGGTGTCCTTGATCGGTGCGAAGATCTGAATAGACTTCTCACCGGGCTTGATACTTCTGCCTACATAGTTCCACTGCTTCATACCTTTTACGTGCGAAGCATCGGGGTTCTGTAAGAGAATATAAATCTGATTGGTAAGAGAATATCTGCCGATATTACCCATCATAAGAAGAACGTCTTTGTACTTATCGGATTGGATAAACTCTGCGAGCTTACCGTCAATCTCACCGAGAATTCTATCAACTTCCTCCTGCGTATAGGGTTTTACGGTATATTCCTTTTTGGGTTCGTTTTTGTTATCCATATTTTCCTCCTTTTATTCAGCTTCAAATTCTTCCAACAGGTCGCTGTAGTTCCTGTCGTTATAGGTTCGTATCATATCTCTGACGTCATCCCAAGTGTTGATACTTGCATAATCGGTATAGAGATAGTGGTCGTAGAGAGAAGCGATGACGTGCGTTCCTTCTTCGTAAAGGCAACGATATTCACCCCTCCCTAAAAAATCGTCATTGTTCGCGGTCAGGAATTCATTCAACTCGGTATAGAATCGGATTTTATAACTGTCGTTGAAGATTTCTTCCTTCGGCTTTGCCATTTCTTCGGCAAAGAACTCGTCAAATTCCTCTCTGACATTTTCCTGCACCGCGTTTACGTAGTCGATTTGTGCCATTTAGACCTCCTTAACTGAAAAGATTTTCAATGTACTCGGTAGCCACAATATCCAAATTTGTTCTGCTCTTGGGGCTTGAGATTAGGAATGCGCGACCTCTCCGGTTATGAACGATATTGTTTTTCTCGCTTTCGTTGATAGAGCCTGCGTTCTCATAGAGTTTGCAAAGCTCGGTCATATCGTTCGGACTCAAGGAAAAGATCAGAGAATACTGACTGACATTGATAATTGCCGTAGATTTTCTCGCGATTTCAGGCGTTCCTGCAAAGTCTTTGACGTTCTGTGTAATGATGATTAGCATACCCTCATATTTTCGGATTCGCTTTGCAAGCTGAAACATAAAATCAAGGGCGATGGGATACTTCTCGTCAATGAACAGGTGGCACTCGTCTATAGCGACAATCAACTTGCGCTTGGTCTTGTATTTCAGGTTATAGTCACGGTTTTTTATGACCTCGTTTTCGAGCCATTTGAGAACCAAAAGCATTTGGGCGTTTGCCGTTACGTCATTCTTATTTGCGAGCAACTTTTGAAAGTTGAAAGCAATGAAATTCTCCTGCGGCGAAAAGCTCGTATAACCGTTCCAAAGATTAGAGTTTCTGCCTCCCGACTTGAACTTGGAAACATAGTTTATAAGGACTTTCAAACAAGTTTTCATATATTCATCCGTTTCATTGTTCAGTTTGTTTTCAATGAGAGCGTATAGATCGTCAAAGATAGGATAGTCCTGCGGCTGCAAGGTCTTCAGGTCGGTTTTGGCGGTAATGCCTTTGTTCTCATAGAGTTCCTGTGTCACCTTGTTGAGCAATTCCAAACTATCGGAATTGATACCGGGAAGAATCAACCTGTAGAACTGTTCCAAGAACTGCAAATGTGCATAGAAACTGTTGTTTTCTTCTTCTTCCTCAAGCCCTGCGATAATGTGGAATGGGTTGATTTTACCGTAAGCTCCACTTGCAATATCGAGGGTTTTACCACCGAGATTTTGAGCAAGTTTTCCGTACTCATTTTCCGGATCGAGAACGAACACTTTGGTATTGCAACTTGCGAGGTGTGCCATAATCGTCTTCGTTGCGTAACTCTTTCCGGAGCCGGGTTTGCCGATAATCACCATATTGGAGTTTACGTGTTCATCGTCTCTCTTGAAAAAGTCTATAAAGACGGGCAATTTGTTTTCTCCTATCAGGATTCCGCGTTTGTCCATCACCGCACTTGAGACGAATGGGAAACAAGCTGCAATGCTCGTTGTCTGAATACCTCTTGAGATATTCGTTTTGTCAATGGGAGCAACATTGCTTGAAATATAGGCGTCGAACTGTCTGCCGAACATTTCGGTAAACCCAAAGCCCATCTCGCGAAGTCTCGTTCTGACCTTGCGTTTGTTGGTGTTTTTGCCAATCTCGTCATAGACGGTTATAATGATGGTTGTGTCAAACAAGGATTCGTTATCGGTCTGTATGCCGACAAGAAGATCCTGAAGGGTTTCGAGGTGAGTGCTTCTGTCAATCTGAACACTTGCTTTGTCTTTTTGTGCTTGTGTCTGAATCTCCAAAATTGCGTTGTCGATTCGCTTTACCGCCTTGTATTTTTCGACGGGTACAAGCCTCATAACGACTTTGGTGTATTCCATATCAAACAGTCCTTCACCCCAACCGTTACCCACTTTTAGTGGGTAATTGTTGATTACGAAGTGAGTAAGATTCTTATTTCCTTGTCTCGTTGAGGTGAGATTAAAGCCAACTTTTTCGGGAATGAGATAGGGTTCGTAATCTTCCGTATCATCAAGCGTTCGTTCGTCAAAGTTATTATCAATCCCGTATCGGATAAAGGCTACAAGTTCTTTTTCCTTCAATCGTTTTGTGCAGATTCCTCCTGCACCGAAAATCATTTCAGCGCGGTCAAGCGCTATATTGATTTCGTTGATACTGCTACCGATCAGGCAGAGATAGTATCTACTGTAGTTCACAATGTCTCCGCTATTGATAGCGTCAATCAGAGTAATTCTGTCCTGAATGACGTCTACGCGGCTCTGCCATTCCGGTTCGGTTAAATCGTGGCTCTCTTTGGCTTGAAGTACATCCTTCAACCTGTCAAGTTCGTCCTGAATATTTCCGTCGAGTATCAAAGGTCTTTCGAGTTTTACGATAGAAAACTGCTCACCGATGCCGATATTATTGATTACTCTCGCAAACACACCTTCAATGTAGTCATCCTGTCGGTCAAGGGCGAGCAGTCGGAAGTCAATAGGGTTGACTTCCAACACACCGACGTAGGAATCATCGCGGTTTACAATGATATTCTCGCGAACCTCTTTGTAAGGGATGATTCCCGTAATGTCGGCTTGCTCGTTCTTATCTCCTTTGGTGTATTTCTTTCGGCTTGCGATATACTTGAATACGAATCCTATGTACTCATAAAGGCGCTCACCGCTAAATGTAAGGAAAAGCGGAATCGTGACACAAGCAATGCCGAGCGCTATATACCACCTGAACCAAAAGTTACTTGTGAGGGTGATTGCAAGTACCAAGAGTGCGACAAATCCGATGATAATATCAACTATCGTAATACCCTTATAAAAGGTAAGTTTTACCTTTGAAGTTTTAGGTATTATTCTCATCGTTGTTACCTCCGTTACTGCCTGTATTGTCTGATTTCAAATCTTCAGCGGTAGGTCCGGTGAAAGGCGTCCTATCGCTCTCTGTGTCTGCCGTTCTATCTTCGGCGTCAACACCTCTCGCGACATCTTCCTGATCAAGAATTGTAGTCTCGGTTCTGTCGCTTGTGGTATCGGTTGTTGTGGTAGTGTCTTCAGGGGGTGTCGTTGACGAACCTTCGGATTTCGGAACTTTAGAAAGAATTTCTGCTCGGTTGATAAGGGTATCTCCCGTAGCTGCATTCTTGAGTCTCGGAATGAAGTTCTTGCCGACCTGAATTAGACCACCTGAAGCGAGGTCGTGGAGCATACCGAATGGCATTGTAGCGAATCTCAAGGGAGCGCCTGCGATTTGCTTTGCCTTATTCTTTTTAGCTCCTTCCTGAACCACCTTCTGATTACGGTTACTGTGTATGCTTGCGTTGAGACTTTCCATTCTACCTTTGCCTTGTTTACGGCTCTTGAGGTAATCACTTCCTGCAACCGCACCGCCTACAACACCACCGACAAGGGCGGTTGTGGCTCTCGTGAATGCGATTCCGGAACGAATGTTGTAAATCATCTGTGCAAGCTCGCCACCTGTCTGTTGAGCTCCGCAAAGTTGGCTGATAACCCTTGAAGCCTTCGTTACCGCGAAACTTCCTCCGATCAGGAACAGTATGTAAACCACTCCGTTTTGGAATCCGTTTTCAAAGAATTGAATTTGGTACACTTGAGGAATTATGAGGAAGAACAAATTCATTACAAGGATAATTCCGTAGGCAGAGAGGATCTTTGAAATCAGCATATCCTTCCAAACCTTGAATCTGTTTCCCTCGTCAAGCGGTAAGGTCGAAATTGATACCGGAGATACGATATAGAGAAGGATAATATCGAAGATACGTTGTACGAAGGTCAGCGCCGATAAGACAAACATAACCAAAATTACAAGACCTCCGAGAAGACCGATCAGGTAGTTCAAACCTGTAATATCGTAGTAGGTTTTAACGGTATCCAAGTGGTTGTAGTCAAGCGTGCCATTGATAAAGCTCGCTTCGATTGAAGCTCTTGAGGCGGCGTCTCCAATGAAAGAATCGTGTCCGATTGTTACCAAGAATTGACCGCCTATTGTAGCGTTTGCACCATCCATTGTGGCTTGCATACTCAAATTGATTGAACTCATAACCGTGTTGGTGAGGACTATTCCTGCCATAACCGTAAACGGTATCAGAATTAAAATAATCAGGCTTTGTGCCGTTTTGGTTAGAACTGTTTTCCAATTCTGTTTTTCCTGATAGTTGCTTTTAATGATTGCTATAATTGTGAAGACCACAAGCAAAATCACACCTATCAATAGGACACTCAAGAACACCCTTCGTATAATATCCGAACCCATCAGGCTTGATAGAAGGTCTGTGTCCTCACCACCGATATTAACGGTTTCTATTCCGCAGAGTTTGTAGAAGATCTCTTTTATGAAATCTATCAGAACGCAAATGCAAGAAAAAAGTTTGTAAATGATACTGTAAAACAGTTCAACGAGAGCATCTATAAGGTCGCTCAATATCATACTGTTTTACCTCTCGTTATATCTGACTCTTTACCCATTGTTCCAAGATAGGAACTGCAATCTTTAGTGATACGATCAACACAAAGATAATGACAAAACCTATGATTGCACCGATAAGGTCTTTCTTCGCTTTTTCGCGAGAATTCTGCTCATCACTCTTTGCTATCTTGAGTCCGAGCACGATACAATATATCGAGCCGACTGCAACGACAACGGCGATTGCCGGCCATAAGATAGCATTGAGAATTTCAAGGATCGGAGCAATGATTGGGTTGAAGTCAATGTTGGCTGCTAACATAGTATTTCTCAAATTTCTACCTCCGTTTTCATAGTTGTTTTTTCTTCAATCGAAAGGCGGGTATCCCGCTTCTCGAAACTGTCGAAGTAGGGGCAAAATTGGCGAGTGATGGCAATTTTACCCCACTTCTTATCCTGTTCCCTAAAAGTAGGGTTTACCCCTACATTTCAGGTTACTTCTTGTAGACTCTGCGCTTCTTCAGAATGATAAATACTACCACTCCTGCAACCGCCAAAATGCCGATTATAATGAGCGCGATAGCACCACCGTTCATAGAGTACAGAATCTCAAAATTGTACTCGGAAACATTACCGCAGTCATCCTCAAGGACAATCTTGTAAGTGCCGATTTCCGAGAGCTCGTCACCGAGCTTGTAGTCAATCTCCTGACCGTCAAAGTAGACCTTCATCTTTGCATTCTCATTGATTGCAGAAATGATTACGTTCTCCTTCGTAGTACCGCCATTCTCAACACCCTCAAGAGTTGCTACAGGGGCGGTGTTATCCACAGTCACGGTGAAGTTGTAGGTCTTGCCGTTGGCAACTACACCCACCTCATAAACACCGTCATCGAACAGTTCAAGAGTGCCGTAATTGAGTCTCTTTTCCTCACCGTTGACGAGCGCTTTTTCAAAGCCGGGAGTCTCGTCAAAGTTGAATTCAAACTTCTTGACAAGAGGTTCAACGATAGTAAAGGTTACTTCAGATTTGTTACCGAGATTGTCGGTAAGGGAGATTGTGTAAGTGCCGGGAGTTGTAATAGCCTGTCCGAGAACATAGTCTGCAACTTCACCATTCTTGGTAAAGACAACAGTTACGTCTTCCTTCGCTTCAACCGTCACAGAGTTGGAAAGACCTTTATCATTGACGTTGATGGAATAGTCAACGAACTTGTCGATAAGGAATTCAACGGTAGTTGTGTTGTTAGCAAGGTCGGTTACTACGATCTTGTAAGAACCGCTTTCTGCTACTGCCGTACCCGAAGCATAATCACCGATAGACACACCGTTCTTGAAGATTTCACCTGTGAGATTATCTTCGGAGAAGACAACCTTTACGTCACCGCTAATAGACTTGCCGTGACCTACACCCTCAAGCTCGACTTCAGGTTTTACAGTATCAATCACGAAAGTGAAAGTCTTCTCATAACCGTCGAAATTCTCGAAGGTCAGAGTATAAGTTCCATTCTCGGTAAGAACCTGTCCGGAGTAGTAGGAAATGGCTTCACCGTCTTTTTCAAGGGTTACAACCGCTTCATCAGACCACTCAAACTTAACGGTTCCGTTGGTGTATCCACCGTCTTCAACACCACTCAAAGTTCCCAAAGGAGTATCCTGAACATAGTCAAGCTGCGCCGTGATAGCGTCAATGCCTGTTCTGAATTCGTCCGTTACAATGACCTTGTAAATGGCAGTTGTTCTGAAGGAGTAGGAAAGATTGTTGAGTTCGACAGGCTTGCCGTAATCGTCCTCGATTACAACTTCCCAAGTCTCACCGCCGTCAACGGACTTCTGAATCTCAAGAGTCTGAAGGGTGGATTCCTTGTCTTCGCTCGGAGTTACGGTAATATTGAGTTTCTTGTTCGTCTCATCCTCAACAACACTCACACTCGGAGCATTGCGAGAAACGATAATTTCAAACACTTCGGAATCTCCTGCGTGATTCACCGCAATCACGGTATAGCTACCGCTTTCGGTAATAAGGTAGGATTCTCCTGCGCTCAAGATTGCAATAAGCTCATCGTTCTCGTCATAAATTCTGAACATAGCGAACTCGTCAAGCTCATCAAGGATAGAAACCGAAACCTCGTCTTTGAAACGATAAGTTCTATCGAAGGTTACGGTATTGGTTGCACCCTCACCGATTGCATACTGAAGTGTGGGAGCATTGCGAACAACGATTACCGTGTACTCGCAGGTGTTGTTCCATTCATCGAATACAGTAAGGGTGTGTCTGCCCTCAAGCTCGATTACAGAACCTACGAAAGTCTCGCCGTTCAGAAGGGTTCCGATATTCTCGCCAAGATCAATCTTGTTTGCAAGAATAGTCTTGGTGTCGGAGTAGGCAAAGAGGTTTTCACCTTCAGCGAATTCAGCAGGCTCTTTTTCCCAATAGAAGTACGATTCAATACCTATTTCCGCATACTCTGCGATAACCTCATTCAATCTCTCAAGGGTAAAGTAAGCCACTTCCTCGTCAGGATTTCCTGATTTTTTGTAGATGAAGTATTCGCCGTTGATAGCGTTTACGCTATCCTTCGCATCCATAGCGATTCCGGTATCCCAAGTCTCGCTATTCCAAGTGCCTTTACGGACAAAGGAATTCTCGCGCTCTACGGCAAAGTTAAACGCACCTTCGTAGGTTGCAAAGGAGAAAAATTCATCGTCAGCGTTATTGATTTCATAGTATTCCTTCTGCAAGGTGACAGTAGGAACATTGACTTTTATGGAGTTGAACTTGGTAGTCCAAGAGTTGCCTGCGGCATCTACACAAACCACTTCGTAAACACCTGTGTCAATGGTATGAATAGTAGAGCCTTTCGTGTAGTTCTTGCTGTTTACCGTGACCTTAACGATAGGTGCGTAGAGTTCAGGATCACCGTCAGTCCAAGTAAGCGTTACGTCTCCGTCAGTCATACCGTCGGTTACGTTGTTCAAGGTAAGAGTCTTGATAGAACGGTCAATGATAACCGTGTATTCACCTGTGGAGTTTCCTGCTTCAGACATACCGTAGAATACATATTTTCCTTCCTTGTAGAACTCACCGCCCGATACGTATGCGGCAAAGGAGTCACTACCGGGTACTTTGACAAAACAGTTTTCACCGCACTCGAAGGAGATATAATCACCGTTGGTATAAGAACCGTTGTCGATAGCAGTTCCATCTACATAGAGCTGTGCGGTAGGAATCTGTCTATCAAGGGTAATTGTGTACGTAGAAGACTGATTTCCTGCGTTGTCCGTACAGTAGAAGGAATAAACGCCCTCATCCGTAAGCTGCGTTCCCGAAGTATATGCGGTATAGGTGCTTGCACCGGGTTTCTTTACATAGGTGTTTGCAACACCGATATTATCGGAAGGAACGAACTTAATGTAAGAGGTATTGGTCGAACCACCCGAAGTTACAACGGAAGTACCGCCGTAGAGAGTACCTGTCGGCTTGGTTGTGTCAAGAGTGATGGTTACAACCGAAGATTGATTTCCTGCGCGGTCAACACTATAGAAGGAGTACGTACCCTGTGTTGCAAGCTGCGTACCACTCGCATAGGTGGTGTAATAGGAGCTTCCGGGCATTTTTACATAGCAGGTATTTACACCCGAAAGACTATCCGTTGCGGTGTATTTTACATATGCGGCATTGGTATAAGAACCACTCGTTTTAGAGGAAGTACCGCCATACACGGTTCCGGTCGGAAGGGTTTTATCAAGGGTGATAGAAACCGTACTGCTCGTGTTACCTGAACGGTCTACACAGTAGAAATAATAAGTTCCTTCAGCGGTAAGCTGGGTGTTGGAAGTATAAGCCGTATAGCTCGAACTTCCGGGCTTCTTTACATAGCAGTTAGCAATTCCGGAGTAGGAATCACTCGCAACATACTTGATGTAAGAAGCATTGGTGTAAGAACCCGTAGATTTTGTGGAAGTACCACCGTAAAGAGTTCCGGTCGGAGCACCCGAATCGTAATACACAGACGAGGTAGAAGATACATTTCCTGCCTTGTCAACTGCTCTGAAGTAATACCATCCCTGTGCGCTCGAAAGTGCAGTTCCCGAAGTATAAGAGCTCCAAGAACTCGAACCGGGAGTCTTTACCTGAAGGTAGTTGATACCGCCCGTGTCCGTTGCGGTATATTTAACAGGTTTGTTTGTGTATCCACCGCTACTGATTGTGGTGCCCGAAGAATTCTTGATCGTTCCTACAGGAGCAACCGTGTCAAGATAAACGCTTACGGTAGAACTGCTCTGATAACCGTCAGTTCCATAGAAGTACCACCAACCGTTGTTAGCTGCGGTTGCAGATACACTCTTGCTCGTTGAAGTTGTGTAAGTGTAGGAAGAAGAACTCGGACTCTTATAATAGAGTTTGGTGGAGTACAGATCCGAAATCGAATAAGTGATTGCTTGGTTCGTATAAGAACCGCTTGAAATGGTAGAACCGCCTGCTTTCAGCGAATACGTGGGAGCATCCTTATCTACATAGAATCTGTAGGTGAATGTGTAAGTTTTCGTGGAGAAAATGTTGGGCTTGTAAGTTCCTACATAGGTAAGTACGTAGTAACCACTCGGAAGTGAGCCCTGCCATAAATACATTCCTGTATCACCGGAGAGAGTTTTGCTTACATAAGTGCTACCGTCTTTTGTGAGTTTGAACGACTGATGCTCCTTAATGTCATCCGCGTGAATATAGAAACTGAAATAAGTCCAATCATATGTCTCATAGTTGTACTTGGTCGTACCGTTGTATGCGGAATCGTCGTAAAAGTTTTGCGTTGCGATCTGAATTCCGAACTGATCCATATAACCGGAAGTTGAGCCATCTCCAATGTCATAAGTGCCGTACAACATATAAACACCTGCTCGGTTCGTTGCGGCAGAAGCGGTCATCGGAGAGGCGATAAACATACCAAGCGTAAGCATAAGCGTGAGGACAAAGAGCAAAGCCCCTGTCAAAACTTTCTTTGTGTTTTTTGTTCTCAAATTAAATCCTCCTTTAATATTTTTGATTTTCAATGAGGTAATCCTTGATCCGTTGGATAACGTCTTCAATTACCTCGACTTTATTGTGTCTTTTGCTTTCTTTTGCGATTTTTCTTGCTTGCTCTAACCCTGCAAGAGCCTTTTCCAAACTCAAGGTGTCGATAGCCGACAACAATTCCTTAACGTCTTCGTCAGGAATGATTTCATTCAAGCCCTTCATCATAAGACCTTTAATTTGATCTAATATGAGTTTGCTTTTGCGGCGTTCGGTCAGTTGTTGTCTTACTAAATCCTTCGGTTTATCACTCGCCGGGAGAGAAACAACGGCATTTCTGATTCTCATATCGTAAAATGCTCGGTGTTCGTCAAAAAATCTGCCTTTTTCAAGCTCCTGTTTGCACCGTTCCATTTGATAGAAGCTGCAACGGAAACTTGGAGTAAATCTGCTTTTTATGGGGTAATATCCAAAGACTGTAACGATTGCGTTACCCATATCACCATTGTTGTTGAGCCTTTGAAGTTCGCTTGGATATATCAACGGGCGTTCCTTTACGCTCGTGTTTGAATTTATATCCTCGCCCCTTGACGAATTGAATCCAACACTTCGTTGCATTATGGAAAAATTTCCGCATCTTTTGGAAAATTCCTCAATGGTTTTGTAATCCGTTGTACCGATAAAAACCTGAATGTTACAGTTGGATTTGATAATATCGGCACTCTTATCGTCATAGACCTTTGCAAGCTGCGCGTAGGACTGAACCACAAGGTTCATCCAAATATTTCTCGAACGACCTACGGTAATCATTTGCTCCAACTTGTGTACTTTCGGAAGGTTTCCGAACTCATCCAAAATGAAGTAGACAGGTCGCGGCAAAGACAATGACTCATAGGAGTTTGCTTTGTAAACGAGCTCCTTGTAGGCTTGCAAAATAACCATTGCGGCAAGTGTGTGTCTTGTCTCCTTCTCGTCGGGGATCTGAAGAAATAAGGCAATCGGTTTCTCGCCCATACTGCCGAACTCAATTTCATTCTCGCTCGTTAGAGCACAGAGCGACTGATCGGCAAACATAGCGAGTTTGTCGAAGGTACTTGATAGATAGCTTCCGCGAGTCTTGTCAGAAGCGTCAAGCACCTGTTTCGATAGGGATACGGCTTTGGATAAGGGGGAGCGCCCTCTGAAGTAGTTGAGAAGTTCTTCACAGTCGTTTTCTGTGTTGGTTGCTACCTTCGTAATGGAGAAGAAATTGAACTTGTCTTTTGTGAGTCCGAGTTTGGGATTTTCGGAATCCTCAAGCATCGCAAGAGCGATAGCGAGAACAAGGTTTTTAGCACCTGATTCCCACATTGGTTCATTCTTGTTATTTACAGGGCAAAGCACAGTTGTTATATCGTGAAGATCTTCGTAAACTATGTCATAGAGTTGTTGTTTTTTAACCTGAACGGCTGCTTCTTTTTCTTCCATTTCGTAGTATTCTTTACCATCGAATATGTAGCAGCCTTTTTCTTCGTCTATAATCACCTCCTCGTCAAGATGTAGCATTCTCTGATAATAGGTATAAGCTCGTTCAAGTGGATTCCACCGAACCGAGTTGTAGGGGTTTCGTAGGTCAAGAACTTTAACCTCATAACCTCTGCGTCTCAAGGCTTCGGAATGGTCTGCAAACAACTCTCCTTTGGGATCGGAAATGAACATAGAGGGTTGTGTCTTGGTTGCGCCCAAAATCTGAATCATCGGGTTAACGAATGTGGTGGTTTTGCCCGATCCGGTAGTACCGATAATCAAACTGTGTGCAGGTTTGGCGAAGGTGATATTCAACCTTCCACCGATTTCTTCAGCCTTGATTGGTGTTCCGATAATCTCTGTGTCATTCAGGTCTCGGAAATCTATGGTCGTGAAGTTTTCCTCAAGTTCTCGGTCTGTCTGAAACCTCGATTGCTCAAGGTTTGCAGACAGGTGTAGGTCTCGCTTCTTTCCCTTGATAATGTTTTTACTGTTGAGTAGCCAATAATGCTTTTGGTAGTACCAAAGAACGATAACCAACTCTACAATCAGGAAAAATCCCATAAAAATGAAGGTTCTGTTATCGGTGAAATACCACCATTTGAAGACGAATCTGAAGTTATTGGCTACCAACGAGCAGAACACAAACCCTAAAAGGTAACAGAATATAATTGACGTACCGAGAATTATGAGAAGTGATTTTAAGTGTTTTTTCATCAGTCTGCTTCTATAACTCCTTCTTCAACTAATCTCTGATATTCGGCTTCTGCCAATTTGCGTCTGTATTCTGTAAAGACGTCTATTGCTTCGTAATCAACCTCCCTTGTAAGACGGGCAGTTTCCTTGAACAACCGCGTCCGTTTTGATTTTTCGATACTGCGACGTATCCGTTGACTTTCATAAGCTCGTTCCTCCTGCTTTTCTTCGTACTGATACCGTTTGGCGTACTGTATGATTTTGTTGCCGATTCGTCTATGAAAGTCTTCAATGAATTTGTCTTTTTGCAAGTATCTTGAACTGTCGATTTTTTGTCTGTCACAAATGGCTTGAATTTCCGCGTCTCTCGCTTCAAGATCACGGCGAAGGTTCTTGTATTCCTCGCTCATTAAAGGGCTTCTATCAAGCAAAATTCGCTCAATTTCGCGTATAAGAGGGCGAAGTTCAACCATATTCAGACTATTGTAACTGATTCTTCCGGGTGGGAGCTTCCGATAAAGTTCTTTTAGTTTCAACCGAAGTTGTCTATCCAAAGGACTGTATCCGTCACGATTTTGTAATGCTGACTCCGCTTGCAAAAGTAGATTTTGACGGTAACTCTTAAAAAAGTATTCGTGACCGTTTAACTGTTCTTCAATAGCAACCTTGAGGTTGTTTATTGTCACCATTCGCATTCTTCCGCTATGGTGAAAAACACCTTTTGTGTGTGCCTTTCCGCACATTGGCTCTCGCTCAAAAAAACACAAATGAATATGCTTGTTATCTGTGTTTTCGTGAAGCCCTGCGAACCAAACAATGTTATCTGTCTGAAGCCCATTTTCCTTGAAGAATTGGGGTAAATTTTGTTTTATCACCTCCATTGCATCAGCGTATGATTTGATATGTTCGTTTCCATAATCTTCGGTGAAGCTGATAACCATATCCCAAATGACTGATTTCGTGCTTCGTAGCATTTGACGGATTTCTTTTTTTTGACGTTCGGTCAGAAAACCGTCTTTGCCGAACACACCCGAACTCTTTTCTTCATTTCCTGCGTACGCCATATAGTCGTAGACCTCTCCGGCTTTAGCGCCTTTATCCATATACTTCATATAATCATCACCATTGGATTGATTTGAAGAATAGAATGTTCGGTTCTTGACCTTTTTTGCGTTGTAGGGATTATCTGTACTCAAGTCCGCGTCTTCGGCTTTATAGTATTTGAGGCGAACGAGTACATTGGGTGTTGACATTATCTAAACTTTGCCTGTAAGATAATTTGCTCAAGCCTGTCTGAAAGAGATTCATATACTCCGTCTTCGACATCTGCCTTTTCAATGCTTTCGCTTTCAGCCAAAGCAAGAACGACCGCCAAGATCGAAGCTGCAAGTCTCTCACAAACATCGTGGTGAGCATTGGAAACTTCAGCTTGTTTTCGACTGTAGCCGATAAAATCGTCAAGGAGCTGCTTAATATCTCCTACGGTTTTATCCGTGTCGGCTTGTCTACATTCCGCTTTTGCGGTTTGCTCGGCAATATACTTCTCAAGTCCGATTCGGATTAGAGTGTTGAGAAAGTGATTCTTGCTCTCAAAGCGCTCGCCCGACGCCATATACAGTTCGTCAAGCTCTCTCGCAAAAGACGTGTCGTAGATTCTGATTGTGATTTTGGTTTCAAAACTTTGTTTCATTGGTTGTGGTATCTACCTCCTTCATATTTTTTTGCTCAAAGTTGAAAAGAATTTTTGAATTGTTCCTCTAACTAACACCTCCTCGTATCCTTGTACAAAGGTAAGGAATTTGAACGTCTTATCTTCACGGAGCAGGTAATATAAAATCCTCCTTTCAGCCTGATTAAATTCCGTAAAGAGAAGGTGCCCGAAATCTGTGTGTCCGGAATCCTCAAGAACTTCATCCAAAGCATAAATCAGGTTTGCATTCAGATCGATTGTTGTGAGTCCTATCTGCTTGTGTGGATGTCTGTCCTTGTTTGAGTGTTTCCGGTGATTGATTCGGTGTTCGGCAAGGAACAACAAGTCCGCAATCTTTTCATTCGCGGTGATGATGAATGTTTCACCACCAAGTCTTGCTTCAAGTTGAACCATTTTTTCCTCCCTGAAGGGTGGTATAGTTTGAACCCCTTCACTATTAAGGGAAAGTTAGAAGGCAAAACTTAAACGCTTTTCAAAAAATTCCTGAATATTTTTCCAACATTTTTTTGAGGTTAGCTTTTGCTCGTTCGAGGGTGATGGAAACATTGGGCTCGGTGACGTGCAAAATTTTAGCAGTTTCGGCTTGGCTTTTTCCTTTATAGAAAATAAGGATAACGATTTCTCTTTGGCGTTTTGTCAAGCGACGAATAGCAGAGAGGACATCTTTTTCTATTTGCGACATTTCCTCCAACTGAATTTGTTGCTCTATCCAAGAGAGAGAGGTTTCAGCAGGTTCAAAACCTTCTTCCTCTCGCATTTGCTCAAGGGATCTGCATCTGACTCTGTTTACTTGGGAACGCTTTTCCTCGCGTTCTGTGTCTCTGTTAAGCTCTGCAATCAGGGCTTCCTGTTCGGGTGTCTCAACCTCAACGATTTCGTAAGTAGTCTTTGTGATTTTGTAGATAACTTTCTTTGCCATTTTGTAATCCTCCTGTTTGGCTGTTTTTTGATTTCTGCAACCAAGAGCGAGGATTACGCCCCAAAAAAGAAACCCTCGCAATCCGACTAAACTTCGGTTGCGAGGGTTATAGAGAGAATTTCAGGCACAAAAAAAGCGCCCTACAAACAAACTATACCCATAAAGGTTTAGTCGGTTTGTAAGGCGTTGATAGCTTCTGTTAAGATAGCTTCGGTTTCTTACAACTTCATATATCCGATGCGTTGGCTTTACTGTCCGCGAAGGGCTACCGCAGTCCATCTGCAATATATGGTGTCAATATTCAATTGTCAGACCATATTTACGCCTACGGTCATTGTAATAGCGCACGCTCCGGTGTCGCAAGTCTTTGATAGTTCGTTGGGTAACTTCAGGTGTCTTGCAACTTCAGATAGGTTGTGTTGACGGCTTTACTCTTGCGATACCACAATCCACAATTCTATCTGATTTTTGGTTATGTACTTTATGCGTTTGCCCTTACAGGCGTTTGAGATTTTTCCTCGACGGGCTCACAGGTGAGCCTGATTCTACCTTTCTCATCTACATCTGCCAATATTGAAGATTCGCAGTTCGGACAGGTCAGTATAATGCCCGAACAATGTCCCATAACTTCAAAGAGACGTGTAGCACAAGAAGGACAAGCCAAAGGATTTTTCTTTTTCGCCATATTTATCCTCCTTTTTCCCATAGACTCTGCGGTGAGAAGTAGCGGCTTGTCCTTCGGACCGGGAAATTCCCGAAAGCAAACACACTCCGCCGACGAATGAGTTAGAATAGCTTGGGGCAAAGTCATTCCTTCTCAAACTCAAATATATAACAATAGAGAATGGGGCAATTCTCATTGTTGGCATTGGTTAGGATACATTCTTCAAGATCTTAACTGCCACACCGATTATATTGACTTCTTTTACATAGATGTCATCCATAGTTTCATTTTCCGGGTGGAGAATAAATCTCTTGTTGGCAGGATCTCTATAATATCGTTTTAGCGTTGCATAGCATTCGGAAGAATAATCGTCCTGAATTAAAGCTGCAACAATCTGACCTTCTTCTGCATAGGTCTGTTTTCTGATAAACACTAAATCACCTTCGTCTATCCCTGCTTCAATCATCGAATCTCCGTCTGCAATAAGAACGAAGAACTCGCCATTTCCCAAAATCTCCTTGCTCATAGGGATATAGGTTTCAATATCCTGAATAGCAAGTTTTGGTTTTCCGCAGGCAATAGCTCCGAGAACCGGGTATCTACCCATAGGAGCTTCATTCATTCGTGTGATAATCTGATTGTGTCCGAACCTCTCAAGCAATCCTTCGTCAATAAGGCGATTGATATACTTGTGGGCTGCTCCGGCAGAACAACCAACTCCTTCTGCCACCTCTCGAACAGAAGGACTTACGCCATATTCGGAAATGAAATCATTTATAAAGTCATAAACTGCGATCTTTCTGTCTTCGTTTTTGTGGCTCATTATCACACCTTCTTTCGTACACCGTGAACAATTGTTTATGGTGTTATTATACACGATAAATTCGATTATGTCAATCTTGAGAAGTACAAGCCGTTGTACTTGTGGGGCATTTTAGGTGGATTTCGGCAAAAAATAAGTGGCTGCATTTCTGCAACCACTCATATTTAGGATTCAAGTTCTCTCTGAAGCCTCTTTTTCAGAACTTCGATCTGTTCGCACAAAGCTGCATACTCGGTAAAGGCTTCAACAATTTCAGTATCGTTTTCAAATTTGGGGCGAGAGAGGAACTTTTTGTTGATTACAAATGTTTTCTCGCAAGAATCAAACTGAACCGTAATTTTGTTCTGTTGTTGAGCAATAACAATACCTTTTCCATAAGTCGATTGAAATACCTCTACATTTATCAAGGATATATCAACATACTGTTCTGCTTTAGACTGAAGCTCGTGAAGTTGATCTTCTATTTCTTTAATTCTCGCTTCTTTAGCAAGTCTTTCTTGTTCGCGTGCTTCAGATTCCGTAAATGCCTTTATGCTTTCTTTCTTGGATACGTGAGACATTCCTGCATAGTAATTGTATGTACGGCAACAGTACATAAGGTCAAAAGCCAACAAATGAAGACTCTCGTCTCTGTAGCATCTATCACTCAAGAAAGCAAAGTGTTTTTCGAGAAGCGTTGTGTGTTCCTTCAGAGCTTCTACGATAATATCACACAGTTTGTAGTAGGCATCAAGACGGAAACTTCCACCTGAACCTATATCCATTCCAAACTCTACGTGTTGTGCAAAATCTTCAGCGTTGCTATAACGGTATATGTAGTTTTGATCAGGCGAATAGAAAGCCAAATAGCAGGAAACAGAGTGTCTGTCTTGTTTGTACTTAAAACTTTGCGGAAAATGCTTGAGACGGAGTTT
This sequence comes from Eubacteriales bacterium, assembly GCA_045635225.1. Classification (GTDB taxonomy): domain Bacteria; phylum Bacillota; class Clostridia; order Oscillospirales; family CAG-272; genus UBA1740. Next base: position 72,963 of record JAZRBV010000016.1, read on the forward strand.
GTCAATTTCCTCCAAGAACTTATCCATATTGTTTTGACGAGCGACTATATCACCACCATCATCAGCAAACAACAACTCAACAAACAGTCTTTCAACTTCTTCAGGCTCTTTCTCGGCAATTTTTACGATTCCGTTTGAAGGAGAGACATAACTGTTATCAGTCAGGATACTAAACTCTTTTTTTGCGGCATTGAACCTTTCGGAAAAAGGCAAAGCTGCATATTCTTCAGAAAACCATACGTCTCTGAACTGCTTTGCGGCTCTCCACTTGAAAATCTCATCGTGTTCAGCATTATTCAGAGTGTAAAAATTTTCTTCGTATTTATCAATTAACCTGTGAAGGTTTTCATAATTAACCATATATACCTCGTTTCTTAAAACCACTCTTTATTCATAGCGGTCAGAAATTCTTTTGTAATCGGATACCCCGAACTTTCACCTATAACAGAATCAATTCCGCAATGAGGACAGATAGCAGTACCTCCGGGATCTTCAACCCATTCCTCGATTTCTGTGGGCGAAAAAATTTCCAAACAATAGAAGCAACCGCATACCTTATCCCTCAAAAGCTGCTTTTTGTGATTTATGGAATATTTGTGTGCTTCTATTGCTTGATTTTTCATTCGTTATCTCCGTTTTCTTTTTTCTTGTAGTGAGGGCTCAAGTTGATAAAGAGTTGTCTTAAATCTTCACCTTCATCGCTGTTTTGAATGATATATTCAAGAAGTTCTTCCTGTCGAGCTTGACCGAGAGTCAAACGGTAGAGAGACAGAATCTTGATCATTCTTTCATAAGCAGAAATATCTCTGCTGAAGGGGTACATAGGCACGATTCTTTCGATCCGAACCATTTCTTCGGTCTCCGGAACGCCCCAAAATGGTATGAGGTCGGAAGAATGTTGGTGCTTATCGGTAGTATCCCGAACTGCGATCTCAAACATTTCGCGCCACACATCACTTGTAAAGATAGAATCTCCATATCTTTCTGCAATATTCTGTCGAATAGCGAGACATTCAAAACGGTTGATACGACCTTCACGCTGTTCAAGGTCAATCGGATTGGATGGCAAGTTCCAATGTACAATCTTTCTACAGTAGTTATGGAAATCCAAGCCCTCTTGACCAATTGAGGTTGAAGCAAGGACAAAAGGTCTAAAGGGTGAATTGAAAGCGTTACGAACGATTTTCTTACGGTCTGTAGCCTTATCGGAATTACCTTCACCCTTTGTAAATGCTACGGCAAAATGAGTTCTCAAGGTGGTGGCTTTGGCTTTTCCACCTGACACTCTCTGCTTGAAAGAATTAAGGGTATCTATACCGTATAAGGTCGTTCTGATAGACATAGATTCGGCAATGACGTGATGAAGTCTCTGAATCGTTGTCTTATCTTTATCCAATCCGTTCGTGATAAGGTGTGCATATTCATCAAACATAGCCTGCATATTACCGTCTTTGCAATAACTGATAAGATTGCGCCAATGAGCTTCTTCCGATTTTCCGTAGCAAAGTTCAACAACTGCGGTAGATTCGGGAGTATTCATACGGTTTATAAAAATCTTGGCTATGTGACTTGCAAGCACAGAATCATAACTGCTTTCACCGTAAAGGTATCTACGATATGTTCTGTTGATGCACACCGCAGGAGAAGCAATAGCCATATCGGTTAACACTTCTGCCAAATCTTCAGGCATTTTTCCAAGAGAATCTTCACCCGAAAGCAGAGCAAGACGAAGTTGCAACAAAGCAACGACGTGTTTCATAAATCCTGCCTTTTTCTTGTTACCACCTTCTGAATCTTCTGTCTCGGAAAGCGAACCGATTTTTTCAGACCATTCGTCAAAGTAGGCTTCGGAGTCAAGAAGCATAGGAGCCATATAATACCACCGCTTATCAACTGCACCTTCTTCGGTAGTCTTGAGTGGTATCAAGGCTTCTTTGATTTTTGCTTTAATGCGTGTTTCAATTTCTCGCAAAGAAAGTCTTTCATTGAGACATTCAATTGGATTGTAACAGGCAGAAAGGAACTCTGACGGATAAATCAGGCAGAACAGAGACATTGCGTTCGGCTGATCATCATTGACTGCAAAATTCAATCTTGGCAACGGAAAACGCTTTCTCTTGGCATTGGCTCCGGCATCATCCGTGTAGAAATAGCGAACTTCTTCGCCCATATTTCTCGCCAATTTGCCAACTGTCTTTCTTTCAGCTTCGTATGAAAGCATTCCTGCAATCATACGCGGCACCATTTCCCAAGAGGAAAAGACCAATACTTTACTGAAATGCTTTGCGTCTTTATAGACACCTTTCGGTTCGTAATAAGGAATTGACGGTGGAATCCACAAAAGCAATTCCGCATTCTTAATAAAGGCGTGTCTTTTCAGGACTTCGAGACGAGCATTTCCACTTGGGATTTGCTCATACAAGTCAATCTTGTTTCGGTTGATCCAAAGTGCAGGTTTATTAACCTTACCAACTTCGGAAGGGTGGGCTCGGAAGTATTTCTCTATGTTGCGCTTTAACTGATAATCTCTCATAAAGGTCATCAGATAAGGCGTAGACTTTATGTAATCAACGGGTACGTGATAAGGCGCACCTATCTCGTCAAGGAGCCTCTGTGCAGAAATATAGGCTCTTACGTCTTGCTCCATAACGTCTACAGGAACTTTTACGGAAGAATCGTCAATAATATCAGCGTTTTCGGTAGCAGAAACTCTTTCGGTTCGACATACTTTACCGTACATAGCGTCTTCGGCTGCACTCTTGGCAAGTAACAAGGTTGCATCTCCTGAAGACAATTCTTTGAGTTTTACGGAATAATTGTTCCACACACTCTTAAAGGCTTCTTGCTCACCTTCACCGACATTGAGGAATCCCATAACATCCAAAAACTCGGAATAATGCTCGTCAACTTGCGTATCGTCAATTTCCTCAAGGGTGGAATACATTTTATACGGGGTTGCCGAGAGCAAGAGCATTCTTACGTTGTTTGAACTGAAGAACTTGTGTGCGAGCATTCCGGTTTCGGATTCAGGATCAGAGTTGATAAGATATTTGAATCTTTGGAACTCATCCATTATAACGAGGTCAGGCTCTAATTTATCAAGGCTGATCTTTGAGAACAGAACGCGAAGTCTACCGATAGCACTATTGTTATTGGTTCGTTTCATTCCGTTTTCTCGGATAGCAAGACACATTTCAATTACTTTATCGAGAAGCGTTGTTCCATCTGACTGTATCTCGTTCAAACCGCGTTCGGTAGCATCCAACATATAAGGCAAATAGGTGTTATCAGACTTCTTGTCACAAGCAATGACCTCCTGCTCATACCAATCTCGGTATGATTGCCAAGCACCGTAAGCCCAATCTATCATAGCAATTTCAAGTTCGGGAAGGTACTCTTGTAGCGAGGACATTCTGCGAAGGAAAGCAAACATAAGAGATCTTTCAGATACCGTTCCTGCTCCTGCGGTAATTCTAAACGAAGTATCGGGAGTAAGAGGAATAAGCTGAATATATCTACTCAACAGGTCTGTGTCGTGTTCCTGTTTGAAGATATTCAAGTGTTGCATTGACAGACGTGACGAACTCATACTTTCGGTACGAAGTTCACTTGTGATCCTCAACTTGTTGAGGTTCTGTTCGGCTATGGCTGCATTAGAGCAAATATAAACGACTTTAACAAGATTGTCAGCGTTTTCTTTTTGTAAAAGGGCGAGCTTGGCAACAGTTCCGCGTGCAATCAAGGTTTTACCAAGACCAACTTCGTCAGAAACCAAAACTCTCCTTTGTCCGTGTCTGAAAAGATAATCTATGCGTTCAACGGTAGCTCTCTGAAAGTCTTTCAAGCCCGACATTATGGTTCTTTCAATATCTGATAATTTGCTTGAAACATCAATCACGATAGCCCACCGCCTTTCTGAATATTCTATAAGTTTCCTCAAATTTAGCAGGAATTACACCATCTTCTGCAACTGCTTTCAGGAGATAATCAATCTCTTTGAATTTTTCGGGTTCTTCTACGGCAGTCTTCAGCATTTTCTCATAGAGTGCCGGAAGTATGGTTGTATGGTGTTTAGCGGTCGAAGAACTTGAGGTAGGATCTTCAAATATTTCTGCTCCGCCAAGCGATAAACTGTCTCCAAGCAGGAAAGAAACATACTGATAGAAGCAGTTTTTGTCCTTCACTACAGAGGATACAATCATTTTTTCGCGTTCTTCAGGGAGTCCGGTTGTAGGAATCATAATTACTCTTGTCAAAGAGTTGCTTCCGTCAGACACAGTTATCTTGTAGAATTCTGAAAGCTGAACTGCGGTCAAATCAATAAAGTCCACCTGTGTTTCAAGACGAACTTGTTTGTTAGAGAACAAGGGCGAAATCGTAATATCGTATCCCGAAACAAGTTTATCAAATACAACCTGAACATTATAATTATCACCGTTTGGAATAACAGTAGCAGTAGCCTTGAGTCTTGTAATATCCTTGACGATAGCAGAGAGAAGTTGTTCCGGTTCTGTTTCCGACTTTGGAACTTTCGTTATATCTACAAGTTGGAAGGGGTTGTTCGGGTTATCTTCAGCACCACAGAACAAAGATTCAGTTAGCCTCGTCATATTCAAATGGCGATTCTTTGCTTTTAATCTGATAACGAACTCAATATTGCCGATAATCGCATTTCGTGAAGCATTCAAAGAACCAAGATACAGTTCGGAATCCGAGTATTTACGGAGCATAAAGATCTTGGCGTGAATATCCTGCTTTTGAATGTTGTTACCTTCTTCCGAAACAATGGATTCACCGTCAATCACGCTATCTTTTACGGTATAAATGCGGAACTTATCGCAATTTTCGGGCTTCAAGCTCGACAAAGACATAGCGCGAGTAATCAAAATGCGTTCGCTCTGTGTCAGGCTTCGGCTGCTATCGTTGAATCCCTTTATTACCTCATCACTCAAGAATGGAGACATTACGAGAAGTTCATTAAAGGTAGAGGTAAACAACGGATAATCCTTAATAGAATAGTATCCACCGTCAGCCTTACGAACGCCTACAGGAATGAAGTCAAAATCATAAAATCCGTTTGAGGCGACATCAAAATGAATATGTGAAAGCTCCTTGCAAATCTGTCTGATTTTCTTCTGTTTATCGGGATTTTTCTTTGCAAAAGGAAGTGTGTATGCAAGGAAGTCCTTGATAGGTTCGTTCTTGGTGGTTTCAGTATCCTTCTTGATACCATCCATACAGAAGGTGACGTCCCAACTTCTATCAAAAGTGAGATTTCGGCTCAAGATCACAACTCTGTATAAAGGGTTATTCTTTTCGTCTATATAGCGAATCAGCCAAAACTTCGGGTGGAAGGAAGGATACGTGCCGATACCTTTGGTTTTAGGTGTCTTTACCTGATATACCATTTGTTCCAAGAGGATATACAAAGAAGTGACTTTGCTCGGCATATGGATTTGTCCTGCTTCGCAGAACAAAGCAATTTTATCTCCGGTTACTCTCAAAGCCTCAAGCAAAGCAATCGGGTTGTGTGCGAGTTTGCTATCCGTGTCTTCCGAAAGACCGAGTGCAAGACTTGCGCCCACTAATGCATCCAAGTCAAGAGAATAGGTTGTTCCGATAGCAAAGTCTAATTTATATTTGTTGGGAGCAGATAAAATCTGACCGTAATCTAATCTGTCATTGTTCGGATTCAGCACAGTTTTTCTCCCCCTCAAAAATGTCATTGATTATTGTTTTTGCGTCAGCGAAACGGTAATCCAATCTTCTACCACCGAACCAAGCGGTAGGATCGAATTCACCGGGATGTTTCGTCTTCGCACGAGAAGCACCCTTCAGGTGAACCTCTCGCTTGATAATAGTTTCCTTCAGAGCTTCAATATCGTGTGCTTTCATATGTACTTGGCATTCTTCCAAGAAGTGACGTAAAAGAGGATTCACAACACCGAGTCTGTGATAAATAGCTTCAATATCAATGGCTGCGAGAGAATCTAATTCGGGTTCTATCTTGCGCCATTCTTCGTTTGCTTCTTCATTCTCGCCATTAGAGATAATGATATTGTACATTACTCGAAGTACATAAACAAATTCCGAGAAAGAAACGGAGTGATGATAGTCCACTTGAATATCTTCAGGGAATCTTTCAATGAAGGAGCCGTCAAGTTCCTCAAAGTTTTTGACTTCAACAATATCGTGCATATGTTCCTTCATAATGTGAGAGAACATAGTACCGCCACAAGTCTGAATAATCTGCTTCTTGAGAAATTCTGCTTCTTCAACGGTTAGTTCAATAGAGAGCGTGTCCATCCAATCGGAAGTGTATGTAGGGAGATTCCAAAATCTCTTGTAGAAATCCTGTCCTGCATCGGAGTCATCACGATCATTTTCTTCAGCGTTATCGTTCCTGTTTCCGAGATTTTTGAGCGTGCCTTTTTGGTTATTGCTTGCACAGATAAAACGAATATATTCAGACATAGACATATTGCCACCGACAAATATCCCCAAGCGTCTGATTCCTGCCCAATAGATGTCAGAAGGAGCTCGTTTTACCCAAGAGCCAACGGCTAAAGCCCGACGTCCAATGATACCATCTGACTTCGGGTTATCGTGATATAATTTCTTTCCGCAACTTTCTTCAACGGCTGATAGAGCCTTAAACATACGGTTCGGATTCGTTTCTCCGCTTCTTTCCAAGTCCTTAAAAGCATAAGGAACACAGAAAAAGTATTTTGCTTTAGTCTGGATCGTAGAGGTGCCGGGAAAGAAAAGGTTGGCGTATCCGTCTCGAATGGGAGCAATTCCAAGCTCGTCTAAAGTACCTGCTTCGGAGAGCAAGTCTAATACATTCAAAACCTTACTTCTTTCACTTTTTGAAAAGTCAATCCAACCCAATTGCATTTCTCGACACCTCTAATCTGATTATTTCTTTCTCAAAAATAATTTGGGAATTATAAGTAAAGCACCACCGATAGAAAGCAATGCGCCACCAACTTTCTTCAAGTTTCCTGCTTGCTTTCTTTTATGCCTTTCGCAATAACCTGATTTGTTATCGCTCGTTAATTCACAACCGCATTCTTTGCAGTATAGAACTTTTTCTTTACGTTTCATCATTTGTACCTCCTGCGGTTGTTAGTAAAGCAATCGGACTTTTTCCACTTGCAATAGAATCCTCAAATGTTCTTATCCTTGAGGATATAAGTGCGAAATCGTCAACAATAGAGACTTGTTTTCTCTCAAGATTTTCATTTACAAGGAGAAGTGTGTCTCTACGGTCTAATTTATTAGAAATTATGAAACTTCTAAACTGCGATAGACAAGCCTGACTTGCGGCAAATTCGCCCAAAGCTGCATAGCCCTCGCATTCAATCTGAACCACATTCGTAATTGAAACAAGAGCTTGCATTGCATCAATAGCCTTTTGTTCCACTTCGTGTCCTTTGAAATCGAAAACGAGTTCCACAAGTGACTTCTTTGAATGCTCGGATATGTAAGCAAGATTTTGAGCAAAATTCCTCATCAAGATTCTTTTAGCTTCAGTTGCCGTTCCTATAACATTCAAAATTGCAATTTCACGAAGTCTTGCATCCTGAATTCTCATAGCCTGTAGTAACTTATCCCTTGCACTTTCAGCTAATGCAATTCTATCGTTTTGAAGTTCAATATGGATTTGTTTGATAGATTCGCTCACACACTCAATTTTGTCAAGGATTTGAGCCATAGCTGCCTGTGTTGCAAGATTATTGAGCGACTGTGAAAGTTGTGGAGTAAGTTGCATTTCAGAAAGGCGCACTTGCTTGACGATTCCTGAAGCGTCTCGAATAGTAGGTAATATCTCTCCGTGTTTATCAATGGAGAAACGATAAACACCTGTTTCGATTAACTTTTTAACGTAAGAGTCCATCTGTGCAACCATAACGGTTTCTTTAGCTGCTAAAGCACGAATTGTATCCGCAATAGCAGGCATTTTCACCTTTATTTGCTCCCAATCACCGAACACTTGGAAAAGACCTTTGTTGTCTTCGGGAGAAACGATAGTCAGCGCCTCAACGGGAGTCCATTCTGCTATGTCATATTCAAATACAGGTGTAGGTTCATAAGTTTCCTGAACACTAATTGGCAACAATGCATCTGTGCTTGTGTATCCGCAATGAGGACAGGAAGTTGCTTTGTCTGATATTTTTGTTTGACATTCAGGACAAAGTATCAAAGCCATAATGCTACCTCCGTTGTGGTTTAATAGTACATTTCTATGTAACTGTATGCCTTGTTGAAAAGCTCTTGGTCTTTGATCTTATACTTGATCCAAACCACACTTCTCAAGGCTTTCTTAACCTCTTGCTTTCCTGCGGTAGTATCCTGCCAACCGTCAAAACGAACGATCTTAACAATGTCATCTATATCTTTGACGATTCTTTCAACTATAATGGGCGTAGAAGGGCTCTTAATGCTATTGAACAGTTCAGTTAAGGCTGCACGCCCCTTATCAATTTCCGCTTCAGGAACAACCTCTTTTTCAGCTTCTACGGCATCTTTTGCAAGTTGGAGAAGCATTTTGAGGAATTCAATGCTTGTAATAACGCCTTGTTCGTGTTTCTCGCGAAGTTCTTCAAGTCTTTCACCCAACTTTACGAACTTGGGATCATCACCGTGTTTGACGATACGAGCAACCAAGTCGATCTCAACTTTCTTTGTGGTCTTCTTGAGGTCTTTTCTTCCTTCAAGGAAATCGTCAATAATTTCGGCATTGAGTTCCATAATCTCAAGGTCATCTCGAACACCTTCAACCGTTACGTTTTGGTGTACGAGTTCAATGGTCTTCGGACCGAGAGCTGCCCAAACAAGAGAGCCACTTCCGTTTGTAGGCTTCACAGACTCATAAACCTTTGTAAGCCACAAATAATCAGCCTTGTACTGAAGAAGGAACTGATCAGGAGAAAGGGCATCCCAAGCACGTGTCAAAACTCTGAAGTCCGCGCCGAAAGCGTCCTTTTCCTTATTGGTGGGCAAGCACTCTTGTGCAGCCATCAATCCCTCCCAACCTTCAACGGTTCTGTCTACACCGTAGAAGTAGGAAAGACACTTGGAAAGCAATTCGGGAAGTTTCTTTTTGACTTCCTCGATATTGGTGATTACCAATTGCACACTCTTTTCGTCAAAATCAAGTGCCTTTGCAACATCGTCAAAGATACCGATATAATCAACGATAAGACCGTGAGTCTTCTGCTGACCGTACAATCTATTTGTTCTACAGATTGCCTGAAGAAGCGTGTGATCCTTCATAGGCTTATCAAGATACATAACCTGAAGAATCGGGGCGTCAAATCCGGTAAGAAGTTTTGCCGTAACGATAACGAGCTTCAAGGGGCTTGCAGGATCTCTGAAATAATCAAGAAGTTTTCCTTCTTCGTCACGGTCTCTGCGATAAGCCTTATATCTGTCTTCTTTATCGTTGTTGGTATCCATAACTATCGTTGTTGCATCTTCACCGAGAAGTCTATCCAACTCTTGCTTGTACAGTAAGCAACACTCTCTGTCATAGCAAACAACTTGTCCTTTGAATCCGTTAGGCTCAATCTTGGTTCTGAAATGGGTTGCGATATGCTCACAAACCTTTCTGATTCTTTCGGGAGACTTCATAATTGCCTCAAGACGAACTCTACGAGCCAATTCACCTTTTTCACTTCTTGAAAGACCTTCGGTCAACTCATCGAAAGCGGCATCTACGAGAGCTTCATTGATATGTAAATCAACGGGAACGGGCTCAAAATGGAGAGGAAGGGTTGCTTTGTCTCTAATAGAATCAGAGAAGGAATAACGGCTCATATAACCCGACTTATCTTCTTCTGCGCCGAAAGTATGGAATGTGTTTTTATCAAGTCTGTTGATAGGTGTACCTGTAAGACCGAAGAAGAAAGCGTTCGGGAGTGCCAATCGCATTTTCTCGCCAAGATCACCTTCTTGGGTTCTGTGTGCTTCGTCAACCATAAGAATGATATTGTCTCTTGAGTTGAGAACACCGTCTACTTCACCAAACTTGAATATTGTGGTGATAAGGATTTTTCTCATATCACCCTTGAAGAAACTAATAAGATCTTCCTTGCTTGCGGCACTTGCCAAGTTGGGAATATCCGAAGCATTGAATGTTGCAGTAATCTGTGTCTCAAGGTCAATACGGTCATCGACAATAACTACCGTAGGATTCTTGAGTTCGGGAGTCATACGAAGTTTTTGTGCGGCGAATACCATCAACAATGATTTGCCGGAGCCCTGAAAATGCCAAATCAAGCCCTTTTTAGGATAGCCGGCTTTGACTCTTTCTACAATGAGATTTGCACCTTCAAACTGCTGATAACGGCAGATAATCTTATACTTTCTGAACTTCTTGTCGGTTGCAAACATTGTGAAGAATTGGAATATATCCATTATGACTTCAGGCTTCATCATAGCGGTAAGGCTGCGCTGAACGTCTGCAAGTGTACCTTCATTTTTGTTATCAGGCGTATGCCAAGGGCCCCAATGATTCAGGGGCGAGTTGACAGAGCCGTAACGGAATGCTTTACCTTCAGAAGCAAAATTGAAGATATTGGTAACGAACATTTGAGGAATGCTTTTTTCGTATGCTAAAATATCTCCTGCACCGTCAAGCCAAGTAATAGCATTTCTGACAGGAGTTTTGAGTTCACCTATAGCAATCGGGAATCCGTTGATAAGAAGAACGACGTCAAGTCTCTTTCCACCGTCTTCTTTCGGATATACCCATTGATTTGTAACGACATATTCGTTGAGTTTCAGATTTTCTTTAGTGAGAGTTCCAAAGAAGCGAATAGGAATCATTCTACCATCCTTGCCGAAGGGGTAAGAATTGTCCTCAAATATCATTTTCTTGAAAATCTCATTCTGTGTAACAAGGTTGTGGGGTTGCACAGAGAGAATGAGGGTACGAAGTTTGTAGATAACTTCATCCGCACGCGAGGGTTCTTCTGCAATTTCGGGGTTCAAACGGATAAGGGCATCCCTTACCATAGGCTCAACCATTACGTCAGAATAAGCTCTCGGTAAATCGGCTGCCGGGATATACTTCCAACCATTTTTGCTGATTGTATCCACAACCATTTGTTCCAAACTGTCTTCGTTAAACATTTTAAGCCTCCATTTTATGTTTCGTTAGCCGTTTCAGGCACTTTTTATCATTGAAAAATAGGATATTTTATCGTATTTTAGGGTTTCTTGTAGCACAAATTTTGATTTGTCGAACTGTTGAGCCAACAATACAAATTCTCTTTGAAGTTCAAGACTTGCTTCGGGAATTTGAACTGAAAACAGGGCATTTTTGTTAATAGCTTTGAATGTACTACCAACACCCATAGACTCAATTTCTTTCTCCATAATTCGCAAAGCAAAGAAAAGGAAAAGAGCTTCGGATTTACTATCAATCGCACGTATAGAAGCCAAGCCTCTACCGATGCAACATTCTTCTTTTGCCAAATTAACAGTTCCAACAGGTGCTCTAACCGACATTAAAACATCGTTCGCTTGAGCTACTTTTACAGGAGCAGAACAGTACATAACTGCATCTCCAATGACCATTTCTCCAAACTCGGTTTTGCCTTGATAGAACGGTAATCCGTTTCCATCCTCGTTATAAGTCTTTGAGTCAGGAGAACTTCCCATATCAATAACAGAAAGTCTGCTCAAATCGCACTTCGGACAAGTCCTAAACATCTCGATAAATTGCGATTTGAAATCAAAAAATGAGTTTTATCCTATGTACCTCCGATGTGAGATTTTGACGTTGTTTTGGTTCACCATAGCGTACTGCATAGTGGTGTCTATCTTGGAATGACCAAGTAATTGTTGCACTTGTTCGACGGGCATACCTTTGTCTATAGCCATAGTAGCCAAAGTTCGTCTGAACTTGTGTGGGTGTACTTTGGAAATGTTCAATTTCCGACCAAGCTCTCTTAAACGGATCTCAACACCGCTTATTTGGAGCCTGTTGTGAGGTTTCAAAAGCGTTACAAATAACGCAGGATTATCATCAGAGCGCGTAGCAAGGTATCGTTGAAGGTGAATTTTGGCTCTTGCATCGAAGTAAACCCTTCTTTCCTTACTTCCTTTACCGAAAACTATGCACTCGCGGTTTTCAAAATCAATATCGTCACGGTTCAGAAGGACTAATTCGCCCACTCTCATACCTGTAGAAGCGAGCAAATCAATCATTGCAAGGTCTCTAATACCGTCACAGAAGTCTCTCATAAGCTCAAGAGCTTCATCTGAATAGGTTTCTTTGACTGATTTGATGGTTCTAACCTTGTGAATCCTTCTAACAGGACTCTTTATTATGTAATCTTCGTCTTCAAGCCAAGCAAAAAAGGTAGAGAGTATGCGTCGAATATTGTCAATAGTAACCTTTGTTGCTTTGCTTTCTTGCTGATAACTGTCAAGGTATTCTCTCAAGTCATCTGTCGTTATTTCAACGACTTTTTTGTTTACGGCGCTTAAGGTATTACGAATCGTGGACTCGTAATACCTTAAAGTTTTCTCGGAACACCCTTCAACTCGCTTGGCTGCAATGAAAATGTGTATCAAATGTTCTTCCTCTTGGGCTTCATATGTAGAGTCTTTTGAGACACTAACACTTAAAAATGCGTTCTCAAGGACAGATTTGAGCAATTCTGCTTGTGCTTCTGTGAGTTCGGGCGCCATAGCCGCTTCGATTTCTGCGATAAGTTGGGTTTTCATTTTGTTTTCCTCCGTTTTTATAAATAATTGTTTGAAATTATAGCTGATTTTTTGCTTACCGGAGGAGAATAAGCATCAAAAATTTATCCCAAGTAACGATTCATTAGGGATTTTTGAGTTCTTTCCAAGTTTTCAAGTGCTTGTTTGGCTGCAAATTTTGATTTGTCGAACTGTTCTGTGAGTGAAACGAATCTCTCCTGTATTTCAATTGGCGGCAAAATACAAGCAAATTTTCTCAATTCTGACATAGGTGTACGCGGCATTCTTGTACCACCTGACAATGCAACTGTGTATGATACAAACTCATTTGAGCGAAGCAAATGAGCAAGGAAGTATTTGTTCAACAATGTTTTGTCAGGCGTAAATCCCACTAACTCCGTTGTTGCATAACCACTTTCTTCAGGCACTACAACTTTGTTGAGGTACGGTCTTAATTTTGAGTAAAGAACCATAGAAGAATCAAAAGGATATGTTGAACTGCCGATGTCCGATTGTGGTACTACAACCTTGCTGATTATATTTCCGGTATTGCTTTCTATCATATCAAGATTCAAAAGCCATACAGAATCTTTTGTTAAATGGGGAGCCGACCTTTCAGGAGCAACTTGACTTAAAGGTTTCGTATTCCATCCTTTTGGGTTGGTAATAGGATCACCAAACATCTCGATAAATTGCGATTGAACTAACTGATCGGATTGGTGTTGTAGTTCGACATATCCTTCTTTTAAGCGGAACATTTTCCACAGAACTGTGGCTAATTTTCTTTGTTCTTCGATAGAAGGAAGGTCAAATTCATAGTCAGCCAAATCTGAAAAGAGTATATAGGGGTTGGTTGAACCCTTTGATTTTCCAATAGACCATTTTGTGAAGTTATCTGTCAGCATTATGAACGGTAAAAGTTCCTGAAGGAGCACATTTTGGTCTTTTGTTTCTAACACAAATGTTGTGTTTGCGGTAACTCCGTCAAAATCTGCGACTGCAACCTTTTTGAGATATGTTCTTCTTGAGCCGTACAAGACTTGTCCTTTTCGGAATTCTCTGATAAAGGCAGGTCCGACGTCATCTGTTGCAAAACAACCTCTACGGTGTATGGTGAGATCTTCAGAATCCATATGATCTCCTGCTACATAATACTCATATGGGTTGTTATTTCGGTCAATTTTATTCTTTACTTCCTTAACGACGTCTCCAAATTTTACTTTAGGCACAACGAACACCTCCCATCCTCCGATTTTGAGCAGTCAACTCACACAAAGATTTTGATTTGTCGAACTGTTCAATCATTCTCACAAAACTCTCCTGAATTGACTTTTCAGGTATGGGAATTAAGAGATTGTCTATATATTCGTTCTTCAAATTATTGATATTTGTTCCGCAGGCAAGAGACATTATTGTATCTCTATACTCGTCTGTGACAAAGTATGTAGCAAGGAACTTTGGAAGTAGATCCTTCTTGGTACGAATAACCTTACAGAATGCTCCGAAAGTATAGTCTATAGAAGCAGGAGAACAAATAGCTGCCTTTCCTACGTGTTCCAAACTACCACTTGAAGCACACATTAGAATATCATTCTCTCGAATGATTTGTTGAGGTGAAACTTTGGTGCGAGAAACATACTGTACATCTTCAAAGTTGATTTCATTGTTTGAAATATTGTTTGCTCTCAACAGAGTAATGTGTGTATCTTCCAAAGAAAGAAGCAGGTCATTGGGTTTATAGGAGACTCCGCGTACTTGTTCAATAAAATCTCCCAAACGAGTTCTTGGATAATCACCAAACATCTCGATAAATTGCGATTTGACTAATTCATCGGTGCTTGAAATAAGCTCTCTATAGGCAGTTTTAGCTCGTTCTGAAGCCCATAAAATGTCTGCCAATTCCTGTTGTTTGTCAAGTTCAGGCAGTTCAAATTCAAAGTTCTTCAGGTGTTCCCATTTTACACGGGGAGATAAGGAGCCTGCGGAGCGTTCAACTGCAAAATCAAAGAGTGTGTCATTCTGAATAATGAATGGCAACAATTCAGGAAGAATTTTACCGGGAATTGCCTCAATTACGGTAATATCTCCTGAACAGATTCCGTCAAAAGGAGCTACGGCTGCCTTTTTTAGATAAGCTCGTCTTCTACCAAAGAGAACCTGTCCTTTTTTGAACATTTTAGTGAAGGTGTTTTCCTTGCCTTCATCCCATAAAGTCAAGATAATCTGTTGGGGAATGAGGTGTTCAAGCCCGACAACTCTCAAGCCTTCTTTTTGATCACCACAAGTAGCTTTATACTCTCTTGCGACGTCACCAAGTTTAACTCTCGCCATTATCAGACACCTCCCTTAACATTGTAATAAGCTCGTCATATTGTGATTTGAGTTCATATCTGCTTTCTTCCCAAGCAGAGACACATTGCTCAAATGGTACAACAACTTCGGTTTCGTCAGTCACATTCTGAACGTACAACGGAATACTCAAAGAGTATCCAAACTTTTCGGTTTCGTTGATTGTAATAACCGTTGCAAAACCTTCAATGCTTTCGTACTGCTCATAAGCGCCTGCGATTTTGCGAATGTGTCTATCTTCAAGATAACTTTGAGCGTTCTTTCTCGTTACTTCATTTACTGCATTGATAAGGAGAATCTTACCTCTACGGTCAGGTCTCTTGTTGGTTCTGCAAATGAGGATACAAGCCTCCATAGGAGCGTTGTAGAACAGGTTCGGTCCGAGACCGATTACACACTCAACAAGGTCGCTTCTTATCAATTTCTCGCGCATTGCACTTTCTTCGTTACGGAATAAAACGCCGTGTGGGAAAAGGATTGCACACCTTCCGGTTTTCGGATTCATACTCTTGAGGATGTGCTGAAGGAAAGCATAGTCGGCTCTGCCTTGCGGTGGGGTACCGAGAAAGTTTCTGCCATACTTATCGTTGGCAAAGGCTTCGCGGTTCCACTGCTTGATAGAGTACGGCGGATTTGCAAGAACCAAATCAAAGGTTTTGAGTTCGCCATATTCAATGAATGCAGGGTTCTTCAAAGTATCATCATTAACGATATGAAAGTCTTTTACACCGTGAAGGAAAAGATTCATTCTACCGATAGCAGAAGTCAACTGTGTGATTTCTTGACCGTAAAGGCTTACGTTTCGCCATTCTTCACCCTTATCTTTGAGGTAAGCAATCGAAGAAATGAGCATTCCTGCACTTCCGCAAGTGGGATCATAGATAGACTCTCCGGATTGAGGTTTGAGCATTTCGGTCATAAGGTGAACAACGGTTCTGTTGGTGTAGAATTCCTGTGCCGTATGTCCGCTATCGTCAGCAAATTTCTTGATAAGGTACTCATAACCTTGACCAAGCTCGTCCTCCGGGCAGTTGCCGAGAGAAAGGGTTTGACAACTGAAATGCTCGATCAGGTTCTTCAGCAACTCGTCAGGAAATCTCTGCTTGTTAGTCCAACCACCATTTCCAAATACACCGTGAAGTTTCTCGGAGTTGTGCTTTTCAATCTCTCTGAAAGCATTTACGATAGCAACACCTACATTTTCGGATACTTCACGAACGTCTCTCCAATGGTAGCCTTGAGGGATTATAAAAGAGTGGATTTCGTCTTCTTCAAAAGCACTCACGTCCTCGCCATATTGCTCAATAGCAAGTTGCGTTTCTTCGTCATAGACGTCGCAAAGTCTCTTGAAGAACAGGAGAGGAAATATGTACTGTTTGTATTCACTTGCGTCGATATGAGTACGGAGCAGAACGGCAGAGCTCCACAGGTAAGATTTAAGTTCTTCTAATGAAATTCGCTTATTCACTTATATATCCTCCTGCAATCAGTAATTCTTTGAGTTCTTTTTCTGCTCTATAAACATTCTCCAAAGCCTCATAGAAGTGTGCTTTTACTTCTTCAGGAGAAGCAACCTCTTGAGCCTTCTTTTCAATATAACTGTTTACCGAAAGAACATAGCCTTTCTTGGCAATGTCTTCGATAGTAACCACTTGAGATCTCTCAATAACATTCTCATATCTTTGTACCAAGTCAAACACTTCGTCAATGTTTTCTTGTGTCATAATGTTTTGAGCTCTCATTGCGGTATAAATGTTAGAAGCATCTATCAGACAAACCTTGCCTTTATGGGCGGCAGGTTTGTTGTTGTTAAGTACGAGAATACAAGCCGAAACACCTGTACTGTAGAACACACCCTGAACGAGCGTGATTACGTATTCCAACTTGTCGGATTCAATCAGCTTTTGACGAATAGTTCCTTCTTTACCGCTATGGAACAATACGCCTTGAGGGAGAACAACGGCACAACGACCATTTCTCTTATCCATTGATTGAACCATATGTTGCAACCAAGCAAAGTCAGCGCTTGAATCGGTAGGACAACCCCAAAGATTTCTTCCGTAAACGTCCGAAGCAAACTGTTCAGCACCCCAATTTTCAAGCGAAAACGGAGGATTTGCAATTACACAGTCGAAGGTCTGAAGTTCACCACGATAAAGGTAATTGGGCGAACGAAGCGTGTCTCCCTGTGTAACCTTGAAATCTTTTGCACCGTGAAGGAAAAGGTTCATACGTGCAATAGCAGAAGTAGACAGGTTTTTCTCCTGACCGTAAATCTTACCATATGAGAGTTTGTCATTGCTCATATGTCTGATTGCTTCAATCAACATACCACCTGTTCCGCAAGCAGGATCGTAAACGGTTTCTCCGGCTTGAGGATTCAGGATACGAACCATAAGTCTAACAATAGAACGAGGGGTATAGAACTCTCCTGCGTTCTTCTTGGAGAGGTCTGCGAACTTTTTGATAAGAAATTCGTAGGCATCACCCATTACATCGGCAGAATAGTTATTGTTGCCAACCTTAATCTTTGACATATGCTCGATAAGATCTCTCAACCTTTCGTCAGAAAGTTTGCCCTTATCAGACCAAGTAGCGTCATCAAAACTGCTAAATACACCGTAGAGGGTATCCGGGTTAGCTCTTTCAATATTCGTCATTGCACGAATGATTTCACTACCAACATTTTCGGTGTGTTCTCTCAATTCGTTCCAATGGCAACCTTCAGGAATAAAGAATCTATGGTTTTCAGGGAAAGCTGCGTATTCCTCGTCACCACCTGATTCCTCTAACGCTCTCATTGTTTCCTCGTCATAGACGTCAGACAACCTCTTGTAAAAGAGTATAGGGATAATGTAACTCTTGTAGTCCTGTTGTTCAATAGGACCGCGAAGAATGTTACAAGCCTCATAGAGATGGTTGAAAAGCATTTTTGCAGTTGTTGTTTTCCACTCAATATCACCTGAAGTATCGGCGTCCTCTGCATCGGACACGGCAGAAAGCATAACTTCGCTTCTATCTGCGTCTTCTGAAGTAGTCTTCTTCTTCGTTTCGGGAGTGTATTTTACCACACGAGAACCGCTTTTTTCGACAGAGAATCCGAACTGCTTTTCAAAAGCATTCAAAACACCCAAAAGTCTTTCGTCAAGGAATGTAAGAGCGTGTTTTCTAATCTCGGTAGGAATGCCATAATAGGCTTCAGCAATACCACCTGTAATAGCTGCAAGAGTATCACTATCACCACCGATAGAAATAGCATTTCTGATAGCGTCTTCAAAACTTGTGGATTCCAAGAATGCCATAATAGCTTGAGGAACTGTATCCTGACAGGTTTCGTTAAACTGATAGGTTTCTCGAATACCATCAAGAGTGAAATTCATTTTGTAATAGTGCTCGTTGATATAGTCTCTGATTTCAAGGATGCTATAACCTTGACGAGCCAAGAAAATTGCAACTGCGGTAGCTTCAGCACCCTTAATTCCTTCAGGATGATTGTGAGTCACCTTTGTTACGCTATAAGAAAATTCCTTTGCTTCTTCAAGAGTGTTAGCTGCGAAACCACAGGCACTAACTCTCATAGCAGCGCCATTTCCAAAACTGTTATAGGGCTGGGGATTGTCAGAGTACATCCACTCATAGAACATTCCACCGTATCCGCAGTTTGGATAGGGGCGACCTATTTCTTGCATTGCCGAGACTGCTTTATCGGAAAGTGTAGAATAGTCTCCTTTGCAATCAAGAATGGCTTTTGCAACTGCCAATGACATTACAGAGTCATCGGTAAAGAAGCATTTGTAGGTTAAAAAGTCAAATGTTTTATTTCTGTTGTTGTGCCACTCAAAACGAGAGCCAACAATATCTCCAATAATTGCTCCTAACATAAGCCCTTCCTTTACTCATTTTCATTGATTTCCATAATGTCATCAAAACCACAATCCAAAGCTCTACAAATCTTTGCGAGAGCGTCGGAATTAACACTCTCATTTCGTGATAGACGAAGCATTACATACTGACTGATTTCGGCTTGCTCAAGAAGGTCTTTCTTCTTCATATCTCGGTCAATCAATAACTTCCATAGTTTTTTGTAACTGATAGCCATTTCAAAAATCTCCTTAATGACTTATTGTTACTAAATAGTATATCATATATTTATGAATATTTCAACAAAATTATTGCTATAGCGACATTTTTCTCGCTATAAATTATGTAGTCCAAAAGTCAACTGCACCTTCGCACTCATCAGCAGAAGCAAGCTCGTTTGAAATCCAAGCGACAGGAAAGAAAATATCTTTTGGGGTATCGTCTATCCTATGAAAAACAAATCCTTGTTTGTCTTCGAGCATTTCTGTGTCATACCATTCAAAAGTGCTTTCATCAAATTGTGGGGGTTCTTGAATAAAGCCTTGATCATAATATCCCATTTTCTTCGAGAACAGGTATGCTTGGTGATCTCTTTCTTCTTCGTTGTGAATGTATGCCCCCAAGCCAATACTGTATCCGTTGCTACTGCCTGTTACACATACACTTCTTTCATCACTACCGCCAAAGTCTAAAGACGTGCCTTCGAGAATAATGAAGTATTCTTTGTTTTTTTCAATATCAGAAGGTGATATACATATGAGCAAATTCTGTTCGGGCGTGAGAATTATGGTGGGTTGGTTGTCTTTTTCAATTTCGTAAGGAACTTGATACGGATTTGGTTTTAAGCTGAACGGAACAAGAGTGCCCGAAGCATCAGATACGGTGATTACTCCACAGGGCGTTTCAAGTTTTGTAATTTTTTCAATTCCCATTTGTATCCTCCGTATTTTTCAACATTTCACCGACTTGAGCCATCATTTTGGCGTGCTCTGCTTGAGTGATAGCACCTTCGCCGTTTTTGTATATCGTTTGATATGCCATTCCGGTAGGATCTTCGAGAATTTCCCACAGTTCCGCGTCGGTAGGATACAGGTATGAAGTGAATTCTTCGTCATCGACTACACCACTATAAACGGGTTTGGTTTTACGAGACGGCCAATAATATATTTTGCCGTGAGTTAAACCACACGGTCCGTCATCAGAAGGTCCGAGATACCGTAAAATAGACCATTCTTCCTTTTGATTCATCTCTAAAACAGTTCGCTTGACTTGGGCAAGTAAAGCTACCGAGTCAGGATTGTTTGAATGTTTTTCGATCAAAGAATCTATGAAAGCGTAATACTCCCCATAACTTTCATAGTTATAGGGCATCAATCCGTGTTCACCTGTCTGTTTTTCGGCTTTGTAGATAAGTTCTCCGGGATATTCAAACACCTCGCCACCGTCTTTTTGACATAACGGAAGCAAATCGTACTTTTTATGAGCTTCAGGAATATAAGGCATTGATTTGCCTCCTTTCACAAGTTATTCTTCCTCTATCTTTGAGGGTAAACTGCCGATTGTCTCAAACCAATCTTTCGGAACGACAAAGGGGGTAGAAAAAGCGTTTACAACAATACCAACGGTTTCTTCTTTTCCCATTGCATAAGACATAGCTTCAAAGAAGTGCTTTTGAATCTTACTGAAGTTGTTTCCGTACTCACCCATTTCTTCGGAACTTGAGAACACAGGGTAGAACTTGTCTTCGCCGTTCTGAAGAATATCGGGTTCAAACTTCATATCAAACTCATTCGTGATAGTGTCTCCGACCTTGCAATTCATAAACTTTTGCATATCTGCTTCGTTCATTTGAATGTGACCGGGAATCCACACAAAACTGTCTCTCAAGCAGTTGAGAACTGCAAAAAGGTGTTGTTCCGTTCTATCATTCAAGAACTGCAAAATAAGTGCTTTAAGCACATTTCCATTTTCTAAAGTTTCTCTTGTAACACCCATAGAAA
Source organism: Eubacteriales bacterium (assembly GCA_045635225.1). Classification (GTDB taxonomy): domain Bacteria; phylum Bacillota; class Clostridia; order Oscillospirales; family CAG-272; genus UBA1740. The sequence continues at coordinate 93,893 of JAZRBV010000016.1, forward strand.
ACCTCCTTACGCAATTTCCCAAACGAATGTTACCGTATCACTTACGTCTATATCGTCAGGTTCAAAATTCATATCGGCAATTCCGCCACAAGGTATAGCCATACATTTTTCTTCCATTTCATATCTTGTGTTGGAATACACATTGAGTTCACCCCAATTGTAATCAATTGTTAGCAAAGAACCTAATTTTACACCCGAAGCCTCGCAAAGAATCTCCGCTTTTGCTTTTGCATTTGCGGTAGCAGACTTGAGCAATTCGGCACTTACCGCAGAGGGTTCTTTAACGGTGAATCCGATAGACAATTCAGGGTTGGCAGAGCAAGAAGCGATAGCTGCAAGAACTTTTCCGAGCAAAGAAATATCCAAATCAAATTCCAACTTCAGACGATGGGTGCATTCGTATCCATCAAAAACTCTCTTGTAGTTTCCGGCGCGATCTTTTACACTATCATATGAGGTGCTTACGTTAAAGCTCGTTGTCTTCAAATCCGTCTGTTCAAACCCGATTTTAACGAGGGCAGAACAAAGTTCCTGAATCTGCTTTGCGGATATTTCAACAGAAGTTTCGTAATCCATATCCTTGTTTTCAAGTGTCATTGTAATAACGATTAAATCAGGCTTTGCGGATACTGCGCCTACGCCTTTTACAGTAATGGTTCTTGGCATTTTCATTCTCCTTTTATTTCGTAATTTTCTTTCAATTCATCCAAGTGTGCCTGAATGGTATCAACTACGCTTTGAGGGGATGTTACCTTCAAGCGCTTTCCAAAAGCACACACCCAACCGAGAAATACAGGACTTACCTGAACTTCTGCTTTGAATAGGTATTTATCGTCTCCATAGGGCATTATTTTTGTCGTTTCACCGAACTTTTCAAACACAACGTCTATGAGTTCCTTGTCAATAATGAAAGTGACTTCAACCTCATTTCCTGTGTACATTCCAAAGACCTGTTTCTTGTGCTTTGAAATGCTAAAAGTTTGACCTTCAGGCAGGGGTGAAATTGGCTTGTCCTGTAAAATAATAACCTTATCCATTCGGTCAATACGATAGTGAGTAATTGTCCGGTGTACATCATTGTAACACACAAGGTAATAGTTATCGTTAGAGAACACCGTTGCAAAGGGATTCACTACATAGTGGTGTCCATCTTTGCGGTAGACTCGGTTGTGCTTGTGGTCGTAATCGAAGTAAAGAAAAGCAATCTTCTTCTGTTGCCTAATAGCTTCGATAATCTCATTGACCGAGTAGTAAATAGCTTCGTTGCAGTTTTTTGTGGTGTTGAAAGCGACTATGTTTCTCTTGAGGACTTCACCTTTTCGACTTCCTGCGAGACTTGCAACCTTGTCGATCAGAACTTTGCTCTTGGACTTGGTGATAAATCCGGCTGCCTGAATAGCATCGAGAAGGATATGTAGTTCAGGCAAATCGAAACTGCGATCCATAACAAAGTATTCGTTGTTTCGAGAACGGCGGCAGATAATCTCATATCCACAGTCATTCAAGATTTTTATATCGTTATATAAAGTGCGTCTGTCACACACAATTCCCATTTCTTTGAGCTTCTGAAGAATGGTAATTGTGTCCATCGGATGATCTTCGTCTGTCTCCTGACAGAGAAGTTCCCAAATTTTTAGCATTTTTATTCTTACGTAGTTTTGAGATTCCATATAGTTACACCTCCCCATATTAAATTATATTATATCATAATTTATAGAAAAAGTAAAGAACAACAAGTACAAAAAATTGTACTTCTCAACCCAAAATAAAAATAAGAGACCGCACTAAAAAGAGGTCTCTTATGAGTTCCAAATTTTTCTTCTTTCCGCAAGAAAAGAATCCACAGTTTCTATGGAGTATTTTTCGGTATTATCATCGTGAGAATTGTTAAGATCTGCAAGGAATTCAATCCATTCATATCCCCATTCTCGTTTGTTTTTATTCCAACCACACGACTCAACGGCGTACCTAAAAAGGAAGTCTTGAGCTTCATCATACAGACGTTTATAGTCGAGTTGTTCAAGTAAATCTTTATGTTCTCTTAATGCGTTGAAAATGTGTCTTATATGATAGTAGTCGCTCCCTAAATGTTCTATTGAGTCAGCGGTAAGTTCTATCGGAATCATATCTGATTTTGTCATTATTTCGCCTTATATTTCTTTGCCTGATATATTGAATAACGGTTTCTTTTTTCGTTGTGCGTGTCTGTAAGTTTGGTAAGCGCCGCCCCAATCGTGAGTGATATATGCAATTACATAATCAGCTTGTTCCACCATCCATTTGTTTCGGTAGGAGATAGCAAACTTTAACGGCTTATCTTCCAAGTTCGGATAGAGAATTTCGTCATATAAATCCTTGTTATAATCCAAGTGATTTTTCTGATAGTCAATGGTGATATATGGGGTTACAAAGATCAATCTTGTGTTTGGGTGAGTTTCTTGATATTTTCTTCCACACTTCCGGGCAAACGAGTCAAAAGAACCATAACCACCTAAATAAAGTTCTGCGTTATGGTCTCCAATAATCTCCGTCAAAAGAGATATGATTCGTTCTTCGTCTTCTCCCGATCCTGTGTATTGGGAGTGTCCGCAAAAAGTGACTATCATATAACACCCCAAAATAAAAAAGTGCACCCCCGAAGGAATGCACCGAAAAAATGCTCCCCTCGAATGTTGCTACACAAACTCTCAACGATGGTATGAGAAAAGAGAGAAAACACTTTTTACCAAAGTATTTTCCCATCGTTGAGAAAAAATATGCAGTTTGTGTAGCGTGTCTATTATACCACTTTTTATCCGATTTGTCAATATAAAACGAAAAGGAACTCTACATTAACGTATAAAATATATTTAATACGCACGAGAGCGATTTGTGGGAAATTACGATATTTACAGATAGTCAAAAATATGGTATAATTATTCTGTAGTCGAAAAACAAAAAAGAGTCATCCGAAGACAACTCTTTTTCATTGATTTGGCGACCGTAAGATGATTCGAACATCCGACCTGCCGCTTAGGAGGCGGCTGCTCTGTCCAGCTGAGCTATACGGTCATATTGAATTTTACGAAGGATATTTCTGCTCTTGAAAAGGGGAAGAAATATCCGTTCGGGTGTACAAAGGGTGTACAAAATGTTTTTCGACTCAAAAAATAGCGTTTTTTTACTAATGTTTGAGTATATCCTCGTAGTGTTTGAGTATATCTTTTTGGATATGCTCACCGCTTAGGAGGGGCTTATTATATCCATTTAACTATGCAGGCATATTCGGTTGTAGATTTTTGAGGGGCTTATTATATCCGCCGTCGCATAGTCGCTAGGCGTCGCTCGAATACTCGCTCCTTTAGCTCGTTGCTTTGGGCGGTATCGCTTCGTGAAAAGGATAATCAATCGTTTTCACTCGCTCACATTTAACTATGTAAGCATATTGCTGTTACCGCAGTATATTCTACCATATTATTATCTAAAAGTCAAGGTGTTGATCAGCGTTTTGTGAAAAAAGTCGCAGTAACGTCGCGTTAAGTTACGACATTTGGATCAATACTGTAAAAGGCAAACGTCAGATGGCTGCCATTTGCCTTTTACCTTGCTTAAAAATCACCACGCCCACTCGAGCGCGTACTGTATATATTCGTCCCAGAAGTCCCATCCGTGGATGCCCGGTCCCTCACGGTAGGTGAGATCGTACCCGAGCCCTATCAGATGATCGCGCAGTCTGACGTTCTCCGCATACATGAAGTCCGAGAGCCCTTCTGCCATGTATATGCGGGGGCGTGTCGAGTTTTTCGCACATTTCTCGGCAAGAGTGAAGAGATCGTCATCATCCGTGACGCCCGTTTTATCGCCGAATACGTGGTCGAGTGTGTCGCCAAATCTATCGTATAGACCGCGTATATCCGCGACAGAGGAGAGCGCTATTGCGCGCGAGTATCTCTCGGGATTTCGCAGCGCTATTTTGAGCGCACCGTAGCCGCCCATAGATAGACCGCCGATAGCTGTGTCCTCGCGCCTATCGGAGATTGGGAAGAGATCCGTGATTATCCTAGGTAGCTCCTCGGCGATATATGTGTAATACTTCTGTCCGTGCTTCATATCGGTGTAGAAGCTGCGGTCGCCCCTCGGCATGACTACTGCGATGCCGTGTTTCGTAGCGTATCGCTCGATAGAGGTGCGGCGCATCCATATCGTCTGGTCGTCGCTCAAGCCGTGCAAAAGATATAGGCAGGAATATCTGCCTCCTGACGTCTTGTTATTTGTTCCGATCTCTCCTGCCGTGCTACGCTGAGGTATGATGACGTTTACCTCGGTCGCCATTCTGAGCGCCTCACTGTGTATTCTTAGTTCTGCAAACGCCATGGATCAATCTCCTAGCTTTTTAGTTTTTTCATATGCACTTACTACCGCATTCCCCGCGATAGCGCGGAAGCCGCCCTCCTCGAGTGCACGCACACCGACGATAGTGCTGCCGCCCGGGCTGCAAACCTCATCCTTGAGCTGACCGGGATGCTTGCCTGTCTCGAGTATCATATCCGCGGCTCCCCTCAGGGTCGTCGCCGCGTAGAGAAGAGCCTTTTCGCGTGCGAGTCCACACTCGACACCCGCATCTGCGAGCGCCTCTGCAAACAGATATACAAACGCAGGTCCACAGCCCGCAACAGCAGTTGCCGCATCAATGAGTCGCTCGTCGATTTCGTCTAGCGTTCCGGCATAAGAGAGGACCCGTGTGAAGTTATTTACGTCATTTTCCGTGATTTTCTCGCCTCTTGCCCAGGTTATCATACCCTCGCCGACGAGCACAGGAGTGTTCGGCATTATGCGTATCACGCGCTCTGTGCCGAGCCACAGAGAGAGAGATGCTAGCTTAACTCCCGCTGCCATCGATACGACGAGCGTGCGCTCGGATATGAGCGGAGCGATCTCGCGTGCAACGCCACCTACGACGTTAGGCTTTACCGCGAGGAATACTACCTCGCACTCCTTTGCGATGCTCTCACTGCCCGTTACCTTAGCACCGAGCTTTTCTGCCACCGCCGTGACCTTCTCTGTATTGTTATCTGCCAGATAGAGCTCAACGTCCCCGACGCGTGCCACAGCACCGGCGAGAGCCGAGCCCATATTACCGCAACCTATAAATCCAACTCTCATATCTGCCTCCGTCTATCTTGTCTGACCGTTGCCGCGCACAATGTATTTGTAGGTCGTCAGCTCTCTTATTCCGAGCGGACCTCTCGCGTGCAGCTTCTGCGTTGATATACCCATCTCACATCCGAGACCGAACTCACCGCCGTCGGTAAATCTCGTCGATGCGTTTACGTAAACCGCGGCACTGTCCACACGCTCGGTGAAGATACGCGCCGCCTCGCCGTCTTTTGTAACGATTGCGTCGCTATGGTGAGTAGAATGTCTGCCTATATGCTCTATAGCCTCGTCGAGTGTGTCGACGATACCGACGGAGAGCACGTAGTCAAGGAATTCTGTGTCGAAATCTTCCTCACCGGCAGGCGTTCCTTCGATGATTTTCGCAACACGGGTATCCACTTTAAGCTCAACAGGGCATTTTTTAGCCACGATTCTTCGATCTACGAGTCTCTCGCGCAGAAGAGGAAGAAACGCCTTTGCAACGTCCTTGTGCACGAGACACACCTCTGCCGCGTTACATACCGACGGACGGCTGGTCTTTGCGTTTTCTATGATGTCCAGTGCCATTTCTATATCGGCATCGCGATCAACGTAAATATGGCATATTCCCGTACCGGTCTCGAGGCAGGGCACCGTTGCGTTTTCCACGCAGGCGCGGATGAGACCTTTTCCGCCTCTGGGTATCAGCATATCCACGAGTCCTGATGCACGCATCAGCTCGTTTGCACCGATGCGAGTCGTGTCCTCGACGAGATTTACTGCATCCTCGGGGAGCCCCGCACGTGAAAGTCCCGATTTCATAGCCTTGACTATGGCGAGCGCGGAACGAAATGCCTCCTTGCCGCTTTTGAGGATACATACGTTACCGCTCTTGAGCGCGAGCGCCGCGGCATCCGACGTTACGTTGGGGCGGCTCTCGTATATTATCGCAATAACTCCCATCGGCACGCTGACCTTCTCGATCACGAGCCCATTCGGTCTATCTACCGTCTCCAGCACTTTTCCGAGTGGGGAGGGAAGCGCCGTTATCTCGCGAATTCCCTCTGCCATAGCCTCGATCCTCTCGCGCGTCAGACGGAGCCTATCGATCATCACCTCGGATATCGAACCGCTCGCCGCCTCGACGTCAGAGGCGTTTTCCAGAAGTATATCATCCGTAGCCTCTATGAGTGCATCTGCCATATATGCGAGACCCGTGTTGAGCTTTTCGTCGTTATATGCGTACATTTTTTCAGCGCACGCCTTCGCACGCTCGCAGAGAAGTATGGTTTTGCTCTTAGTGTTTTCCATAATATTATACCGTTATTTCTTAGCCGAATAGAATCTTGTTCCTACCTCGCCGCCCTCTACCATCTCGTAGATCAGCTCGGGGTACGCACCGTTTGCTATTATCATATCACAGCCGGCATCGGTCGCGATCCTCGCCGCGCGCAGCTTCGTCTGCATACCGCCCGTGCCGCGCTTTGTACCCGCACCGCCGCCAAGTGCCATTATCTCGTCGGTCAGCTCGTATACCGCGGGTATGAGCTTTGCCTCGCTGTTATCTCTCGGGTCTGCGGTGTAGAGACCGTCAATGTCGGATAGCAGAAGCAGAAGGTCGGCGCCTACGCTGACAGCGACTCTCGCCGCGAGAGTGTCGTTATCACCGAACTCTATCTCCTCTGTCGCAACCGTGTCGTTTTCATTGATGATCGGCAGAGTTCCGAACTCCAGAAGCCGTGCGACGGTATCGCTGAATTTCTTATGCCTATCCTCACAGTCGAGATCGGGCGCAGTCAGAAGTATCTGCGCTACCGTGTGGTGATATTCGAGAAAAAGCTTGTCGTACGTATACATCAGCTCGCACTGACCGACCGCCGCACACGCCTGTTTTCCCGCGATATCCGACGGGCGCTCACCCAGTCTCAGCTTACCTACACCCATCGCGATAGCACCGCTCGATACGAGTATCACCTCGTGACCTGAGTTCATTATATCGCTTACTATCTTGCACAGCGACTCAAACCGCCTGATGTTAACACAGCCGTTGTCGTATGTAAGAGTTGACGTTCCTATTTTGATTACAATTCTCATAGCCGTTTCCTCGAACAATAAATATTTACTAGAGTATAGCACAAATATATCCTCTTTTCAATATCTCGAGGAAAAAATAATTACATTTTTAAGCCGAACATTCGGTATTTTGCGTGTTATTTGCGTATTATCACTAATTGCTTCTTTCATATTGACAGATAATAGTCGCCGTGATATAATGGACTCAAAATCATCCATAGAGGAAAACTATGCTTATCACAGAACAGATGAAGGGTAAGGTCAAGGAGCTGAACGGCGTAAACTGTGCTCCCTATAACAAGCGCACAGGCTCAACTCAGACCAAAATAGACACGGTGTTCGGCTACTGCGGAATAACCCGCTCGCGTCTTCACGACTGCTGCGGCAGCTACGGCGGCTGCTACTACGTCGATGTTCTCAACATTTTCCGCGATTTCGACGCAGACGAGAACGATCCGTCAAATTACGATTTCTACTACTCCGACGAATATATCACCGCAATAATCAAGGCCGGCGCACAGATAGTCTACCGCCTCGGTATCACCATCGAGTGGGGCTCGAAAAAATACTGCGCAATACCTCCGGCGGATTTTGCTAAATGGGCACGCATCTGTGAGCACATCGTCCGTCACTACAACGAGGGATGGGCTGATGGCTTTGAGTATAACATCGAGTATTGGGAGATCTGGAACGAGCCCGAGAACCCGCCTATGTGGCAGGGAACTATGGAGGAGTTCTTCGAGCTCTATAAGGTGTCGTCAAAGCATCTGCGTGCTTGCTTCCCGAGCATCAAGATCGGCGGCTACGGCAGCTGTGGCTTCTATGCGGCATATATGGACGGTCTTTCTGATTTCTATAAGTCCTTCCTCACGTGGTACGATGAGTTTTTGGACTTTGTAAAGCGCGAGGAGTGTCCTCTTGATTTCTACACATGGCACCTCTATGCCGAGCGCATCGAGGATATAGTCAAGTGCGCCGACTACGTGCGCGAGCGCCTCGACAGACATGGCTTCGAGCAGACTGAGTCGCACCTTAACGAGTGGAACTATGGCAGAGAGGGAAAGAACTTTGAGGATAAGGACACTATGGTAGGTGCGAGCTACGTTGCGGCGGCGTTCGCTACTATGCAGAATACCTCCGTCGATCTCGCACAGTACTACGTTGCTACTTCTCCCTCCGTCTACAACGGCATCACCTATATGCGCTCGGGCGAGCTTACTCCCGTCGCTCACGTATTCCACGCATTCTCCGAGATCTTTAAGGCACAGAACGAGCTCGCGATCGAGTCTAACCTCTCCGAGCCCTACGCAGTTGCCGCGACCGACGGTAGAGTCACTCACGCGCTTATCAGTAGTTACCGCAAGACGGCACAGAGCTTCAATCTCGAGATGCCGGGCAAGAAAATGAAAATATACGGTCTCTGTGATGCAGGCTTCGGTCTCGTGAAGGAAGTGGAAAACTCCGTCTCTCTTCCCACTTCCCAGTACACGGTATACTACATAGAAGCAAAATAAACGATTTCTTGGTCTTAAAAACAAAAACGGCTGAGTCATTGGCTTAATTAAAGCTTTGACTCAGCCTCTTTGTTTTCATGTGTGTAAGGGTCGACAGCGCGGTCAGCGCGTCTCTATGTAGTAATATTTACCGAATAGTCGCTTTTTTCCTTGCTGATAGGGACATTCCTCGCGATGCCCTGCATAGATGAGAGAACTACCTATTAGATAGGTGCGTATTACCGCGATATTCCCGCGTGTTCCAATACGGCAGACGTCCTCGTAGATCTCGTAATTCTCGGGGTGCCAATGCGTGATTTTACGCAATCCTCCGCGCGTAGGCTTGCATACTGCAAAATATCCGTCCTCTTTTGTCACGCTTAACATTATTCTGTAATCATCGCACAGATCCCATGTGATAAATTCCTTTTTATCATCGAGCTCGAACTTGCCGCACAGATCGCTATTCTTAAGCATCATACCGTATAGCTGCTCGGTGCTCTTCGGGAATATGATCTCGAGTGGCGAGTCTCCGATGTCGAACGCCTTTTCATAGCTTGATACCACGTAAAGACAATCGGGAAGAGCTATGCCATTGAGGCTAGAGAGCGGAATGCTCCATCTGTCAACGAGTATCTTCACGGGATACTTGGGCGGCTCATCAAATTGCACAAGAATCTCGCGGTAGATATCGTCGAGGGGGAAAATATCGCCGTCGTAATCTGCTTGCCATTTCGTTCCGTCGAAGCTCAAATCTACGTAATCAAACGTAGGGAATACGTAGACGACCTCATCCATAACGAAGTATTCGTGACCGTTGGAGCTCTGCTTGACGTATTCTATCGGAAGTCCTCGCTCAATTGCCGCATTGTAGAATTTGTATTTTTGAGAATCCGTGACGCCCGATTTGAATTCCGGCTCTATATTCTCACAGTATTTTGAAGCCTTGTATTTTCTTTTTTCAGCTGGGCGCTTAAAGAAGTCGCAGACTATAAAAAACGCGATGCTAACCAATATGAAAATGAAAATAGGTAAGAAAAGAACGGACATCAGCGCTCCGATAGGATAATTGTACCATTTTTTATTATTCATCATCTCTGTGACCTACCTTTCTGTACTGGAGCGGTGTACAGCTAAACCGCTTTTTGAATCTGTGACAGAAATAGCTATATGAGTTAAAATTACATTCAAGTGCGATATCGCACACGGGGTGAGCCGTGTTTCTCAAAAGATACGCCGCATAATTCAGCTTTTCGTCGGTGACGACCTCCGAGAGTGGCTTGCCGTAATACTTATATATCAGTCTCGACGCCTGCTTTTTACTGAGGCAGAGTGCCTCCGCTACGTCGTTGACGGTTATATCCGTGTCGCGTGTCGTGCATTCCGATATAAGAGAACATATGATTATATATCGGCTCTCTTTAGAGAAGTAGCTCGATTTTTTCGCGCTTGCATCTCTGGTGTATAATGAATAAGCGCGGTAGAGTATACACTTGAGCAAGGATACTATGACCTCGCCGTCCAGCTCGCTTTTCTGGTTGTAAAATACCGCGCACAGATCCTCGAGATACTTTTGCAATCCGCTGTCCACGGCGGCTATACGCGATGCTCCTCCGGCACAGAGAAAATCCGAGATAAACGAGCCAAAACCACCGCGCTCGGTGTTTTTTCGACTGTACGAGAACAGTATGCGATAGTCATTTGAGCGCATGGTATAGTGCTTTACGTCGGGCGAGAGGCATACGATAGAGTCACTATGCTTCCATCTTTCGTTTTCGAAAACGATCTCGGTCTCCTCATCGAATATAAAGAATAACTCATAGTACGGGTGACTATGCAATATCTTGCTTTTTGCTGCGCGCGTGTTCCATTCTCCCCGCCTTGTGAGCGATTCGTCTATATCGACCTGAAAGCTTATATCACCAAAGGTGAAGCTATACGATGAATTGAATGGCTTTTTCATATTATCAACCTCTCATTTTATACGTTTATTATACTAGCAAACATCCGCAAAGTCAACAAGTAAGTCATATTTCCGACGTATTTTTCGCAAAATATGAAATAAAGAGACATAATCCTCAAAAATAGTCTCCTATGCTTATTGTATAAGCGGACTGTAGATGCTAAAATAGAAAAGTAACGGCAAATATTATTTTATCAACCCGATATTTACTAAAAAGGAGATATTACAGAATGCTGAAAAACGGATTTTACACAGCTCTCGGCACGCCCCTCACCGAGGATGGAAAAATTATTGAGGAGGCTCTCACCAAGCATATAAACGATCAGATAGCCGCAGGTGCCGCAGGACTTCTGCTTATGGGCAGTATGGGCATTGAGGCATCGGTCCCTCACGGTGAATATGCTAGGACCGTTGATATCGCGATAGATGCGGTAGACGGCAGAGTACCTCTTTTCGTTGGTGCTATGGATAACTCCGTCGCACGTGTCCGTGAGAGAATAGATATGATAGGTAAGGGCAGGGCGATCGACGGCATCGTTGTGACCGTACCCTTCTACTCGGTGCCTCGCGAGGTCGATGCGATATCCTTCTTCCGTTCGGTTGCGGACTACTCACCGTACCCGATCTATATCTACGACCTTCCCGGCGTTACACAGTTCAGAGTTTCTATGAACGTAATTGATGCGGTAATCTCTCACCCGAATATCAAGGGTATGAAGAGCGCGAATTGGGAGCTCATCAAGGGTATCGAGCGCAAGTACCCCGACGCAGGCTTTGAGTGCCTCTACAGCGGACTCGACTCCTTTGACCATGCAAACGTTCTCGGTATAGGAAAGAACCTCGACGGCATGTTCTGCTGTACTCCCAAAAACGGCACGGCTATGTACGAGTGCATAGCAAACGGCGATATCGCAGGTGCGCGTCGCCATCTTGATAACATCCTTCTTCTGCGTGATACTATGCTTGCAAACGGACTTATGAGATGCTTCACTTACTGTATGAATATTCTCGGTATAGAGGGTAACTTCCATCAGGATTATATTGCGCCCACCGCTGACGGTGCTATCGAAATTATGCGCGATACCCTCGAGAGGATAGGTGAGATATAATGATCTCCTGTACGGAATTCATACCGCTTTACAGCGAGTTCTTCAAGTATCTTGAGGGACGCGGTGGACACGACGCGGTTATGGACTATTGGATACATATATCCGACACCTCGATAGGTGATCTCGAAAACCCTAATTCTCTCGCTTATAAGTGTGAACGCCTCGGTGGCTTTGAGGGTGCTATCGCATATTGGGGTCACACTCTCACCGAGGAGGCGTGCGATCTCTTCGAGATGGAAGACAGAGTGGCTAAGGTCAAGTATTCTCATATGCGTCACTGTCCATCGCGCGGAATGCTTAACGCACTTTCGCACGTTGAGCCATACTACGACTACTGCTCGCATTGCAACGTAATTTACGCAAGAGTGCTTGAAAAGTACGGTATTGTTTACGAAAGAGACAATTCCGCTATCGCAAACGCCGAGTGTCGCGGTTGCTTTTATGAGAAGGATAATCCTCCCTCGTTTGATTTCAGATCAGTAAACGACAGTGACTTTAAGGCACGAGAGGGAGAGTGTGGCGTAACTATAATAGATATGAAGACTGAGGATAATAAGTATCTTCATCGCGATTTTCATCTCCTCGGCGACAATGCGCTCAAGTATTGCGGCGATAAATTCGGTGGGGGTGCCGTAGTAGCCTTCTTGCGCGATTACGTCAAGTACTACTATGCACCTGTTATCGATAAGATAAGGGCAGATGGGCTCACGGCACTTCGAGATTGGATAGAGTCGGTCTATGCTATTGAGGAGGCGAGCGAGCTTCTTCACACCGAGCTTTCGGCAGATAAGCTTACCGTCACGGTAGACCGCTCACCCGTTATCGACTATATGCACTCACTCGGTAAAGAGCCGAGCGAATACTATGTTGAAGAGACCCGTACCCTCTACGACGAGGTGGCACGCGAGTGCGGCTACCGCTTTGAGCTCGTCTACTATAACGAGGACGGCGCGACACAGTTCATTTTTACAAAAACGGAGTAAGCTATGATACTTGCAAATATAAACGACGCGGCAAAATACTGCGCGATAAATCCTCATTTTGCCGAGGTTTTTGACTTCTTACGCTCGATGAGCGCGGATTCCCGAGAGGGCACCGTCGCTGACGGCTATCGCGTTAATTTTTCCGGCAAATACATTGATACCTCGGATAAAAACCCCGACGGCACCGACAAGGTGTTCGAGGCGCACAAAGACTATATCGACATACACTACTGCATCTCGGGAAGTGAGGGAATAGGCGTAAATAACGTGACACGCCTCACCCCTATCACCGATTACGATGCTGAAAACGACTATTTTCTGCTGACGGGGGAATATCAGAAGGTCATTCTTCACGAGGGCGACTTTTGCGTAGTTTTCCCCGAGGATGCACACATTCCTATGATGATGGGAGATACCGATGCGCCGCTTTTGAAGGCGGTAGCAAAGGTGAAAATATGATCAGGTGAGGCTCTTATGAAAATCAAGCTTTCAAAAATCTCCACCGAATTTAACGGTGAGAGATGCTACGTCCACGCAAGAGGAGCTAGGCTTGGCAACTTCGGCTGTCAGTCATACAGCGATGATATGGGATACGTTTTTGCATCGGAATGGATGCAGGGAGATCACGGTGTAGATGGATGCAGAAAATACGGAAATGATAATTCGATATTCGTTTCCAAGGTGATTTTTTAAGCAAGGTAAAAGCATGGATAAGATAACCTACAGCACACATTTTAAATCCTGCCGCAATGACGGTAGACATATGGGAGCGTTTGCGGCTTTTTCCGAAAAAATGCGCTCCACGGTGCCGTCTCTCGCACTTCCGGAAAAATTGACGGAGGATAACTACTTTTTGTGGCGCGATGCTCTGAAAAAGAAATACAGGGAATTGTTGCGTATGCCCGAGATCAAATTGCAGGATCCGCCCGTGATGCTGAGCAGCGAAGCACGCGACGGATATACTGCGCAAAAATGGGAGTTTTATCCCGATGAGTACACGGTAGTGCCGTTCCTCGTGCTGATACCCGACGGCGCATCGCAGGAAAACAGAGTGCCGGGTGTGATCTGCTTACCCGGTTCGTTCCACAGCAAGGAATTTATTTCGGGTGAGCCGCTTTTGGAGCCTACCAACTGTCGCTTCGAGAAGTATCCCGAGCGCAACAGAATGGCTCTGTACGTTGTAAAAAACGGAATGGCGGCGTTTGTTTTCGATAATATAGCTACGGCGGAAACGGGGATTCCTACCTATGAGGGAAACGGTGACGATTGGAGCTGCTATTCGCGCAAACAGATGGTCTACGGCTATCTTCAGGCAGGGATATGCTATCCTGGTATGTCGGTCTATCATATGCTCTCGTTTTTGCAGTACGTAGATCGCTTTGATTTCGTTGATCGCGACAGACTTGCGGTATGTGCTCATTCGTTAGGCACAGAGGCGGCTATGGCACTCGGCGTTCTCAGTGACGATATACGCGCCGTAGTTTTCAATGACTTTCTTTGCAACGGCCGTGTTCGGTTTTGCGCGGAGACTGAGTTCGAGGCGGGTAAGATGAATCACGATATTGGCTCGTGGCATATAATCCCCGGAATGTGGGAGTATTTCGATTTTCCCGATCTCTGTGCCGCGATCGCGCCAAAGCCGTTAGCATTTAACGAGGGCGGAGCAGAGGAGTGCTTGGAGACCGTCAAGCGCTCCTACCGATTCCTCGGTGCTGAGGATGATCTGCAGATCTCGCATTATCCGAAATATAGAGATGAGGACTCGAGAAAATATCACGGCAGTGTTCCGCGATACGGACTCAGCATAGGGGAATTCTACGATTGGAGCTATTGCGATGCACAGGATCATTCCTTCCGCGAGGAACCGTCGATACGCCTTTTAAAAAAAGCATTTGGTTTATGACGTTATTAAAGAAAGAGGACCCGAAAGTATGAAAACAGGATATTCAAAGATATGTATTACGCCGCCTCTCGGTACGATGATGTGCGGCTATTATGAAAAAAGAAGAAGTAAAGGCGTTCTCGACGACCTTTACGCAACTGCTGTCTCATTTGATGACGGTGAGCGTCGTGCGCTTATTCTCGCTGTGGATGTTTGTGAGCTGTCTAACGCGCAATCGGATGAAATACGCAGGCGCATATCCGTTGAAACCGGTATAGATGCCGAGGCGATATTTGTCAATTGCTCTCATACTCACACCGGTCCCGCCGTTGGCGAGGATCTCGACGGAGAGCTCACCGACCCCGAGTATGACGAGCATCTTTTCGATCTCCTAACAAGAGTCTCGCATGAGTCGCTCCAAGATATGAGAGAGTCGAGCTTCTCGATCGGCAGAGGTACGGCGGCGGGGATCTCTTTTCCGCGGCGCTACCGTATGAAGAGCGGTAAGGTACAGACGAATCCCGGCGTAAATAACCCTGATATTGATCACGCACTTGGAATTGCAAATGATACGGTTAAATTCTTGAAAATTGAGCGAAAAGATTCCGAAAACGTTGTTTTTGTAAACTTTGGTACGCATGCTGACACAGTTGGAGGTGAATATATCAGCGGCGACTGGCCGAATTTTGTTAACGAAGCCGTGGAAAAGGTATTTGAAAATACGAGATGCGTATTCCTCACGGGAGCGCAGGGCGACGTCAATCATATCAACGTTGCACCGACTGCAAAAGATAGACTCGGACTTGATTACGATACCTTCGACGGAGTGCCGCGAGGATACGGTCATGCAAAGCATATGGGCCGTAAGGTCGCCGCGGCGGTCATCGCGGGACTTGATAAGGCAGAGCCGATATCTTCGGATAAGATATCCTATGTGTCGAAGAAAATAACCATTCCGTCAAACCGCGAAAACGGTAAGCTTGACGAGGCGCGCCGTATACTTCGACTTCATAACGAGGGCAGAGACTGTGAGCTTCCGTACGAGAAGATGGAGCTTACGACCGTCGTAGCCGAGGCTAACAGAATATGCGAGCTTGCAAACGGCCCCGATTCCTTCGACTTCACGCTCGGCGCACTGAAGCTTGGCGAGCTTGTTATTGCGGGTATGCCGGGCGAGTGCTTCGTTGACCTTGGCAGAAGAATAGAAGAAGCATATTCGAAAGACTCTATTATGGTCTGCTGTCTTACTAACGGCGGCAACAGCTATTTCCCCACCTCTGCGGCATACGACGAGGGCGGCTACGAGGCGAGAACCTCGAAGCTTAGAAAGGGCGGCGACGATATCATCGTTGCAGGCGTTACCGATCTTTTGATGAAGCTATAAATGAGGTAAAAAATGAAAAAACTATATTCAACCGTAATATACGATAATCCTCTCCCTCAGCTGCGCTCGCGTCAGTCGGCATTTCCGGGACTTTGTATTTTATCCGACGGAACGATCCTCGCGGCACATCAGATCGGCGAGGCGTTTGAATCGGTAGACGGAACGACGTATATATCAGAGAGCACCGACGGCGGCAGAAGCTTTTCACAGCCCCACCGCGTATTCGAGCCGAAATGCGGCACTGTAGAGAACGACAACGGTAAGCTGACACTGCTCCCCGATGGCAGAATTGCGCTACTCGGCTATATGTTCTATCGTGATAACCCCGATCTCCCGGTAGGTAACCCAGAGACCGGCGGACTCCTTCCCGATGACGTGTTCGTTTCCTATTCCACCGACGGCGGCAAAACCTTTGGTGAAAAGCAAAAAATCACTACCTCCTTCGGTAATAGCGTCGAGGCGTCGGCCCCCCTCACCGTACTCTCCGACGGTTCGTTTGCCGCTCCGATCACCTGCTTTGCGGAATGGGACGGTACCCGTCGCTCGAGAAGCTGTGGCAGACTGCTCCGTAGCTATGACGGAGGTACTACATTCGACGATTCTGTCATCTGCATGGATTTCCCGGATGGTAACGTTACTTGCTATGAGCAGAGACTTGCAGAAACGAAAAACGGAACCCTTGCGGTCATCTCATGGAATGAAAATCTCGACACGGGTGCCCGTATGAACAACCACGTTGCCATCTCTCGCGATAACGGCAGGACATTTTCCGCACCTATCGACACAGGTATTCGCGGTCAGGCAAGCTCGATCATCGCCCTCGACGGAGATAGAGTTATGACACTTCACGCGGTGCGCCGCGATACCGATGAACCCGGCATCTACGCGGCGATCGCCGACCTCTCGGATGGCTGGAGACTCGAATCGGTGGAACGTATCTGGGCGCCCGAGCTCCCCGTTACTAGGGATGCGCATATGGCAGATATTTTCGCGTATCTGAAGTTCGGTCAGCCGGGTGGCATCGTCACAGACGACGGACATCTTCTTATGTATCATTGGGAGTGCAGAAACGGTCAGTACAGGACTCTTCTTCACGTCTACGAATTATAATTTCAGGAGTTAAAATATGAACGTACTTGATAGCTTTAAGCTTGACGGCAAAGTAGCCGTCGTTACCGGTGGCGCCGGACTTTACGGGTTTCAGATAGTTTCGGCACTCGCCGAGGCGGGTGCTACCGTATACGTAGCCTCGAGAAACCGCGAGAATAATGAGAAGAAAATGAAGCCGCTCTGTGATCTCGGCTACAGGGTATCCGTTCTCGAGCTTGACCTCGAGGACGAGGCGAGTATCCTCGCACTCCGCGACACGGTTTATCAAAAAGAGGGCAGGGTAGATATCCTTGTCAACAACGCCGTCCTCCGCTGTATGACGGGCTACAACGACACCGCCGAGAGCTTTACCCGCAGTATGATCGCCAACGCAACGGGACTCTTCATTATCTCCCGTGCCTTCGGTGACAGAATGGCAAAGGCTGGTGGAGGCTCGATCATCAACATAGGCTCGTATATGGGCATACTCGGTCCCGACTATAACCTTTATCGCGGAACAGATATGAATCAGAACGGTGCTGTTCCGGACTATTTCTTCCACAAGGGAGGCATAACCAACTACACCCGCTTCCTCGCGACTCATTACGGTGACGGACTTGTCCGTGCAAACTGCGTCGAGCTCGGTGGCCTATACAACGGACAAAATGAACTGTTCGTCAAGAATTATAACGCGAAAACTCCCCTCGGCAGAATGGCTAACGACACCGACCTTAAGGGACTTATCGTATATCTCGCGAGTGACGCATCCGCATATATGACAGGCGCTATAATACCCCTTGATGGCGGCTACAGTGCAAAGTAAAGGTTACAAAATGAAGCATATTATCAAAAATAACTATAAAATTTCCGAGCTTACCCTCGGCACGGTTCAGCTCGGACTTTCATACGGAATAAATAATGAAAAGGGTATGCCTACCTTCGAGGAATCGAGCGCGATTCTCAATACGGCACTGGACTCGGGCATAGTCTCCTTTGATACTGCGCGCGGTTACGGAGAGAGTGAACTCGTGTTACGTAGATTCTTCGAGAGCGACCCGCGTGAGAGGACTATTATCACGAAGGTGGTTTTTCGCGACATCGATAAAAGTGCGGTTAAAGACAAGCTCTTCTCGCTCACGCGCGAGTCCATTGACCGCCTTGGTGTCGAGAGGATACCGTTCCTTAAGCTTCATAATCAGGATATGCTCGAGCAATACGGCGACACCCTGGTCTATGCGATGCAGGACTTGAAGCGCGAGGGACTCGTAGACGGAATCGGTGTCTCCTTCTCGGATAAATCTCATCTTGGTGAGCTTACCGACGGCGTGGGCTTCGATTGCGTTCAGCTACCGGCAAATATCTTCGATAGCAGGGAGATCGTAGACGGCTCTGTTAAAAGACTCGCCGACTCCGGTTGCGCCGTCTTTATCAGAAGCGTATATCTGCAGGGCCTCTTCTTTAAGGATACGAGCACTCTTCCCGATAGCATCAAGTCTGCGAAAGCACCGCTTGATAAGCTCCACGCTCTCGCCAACGATGCAGGCGTCAGTATGGCAGAGCTTGCTATCACATTTATTCGCGACACAGACGGTATCGCCTCGCTTATCCTTGGCTGTGACAACCCAACTCAGCTTCTCGAGAGTATATCGCTGATCAACGCACCGACGATCGATCCCACCGTTGCTCGCGAGGCTATGCGCATCGCCGAAAGTGTCGATCCTATCGTCATCAGACCCTGGGAGTGGTTTAAATAACTTTATCTTTCTGTACGCAGGGCGTGTTACTGCTCGCATTTTTTCGTCGTTCATATGAAGTAGTGAAAAATATGCGCTCTTTACACGCCCTACGATACATCTTTTGACACAAAAAATAAAAATATCGTAAAAACATCTTGACAAACGCGATGAAATTTAGTATAATATCAGTCGTGCATAGGGGTGTAGCTCAGTTGGTAGAGTACTGGTCTCCAAAACCATGGGTCGTGGGTTCGAGTCCTTCCGCCCCTGCCAAGAAAAAAGCCAAGTCGTGAGACTTGGCTTTTTTCAGTGAAATTCGTTCCTTACGGAACGAGTGAAATACGCTGGCGCGTGTGAAATTGCCTGCGGCAGTGAAATACGCCTACGGCGTGTGAAGGAACGAATTTTATTTCACATTGCGACCAACGGGAGCAATATTTCACAATTCACGAAGTGAATTATTTCACATTCGCCGTAAGGCGAATATTTCACTTGATTAAATATCGAATTTATGATATAGTAACGGCAGAAAGGCGGTGTTACTATGGCAGAATCAAAACTTCGAGAGTTGTCAACCGATTTTGCGGTTAAAGTTATCAAAATGTGTGATGGCATAAAAGGTCACTATTCTCTTGTTAATCAATTAGAACGTTCGTCAACCTCTATCGGTGCCAATATTCACGAAGCGAATTATGCTCATAGCAAAGCCGATTTTGTTGCCAAGTTTCAAATTGCATTGAAGGAGTGCTACGAAACGGAATATTGGCTTGAATTGTTTGTGAAATCAGAATTACTTGACCGAGAGATTGCAAAAGATTTGTATAATCAATGCGGAACGATCCGCAGAATGTTGATTGCTTCGATCAACACGGCGAAGGAGAACACAAAATGAATGACACTGTTTTATTAGAAAGTGAAAACTTTCGTTTATCTTTAGATTTTCAAGTGTTTGAGTCGGACATCTCATACCCTTCCAATACCATTTTGTCGGTTTCTGTTTCCAGTGAAGGCTTTTCTGCATCTACAACAATGGACATTGATATAAAAGATATACCGATTTTTTGCAATGAATTACAGAAAACATACGATTCCTTAAAAGGTGAGGCAAGAATTCAAGAACCTTATGGTAACCAACAGTACATTTTATTTACAGGAGACAAAAAAGTCATATCTTTGTATCCGGTATGTTAAATTCCAACGGTGCAAACGGATTTTGGCAAGAGTTGAAATTTGAAAATTGCCTTGACCAAACATTTCTGCCGCAATTTTTGAGAAAACTGACTGCATTGTCAAATAAATACACGAAATAACTACATAGACCTCGTTTGCAAGCATAGCACAAAAGCCCGACAGACCTCGGATAACCTTTTGCGCTCATCATAGCCAAGGGATAAGTCTACTCCCACGGCAAAAATCACGGACTGTTTTTGTACAATAGACTTATATGTATCTATTTTGTAATGGTAACACAAAAACCGAAGTTTGAAGAAACTTCGGTTTTCTTTTGTTATTCAAGCCGCAGGCTTGGTATGTAATCACGCGTCAGCGTGTATGGTATCGCCGTAGGCGCATGGAATCACCGAAGGTGCATTTTCTGCGGCTTGATTCCATACCGTCTTGCAACGGATTCCATACAATGCTCACTTTCGGGAGAGTATTACATCAACTCCGATGCATTTTGCAAGCGGTGGAAACTATATCAGATGAAAATTCCTTACGTCCCTCATAACCGAGTCCGGCAGAGCTGCCGAACAATACACGTCGTCAAATTCCGAGATATGGCATAGGTTATGCCAGCATCTTACGCCGATCTTGGTTTCATCTATCAGGAGGACGCGGCGCTTCGATTGCTTCATCATCATACGGCGCAGGTCATTTTCACGCTCGGAGGTGTCGGTGACAAATCCGTCCTCGCTGATACCGTGGCAGGAGACGAAGCAGACGTCGGCGTTGAAGGTTTTTAGAGCATCGATAGCCGTTTGCCCGACGAAGGATGCGGATTTATTGATCGCCCGTCCGCCGGTGGAATAGAAGAGTATATTGGTTTTCATAAGCTCGAGGAGCGTGTTTATACCGCTGGTTATAACGATCGGATCGTTTACCTCGCTTATAAATTCTACGGTGTGCAGAGCGGTCGAGGAGGCATCAAGCATAATTACTGCTCCGTCGTGTGCATGCGCTCTGACCGCCGCCTCAGCGATCCTTCTCTTGGAGAGCAAACCGACGCCCTCGCGCTGACCGTAAGGAACGCATTTATCGGCATAGAGATTTATGCTCACCGCCTTGCCGTGTGAACGAATGATGAAGCCCTCCTCCTCGAGCCTCGCGAGGTCTCGTCTGACGGTTGCGGCGCTGGCATAGAGTAATTTTGTAAGCTCGGATACCTCAAGAGAGCCGGTTTCCCTCAAGAGATCGATTATTTGCTTTTTTCTTTCTGTGTAGCTCATAGGATTATTATAGCATAGCTGTGAGCGATTGTCAACAGAATATGAGCGATACAATCATATTATGCGTGAAAAATAGGCGATCAATCATCTATTTATGATCGAATAGATCACATATCCTAAAGAATCTTGACCGTTTTGCTCATCGGTGGTATAATGGTATTAATGGTAGGCTGCTTGGCACGTTTTTGTTGGCTGTTTGTCGTGTGATGTGCCGTGGCTTGCTTCAAAACGTGAAACGAAAGGAAAAAATATGGATGAGCCAAAGGTATACGCCTACAGCGGTGCTATTAATTCATTAGCCGAGATACTTGGTTCCGAGGGGATAAGGAGTGTGTTCGTGTACGCCGATAGAAATACCTATGAGGCGGCAGGTCGCAGGGCTGTTGAAATTCTCGAGTCGGCGGGAATCAAGGCGAAAGAATATATTTTCAAGGCAAAAAGAGTTGAGCCCAACGAAACAACCGTAGGACTTGCGGCAATGAGCTTCGACCCGTCTGTCGATGCGGTTTTGGGCGTCGGATCAGGCGTTATCAACGACGTGTCAAAAATTATTGCCAACAATTCGGGCAAAAAATACATAATTCTGGCTACGGCACCTTCGATGGACGGATACGCATCCGCGGCGTCCTCGATGAGTGTTGAGGGACTCAAAATATCCCTGCCGTCAAAGTGTGCGGATATCATTATCGGAGACATTGATATAATTAAAAATGCACCGATGAAGATGATGCTCGCGGGACTTGGTGATATGCTCGCAAAGTATACCGCGATCTGCGAGTGGAGAATTTCAAACATTATCAATGGCGAGCCGATATCGGAGGAGATTGCCGAATCTGTGCGCGAGTCGCTTCAAAGGTGCGTAAAAAACGCGGAGGGACTTATCAGGCGTGAGCCCGCGGCGACCGAGGCTGTATTCGAGGGGCTTGTGCTTTGCGGCTTGGCTATGAAGCGCGCGGGCAGCTCGCGCCCCGCGTCCGGTATCGAGCATTATTTGTCGCATATATGGGATATGCGCGGTGAGGAATTCGGCACGCCGACCGATCTGCACGGACTCCAATGTGCCGTCGGTACGTATATTTCGGTAAGCCTCTTCGAGAAAATTAAATCGGTGAAGATAAACAAGGAAAAAGCCCTCGATTTTGTCGAGCACTTTGATTATGCGAAATGGGCACGAGAGCTCAGAGGCTTCCTCGGAAAGGGCGCCGAGGCAATGATAACCCTTGAAGAAAAAGAGGGGAAGTACGATAAAGAAAAGCATAAAGCACGCCTCGATACCATAATCCGAAAATGGGATGAGATCCTCGCTGTGATAAACGAGGAGCTGCCGTCACTTGATAGCCTCACGGCACTTTACGGCACCGTAGGGATGCCGACAACACTTGGAAAGATAGGTCAGAATCCGGACATACTGCCCTTGACTCTTATGGCGGCAAAGGATATAAGAGACAAGTATGTTTTACCGAGACTTCTTTGGGATCTCGGAATAATTGAAGAGGTTAAATTTGACTATAAGTAAACAATGCTTTACAAAAAAGCCTTTTTAGCATAGGTTGTTAAAACAATCGGAGGATTACGAAAATGATCATTAATCACGATTTTCATCTTCATACAAGTCTTTCGCTTTGTGCGAGCCGCGATGCGGATTTCGATTTCTTCATAAACAAGGCGAAGGCTGACGGACTTAAGAAAATTGCCATTACCAATCATCTTTGGGATCACGGGGTGGACGGTTATCAGGGACGTGGCGGCAACTTCTATGAGGTTCAGAATTTCGAGCATATTATGGCGCTTAAGCCCGAGATAGATAGGTATAACGCAGAGGGCGGCGACGTCAAGGTGCTCTTCGGCGCGGAGGCGGAGTATTCGTTTGAGAACCGCCGTCCTGCGGTGACTGTTGCCGTGGCGGAGCAACTCGAGGTTCTTCTCGTGCCTAACTCTCATACTCATCTTACGATGCCGAAGGAGTTTTATCACCCCTACGAGAAGCACGCGGAGTATATGATAGATGCGTTCATGAATATCGTTAATTCCGACGTGGCAAGATACATCACGGCGATTCCGCACCCGTTTATGGCAGTGTGCTGTCCGTATGACAACAGAATACTTATCGACCTCATCAGCGACGACAGCTTCAAGCGTTGCTTCAGTGCGGCGGCGGAAAAGGGAATCGCGCTTGAGATTAATCCGAATTATCTAGAGAAAAGTGAGTTCGAGGGCTATACCCGCAACGGCACCCTCGCGGATATGTATCTCGATCCTGCGTTCAGAATGTTAAGAATAGGCAAGGAGTGCGGATGTAAATTCACCGTCGGCACCGACCGTCATGGACACGCTGGGGAACTTGATTATTTTTACACGTACCTTATTGCAGGAATTCTCGATCTTACCGAGGATGATTTCCATCCTCTTGTACGCTGATTTGCGCTTTGGCGAAGTAAATTAAAACAAATTGTAAGAATGAAAGGAAAAGCAAAATGAAGGATGGTTTTGTAGTATATGCGCACAGAGGTGCGTCGGAGTATGCACCCGAGAATACGATGAGCTCGTTTTATCTCGGACTCCATATGGGGGCGAACGGAATTGAGACCGACGTTCGCAGAACAAAGGATGGCACACTCGTGCTGTTCCACGATGCGACCCTTGACCGCGTTTGCGGTGTGAGCGGCGAGCTTACCGATTATACGTATGAGGAGCTTACGAGGATACCCGTAATTCATACGGCGAGCGGCAGACGCGATATAGTCGTCAGACTTGATGATTTCCTTAATTACTGTGGCGCACAGGGCGTAAAGCTTGCCATAGAGCTGAAGGCAGACGGTGTCGGTACGGATGTCTACTCGCTTGTTAAAAGGTATGGGCTTGAGGATAACGTAATCGTAACCTCCTTCAACCTTGATTATCTTATCGAGCTGAAGGCGGCGTATCCCGAGGCAAGCCTTGGATATCTAACAGGTGATTTCGATGATGAAATGCTCGCAAAAATGAAGGAGATAGGCATAGGACAGCTCTGCCCTGCGGGAAACAATTTGACGGCAGAGAAGGTCAAGGCGTGGCACGATGCGGGCTTCAACGTGCGCGCGTGGGGCATCAAGGACGTCGAGGTGATGAAGCAGGCGTACGATGCAGGTGTTGACGGAATGACGATCAATTTCCCCGATAGACTAATATCCTACATCATAAATCATAAGGAGTAAAAATGAAAAGCTATAGCTTTGAGAGCCGCGACGTGCCGGTGTTGGTACGCACCGAGGTGCTCGTGGTTGGTAGCGGACCTGCGGGTATATCCGCCGCCGTTGCATCGGCTCGCACGGGGGCAAAGACCCTGATCGTTGAGAGGTACGGCTGTCTTGGCGGTGCTCTGACGGTGAGTAACGTATCCTCGTATAGCTTCAGCGTGAACAAATTCCCCGAGACCCTTTCGGGAATACCGAAGGAAATAGACGAGCGCTGCCGTGCATACGGTGCCTATGCTCCCGACTATCGCGGAAGCGGAATTTTCGTAGAAGCCGAGGCGTACAAATGTATGCTCGACGAATGGATGGCGGAGGAGGGAATCAATATCCTGCTCCACACTACCGTCATAGGTGCGGTGGTCGAAGAGGGCGTGATCCGCGGTGTGTTTTGCCACAGCAAATCGGGTATCGGCGTAATTTTAGCCGACTCGGTGGTTGATGCCAGCGGTGACGGTGACGTTTCGGCGTATGCGGGTGCTCCTTTCGAAAAGCGCGATAGGGAGAAGCTGCAGCCCGTGTCGGTCGTTTTCGGAATATCGGACGTTGACAGCAAAAAATTCAATTCGCATTTTGAGAAATGCAGTAACGTCTTCTCCGACGTCTTTACCAAAGCCGCCGAGGCAGGTGAGTGGAATAGCCCGAAGCGCGGCGGTGCGTGGAAGATACTTACGCCAAGCGGTGATATAAAGAGTTTGAATCTGACACTTGTTCGAGAGATCGACGCCACAGATGTATTCGATCTGACACGCGCCGAGATAGAGGGAAGACGGCAGATAAACCATATAATTTACCTTTTCCGTAAATACGGAAAGCATATAGGACTCGGGGAGTGCAGTCTTCGTGCAATAGCACCACAGCTTGGTCTGCGCGAGACGAGAAGGATCGTCGGCGAGTACCAAATCACCGGCAAAGACGTAAGAGAAATGCGAGTGTTCGAGGACGGAATAGGGCGGCTCGTATGCACGATCGATCTCTACGGCGATCTGAAAACAAGCTACAAGCCCGAGCAAAGCGAGACCTTCTCGGTGCCCTACCGCGCACTTGTGCCTAAGGGGGTCGACGGGCTCTTGGTAGCGGGAAGATGCATCAGCTGTGACGAGGTAAGCTTCGGTGCCGTGCGCCTGATGGTAGGTTGCGCCCTCACCGGTCAGGCGGCAGGCGTCGCGGCGGCGTTGTCGGTTCGTCAAGGTGTCAAGCCTAGGGAGCTCGACGTAAACGACGTGAGAGCCGCGCTCGTGCGGTTCGGCACGCTGCTGTAATCCCGTGCGACGCTTTATCCTTGCTAAGTTTGAATTTTGAGCATATTATGGCTCCGAAGCCCGAGATAGAGGTATAACGCCGATGATGGCGCCATCAAGGTGTTGTTCGGCGCAGAGGCGGAGTGTTCGTACAAGAACCGTCGTCCGGCGGTGACTCTCGCCGTGGCGGATCAGCTTGAAATTCTTCTCCTACCTAACCGGTATGACAACAACCAATGTTTATTAATGCGTCAAATATAGAGAAAAAAGAGGGCTTAGTCATAGTGACTTGCCCTTTTTTTATGTGCGTATCATATTTTCAGGTATGAGATGATCCGAAAGGATGATTTGCTTCGCCGGACATACAGGTCAATAGGAAGTGTTGATTTTTTACCTTTTTCTCTTGAACTGTATAAAAATATATGATATAATTATAATGCGATAGTATTTTCGCGCGCGTGTCGCGAACATCGCAATAGATAAAAGGATTGACAAATGAAGAAAATAAATCTTGCAAAAGACGGATCGAGACACCTTCGCTGGGTCAGCCTCGACAACGCCGCGAAGATATACCCCGCCGCTAAGCGTCGCGATTGGGTCAACGTCTTCAGGGTGTCGGCGACACTCGTTGACGACGTTGACAGAGCAGTGCTACAGTCGGCGCTGGATCGTACTGTTCCTAGATTTCCGACCATCGCCGCGAGACTGCGCAGAGGTGTGTTCTGGTATTATATCGAGGAAGTCTCGCATGCCCCCGAGATTATTGACGAGAGGGAATATCCCCTTGTCCGAATGAACCGCCGCGAGCTCGGCACCTGCTCGTTCAGAGTGGTGATCTACGGCAAGAGAATAGCACTTGAGGTCTTTCACGGCCTCACCGACGGCACCGGCGCTATGATATTCTTGAAAACGCTCGTTGCCGAATACGTTGAGCAACGCTATTGTGTAAAGGTTCCCGCCGAATGCGGAATACTTTCTCGCGACGAGGAGGCAAGTCCCGAGGAGCTCGAGGACAGCTTCCCGAAAAATGCGGGCGGAGTCAAGGCAAGCCGCAAGGAAAGTGACGCGTGGCGCATATATGGTGAGCGCGAGGTAGGGCAGTTTCTCAACCTCACTTGCTTTAAGCTTCCGGTCGAAAAGGTGCTGGAAATGTCACACGGGTATGGGGTAACCGCCACCGTATTCATCTCCGCTCTTATAGCAAAGGCTATACTCGAGCTACAGAAGGAGCGTGTCAAAAACCCGAAGCGCCGCAAGGCTGTAAAGATACTTATACCTATAAATCTGCGCCGACTATACGGTAGCAGAACGCTTCGCAACTTTGCGATGTACTCAATCCCCGAGTTCGATCCTCTCCTCGGCGATTACAGCTTTGAAGAGATCTGTTCGATCATCAACCATCGCCTTGCTCTGGACAATACGGCGAAGAGCATGAGCAAGATGATAGAGACCAATGTCGCGAGCGAGCGTATGCTCATATTACGCATTATGCCACTGTGGGTGAAGAACATAGCGATGAAGGCGGTATTCGATGCCGTCGGAGAGAAGAAGTCCTGTCTCTCGGTCTCTAACCTCGGACTTATAAAGCTTCCCGACGTTATGGCGCCCTACGTTGCGCGCTTTGATTTCATACTCGGCGTGCAGGCGTCCGCTCCCTACAACTGCGGCGTAGTCTCCTATGGCAACACCGTGTATATCAATTTTATCAGAAATATCAAGGAGCCGCTCATCGAGCGCGCCCTTCAGCAGGTTATGCGCGATATGGATATCGTTGCCACCGTGGAGAGCAATCGCGGTGATATGCCTATCAAAAAGCTTAAGTAAAGGATACGTATATGTACTGTATTAAATGCGGCGTGAAGCTTGAGGATACCGAGAAGCAGTGCCCACTCTGCGGCACCGTCCCCTATCATCCCGAGCTCGCCAGAGAAAATAAGGATCCGAACTATCCGACAAATTACCGCCCCGAGCCTACAATCAAGCCGCTCGGTCTCTCGGTGATACTTACGGTGCTTTTCGTGATACCTTTCGTTATCACCCTTATGTGTGATATTAACATCAACGACGGCGTCACCTGGTCACCGTACGTAATAGGCGCACTTATCGTCGGCTACACGGGACTCGTCCTTCCCAGCTGGTTCACCCACCCAAATCCCGTAGTCTTTTTCCCGACGTTTATGGCGACCGTCGGTGGCTATCTCCTCTTTATCAGCCTTTATTCCGACGGCGGATGGTTTATGTCCTTTGCGTTCCCGATCACACTTGCCGTCACCGCTATTATAACCGCAGTTATAGCTCTCGTAAGATACGTGAGGACGGGACATCTCTATATAGCAGGCGGTTGTGTGCTTGCGTTCGCGGCGCTTATGCCCGTCATTGAACTGCTCGTTATGAATACCTTTGACGAGGTGTTCGTCGGCTGGTCTCTGTATCCCGCAGTAACCTTCATGCTCGTTGGCGGTACGATAATATTCTTTGCCATCTGCAAGCCTGCACGCGAGAGTCTCGAGAAGAAAATCTTTTTCTAAAACACAAAATTGTAAACTAAACATTGCATTATTACCTCTTGGAGAATAAAAATGAGAATTGTATCTAATGAAACGCACGATGAAGAGCGCGCCTTTTACGGCTCCTCTGATCTTGAGGCTGTTGAATGTAACTTCGACGGTCATGCTGACGGTGAGAGTGCATTTAAGGAGTCGCGAAACATATCCGCGGTTGATTGCTACTTCAATCTGCGCTATCCGTTTTGGCACGATAAGACTGTCTCTATCGTCGGCTCGAATATGACCGAGCTTTGCAGAGCAGCGCTCTGGTACTCCTCTGATATCAGCGTGGTGTCAACAAATATGCACGGCACTAAGGCTTTGCGTGAGTGCAGTAAAATAGCCCTTCATGACTCCGACGTCATATCTGATGAGTTTGGCTGGTCATGCGACGGATTTACCGTTATCGACTCGTCACTCTCCGGCTCATATATGCTGATGCGCTCGAAGAATATAACCTTTGATCGAGTATTGCAGAAGGGCAAATATTCCTTCCAATACATAGAGAACGCAGTGTTTGAAAATTGCAATTTCGATACTAAGGATGCGTTCTGGCACGCCAAGGGGGTTACCGTCAGAAACTCGACGGTCAAGGGCGAATATCTCGCCTGGTACGCCGAGGATATCACCTTCGAGAACTGCAAGATAATCGGCACACAGCCCTTCTGCTACTGTAGGGGACTTCGCCTCATCAACT
This sequence comes from Eubacteriales bacterium, assembly GCA_045635225.1. Classification (GTDB taxonomy): domain Bacteria; phylum Bacillota; class Clostridia; order Oscillospirales; family CAG-272; genus UBA1740. The sequence continues at coordinate 122,881 of JAZRBV010000016.1, forward strand.
GCGAGATGCACGAGTGCGATCTTGCCTTCGAGAGATCCGATGTCTGTGCCGAGATCACAACCGCTGTCATTAGCATCAAGAATCCTACTTCGGGCAGTATCACCGTCCCCTCCGTCGGCGAGCTTATTCTCGACGATCCGAATGCCCGCGCTATGATCAATGTAACGGATGATAAGGTGGGTGTTAATGTATGAAGCTGACCGAGCTTTTCGCAGGAGATAAGCTCTCGCTCTCCTTCGAGGTCTTTCCGCCGAAAAACGACACGCTCTTCGATAGTGTCAGGTGCGCGACCGAGGAGATAGCAAAGCTGTCACCTGCCTATATGAGCGTCACGTACGGCGCAGGAGGCGGTACGAGTAAGTACACCCTTGATATCGCTGAAAATATCAAGAAGACCTATGGCGTTCCCACGCTCGCGCATTTGACTTGTGTCTCATCAACCCGAGACACCGTACGCGAGAGAATAGAGGATATGAGTGCTCGCGGTATTGCTAATGTGATGGCGCTTCGCGGCGATCTCACCCCCGAGCTTATGAATAGCGATAGGAATACCTGGCACTACCGCCATGCCGCGGAGCTCGTGCGTGATATCCGTGAGTCGGGTCACGACTTCTGCATCGGCGGTGCATGCTATCCGGAGGTCCACACCGAGAGCAATACGCAAGCAGAGGATATCCGCTATCTCAAGGAAAAGGTGGACGCGGGCTGTGATTTCCTCACCACGCAGATGTTCTTCGACAATAACCTTTTTTATAGCTTTCTCTATAAGGCACGTGAAGCCGGCATCACCGTTCCCGTGATTCCCGGCGTTATGCCGATCACCTCAGCAACTCAGATCAAACGCGCGATACAGCTTTCCGGCTCCTTTATGCCGCATCGCTTTATCAGCCTTGTTGATAAATTCGGTAGCTCTAGTGCGGCTATGATGCAGGCGGGAATAGCATATGCCACAGATCAGATAATCGACCTGTTTGCGAACGGTATAAAAAACGTGCACGTCTACTCGATGAATAAGCCGATCGTTGCCGCGACAATAATGCAAAATCTTTCTGAAATTATCGGAAAATGACAAATAAAGTATACATAAAACAGTATAAATCTCCGAAAGTGAACAAAAAAGAGATACTTCGATATGCCGGAGTCAAATCGGAAAGCGACGAATATGGTGCGATGCTCGATATGCTGATCGACACGGTTTTGCCGCGCCTCTCTTATCGCGTATGCTATACGGTGCTACCCGTTGTGCACGACTTGCCGATGACCGTCGGTGGGATTGATTTTTCTTCGAATATGCTTGCGTCGCACTTCTCTGATGCCGACTATGCACTCCTTTTCTGCGCGACTGTCGGTCCCGAGATAGATAGGCTGGTAGCAAGGCTTACTCTCCGCTCGCCGACCGAGGCACTTCTTTGTAACGCTATCGGTACCGAGCGCATCGAGAGTCTGTGCGACGAATTTTGCCGTGACGTAGCGGCGGTTGACGGTGCCTATACTGACCGCGCTCCGCGATACAGTGCCGGCTACGGTGACCTCTCTTTGGAGTGGCAAAGGACCGTATTCGATATCCTCACCCCTGAGCGCCATATCGGCGTAACTCTGCGTGAAAGCCTTTTGATGACACCGTCAAAGTCGGTGACGGCATTCATCCCCCTCCGCTTACCCCTTACCGATGGCATATGAAAAATACTGAATGAAAGCTATGAGCTTGACTCATAAAACACTATGAACGTAAAAGAGTACATTAAGACATCTCCGCTTTATCTGGACGGAGGCATGGGCACACTCCTGCAGGAGTCGGGTCTTGGAGCGGGCGAGCTGCCCGAGAGACTGAATATCACAGCACCCGAGCTTATCGCCGATATTCATCGCGCATACTTCAACGCAGGTTCTAACGTAGTCAACACGAACACCTTTGGGGCAAACGTGCTGAAGCTTACCGATACCGAGTTGCGCGAGATAATATTTGCCGCGGTTGCAAACGCGCGCAACGCACGCGACACCTCCGGTGGCGACTCAGACAAAAAATGGATCGCCCTCGACGTGGGACCTCTCGGCAGAATGCTCGAGCCATACGGTGACCTTACGTTTGAGGATGCCGTCTCTGCCTTCCGCCGCACCGTTGAGTTGGGCGTTGAGTCGGGAGTTGATCTTGTATTCATAGAGACTATGAATGATATATACGAGGCTCGTGCGGCACTTCTTGCTGTGAAGGAGACGACCGATCTCCCGGTATTCGTATCCTGCGCGTACGGCGAGGACGGCAGACTTATGACCGGTGCCGATCCCGATGCCGTTATCGCAACGCTTGAGGGCCTCGGTGCCGATGCTATCGGTGTAAACTGCTCGCTCGGACCTGCCGCGCTGTCTCCCGTTGTTCGCCGCTATATCGAGCGCGCATCGGTCCCCGTGATCTTCAAGCCAAATGCGGGACTCCCCACCGTCAGGGCGGGTAAGACCGTCTACGACGTTACCCCCGAGGACTTTGCCCGTGATATTACCGAGCTCTTTTCAATCGGAGCCACGGTCGTCGGAGGCTGTTGCGGAACGACCCCGGAATATATAAGCGCATTGGTATCCGCCACGTCGAATATCACCCCCGAGTTTATTGAGAAAAAAGCATTCACCGTCGTTTCCTCACAGTTTTCGGCTGTTACCTTTGACGGTCGCCCGATAATTATAGGCGAGCGTATCAACCCGACGGGTAAGAAACGCTTTAAAGAGGCACTTCGTGACGGCAATGTCGACTATATCCTGAAGGAGGGAATAGACGAGGAGGAGGCGGGTGCCGATATCCTCGACGTCAACGTTGGTCTCCCCGAGATAGATGAGCCCGAGATGCTCACACGCGTCGTGCGCGGTCTGCAGGCGGTCGTATCGGTTCCGCTTCAGCTCGATACCGCCGACCCGCGTGCTATGGAGTCGGCGCTCCGCATTTACAACGGAAAGCCGCTCATCAATTCCGTAAACGGTAAGAAGGAGAGCCTTCGCGCGATACTTCCTCTGGCTAAAAAATACGGTGGCGTGCTTATTGCTCTGACTCTCGACGAGGACGGAATTCCTCCCACGGCAGATGGTCGGGTAGCCATCGCACGTAGGATACTCCACGCCGCCGGCAGATACGGTATTGATAAAAAAGATATAATCTTCGATCCTCTTGCACTTTCCGTGAGTGCCGATCAAACCTCTGCACTTGAGACCGTTCGCGCCGTGCGTATGATACGCGATGAACTCGGCTGTCACACGTCGCTCGGAGTTTCTAATATCTCGTTTGGATTACCCGAGCGCGACTCGTTGACCTCGAGCTTTTTAACTCTTGCGATGCAGTCGGGTCTATCCGCCGCAATACTCAATCCTCACTCCGAATCGGTCATGCGCGCATACTACTCGTATCTTGCTCTTACAGGGCTGGATACTGCTTTTGAAAAATATATCGCATATAGCGAGGCTCACCCCATCACAAGGAGCGATACCCACACCCGTGTCACGAAAAACGAGATAGAGGAGGGGAGCACTCTCACCTCGGCTATTCTTCGCGGCATGTCCGACGAGGCTCGCCTCATCACCTCAAAACTTCTATCCACCACCCCCGGACTGGATATAATAAACGGTGAGATAATCCCTGCACTCAATACGGTTGGTGAAGGCTTTGAACGCGGAAGAGTCTATTTGCCGTCGCTCCTTCTCAGCGCTGAGGCGGCATCTGCGGCGTTCGAGGTGATCAAGTCGGCTACCGTACACGCCGAAACGCGTACCGACTCCTCCCGCACCGTCGTCCTCGCGACTGTTAAGGGCGATATACACGATATAGGCAAAAATATAGTGAAGCTTCTCCTGGAGAGCTACGGATTTACCGTGGTCGACCTCGGTCGCGACGTCGACACAGATAGAATAGTCGAAGCCGCTATTACATCGGGGGCGCGTCTTGTAGGCCTCAGCGCACTTATGACAACTACCGTTCCTGCAATGGCGGAGACCGTCGCCGCAATTCACGCCAAACTGTCCGGCGTGCGCGTTATGGTCGGCGGTGCCGTCCTTACAAAGGAATACGCCGCATCCATCGGCGCAGACAAGTATGCCAAGGATGCGATGGAGGGCGTAAGATACGCCGAACAAGTTTATTCTTGATAAAAATAAAAAAGTCCGAAATGCTAACCTATAGTTGTCATTTCGGACTGTTTTTGTTATTTTATCTTTTGATATGCGAGTCTTTCCTCACCGTTTTCAAGATATATTATTCCACAATACTCGAATCCATACTTCTCTAGCGCACGCCGCATAGGAGCGTTGTTTCTGTGCGTGTCGATCTTGAGATTTCCCACGAGACGGAAGCACTCCTCGAAGCATCTCGCCGCTATCCCTCGTCCGTGATATTTTACTGCTATACGGTGTATCACGCCGTAGGGCTCGTCGTTCCTCCATTCTCCATCGTATATTCTGTCGTAGGTTGCATCTCGCCCGATGCAAAAATAGAATGTCGCGACTATCTCACCGCCGTCCTCCATAACGTAGCTCGTGCCGTCCTTTATCCCCTCGGCAACGTCCCACGCGGCAGGGTACTCACCCGCCCATTGTGTTGGATTTCCGGTTTCGCGCATAAATTCTCTTGCATTTTTATATATCTCCTCTGCGGCGAAAATATCCGCCTCTACGGCAGGTCTTACGGTCATATCGATTCTCCCTTCCTTTGTTTACGAAACTATTATACGGCATCCTTGAAAATATGTCAAGTGCGAAACTTGATATTGACATTTTGGGTCCTTTGCGGTAAAATATATCTGATATCAGCTCGGAGGTCGCAATATGAAAAATCGTTCTAAAATAATAATCACTCTGATCCTATCGGCACTTAGCGTCGCAGTCGTTGTACTATACCTCTATGAGGTGATACATGACGGCGTCTCCCCGACAGAGAATCTACCCAAATTTTTAATTTTCCTCGCCTCCTTTATAATCGCCTGCGTTAAGATCTGGCGTGGTGGTACACGTAGCAGAGGACTCGCCTTCTACGAGGCGCAGTATCCGAACTTTACAGACGGTGTGTATTCCACCGATGCAGAGAAGCGCAAAAAACTCATTACCGCTATCAAGGACTATAATGAAAACCGATTTGAGAGAGCAATTTCCGCCCTTGAGGAGCTTCGTACCGAGTCAAGATACGATGCCGAGCGCGAGTGCGTAGGTATCTTCCTCGGACTTTGTTACACCGACGGCGGTATGCCCGCAAGAGCGATAGCCTCCTACGAATGGGTGCGCGAAAACGTCATTTATCTTAAAAACGCCGATACGCTTAACAGCAATTTGGGCATTCTGTACCGCAAGACAGGGGAGTACGCCCTCGCCGAGGCCGCATTTTTGAAGGCAATTGAATGTAATCCGGATAACGCCTACGCGCATAACAATCTCTCGATAATCTACTACGACAAGGGCGAATACGAGAGTGCTAAAAAATATGCCGAGCGCGCACTCGAGCTCACCCCGAATATGTATCAGGCGTCTGGTCTTCTCGCTATCATCTATTACCTAGAGGACGATAAAGTGACGAGCGAGAAATACTTCCGCATGTCCGTTCTCTCGGGACAGGACCCCGACAAGCTTTCCTACGCAATAAACAACGCAAGACTTGCAAAGGAGCCGGAATATGACTCCGATGAAGAATAAAAAGCCCTACTCGCGTGCCTACGTTGAGATAACCAATATCTGCAACCGCTCCTGTAGCTTCTGCCCCGGCACGAAGCGCGATGGGCGTATAATGACTCTCTCGGAGTTTCCCACCGTTGCCGATAAGCTTGTACCTCTCACCGACTACGTATACCTTCACGTTATGGGCGAGCCGCTTTTGCACCCCGAGCTTTCAGAGATCATCTCTGCCGTCGCCGCTCGCGGCATGAGGTGTGCCATCACTACTAACGGCACTCTTTTACCGGATAGACAGGCAGAGCTACTCACCTCGGGCGTCTATAAGGTCAATATCTCGGTCCACAGCTTCGAGGACGGCGACGATGCATCCTACCTTGATTATATGAATGGAATAATGACCTTCGCCGACGAGGCGAGCCGCCGCGGCATACTCACGGTCCTGCGCCTCTGGAACGAGGGAAGTGACGGCGGTATGAACGATCGCACCGTATCGCTCCTCCACGATCGCTTTACCGATGAGTGGACGTACGGTTCTCGCGGAGCTCGGATCCGCGACAAGCTCCACCTTGAGTACGGCTATCGCTTTGAGTGGCCGGATACCGAAGCACCTCTCGGTGACGACTCGGTCTTTTGTTACGGACTCGGCGACCACTTCGGTATACTCTCGGACGGCACCGTTATTCCTTGCTGTCTTGACCGCGAGGGCGTCATCAACCTCGGCAACGCCTATACCGATGATCTCTCCGAGATCCTCTCGGGTGAGCGTGCCACCGCTATGCGCGAGGGCTTCCGCCACCGCCACGCTACCGAGGAGCTATGCAAAAGATGCGGCTATGCCCGCAGGTTTTGATACCTGCCGAACCGGCTTTGTCTCGTCCGCATCGTAACACGAAAACACGAATAAACAAAAAAGGAGACTTCCGCGGAGGTCTCCTTTTTTAAGTAAACAAAGCACCCGTGTGTCGAATTTTGACACACGGGTGCGGTTTTATTAGATGTTAGCTTATTACTCTACAATGAAAATGATTGCGTCGATCATAAGTCTGCGTCCGCTATCATTGGTTGCAACGGTAACGGTCTTGTTAACGGAGGTATCTACAGTGATCTCCATGTAGGTACCGTCGTTGGACTGATAAGCCGCACCAACAGCGGTGGACTCGCCGTTGATCACAACAGTGGATGCATTAGCCTTATATCTTGCAACTCTGATAACAACGGAGGTGACGTCATCAGCAACGGTGAAGGACATGGTACCTACAACCTTGCTGGTTCCGAACTTAAGGCAGGAGTTGCCCTTTGCATCGAATGCACCGCCGTATACCTTGGATGCGCTGTCAATGGTGAGAGTGTAGTCGCCACAGGTGTACTTAGTACCGCCTGTGATCTCATTGCCGTCTACGTGTGTAGCGTTACCGTTATCACCGAACTCGAATACGATACCGTCGGTTACGACAGGAGTATCGGTATTGTCATCGCCCTCGCCGTCGTCGGGAGTAACCTCAACCTTGCCGGTGATCACAGCGGTAGCGCCCTGTGCTATCTGCTTAGAGCCGTTGTAGGAGCCAACCTTACCGGTGATGGTAACGATATCGCCTACTGCAACGTTGGTTGCAAGTCTGTAAATATAGAGGGTGTCGGTACCGTCGGTAATGGTAACGGTGATGTTGCCGTAGCTGTCGCTCCAAGCGGTGTTGATCACCTGAACAGTACCCTTAACGACAACGAGCGTGCCATCCTCAAGAGTAACTGCCTCGGCGAGAGTAACCTCGAGGGGCTTCTCCTCCTCGACCTCAACCTTGCCGGTGATCTCAGCGGTAGCACCCTGTGCGATCTGCTTATTGCCGTTGTAGGAGCCAACCTTACCGGTGATGGTAAGCATATCGCCTACTGCAACGTTGGTTGCAAGTCTGTAAATATAGAGGGTGTCGGTACCGTCGGTAATAGTAACGGTGATGTTGCCAAAGTTGCTGTTCCAGGGTGTGTTGATCTCCTTAACGTAGCCCTTTACTATAACCATAGTACCGTCGTCGAGGGTAACTGCATCGGCGAGAGAAACCTCTACGGGAAGAAGCATAGGAACGACTACGCTCTTGAAGTTAGAAACGTGAATAAGAGCAGCATCGGTGAATACACACTCGCACTCTGCGCAGTACCAGTGCTCAATGTTACCGTTCTTCTCGTATGTAGGAGCAACGGCGTCAACGTGAATGATCTCTGCGGTGTAGGGAACGGTAAGATTCTTTCTGTTGGTGAGATATCTGCCTGCCGCATCGGAGAATACAGCGTCACAGGTCTCGCAGTACCAGTACTCGGCACAGCCGTTCTGGTGGCATCCTGCCTCAACAGCCTCTACGTGAGTAAGGGC
>JAZRBV010000017.1:0-1401 GCA_045635225.1 Eubacteriales bacterium
CGAAAGAGGCTCGGGATTGCGGTTTTCGGTGTTGTGATAGTGCTGGTAGTAGGCATTGTAGTACGGCGTGGGAACGCGGAACTCAAGCATATAGACGTTCATACCGATCTTCGGTGCGAAGTCGATAGTCTCCATCATATCGGGCTGGAATTCGCCGCCCTCGTTACATTGACCGCGGTAGCGGCAGGAGGGCTTGAAGCGATATTTTACAGGGGTGATATCCTTCATCGGAATATACTCTCCGTCGACGCCGGGGAAGAGCCAACGGCAACCCATCTGACGGAAGTACTCATATACGGAAAGAAGCACCGAGCGGGGGTTCGAGCCTGCTATGACACCTCCCTCGGTATCGCAGTCGATATAGAGGATATCGTCGAGTTCGGGGTCCTCGGCATCGGATACGTCGAGACCGAAATCCTGCATCAGACCGAGGCGGAAGCCGTCGGTCGCTGTGGGGTTGTAGTTTATCTTGATGTCACCGCACTCGGGCATCATCATTCTGAGATATTTTTTGAGCTCCTCTGCTGCGAAATCTATCGGCGACAGTGAGACGAGCTTATTTATAGTGAGCATTTTCGCAGTCTCCTTACGTTCATGGCATTATATCGCAGTAGAGCCGCCTCTACCGCGATGGCTTGATATTCGGTGCGGTGCACTTGTGGTGACACCGCTTCTTTTATTTATTGCTCGGTTATAGCGTTCACAAGCTTTGATTCGTCAATACAGATCATTCTATTGTACCTGTTCATATAGATCCAGTGGTCGTAGTATCTCTCGATCTCAACTTCGTGCTTACCGAATTCGACGCGGAGCTTATTGAAGAGCTCCTTCGCTTCGTTATCGTTGCCGACCGCCTTGCATTTGAGTGCTGCGGCGAGCTTTGTGCAGAATTCGATATGATATTCAAGCAGTCTGACAGCAACGGTACGTACTCTGTAATCGGAGTTGTAATGTGCCTCGATGAGTGCGCGTCCCTCTGCAAGTATATCGTCAAGTGCATCGAGAGATTTTGCATACTCGGGGTTATAGTAGGGGCTGACGTTTCTGTTTACCGAGAGAGCCTGCTCGAAGTAGCGGACGTCGAAGAGATCGCTGATCTTCTTTAAGTAATCGTAGAACTTTTTCCAGTCCTCGCCGTATACGTAGCTGTAGTAGTCCTCGGCAATATCCATAGCGGAAAGCGAGGTGTCAAAGAGGGTGCGCGCGTAGGTGTAGAAGGCGAGACCGTTCGGCCAGAAGGAGCGCTGTGAGCCATCCTCTACGATGCCGTTTACGGCGTGCTCCTTATACGCCTTGACGTCCTCGTTTATTCTCTCAGCGAGTCTGATTCCGCCGAGGTCGCATACCTGATGCCACCAGAAGTGATACTCGTATGCAAACGAGCCGCCGCGCCAGAATTTT
>JAZRBV010000018.1:0-34487 GCA_045635225.1 Eubacteriales bacterium
AGACCGCTTGGCCTCCGACTTGGTAAATCTCGCAGAATCGGAAAAAATGAGATTTTGAGATTCAAAAATCTTAAAATTCCGAAATACTGCGAATTAAAAACTCCGAAAATGTTTAAAAAACTCGGAAAAAATACGAAAAAACAAAAAATGATCTAATTTGTTTTTAAAAATCAACATTTTTATACACAAACGGAGGGTTAAAAATGAGTGTATTTTGCTTTAATGATGACAAAGAAAAAGTTGAATTAAAAGTTATGGAAGGAACCGCAACCGTTCCAATCGGAGAAGCTGCACAAGTTAAAAGACAAGAGTTGATAATCGGTGGAAGCATTGATTTTCGAAAATATGCGATTCTCTCCGTTATGTCAGGACATGGCGACGACATAGGAGACACGAACAACGAAGGGAATCCTATCACGCCGACTAAAGTTATAAACGGCGTTGTTTATCCTTCAGCAGAGTTTGAACTTTATAATTCACAAGGAACAGGAAACAAAGACAAGGTCATAATTAATTTATACAATGACACATCCGGAACAAGTACAAAAATGTGGTATCGCCTAGTTCTTATAAAGGTTGATGAAGATTGATAGAAGATAGAAAACAAGAGCTTTTGAATATAGTCACAAAAAGCGGAACGGACAACTTCGCGAAAGCCGGGCAACTTATAGACGAGATCGTCTTTATTGAACAACAGCTCAAAGAGCTTCGGAAGTTGCCGTTCCTGAATGTACATCCGGATAAACCGTCGCTTCAGAAAACGACGCCGGCGGCGAAGCTATACAAGGAAATGATGCAGCAATATAATAATTCGCTTCGCTTGCTTTTCAGATTAACCGGAGACATTGGCGGAGAAGTAGAAGAAGAGTCTCCGCTTCGTCAATGGGCGAAATCAAGGAACGAGAATGATAATTAAAACAAACGGATTTCTTGAAGAATATTACGAAAAAGCGAAAAAGAGAGAAATAATCGTCGGTCATGAATTAATGACAGAGTTAGAAAATCTCATGGAAGACATGAACGGCGACGAATTCAATTACGACACAACGACAGCCGACGAACGAATCGATTTTATTGAAAATTGCGTGAAGCTTACAAAGTCGCCTTTTTACGGCAAACCGATGAAACTTCTTCTCTTCCAGAAAGCTTTTATCTCAGCGCTTTATTCGTTCAAGATGCCGGATGGAAACGACAGATTCAAGAAAGCAATCTTTCTAATTGCGAGAAAGAACGGAAAGAGTGAACTTTGTTCAGCTCTGGGACTGTCGGCTTTCATTTGCGGAAATGAAGGATCCGACATTGTTTGCAGCTCAAACGATGACACTCAGGCGTCGATTCTATACGATGCGATCGACCTCATGAGGCAAATGATAGATCCGAAGGATCGCGACACGAAACGAAATCAACGTTTTATTTTGAATAAAACAAATAACACGAAGATTTTTAAAATGTCAGAACGAACCCGGAACAAAGAAGGTCGTAACATTGATGACGCTTTTCAGGATGAGGCGCACGAATTGAAAACAAACAGCATCCCGAAAGCGATTGAACAATCGCAATCTCTGAAGGATAATCCGAAATTCATAATATTAACGACAGAAGGCTTCGTTAATGACGGATATCTCGACGACGAACTGAAAAAAGCAAGAAAGATCATCAACGGAGAAGACGACAGCGTTTCGGCTCGTCGCGTTCTTCCGTGGCTATACACTCAGGATTCGGAAATAGAAGTCTTTCAAAATCCGGCGTCGTGGGTGAAGTCGAATCCGACTCTCGGAATTGTTAAAAGGCTCGATTATTTAGAGGAACAGATCGACCTCGCGAAAAAGTCGAAAAGTGATCGAATTTTTGTTCTTTCAAAAGACTTTAATATAAAACAAAACTCGGTTGAAAGTTGGCTCAATCTTGAAGACTTCAATTATACGGCGACTTATAACCTTGAAGATTTGCGAGGCGGCTTTTGCCTCGGTCATGTTGATCTTGCGGAAACGACGGATCTTTGTTGTGCGAAAGCGCTAGTTATGAAACCGGAAGACTCGACAAAATACATAATAAGTCAATATTTTATCCCGCAATCAAAACTTGATCCGGAGAATGACGATCACAACGCCGGGGCGAAATATAAAGAATGGGCACAAAAAGGATATATAACAATCTGCGAGGGGAACGACGTTGATTTAACTATCGTTGCAGATTGGTTTTATAAGCTGCAGAAAGAAAACGGAATCAAGCTCTACAAATGCGGTTACGATCAACGCTTTGCTAAAGATTGGCTTCGCCAAATGGAGGAATATAATTGGACGAAACAATACGGCGATGTTGAAATGGTTCTTCAGGATGCGAAGACATTAAACAACGCGGTTCTTCTAGTTGAGGCGGATCTAAAAGCACAACTAATAAATTACAACGAAAATCCGGTCGACAGATGGTGCTTTTCGAATAGTTGTTTAAAAGTTAACGACTACCGTCAAGCAATCGTAGTTAAAACGGAGAATTCAAGAAAAATTGATGGATCCGTGACTCTTGTCTCTTTGTATGAAATGTACCGTCGTTATAGATCAGATTATAAAAAGTTAATCGGAGGATAAAACAAAAAAATGAAATGGTTTGACAAATTATTTCGTCGTCCGCCAAAAGAAACAACATTTGCGAGAACATTGAACGGATATATTCCGATATTTTCGCAGTTTGGAACAGATATCTATTTATCTGACGTCGTTCAACAGGCGGTTAAATGTATAGTTGACGAAATAAAGAAACTGAATCCGACTCATGTCCGGTATAAAGGCGACGATCCTTCTCCGGTTAAAGACTCAACAATTCAATATGTTTTAATGGATCCAAATCCGCTCATGACAACGAGTGAATTTCTCGAAAAAATATCTTGGTTACTGATGTTAAATTATAACGCTTTCATTGTTCCGATTTATCGGACATGGAACGAGAACGGAGACGAGCGCCGGGCATATGAAGCACTTTATCCGATTAACCCGACAGAAGTCGATTTTATCGAGGACGCAGCCGGAAGACTCTTCGTAAAGTTTTGGTTTGCTTCCGGATACAATACAACTTTTCCGTATGAAAATGTTATTCATTTGAAATATAACTATTCGGTCAATCAATATATGGGCGGCGACGAACTCGGACAGCCGAACAACGAGGCACTTCTGAAAACGCTTGATCTTAATAAGCAGCTTCTCGACGGAGTCGCAAAAGCTATGCAAGCGAGCTATAACGTCAACGGTATTATGAAATATAATTCGTTGATGGATGACAAGAAAATTGAGAAGGCAATTCAAGAGTTTGAGGAAAAATTAAGGCGTAACGAATCCGGAATTTTGCCGATTGATCTAAAGTCAGAATATACGCCTCTCGAACACAAGATCGAACTTGTTGACGCCGACACGCTGAAATTTATTGACGAGAAGATTCTTCGAAACTTCGGCGTTCCACTTGCTATATTAACCGGAGATTTTACAAAAGAACAATACGAAGCATTTTATCAAAAAACACTTGAACCGATAATCATTTCGATGTCTCAGGCGTTTACAAAGAAAGTTTTCACTTCAAGAGAAAAGGCTTTCGGAAATAGAATCAAGTTCTATCCGCGAGAATTAATATTCATGACGACGTCGCAAACTCTGGACATGATTAATATATTATCACCGACGGGAGCACTTTTCGAAAACGAAAAACGAACAGCTCTCGGACTCAGACCACTTCCGGAGCTTGAAGGAAAACGTTACATGAGTCTTAACTGGATTGATGCAAACAATGCGGATCAATATCAGATAGGAAAAGTTAACGTTGACGTTGTTGACGAAGAAAAAGAAGAAACTATTTCGGAGGAATAAAATTGAAATGGTATAAATGCCCGAATTGCGGTCAAAAGCTTTTTATGATTGAAGACGACGCAATCATTCGAGGAATGTCTATAAAATGTAAACAATGCAGAAAAATAATAAAAATAAACGTGAGCCTGTGAGCCGATTAATTCTCAATTTGAGAATGATCGGCTCTTTATTTTTAGGAGGTCAATAAATGGCAGATTTAGCAAAGAAAATAAAAGAAAAGAATCCGCTCGAATCTCGTTCGTATATGTGCGAAGTTCGAGCAATCGAAGACGAAGAAGACGGCGCAAGTGTAATCATTGGGCGTCCGATAGTTTACGAAAGTGTGACAGATCTCGGATTTTTCGACGAAATAATCGACCGGGGCGCTCTGGATGGTGCGGACTTAACCGACGTTAGGTTTTTAGTAAATCATGACCTTTCAAAAATTCCGCTTGCTAGATCTCGCCGAAATAATGGCAACTCAACGATGCAGCTTGTCACAGATTACGAAGGAATGACTATCAAGGCGGAACTTGACACGGAAAACAACGCAGAAGCTCGTTCTCTTTATTCCGCAGTAAAAAGAGGCGACATTTCCGGAATGTCCTTCATGTTTTCAATAGACGCTGATAGTTGGGAGGATCTCGACTCAGATCATCCGACAAGACGTATAACTCGGATAAGTTCAGTCGTGGAGGTCAGCGCTTGCACGTTTCCGGCGTATGACACCACTTCTATAAATGCGAGAAGCGAATCCGAAGCTCTGGAGAGGGCAAGGCTTGCGGTGGAGACTGCGAGGGAGCAGACACGCAGCAACGAACCGGATCACTCCGGTTTAGATCTGGAACTTGAAAAAGAAAAGTTTCGATTCAAATCAAATTTATAAACGGAGGTTTTACAAAATGAGAAAAAAGATTCTTGAAAAAAGACTCGAAAGACTCAATCAGAAAAAGGCGAGCCTTGCGGAGAGATGCAGCGCATCAACAGACGTCAACGAAGTTCGTTCTCTTACTTCTGATCTTGAAGACGTAAACGCAGAGATCGAAGAGACTCAGGCAGAACTTGACGCGATAGCAGAGGAAGAAGCTTCTCAGGAAGCAAGGGGCAAAGCTCCGGAAAGTGCTCAGCTTGTCGGCGGTGAAGTTCTCGGAGCTTTCTCACCGAAGAAAGAAGAAAGAAAAGAAGATTTCTTCGAATCTGTAGAATATAGAAGCGCCTTCATGAAGTATGTTCAGAACGGAACACCTATCACAAGAAACGGCGAAGTTATAAGCACAACGGAAACAGGCGCAGCGATTCCACTCACTATCATGAGAGAGGTCATCAACACAGTTCGCGTTCGTTATGGCAATCTTTACGCGAAGGTTCGCAAAACAAACATTAAGGGCGGCGTTGATTATCCAGTCGGAGCGCTTGAAGCTGATTTTAAATGGATCACAGAAGAGACAGTTTCACCTCGTCAGAAGACTGACAAGCTCGGAACAGTTTCATTCAAATACAACACAGCAGAGATCCGCATCGCTCAGACATTCCTTTCTAACCTTCTGACTCTTGAAAGTTTCGAGGCAGAAATTACAAAGGTGATTGCAATCGCTTATGTTAAAGCAATGGATTACGGAATCGTTAACGGAACAGGAAACGGACAGATGCTCGGAATCCTTAACGACGAAAAAGTAACAAATAACGCCGGACATACAATCCAGATGTCAGCATCAGATATTAACGACTGGAAAGCTTGGAGAAAGAACTTCTTCGCAAAGATTCCTCTCGGATATAGAAGCGGCGAGTTCATTTTCCCGCTTTCAACAGTTGACGCTTATCTCGAAACAATGTCAGACGCAAACGGAAATCCAGTCTTCAGACAGGCGACCGGACTCGAAGTCAATGACGGCGACGCGATGGATCCGAACGGAAGATTCTTCGGAAGAAGAATTTCTCTCGTTGAACCTGACATTATCCCAGACTTTGACACAGCGGAAGCCGGCGATGTAATCGGTATCTTCTGGAATCCTGAAGACTACGCTATAAACGAGAACTTCGGATTCACAATGAGAAGATACTTCGACGAGGAGACAAACGAATGGGTAGACAAGGCTCTCGTTGTTGTAGACGGAAAAGTTCTCAACCCAGAAAGCTTCTATCTCATTACAAAGAAAGCTAACTAAACAAAAGGAGGGCAATAAAATGAATTTAACTGTTGATGCTCTCAAAAATTTATATGTTGCGCTCGGCGGAGATGCTGCAGACGTTGCAGAGTTGACATTGATCCCGGATGCAATAAATGCAATCGCCGGATTTATCGGAATTGGTGAAACTTCAGTCATGCCTTGCAAGGGTTCTGAAGAAGTTTACGGCGCAAAAGTCAATACTCTTCAGAAAGAAATCTCAATTTCCGACGGAGCAATTACCGGAATTCTCAAATTTATTCAGGGCGGACTTGCTCCTTCCGGTTATCTTGCCGGCGACGGAAATTTCATGGCACTTAAATTCGTTAATGACGGCGCTTCAGAAATCAAGGTCGGACTTATTCCTTCTCAGGGTTCCGGAATGGTAGCTCTCGAAGAGGATGGAATCTGCGTCTTCAAAGTTGCGGGCGTTTACGAAGGTAAACAGCAAGTTCTCCGAGTCGAAGCAACCGAGAACGGAGTTCAGAGAGTTCAGACTTTTGACATATCAGAATTGACTCTTGAAACAGAATAAAAAAATACGGAGGTTAACAAAATGATTAACAAGGACAGAATCATTCCAGTTCAGGCGACCGATCTTTTGTCACTCTATAGTGTTGTTTTGAAAATGGACAGCAATAACGCAACACTTGCAAAGCTCGACGCTCTGGACGTTGACGGAAATTTTCAGGTAACAAGCGGAAGCGCTCCGCTCATTTGCTCGCAGCCAGTAGAAACGATTGATATTGACGCGACAGCTTCAAGCGTAAGCGCTGCAACGATTTATTTTGTTCCCGCGTATGACTATGTCGGTTTTTCAATCGACGGCGTAGCGGTTGACGCATCCGGAGACGTTGAAGCAGACGGCGCAAGTCTATATGTTGCAACTCTTAGCACTGGAAATATTTCAATTGCAAAAATCGGCTTCTAATCGGCGCGAGAAAGCTTTTAAAAATAAAAGCGTATTTGTTCCCCGAAACTCGCTCAACGCTGAAATTTTAGCGAATGGGCGGGACAGCGGGGCGAATATGGAGGCGTTTATATGAAAATAAAAATAAATATGAAATTCAAGGACAAATACACCGGGACGAACTACAGAGACGGCTCAATCGTTGAATTCGAAGACGAAAGAGCGAAAGAACTTCTTGCAGATAAAAGAAATTTAGTTTCAGAAATTGAAGAAGTTGAAAAAGTCGAAGAGGTCGAAGAAGAAAAGTCCGGGAGGAAAAGAAAAAAGTCCGAAAAGTAAAAAGAAACGGAGGGGCGAACGATGCCTAGTGAAACAATGCTTTCTAAAGTTAAAAAGGCGCTCGGAATAACCGGCGATTATCTGAACGATACAATTTCAGAATATATCGACGAAGTTGTTTCTTTTCTCGAAGAAGCGGGCGTTAAAAAAGGCAATATTACGACGGGAATCGTTGCGCGTGGCGTTTCTGATCTTTGGAACTATGGAGACGGTGACGGAAAGCTTTCAGACTACTTCATGCAGCGGGCGACTCAGCTCACTTATAAATAACGGGAGGGCGATAAAATGGCGCGATCATTCAAACCAAATTCACCTTTCAACGTTGCGATGAAGTTACTCGTTCCAACAGTTACAAGCGTTAAAGGCGTAACGAAGAAAGTTTTTCCGGATCCGGCAGACGTTGAGAATGTTTTTTTCGGAAGCTTCAAGACTTACGGCGGAACGGAAAATTTCTCGAACGATGTTTATATGGTTTTTGATACGGCAATAATCGAAACATGGTATAACCCGGAAATTAAAACAAATTGTAAAATTTACATTTGCGAAACCGGGAAAACATATCAAGTTATATCGGAACCGGAAAATATCAACATGAGAAATCAGTTCTTGCAGTTCAAAGTTGAAATTGTTGGAGGCAAACCATAATGCGTGTTGGCGGCAATCATAGCGGGGACAAATGGACAAAAGGCGGATCAGGTTCCAGAAAGAACGGAATATATATCGACTTTTCACGCTTCGCAGAACTTGCCGAAGAACTCGACAAACTAGGCGCAAGCTTAGAGGACATAATCGCCGACGCAATGGAACAAATGGCGGAAACGGTCGAATATGACACTATCGAGGCGACGGAAAAAATTAATCTTCCGGCTTATGGAGAATGTTCGGGCGGAGAGACAAAAAATTCTATTGTCCGAAATGCGAAAGCGGTTAAGACAAACGTTTTTGTCGAAATCGACTTCGGATTCGATAAAACGAAGCCGGGAGCCGGGGGGTTCTTGATAACTGGGACGCCGAAAATGAAACCCGCATTTAAACTTGAAAAAATATACGGTCAAAAGAAATATGAAAAAGAACTTCACAAAGACATAGATCAGTTGATGCAAGATGAACTTGACGAAAGGTTAGGAAAGTAACATGGAAGATTCACTTCTTGAAATATTACAGTCGTTTAAATATCCGGTTTACAGACATGGATCAATGTCAAACGATGAAGAATATCCTGAAACCTTCGTCACATTTTGGAACAACGACACGCCGGATCATGCTCACTATGACAACGACAATTATGGAACGTCATGGGACTATAACGTTTTTGTTTATAGTTCGAACCCTGAAAAGATTTATGAATTAATACTCGATATTAGAAGCGCTCTGAAGGCTGCAAAATGGATTGTTCCCTCAAAGGGAAAAGACGTCAATTCAGACGAAGCAACTCACACGGGGCGCATGATCGAAGTTTATTATCTTGAAACAGAATAAAAAATAAAACGGAGGTAAAAAATCATGCCTAAGATATACGAATATAGAGGCGTCGAAGGTTTAGTTTATGCCGAAGTTCTTACAGATGACAAGAACGGAATCACATTCGGCGAAGTAAAAGATCTTGCGGGCGTTGCTGAAATCGGAAAGACAACCGAAAGCACTTCAGAAGCTCATTATTATGATAACATTCCGGCGGTAATCATCACCTCAACCGGAGCCGATACTATTACAATTAGCGCGTCAGCAATTCCGCTAGATGTTCTCGCAGAAATCACAGGTCAGACTTATGACGCTTCAACCGATATGTTTATCGAGGAAGAGAGAGAACAGAAACATTTTGCGATCGGTTATCAGACAAAGACAACTGACGGACAGATTATTTACGTTTGGAGACTTAAAGGCTCCTTTAACATTCCAGATCAGACAAACGGAACAGAGAACGCCGGAACAGATGCAAACGGTCAGGAACTTACATATACCGGAATTAATACAATTCATAAGTTCTCAAAGACAGGAAAGACAGCAAAAGCCGTTAATGTCAATACTGCAAAAGACAAGGCGGCTCAGATTCCTACATTTTTTGACGAAGTTCAGACTCCGGACACTATAACTCCGGGATCTCAGACTCCTTCCGTTTCAGTCGTTCCTTCAAACGCAAGTGTTGAAGTTGGCGAAACTATAACTCTTCAGGCTGTCACAGTTCCAGTCGGTCAGGCGGTAACATGGACTTCAAGCGATGACGAGAAGGCGACAGTTACAAACGGAGTCGTGAGAGGCGTTGCAGCCGGAACAGTAACAATCACAGCAACAATCACGGTTGACGGCGTAAATTACACAGACACGGCAACCGTTGCAGTTCCTACACCAACAGCATAAGAAACGCGACTTTGCCATTCGTCGCGATTCTAAATAAGAAAAGGGCGGAGACATTAGCGCTCCGCCCAAATTTAAAGAAGGAGAAGATTAAAAATGAGTGATAAGCTTTTGAAATTAAACGTTTATGATGAAGAAGACAGGGTTATAAAAACAGTTGAAGCGCATTTTGTAGATATCAGATTCGGAACAATTCAGAAACTTTTAAAAATTCTTGAAATTGAAGACGTTGAAAACAGTTCCGAACTTTTAAAACTTTTATACGGATCTTGGAAAGCAGTCACAAAAGTTTTGACAATGGTTTTCCCGGACATGACGGACGAGGACTGGGACGGCGTGAAGCTGTCGGAGCTTCTTCCGGTCGTTATGGGAATTTTAAAAGGCTCTTTTGTTGAATTACTTTCGATTCCTACTGACTCAAAAAACTAGATAGCGGAGCCGATGACGCTCCGCTTTTTGAAACATTATTTTCGATAAATTATCAACTTTGTAAGGAGTTCCCGGCGCTTTCGCCTTTTGAGATTGACGAAAGATCGTTCGTTTCAATCATCGGATTATATTCAGAGGTTAGAAAGCTACAGATCCGGGAAAAAGAACTTGCGGATCCGGAGAGAGTAATTCGTCGCCCGGCTTCCGATAATTGGTTTTGATAAAGAGGTGTAAAAATGGCTGACACAACCGTAAAACTTCGCGCGGATATATCAAGTCTAAAATCACAAATGCAAGCGGCAGCTCGTCAGGTCAAAGTTGCAAATTCTGAATTTAAAGCTGCGTCCGCCGGGATGCAAGACTGGAGTAAAAACGCCGACGGACTAGAGGCAAAATTAAAACAACTTTCGACCGTTTTAATGTCGCAAAAAAAACAACTTGCATATCTCGAAGCAGAATTCGAAAAGGCAAAAGAGCTTTATGGTGAAAATTCAGCGGCAGCGGATAGAGCGAAGATTTCTCTCAACAACATGAAAGCCGCAATCGCTAAGACAGAAAGCGATTTGTTAAAATATAATAAAGACCTTGAAGACTGTAAGAACGAAGAAGGAAAGTTTTCGAAAGCCGTTGACGAATCAACCGATTCAATGGAAGAGTCGACAAAAGCGACTGAACAAATGAGCGACGGGTTCACAGTTGCGAAGGGAGTCCTTGCGGATCTTGTCGCAACAGGAATCAAAGCAGCCGTTAACGGTTTAAAAGATCTTGCAACCGGTGCAATCGATGCCTATAAAGCTTTCGACGAAGGTCAGGACATCATAATTATGAAGACTGGAGCAACCGGCGAAGCAATCGACGAATTGACAAATAGTTATGTCAATGTCATGAAAACGGTTCTCACGGAATCAGACAACGCCGGAAACGCAATCGGAACGATCGCGACAAAATTCGGACTTACGGGCGAAGAACTGGAAAAGCTCTCGACGAAGTTTATTAAATTCGCAGAATTGAACAATACTGACGTTGCGTCAAGTATTGCAAAAGTTCAGTCAGCGGCGGCGGCGTGGGATGTCGAAACGGAGAACGTCGGCGATCTTCTCGACCTTCTGAACAAAACCTCGCAGAAAACCGGCGCTTCTGTTGATGATCTCGCGGGATCTCTGACAAGTAACGCGGCATCTCTTAAAGATATGAATTTCAATCTGGAAAATGCCGTTTCGTTTATGGGAAATCTTGAAACTGTCGGCGTTGATTCCGGAACAGTTATGGCAGCGTTAAAGAAGGCACTCGCAAACGCAGCCAAAGAAGGAAAGTCAACAGCGGACGCTCTTTCAGAGCTGCAAACCAATATGTCAAACGCTGAAAGCAAGACAGATGCAACCGTTGCAGCTATGGAGCTTTTCGGAGCCAAAGCTGCACCGGCAATCGCA
Organism: Eubacteriales bacterium; assembly: GCA_045635225.1. GTDB lineage: Bacteria > Bacillota > Clostridia > Oscillospirales > CAG-272 > UBA1740. The sequence continues at coordinate 11,462 of JAZRBV010000018.1, forward strand.
GAAGCTTGTCAGTCCGGAAGACTGAACTTCAATGATCTTTCGAAAGCGATGACAGACTATCAGGGCAACGTTGACGAGACATACGAAAACACTCTGGACGGATTCGACAAGATTAAACTCGCCTTTCAGGGTGTAAAGACCGACGTCGGCGCGGAATTTGGTTCGATGCTCGATGAGATCTCTCCGGAACTCGAAGAGATCGTTAAACTTATCGAGGACGAAGCAAAGAACGCGATTAAATACGTTAAAGATAACGCTCCGGCTATCAAGACAAAGATAAAAGACGTTATCGAATATACAAAAAACGGTATTACATGGATAATTGACAATTTCGGCGATCTGAAGGAAACAGCGAAGACCGTCGGAACAATTTTGATTGCAACTTTTGCAGTTAATAAGCTCGTGACGTTTATTCAGTCAATCGCAACGATGATCTCAACGTTTACGGCTTTAAAAACTGCAACCGAAACAGCTACGACCGCTCAACTTCTCCTAAATGCGGCGCAAGCTGCGACGCCGGTCGGTTTAGTCGCCGCCGGAGTTGCAGCACTTGCGGCGGGGATCGTATATCTTGCGACAAAAACCAAAGATTATAAAACCGAAATTGAAGGGTTGACCGACTGGGAACAGAAAGAGATTGATAAAGTTTACGAATTAAAAGATTCTTATCAGGCTTTAAAAGAATCAAGAGACGAAGCGGTTCAGGATGTACAGACAGAATTTGATTATTATCAGAAGTTAGCGGGCGAACTTGATAATTTGGTTGATAAGAACGGCGAAGTTAAAGAAGCAGATCAAGACCGGGCGAATTTTATTATTACGACATTGAACGAAGCACTCGGAACAGAACTCGAAATGATCGACGGTGTAATTCAGAATTACAACGAAGAAAAAGCGGCGATCGAGTCTTTAATGGAGACGAAAAGAGCGCAAGCTATACTTTCGGCAAATGAAGAAGCTTATACTTCGGCGATTGAGAACCAGAAGACCGCACTCGAACAATATACTTCCTCGCTCGGAATCTATAACCAGAATAAAGCAGAACTTGCAGATCTGGAAGAACGATATAATAAGATCGCCGACATGACTTCGGCAGAATATGCAAAGGCGAATGATCTTCTTGTTTCTGAAACAACAGCGGCGGAAATGCTCGCAAATGAACAGCAAGATTTAATAAATAAAATGAACGGCGCAAAAGAAGCGATCGTTCTTTCGAAAACAGCATATAAAAACGCCGAAGATCAATATATTGAATATCAGACAACAATCAAAAACTATGAAGGACTTTCAAGCGCTATCATTTCCGGGGATGCGGAAAAGATAAAGATCGCGCTTTCTCAGATGGTAAACGACTTTATAACGGCGGAAACAGGCTCAAAAGAAGCACTTGAACAGCAAGTCGCCGACATGGAAGCGAACTATAACGACCTTCAGAAAGCGGTTGAAAGCGGTTCTTCAATAGTAACAAAAGAAATGGTTGACGAAGCGGCGGCTATGGTAAAGGCAGCGAAGGCAGAACTTGACAAGCTTCCAGACGAAGCGGGATCCGCAGCTAATAGAGCGGCGTCAAATTATGCGACAACCTTCGGAAGTGACTCGAATCTCAGACTTGCAGCAAGTAACGCGGGCAAAGTTAGAGATTCGGCAAAGAACGGACTTGAACCGGACGGATCCGAAAGAACAGCCGGAGAGAATTTTGTCACCGGTTACGTTGGCGGAATAGAAGTAAAAATTCCGGACGCAGAATCCGCAGCGAGCGGAGTCGGAAATTCTTCAACAAGGGCGTTAAATAGTTCTATCGGCGCACAATCACCATCAAAAGAAACTTACAGTTCCGGCGAATACTTCGGACAAGGTTTCATTAATGGAATGAACAGCAAAAAAGAACCGATTTGGCAGACAGCTTGGAACCTTGCCAAACACGCATTGAACGCACTCCGTAAAGGACAACAAGAAGGTTCTCCTTCTAAGTTAACTTATAAGTCTGGACAAAACTTCACTCAGGGTTATATTAACGGAGTTTCAAGTTTACAAAAAAATCTTGTCGCAACAGTCAAAGAACTTGTTTTTACTGCAGTTAAAACAGCGAGTGATCTTTCGAATTATGACTTCGTCAATACGGCGTCAGGAGCGGCGCAAAGTTTGGCGGACAGTCTTTCGGCTTCGACTTCTTATATGCTGAATAGAATCAGTTATGAGAACGAAAACAAAGTAAAAGAATTCGATACAGAAATAACACGTCTGCAGACAAACAGAGATAAAAAGAAAGCTTCGATTCAATTAGACAGCGATAAAAAGATTGCTAAACTTGAAAAGAAGAAAAACGCGACTTCAGATAAGGCAGCAAAGGCAAAACTTGAGAAACAGATCGCAAATGAAAAGAAGAACGCTCAGAAGCTTATAAAAGCCGAAGAGAATAAATACCAAAAATTAATTGACACACAAAATAAATACAAGACAGCATATCAAGACGCATCGAAAGAGTTTATTTCAGAGTTTAGCGCTGCAGTAAATAGTTATTCTCAAAAAGCGCAAGACTTAATAAATACAACAATCAACGGAATTGCGGACAAATACCAAACGAAATACGACGAACTTCTTTCAAAACAGGACGAACTCGTTAATAAGCTGAAGACAGCCGGGGATCTTTTCAATATATCAGGCGCCGGAGTGTTTACAATCAATGATCTTCAGGAACAAACGAGACAAATAACAGAATATACTTCAAAGCTTGCAAAGATCAAAGAAAGAGTTTCTTCAGAATTATTCGATCAAATAGCTTCTTATGACATGAAAGAGGGCGCTTTCTTCATAGATCAGTTGCTCGGAATGTCGACCGCAGATCTGGAAGCTTACAACAAAGCATATACTGAAAAAATGAAGGCGGCGGAAAAAGCCGGCGAAACGATTTATTCTCAGGATATAAAGAAAGTCGGCGAAGAATATCAGAAGGAACTTGACAAAGCATTGAAGAAGCTTCCGGAACAGCTCGAAGATCTCGGAACAAAGACAATGAAGGGATTCGTTGACGGATTGACGAAGAATACTGACTATATGTCAAAAGAAGTCAAGACGTTCGTTTCTTCAATGATCGACACGTTCAAGAAGGATCTCGGACTCGATGACGACTCACTCATTACAAAAGCGCTCGGAACAGAAGCCGGAAAAGGCTTTGTTGATGGAATAAAACAAGCGGTTTCTCAGGTTAAAGAAGAAATTTCAACGATTGCGAAAAAAACGGCGAAATCGCTCGAACTTGAAAAAGAGGCGCAAGACATAGCGAACGCGGTCAGAGTAAAATCAAACGCCGGAGGTAATTCTTCAACGAGTAACGTAACTAATAATTATAATTTAGTTCAGAACAACACGAGTCCGAAGAGTCTTAGCGCTTTAGATACTTATCGCGCTAGACAGCAGCAGATCTCACTTTTGAAAGTCTACGTTCAATAATAAAAAGGAGCGGGTTTTATGTTTGAATTAAAAGTTGAAAACAAATACGGTCAACAGCTTGATTTTACGAATAATAGTAATTATACAATTTCAAGCATTGACGGACTAGAACCGCCGAACGGGATTATTAACACAACAAGAAGCGCCGGGGATGACGGTTCAGTATTTAATAGTTCTTACGTTGATAATAGAGTTATAACGATAACCCTCGCAGTTAATCAACCGACGGAATTAAACCGCATAAATCTATATAAATATTTCAAGACGAAATACCCAGTAAGACTCTATTATTCGAACGACACGAGAAACGTTTACATAGACGGCTATGTTCAAACAATGCCGATCGGATTCTTTGAGAAAAAACAACTTGTACAGATAACCGTTTTTTGTCCGAAGCCATATTTCAAAGGCTTAGAGGACGAATTAATTAATTTTTCGAACGTTGAGGCTCTTTTCGAGTTTCCGTTCGAGATAGAGGAACCGATTCCTTTCTCTGAACTCGTCGCAGATCAGGAGAAAAATATAATTAATCACGGAGACGTCGAAACGGGCGCTTTAATAGTCATGAAAGCCAAAGGCGCTCTTTCGAATCCGTCATTTTATAACGTTGAAACAAACGAATATTTCTCTCTAAATATATCACTTCTTCAGGGCGACGAAGTGCAGATTTACACTCAGAAAAAAGAAAAGTCGGTTTATTTAATATCAAACGGAGTCAAAACGAATATAGTCGGCAATATAAAGAACGGCTCGACATGGTTCCAGTTCAAACCGGGCGACAACTTATTCATTACAACAGCGGAGACAAGTCCGGAGAATTTAGAAACATATGTCGTCATATCAGACGAATTCGAGGGGGTATAAGATGGACGTTTACATTCTGGATGGACTGAACGGAAAAACCGATATTATATCGGATTACGAGTCCGTGATCTGGAATGTTCAATATTTCGATTTGAACGACTTCCAGATTATAGTCCCGGCAACGGAGAAAAATATAAATAAGCTTAAACCGGGCGTTTTGCTCGTCCGGGACATAGACATGACTTCAACCGGATATTATAACGTTATGGTTATTAAGAATTATGTTCTCGACTTTGATATAGAAAAGGGTTGGTATTTGACGATAACAGGAAAAGGACTGAAGTCTTTACTCTCGCAGCGTATAGTCTGGGAAAGAACAAACTTGACCGGACTTGCAGAAGCGGGAATTCGTCAGATTATAACCGACAACGTTATAAATCCGGATGATACGAAGCGAAAGATTAATAATTTCGTTCTTGATCCGTCAAACGGATTTGATGAGACGATGGAGCTTCAACTTTTCGGTGAAAATATCGCCGATTGGTTGGTTGAGATCTGCAAGACTTACGGCTTCGGTTGGGATGTCTATATAAAAGACGGAGATTACCATTTTAAATTATATAAAGGTGTAGATCGAACCTATAATCAAAACGTTGTTGTCCCGGTCGTGTTTAGTCCGGAATACGACAATTTGATCGCTTCAACCTATGAATACAACGTCGAGAACTATCAGAACGCGGCGTTAATAGGTGGTGAAGGCGAGGGAGCCGAACAGAGAACGACAACAATCGGAACGGCTGAAGGACTGCAGCGTTTCGAGACTTACATCGACGGCGGAAGCGTTTCCAGCAACGGCGAACCGATAACAGTCGAAACATATCTCAATATGCTTCAGGAATACGGTCAAAATCAATTAGATCAAACAGCTTTTACGCAGAAATTCAACGGGGATATTGTTCCCGAAGGATTATATATTATTAACAGAGATTACTTTCTCGGCGATATCGTACAGATTGAGAACGAGAAAGGAATAAAAGCAACGCCGCGAATTATTGAAATCATTTACGCAGAAGAAGAAGGCGGTTCTTCAGTAATTCCAACATTTAGCGAATGGGAGGTCAACACATGAGTATAACTTACGGTTTTTTTAACGGTTCAAACGGAGATAGAAAATATAATGCCGATCAGATGTCAGAATACTTCGACGGACTTGTTTCGAATGGAGTTTATGAGAACGTCGGCGGAGCGCTTCAGGTTCTCGCATCTCAAAACATGGAGGTAAACGTTCAGACAGGGCGAGCAATAATTAATTCAAAATGGGTAAAGAACGACGCGGTTCTGACTCTTGAAATTGCTCAGTCTCACCCAACATTAAACAGATATACGGCAGTTGTTGCCCGCCTTGATATTCCGAATCGTCTCATTGAGATAACAACAAAAGACGGAACTCCGGCAAGTGAACCTTTAAAACCTACCATGCAAAACGATAGTTTAGCGGTTGAGTTATGTCTTGCTTATATTCTCGTTAAAGCCGGAGCGACTTCTATCTCTCAAGTTTATATTGAAGATATGAGATCCTCGAATCTTTGCGGTTGGGTAACCGGATTAATAGATCAAGTTGATACTTCGACGCTTTTCCTTCAATGGCAGACAGCATATGAAGAATATTATTCAAATATGACGGCAGCCTTCGACAATTGGTTTTCAAGCTTAACGGAGCAACTAAACGTTAATACATTCATTCAGAGATTCACGAAAGAAATAACTATCGGAAGAAGTTTGATCCCGCCTTATGACGTAGTAACGAATGAAATTGAACTCGACATGGAAGGCTATATTTACGACTCGACGGATATTTTTCACGTTTACGTTAACGGATTAAATGAAAATAATTATATGTTTGATGTTTATCAAAATGTCCCGTGGATCACAGTCCCGGCAGATTCGGACGGAACAAAAGTCTTTATTGAGGTTTTAAAATCAAAAGTCGGCTTCGAGGTTCTTCAAGATCAATCCGGAAATAATATCGTTTTACAGAACGGAAATGATATCGAAATTTAGGGGGGTGATCGGATGGACAAAACAATTCTTGATTTTACCGAAGCGACAGATTTTGCGGCGGACGACTGGGTTTTATTTGATTCAGAAAGCGGCGGCGGCTGCAGGATTAAAGCGACAAAGATCGCTCCGGTCGTGACGGGGATCAATGTTACTTATACACAAACACAAACAGTATATGCAGATACTCCGCTCGATGATCTAAAACAAGATTTAATTGTAAAAGCCGTTTATCGTGGAGGAAAAGAAAAGACAGTTGAAGATTATACTTTGTCCGGAACGCTTTCGGTTGGAACTTCAACTATAACAGTTAGTTATCATGGTTACGACGAAACAATTCAAGTAGAGGTTACAAGCGAGTTTGATTATCTTTACGAGTGGGATTTAACCCAGTCATTGACAGACAAGGTTAAGGGCGTAACTGGAACACTTGAGGGAACGGCAACATGGGCGCAAGGTGTCGGCGTGCAAGTTAACGGCGGCGACGGCAACGTAAAATTTACTTTACTTTCTGGAATCACCATAGGAAACTATATTTATGAGGTTGACGTTGCATATTCAAATTTTAATTCAAATGCTGGCGGCGGTTTTTTTCAAATAAACAGAGGTGGAACGCGATATTTTACGGGTATTCGATTTTTTGGAAATTCTTTTTGGGTTCCTATGGATGATGGTTCAGCGGGTTCGGTTATTATTCAGTGTACAAATCCAAACGAATTTAACGGAAAAACTTTTAAATTTATGCAAGAATACCCTTATTTGTCTTTGTATTCAAATGATGTTAAAGTCGCGTCTTTTGGAGATACTATAAGCTCAAGAACATTAAACAATATTGCTCTCGGTTCTTCGTTTTATGACGTTACAATAACAGGAGTAAGAATTTATGAAAAACCAACCACATAAGGAGGATGAAACATGAGTAATATCTTTAATTTGCCAGAAGCAACGGGAGTTTCTAACAATGATTATGTTCACATAGCAAGCCCGACGCTTGGAGATAGAAAAATAAAAGTTAAAAAACTTGTCGGGGATCCGGTTCTGAAAACTAAAAACATAACGCAAAACGGAACCTATTCCGCGTCATCAGATAACGCGGACGGATATTCTCAAGTAATTGTTAATGTTGCGGGGATTGTTGTTTCTATAACGCAGAACAATTATGATTTACTTTCGCAAGATGAGAAAATGAACGGCAACGCTTATTTAATTGAAAATAGCGACAAAATATATTATTTGGGTATTGAATACATAAATAACCCGATTAATTATTTGTATAACTGGGATTTCACTCAATCGCTTAACGATCTAGTTCAAAATGAACCGGCAACGCTTAACGGCTCCGGCATTTATAGAAACAGCAGCGGCGTAACAATTAGCGACATTTCAAGTTATATAAAATTATCTAATACGAGTATTTTTCAAGCGGGAAAAACTTACGAAATTGACTTTGGTTCTATGACACCGAATTTTTCTTCTACTGCATATCTTTTCGGAGTATCAAGTTCGAACGGAAAGGGTTTTATATATCATAGAACTATGGGCTGGGCGGCAAATAAAGGCGGGGGTAATTACTATACAACAGGGACGACTTGCTATGATAAAGAAATTTTCGAAAACAAGACATTGAAAGCAATCTGCACAAGCACAAAATTTTTAATTTATGCCGTAGATAAAGAAAACGGAACAGAACTAGAAATATTTAACGCTGAAAATTGCGTTGATAGTACGCCGCAAATTTTTAATATTGGAATGGGATATTATAATATGACTGTAAAGGCTGCAAGAGTTTACGATAATTTGTAAGGGGGGATAAAATTTGAGTAAAATTTATAATTTGCCCGAAGCGACAGAGGTTAGCGATAATGACTATGTTTATATATCTAGCCCGACGCTTGGAGATAGAAAAATAAAAGCCGAAAAGTTTTCGGGCGGGGATCCGGTTCTGATAACAAAGAACATAACGCAAAACGGAACCTATTCCGCGTCATCAGATAACGCGGACGGATATTCAGAAATTGACGTTGATATTAAAATTGTTGAATCTATAACGCAGAACAATTATGATTTGCTTTCGCAAGCTGAAAAAATGAACGGCAATATTTATTTCATAGAAGACGAAGGCAAAGTTTACTATCTGGATAACGAATATAAAACAACATAAAATTTTATTTGATATTCATATCTTCTCCTTAAATTTGAAAGCGCTCCATGATTTTTGACGACATGGGGCGCTTTCTCTTTGTATTCTTCCGGAGCTTGCTCCAAAAGCTGCCTTTTGTTATAATCCTATAGGATCATAAAAAAATATGAACCATAATAGAACGCCTGTTAAAACAGGCAATTCATTACGGTTCATATAAAACCAAAAAATAAAAAGGTTTAAAAATTCCAGTAAATATCTACATCTTCGCCGTCTATAACAATTTTATCTATTAGTATTGAAATTGCAGATCTGACCTCTTCCAGATCTGCATTTTCTAAAATATCAGAAAATGATTCAATTACAGATCTTGCCTCTTCCGGGGATAACTTCGGGTTTTCATTTGCCTTCATATCATCTAGACGCTTTTCGAGCTTGTCTCGCTGTTCGTCAAGAGCTTTAATCTTTTCTTGAAGTTCTTCGACAGGAATCCCGCTGACCGAATAAAGGTCAATCAAGTTCCGAATCTGATCTTCGATTTTTTTGATTTCTGAATTTATGACTTCCGTTTGCTTATCTGAATCAGTATCTCGTTGTTGTTTTTTTTCGAAGTATTCAGGATCAAAAGCAAGTTTTTGAATTTCGTCAAAAATCATCTTGTCGAATTCTTCCATTCTATAAGTTTTATTATCGCAACGTTCCGCAAGTATACGATAACCTTTGCTTTTTTGGGATCGTGACGCACATTTATAATATTGTATATAGTAAGGCTGACCGTTGTGAGAACTTTGCGAGCATTGTTTAATATATTTTGCACCGCATCTCGCGCAATATGCAATACCGCTAAAATATGAAGTAGCTTTTCCGGCTTTATGATTATGTTGTTTAAAATCGTCAGCTTTCTTCTTCCGGATCATTTGCACTTTATCGAAAAGCTCCTGATCGATAAAAGCCTCATGTGTTCCTTTGTACCACTCGCCACTATAAAATATATATCCGAGATATGTTTTTCTGTCGAGAATTTGGCGGATTGTATATGGGAGCCATTTCCCGTTTTTTTGAGTCATTCCGGATTCGTTGAGACGGTCGGCAATCTTGACAGGACTCACGCCTTGCGAATACCATTTAAAAATATTCTGAATCTGAATCTTTTCAAAATCATTTGTTACGAGCTTACCGTCAATATAATCGTAACCAATAGGGACTTGCCATGTTCCCATAAAATTCCCTTGTTTAGCTCTTGCGACTTTTCCCATCTTCATTCTTTCTTTTATTTGTTCTCTTTCCAGTTGGGCGAAAACTGCAAGAATTCCGATCATAGCGCGACCGAAGGCTGTCGAAGTGTCGAAGTTCTCGGAAATCGAAACGAAGTCAGTATTATTTTTCAAGAAAACTTCTTCGATGAGGTTTAACGTGTCCTTCTGGGATCTGCTAAGACGATCCAGTTTGTAAACAATAACTTTGTCAATCTGCTGCTTTTCGACTTTTCGAATCATTTCTTTTAAAGCCGGGCGGTCAGTATTACCGCCGGAAAAACCTCCGTCCGTAAAAATCTTGACGAGGTTCCAGTTCATAGCATCACAATAACTTTTGATTCTCGAAGACTGTTCAGAAATCGAATGACCGTGTTCGAACTGCTCTGCAGTTGAAACTCTTACATATGCAACAACGTTCGCGTTACTCATTCGTTATCACCTTCTTTCGAGTGGTTAATATAGAAATATTCCATTTCGACATTATAGAGCTTTGAAAGCCGATAAAGCGTCATTATGTCAGGGATTGAAAGACCTTGTTCCCACGATGCGACGGCGTTAACACTTTTGCCGACAGTCTTCGCTATTTGACTTTGTGTTAAATTATTCCGGATTCTTAAAATTGCCAAATTGCATTGAATAGTTTGACGAAGTTCGTCTTTTTTTTCTTTCTTCATACTTCTACCTCGCTTTTATAAAACTTTTAAGCAAATACTATAATAACACAAATAAATTATAATAACTACTAAAAAAATGTATAAAAAGGAAAAGAAAATATCGTATATTACGACTAAAAAAGCCAAAAATTGAAAAAATGCACAAAAACTATTTTAGAAAATAAAATTAATTGTGCAAAAAAACGAAAAATGTTTGACAAAAAAAAAAAAAAATGATAAAGTAATAAACGTTAAATAACCCTACTTGTTAGGGAAGAAGCGAAAGTATAGGAATTAAAAGGAAGGAGAGGCAAGCAAGGAATGACAATCGGGCAGAAAATCAAAATTTACTCTTCAGCTAGAGGCGTAACTCAAAGGTTTTTAGCAAATGCCGCCGGAATAAGCGACAGTAGGATTTCGAAGGTTTTTAAAGGCAAAAGCGAACTATCAGTAATTGAATATTACGGCATATGTAAAGCGTTAAATGTTCCACTTGAACTATTTTTAGAAGAAAACAAGAAATAATAAGAATTGTCATTTTTAAGTATCAAAATACTGTCGAGGGAAGTAAAAAAATAAAGAACTTCGGAGTATATTCACATATAAGGAACCTTATAATTTAGGGTTCCTTAATTTAAAAAAACAATATACTAAAAAATAGTATATCGGCAATTTTACAAGAGAATTCTTCAGAAAATACGGAAGGAGACGAAATGATCCGACACTTCACGAAGTCAGGAAAACAATTGAAAACAATCGAGGGAATAGTTATAAACCCGGAAGATTTTCCGGAAATATATCGAATTGCTGAAGATATCAGAAAGCGGATATTACTTGAAAATGAAAAGACCGACAAAAAACAAGATTCTTAAATTTTTAACTATTTTCTCGATTTTTATTTTATTCGCCGGAGCTTCTGGACTGGATGGAGATAACTTGATCGTTCCGGTGATTATGATCGCGATTTCGATTTTATGGCTTTATGTTTTCGGAAAAGCAAATGGAAAATGAAAAATTGCGCAAATTGCGCAAAAAATATAAAAGCACTTAAAGACATCACAGGACAAAATAAAAAATGCCTCGTCTGGGTGGACTAGGCGAGGCGAGGAAGGAGAGAAATTGACAAGGTGGTATTATTCACCGGTTCGACCAAAAAAATCGAAATACGGGGCGAAGAAGACGGTCATCGACGGGAAAAAATTCGACTCAAAGAAAGAGGCGAAGAGATATGAAGAACTTCGGATCTTGGAAAAAGCCGGAGCAATTACAGATCTAAAGACTCAGGTCAAGTTTGTTCTGATCCCGGCTCAGAGAGAACCGGATCAGGTCGGAGCAAGAGGCGGAATCAAAAAAGGGAAAGTTATTGAACGCGAATGTTCTTACAAAGCCGATTTTGCATATAAAAACGGATCCGGCGAGACTGTCGTCGAAGATACGAAAGGATTTCAAACGAAAGAATATATCATAAAACGGAAGCTCATGTTATATATTCACGGAATCCGAATCATTGAAATTTGATGAGAGGGGCGATTAAGAATGGCAAATAAAAGAATGATTCGAAGAGATGTCATCGACACGGACGCATTTCTCGATATGCCTTTATCGACTCAATGTTTATATTTTCATTTAAACATTCGAGCGGATGACGACGGCTTTGTCGGAAATCCTTCAAGAATCACAAAATTTATCGGAGCAAGTGACGACGATCTGAAACTTTTAATTGCGAAGAATTTCGTGATTCTCTTCGAAAAAGGCGTAATTGTTATCAAACATTGGCGGATGCATAACACGCTTTCGGCTGACAGATATCACGAAACAAATTTTACTGATGAAAAGGCGATGTTAAGGCTCAAAGAAAACAAAAGTTACACTCTGGGAGATGGAAAAATAATTGACGATTCTCGACTTATCGAAATGTCAAAAAGACAAAAGACAAACGAAAGACGAACAAAAGACGAACAAAAGACGAACTCAGATAAAGATATAGATATAGATAAAGATATAGATATAAATAATAAAAAGAAAATTATAAAAGAAAAAAACGATTCTAAAGAATCGAAACGCACACGCACAAAGAAAAAAGATCAAAAGAAGATTTTTGGAGAATTCAAAAACGTTTTATTAACTGACGAAGAATTCGAGAAGCTGCAAGATCTATTTCCGAAGCATTATCAAAAATATATTAATAATCTTTCGACGTATATCGAAAGCAAAGGAGCGAAATATAAATCACATTATGCAACGCTTCGACAATGGCTCAACAAAGACGGAGTCGTTCCGATCAAAGAAACAGATCAGGACGGACAACAATTCGAAGACGGCGTTTTAATATTCAATATTGACGAAGCAGACGAAAATCCTCCGTTCTATGGATTACCGAAACAATGGTTTAACGAATCAAACGAACTCATTAAAGAAAAAGTGACAGCCGTTAAACAACGAGCACGTCCAGAAAGAGGAATGAGCGAAGCGGTTATTTATTCAAGAAATGACGTATTGGAGTTTTACGAGTTAAGGAGGCGTTACTTTGAAAATAACAGCGAGCGACATCAATTCGGCACTTGAAGCTCTTGATCTAAAGCGCAAGACATGGAAGAAGGAGCATCCGGACGAGAAAGAAGAAGTTTGTCCGGAATGTAACAACTCCGGATTAATCCGAAGATACTTCGACGAATTCGGAAAGGAACTTTTCGGAGAGGACACGCGAAAGCCGGGATCATACGAGTATTTATTCCCGTGTAAATGCGTAAAGAACGAAGAGAGTCAGCTTCGAAAGAATAACAAAAAATTTGCTGCAGTTCCGCAGCTATACAAAGACGCCTGGTTCGAAAACTTCAAATCGGACATATATCGAGATATCAAATCAAGAGAACTCGCAAACGTGGCACTCCGGGATTCAAAAATGTTTGTCGAAAAATTCGAGCAATTCGAAACAAAAGGGATGGGTTTATATATATTTTCGACTTGCAGAGGGAGCGGCAAGACAAGACTCGCGTCAACTATAACGAATGAGCTTACAGAGCGAGACATTCGAGTTCGATTCGAATCTGCAAATATCATTTTGACAGAGATTCAAAAGTCTTGGAACAGTCAGGACATGACAGAGGCGACAATCTTAAATCGATATATGGAACCGAAAGTTCTCGTTATTGATGACTTCGGAGCGAGATCCGGGCGCGATTGGATAGATGAAAAATATTTAATGATTATAGACTCACGTTACCAAAAGAACAAAATAACCATTTTCACGAGCAACTTCGAAGTTGAAAAACTACCGTTCAACGATATGCGAATAATCGACAGGCTTTCAGACATTGAAAGATTTCACGTCGTAAGGATGCCGAACGAATCAATTCGAAGAGTTGCAAGAGTTATAAAAAGCGGGGAACGCTCTCCGTTTTACAAGATAGCGGAGGGTTAAGAAATGCGAACACGAAACGTTTTATTAATCATTTTAGTTCTGATCTACGGAATTATAACAGGATGCGGAGAAGCTGAAGAGACTCAGGAAGAGACAACTATCAACATTGACGCAGCTTCGACAGAATTCGAGGAATTGAGGCGAGATCGACCGGTCAGCGATAAACCACTTATCGAGGCAATAAACCTTGAAAAAGAAGTTAAACAGAAGGCAATCGTCCAGAAGGCTTCCGAAATAACGACAGAGGCGACGACAGAAGCAGCAACGGAAGCACCGACAGAAGAACCGGCTCCTTCAATGACATTTTACGCAACGCTTGAATTAACGGCTTATGAATGGACAGGTTATCCATGCGCCGACGGCATTTATCCGGTCGAATGGTGGACTGTCGCAAGTAATGATCCGGGATTATGGCACAGAAGGATTCACATTGAAGGCTACGGCGATTTTTTCGTTCACGATACCGGCGGAATGTCAATGAACGTCCTTGATATCTATCTCGGAGACGTTGACGCCTGTTATCAGTTCGGACGAAGAACGGCGAACGTTTACGTTTACGATTGAGAGGTGAAAAATTATGAATCGAGAATATAAACCGCTAAATATGTTTTTGAAGCAAACTGATGAATTGAAAGAATTAATAAAAAAATATCCGGATTATCCAATAGTCGTATTGGTTGGAAATGAAGTCGCGGCTGATGATGACTATAGATGGTGGTATGCTCCAGAACTTGAATTTAAGATTGCAGAAATACTTGATTGCGAACAAGACGTGGACGAAATGAAAGTTTATGCAGACAGAGACGAGTTCGAGGAAGATTTAAACAACTTATTGTCATTAATGGAGGAATACGAGAATTTATCTGACGAAGAATTCGAAAAGATTGTTAAAGCTGAACTTCAGAAGTATGAAAAATATTGGAAACCTGTTATAGCAATATATGCCGATGTTTAAGAGGGTGAAAGATGTTCGAAAAATTAATTAAACCATTGATGAGACAAAGAGAAAAAGAAATCTTCGAAGGATTAATTCAAACTGGACAGATCGAAACGGCGGTTTTGATTATACATCCGAAGTATAAACGATTGATCGCTGAAAGCGAATTAAACATAGACGTTTTATTCTCTGAAGAATGTCCGGAAGATACCGCATTTATGGTAAATGATGATTATTTGAAAAGAAACATTAAGGAGGGCGAAAGATGGGCGTATTATCAAGGCGAAAAAACAAATAAATAATATTAAAAGCCGATTGATCTTTTTCTTGTGGGTTATTTAACAAAAAAAATAAAAGGGGGCGAACATATGGGGAAACCGCAACCACCTTGCAAGGGATGCGAGCCGCCGACTCGTTTTCCCGGATGCCATGACAAATGCGAGATCTATCAGAAATATAAAAAGGCAAAATTAGAGTTTAATCTTCAACTCGCAATTATTAACAATTATGACGTTTACGTTCGCGAGAAGAAGGCGAATCAATGGGAAAAAAACGTTAAGAAAAAACAGAGGGGCGAAAAATGAATATAAAAGGCAATCTTGGGGACAGAGTAAAAGTTTCCGGAACGATCAGATCTATTTCTATAAACGAGAACGGCAACGTCCGTTATGGCGTAAAGCTCGACTTTGACGATTCAAGCGCGTACATCTTGGAAGAATCCGAATTTGAATTTCCGGAGAAAGATAATTTTTTCGAAACTCCGGGAGATGTCCCGAAGAGAAAAAGGAGGGCAAACAAATGAAGTTCCGGGCAATCGTTAAAAATCCGCGCGAAGCATACGGACATTTGACTGAGATCGAAAACGAGCTTTCAGTGCTTCAAAGAGTCGTCGGAGGATATATCGAAGTTATTCGTTATAAGAATTTATTAATAATCTGCAACGAAGACGGCAACCATCGACGACTTGAACCGAATCTTTATCTCAGCAAAACGCTACTCGTCGGAACGATTATCGTTTGCGGAAGAGACGGCGAGGAATTCGCGGACGTTCCGATCGACTTTCAGAACTGGAAGAATATTGTTGATATGAGCGCGACAAATATTCGAAAGGAGCTGAAGCGATGACTTTATATCTCAAAGTTACTCAGGACAAATTCGAGCTTCCGATCGCTGTTGCAGATACGGCGAGAGAACTCGCGGATATGGTCGGAACTTCAAAAAATACCGTTTATTCGTCAATATGTCATGAAAAGAACGGCAATACTTGGAGCAGTTACAAGAAAGTTGAGGTCGAAGAATGAGCGAATCAATAAATATGCGACCTTTCCCGACGTTGAAAGAAGTTAAGTTTCCCAAAAAAGAGCGGGAGCCGTTAGAAACTATAATTTCAAGAACATTTGACGAAGTAAAACAACAGATTTGTGACGATTATTGCCGTTATTCATGCGATAAGACTCCGGAAGAGATAGAAGATCTTTGGGATTCGGAAACGTGCAATAATTGTCCTTTAAACAAATTATGAGGTGAGAAAATGACAAACGAAGAAAGATGCTACTATGTGGAGACTTTAGAACAAATAAAATTCAGATGTGAAGAAAAAGGATACGGCGGAGAAGTTGAAGCACTCGACGCAGCAATCGAACTCATGAAAGAAGCGGAGGCGGAAGATTGAATAGTTATGTTGTAAGTTTTGATAAATCAAATGAGGGCATACCTTGTTTAACAGTTATGCGTAAATCGTGGTTTGCACTTAGTGGAGAAGGTTACGAGATTATAAATGTCTTTACAGGAATCAGAGCAGAATCATTGTGGAATGAATTATCTACAAAAACTGATAATAAAGGGGTGATGTTTAAGGCAGAAAGTGAGGGCAAGAAATGACGAATGAAGAAGCGAAGGAAATAATAAAAGATTTTATCAAAGATTGCAAAGCAAATAATATTTATTTGAGTTCTGAATTGATAGAAGCGCTTGATATGGGTAACAAAGCATTAGAGATAGTTAATGATTTTGAAAAGGCACGGATTTTAACGGGTAATCGGTTAAATGGTAGAACATATGCTTATAAGTGTGGATTAGCTGATGGTCAACGGTTAGCAAAAGGCGGAAAGTGAGGGCAAGGAATGACAATCGAAGCATTGGAAGAAAAAAGAGGTGGACGGATGAGAGAAAGAATCCCGGAACAACCAAACGTTCCGCCATTTTCAAAACTGAACACAAACGAAGGCTTTTCAGCGACTTTTGACGTTTCTCCGGAGTCAATGGAAAAACTAAAAAAGATATGCGGAGAAATTTCCGTTTTCACGGCGGATCAAATCGGATATGTGAACAAAGAAACAGGCGAAAGAGCGGAATTTGTATCAAAAAGAAAACTGAACGAAGTCATTTCAAAGATGCAAGAACTCAGTTCAAAGATGGAAGAACTCGGAAAAAACGGGAACAGCTTCGCAGAATATGCGGACGAGTGCATCGAAATTCTTCGGGATTCGATGAAATGAAAGGAGCGGGACAGAATGAACAGACTTTTAAAATTTTACGATGAATTTAACGAAGCGCTCGAATTGCTTCGCGCTTCAAAAGAACTTGACGAAGAAGAAAGAAAAAGAGCTATGTTTTCGACGATTTTCGGAATGTTAACAGGAATTGCGGAAAATTTAGCGATATTAGTCGACAGACTGGAAGAAGAAAAAGAAAACAAAGAAGGAGCGAGTCGATTCGAATAATAGTCGACATGAAACGAAGAGACGAAATCGAGAAAATGAGAAGGGATTAAAAATGTTTAAGTATTTATGGATTTTCATTCTTGTTCCGATGTTTATCGCTGCATGGGTTTATACGATTTACGTCATCGTCAAAGAGACAAAAGAAGCAATATGCAGCCGCAAATTGTACCGGACAAAAATCATAATAGGGGATATTTTTTGCGAAGTGGTCGAAGCAATCTTTCGAGAACATGATCTTATCCCTTTTTGGATAGCTCTCAACGTTGTAATTTTAACCGTTGCGAGTTTATATAGTTTTATTTTATTCTTGGCGGAGGTTAAAGGATGACGGATAGAGAGGCGATAAACAGAATTAAAGAACATATCAGGATACATCAAACAAAAGAGCCGAGGGCGATCAATATAATTGAGGCTCTCAATAAAGCGATTCGAGCACTTGAAAAAAATATTGAATTGGAATCTCCGCAGCGAATAAAAGGAATAAGATTTCGGACTCAGCAAGGCGAAATCATGACGGGATTTTTGGATAATTCGACAGAGATCGTATATTTTAATTATATGACAATGGAATTTATAAAAGACGTTCTTGGATGGGAAGAGGTGAAAGATTGAACGCAAGACAGAAAGCGAAGAAGTTAAAGAAAGAAGTCGCAAAACTCAGAGAAGAAAGAAAACCGGGTTCAAAGTGGCTTAAAATTGACGGATGCGGATTTAAACAACCCGAACCAAAGAATTACTCAACCGATATAAGTCCATTTGAAGAAACCGGGATTTTTCATGTAAGAATTGGGCAAACAACGCTTGAAGGAAGAGTTCACCGGGACGACAAAATGATTACAGTTGACGATTCAAAAATAGATCATGCTCTTGATTGTGCTCTCGCTTATAACAAAGGCTATAATGCAGCCGAAAACTATTATTATTCGAGAGAAGTCG
Source organism: Eubacteriales bacterium (assembly GCA_045635225.1). Taxonomy (GTDB): domain Bacteria; phylum Bacillota; class Clostridia; order Oscillospirales; family CAG-272; genus UBA1740. The sequence goes on from JAZRBV010000018.1 coordinate 29,840, forward strand.
AAAGAATCGAAATTATTAACCTGAATGACGAAAGAGTCATAGGCTATCAAAGACCGCCGGGAGTGATAAAGGCAAGACTTGCCCGACAGATCGGCGAGGAGATAATCAAGAAAGGATTATTTAAAACATTCGAAGATCAAGACGGCGAAGGAAGGATTAAAACAGAGAGAACAATCGTCGAAGTTATTAGGATGTGATCTTGTGGGATGGATAAACGCAGCGGAACAACTTCCGCCTGAAGAGCTTTCGACCGGGAGCGGGACAGATTGAAAGGGGGACAGGATGACAGAAGAAGATATTAAAAACATTGTAAACCTTGCAGTTAAGGAGACTTTAAAGGAACTCAGAAGGAGCGGACTTCTGAAGGAAGAAGTCGCAGCATATCAAGACGCGAGTTCTCTTCTCAGGACATATTATAAGAACGGCAAAAATGACACGCAAATAACATACGCGATTCAGAATCAGAGATTCGATCAATACTTTCGAATCATAACGCTTTATTTTGAGCAAGGGAAAACGATTGAACAGATCGCCGATATTCTGAAAGTTGACACTTCGACAGTTATCCGGAATAAAAAGCGACTAAGTATAGCAATATATAACGATATCATATAAAAGTTTGAAGCCGTCTCGATGGGGTTGAGGCGGCTTCTTTTCATAATGGGCATAACGTAAAAACGTTATGCGAAAAATATTATAAAACGAAATTTGTTAAAAATCAAGAAGTATTAAAGCCACAAATGAATATAAAAAAACTTAAAAAAAACCACACAAAGTGTTACTTTTTTATTGACAATGCGCACAATGTGTGGTATATTATAATCAGAAAAGGAAATAAAAAACAAGGAGGACAAAGATATGTATAAAGATTCAAGATATATAAACGCCGGAACAAACGAATTCTACAGATTCGGGAAGAAAGCTCAGAATTACATCGAAGCAGCACTTGAAGCAAACGAAAACGGATTTTACTCAATAGCTACAGACGGCGGCAAATACTGGACGATCGGAACAAGCGAAGGAAAGTTCGGCGAATTCTGCAAAATAGGCGAGACTATCTTCTCAGTAAATCGCGGCGGTTATGCTTACGCTAAAGAAGGAACAGAAAAGGGCGACGCTTTTGTAAAAGCTATCAACGGACTTCTTAACCAAATGAAGAAGACAAATGAAGAAAGACTTGAAGCACTTGAAGAAAAGTTCGAAGAAGAATAGGAGAGTGAAAATATGTATGATCCTAGACGAAGATATAACACAAGGTTTGATAAAACTACTAAGGAATGGAAAACGATCCTTCTCAACGAGTACGACGTAAAAGAAAAAATACTCGTTACAATTAAAAACGAAAAGCAAAAATTTGTCACTTATGAATTTTATCAAAACGAAGCTGCGGATTATTGCAGATTTGTTGACGAAATAACAGGACAATTAAAAGAATTCAGTAAATGCAAGGGTTGGGAATTAACATCATATAAAAACCAAAAAATATGAAAGGAGCGGGATTTTATGAAGGCATTAAATGAACTTATGAGAGAGGACGCGAGACTGACTCGCGCGGCGTTTTCAAGAAAATATAATATTCCGGTTAGAACGCTCGAAGCGTGGGCTTCCGGAGAACGTGAAGCTCCGGATTATGTGATGGATCTTCTCGGAAGGGCTGTATATTCTGACATAATGAACGGGAAAGCAATATTTTATGTTTATGTTATAGCAAAACACGAAGAATGGCTCATGTATGAAACAGACAGTTATTTAAAAGCAATAAAAGAGGCGAAATATAATCTTGATAAAATAATTGGAGATGGAAGCGTTGAGATCAGAATCGGGACGCCTAGAGAAGACGGGGCGCTTGATAATTACGATACAGTTACTTTCTAATAGGACGAAGAGAGCCGGATCATTCCGGTTCTTTTTTTATTTGATTAAAACATGGTGCATATATGCGCCATTGTATAAACTCCTAAAATTTAGTATACTCTCGGCGAGTAAGTATAGGAGGTGCAACCGAATGAAAATCGACTGGAAAAGAAAACTCAGTTCTCGCAAGTTCTGGACAAGTATCGCGTCTTTTGTCTCGATGCTTTTAATTTATTTCGGCGAAACAGAAAGTCAGGCATCCAAAGTTGCGGCTCTTATAATGGCGGGTGCTTCAATCATTGGTTATGTGATCGGCGAAGGACTCGCAGATTCTAGCAACTCAGGCGAAACAGCGGACGAAAGCGAGGAACAAAAATGAGTGATGTAATAATCGTCTCTTTGATATCATTCGCGGGAACAGCTCTCGGATCGTTTACCGGAATAAGACTCATTACATATCGAATTGAACAGCTTGAAAAGAAAGTTGAAAAACATAATAACTTGATCGAAAGAACTTATCGACTTGAAGAACGTCAATCAATAGCTGAAGAACAGATTAAAAACACAAATCATCGTATTGACGATCTGGAAGGAGAGACGGAAGTTCTTCGAGCGGTTAGAAATTAAAGGGGTTGATTGAATGGCAAGACCGAGTAAATATGAGACATACGTCAAACCGCATTTGAATGAAATTGAGGTTTGGGCGCTCACTATGGAAGACCAACAGATCGCTAAAACTTTAAAAATTTCTGTTTCAACATGGTGCGAATATAAAAACAAATACCCGGAATTAAAAGAGGCTGTTAAAAGAGGCAGAGAACAACTTGTTGCTCAATTAAAGTCAACTCTAATCGAAAAGGCGAAGGGGTTCCACTATGAGGAAACAAAGACGATTGTCGAAGGCGGAGTCATAACAAAAAAAGAAATTTATGAAAAGACAGCACTTCCAGACGTCGCAGCGATCAATCTTCTTCTGAAAAATTATGATCGTGACAACTGGGCGAATGATCCGCAAGCTCTCAGTCTTAAACGTGAAGAACTGGAACTTCACAAGAAACAACTCGATTTAAAAGAATTTATGTGATTTAGGCGAAAGGATGGGATCACATGAAAGTAATTGACGTTTCACAACATAACGGCTTTATTGCTTGGAACGAAGTCAAAGCTTCCGGGATAAATGGCGCAATCATTCGCGCCGGTTATGGACGAAGCGGAGACGATGAGAGATTCGAAGATAATATTCTCGGAGCAATCGGCGCCGGCATTGAATACATCGGCGTATATTGGTTTTCGTATGCCTATACTGAAGACATGGCAACACGAGAGGCGATTTATTGTAACGAACGAATCGAAAAATATAAAGAGTGGTTAAATCTTGGAGTCTTCTTCGACTGGGAATATGACTCGATGGACTATGCGAAGAAGTTCGGAGTCTATCCGACAAAGTATTTAATAACAGAAATGAACCTGATCTTTTGCGAAGAGATGGAGAAATTCGGATATGAAGCCGGATATTATCTCAACTGGGATTATAAAACAAATAATATTGATTGCTCTAAGCTTTCAAAGTTCCGTAAGTGGTTCGCGTGGTATAACTTAAATCTTGAAGAATTTGATTGTTTCATTTGGCAATATACAAGTTGTGGACACGTTGAAGGAGTTCCGGGAAATGTGGACGTCAACGAATTGCTGCAGCTTGTCCCAGATCTACCGGACGAACCGGAAGAACTTCAGAAAGAAGACGAACCGACAGGCTCAACAACTTACATTGTGCAGAGTGGCGACACACTTTCAGAGATAGCTCAGAAGTTTAATACAACCGTTGCAAAGATTGCAGCGGATAACAATATAAAAAACGTTGATCTGATCTATTCCGGGCAAAAACTCATAATTAATCGACCGGGATCTAATTCCGGCAATCTGGACATGAAAGAATTATATGTCGTGCAATATGGTGACACGCTTTCGGAGATAGCTCAGAGGTTTAATACAACTGTTGAAGAAATAGCATCATACAATAATATTTACGACGTTAACATGATTTACGCGGGACAAATAATTTATGTTTAGAAATACATTTGAATTCTATCGTTCGACCGAATGGAATAAACTCCTTCAAGTTCTGAAGCATGAACGAATGAACGAAGACGGTCAAATCATTTGTGAATATTGCGGGAAACCGATCGTTAAAGCTTATGACATCATCGGGCATCACAAGACAGAACTCACAGAAGAAAACGTTCTCGATTATGACGTCAGCTTGAATCCGGATAACATTTCATTCGTGCATCATAGATGCCATAACTTCATACATAACAAATTAAATAGTTCTTATAGAAAAATATATTTAGTTTATGGCGCACCATTCGCCGGAAAGAAAAAGTTTGTTCAAGATAACAAAGAGGACGGAGATCTCATAGTTGACATTGATTCAATCTGGGAATGTATTTCAGGATGCGAGCGTCATATAAAACCGAATCGTTTAAAAGCTGTCGTTTTCAAAGTCCGGGATTCTCTTCTCGAATCTGTAAAGTATCGCGTTGGTAAATGGCGCAACGCTTACGTTATCGGAACATATGTCAACGGAGCAGAACGAGAACGACTATCAAAAGAGCTAGGAGCTGAAGAGATCTTTATCGAATCAACTCCGACGGAGTGCAAAGAGCGACTTCATTCGCTGAAATTACAGAATGAAAACGTTCTTGAAACCTTTATCGACGAATGGTTCGAGCAATACACCCGCCCATCACTCTAAAATTAAAATGGTGGGGGGTACAAGTCGGAGGCCAAGCGG
>JAZRBV010000019.1:0-37525 GCA_045635225.1 Eubacteriales bacterium
AATAATCTGTTCCGACGGCACAAGCAACTCCTTACGCACCATATTATCGTTAGGATAATCAAGGATCTGCAAAGCCAACTCTTTATCAGCACACGCACGGCGCAACAACTCTCCCCACACGGTAGAGATACCTCCAAAGCGCTGAATGGCAAAAACAATATTATCTAATACGACAGGAGTCATGTGATATATTATATGTTGTATGTTATATGGTAGATGTATTTTCTATCAATTGAACCCACTGGGGCATGATACTCGCCTCACTATATTTCTCGTATGCGTACCCTTGTGCGCGCTGCGCGCGTTCCAAAGCCTCTTCCGAATGGCTCATCGCATATGCTATTTGCTTGGCCAAAACCGCCACATCCATAGCTGGCACCAACCATCCTCGGTTATCTTCCAAGAGTTCGGCAGGCCCATGTGGACAATCAAAAGACACGCAAGGCACACCACACCACATTGCCTCTATGAGCGCTAAGGGCAACCCCTCGTATCTGGAAGAGAGAACAAACAACGAAGCCGCAGCATATTCCTCCACCATATTTTCCACCCTACCTGCTAACACCACATTAGTCAAATGCAAATCCCTTATTTGTTCTTCCAACTTCTTCCTTTGTTCTCCTTCACCCACAATCCGCAAAGTCCAATCCTTTGTACATTGTACATTGTCCCTTTGTACATTATTCCATGCCTCTAACAACATATCAAAACCTTTCTGCTCATGCAATCGCCCAACACCCAACAGCGTCTTTATACTCTGTACTCTGTACTCACTACTCACTACTCTATACTCACTACTCTGTTCTCTGTACTTTATCGCACATGGATTAGGAATACACTTCACATTCGCACAACCCGCTTGTTGCCAATCCTGTCTATCTTTCTCCGTCAGCACAACTATCTGATCAGCAGAACGCACATCACGCACTAACTGCCAAGTGCGAATACGCCCCAATACATACCAAAACCACCCTGTATGATTAGCATCCAATAACTGCTGACGATGATCTTTCGCGAAATGAAACTCCACTATCGTGCGGCAAGGAAGAGTGGAAATAAATGCAACTTCTTTCCCGCCCAAAGAGATACACAAGTCTATTGCATTTGCACGAATATAATTGACCAACGCGCGCTTATATGCACGCATGCGGCGCGCGTGACCTATATATTTAGAAAGGAGAGGTTTATGATAATCCGCATTAAAATCAATTCCTAATGCCTCTACCCGTACACGCTCATCCAATTCAAAATATACATCGGACTGCCCTACTGGCGTTAGTTCAGTAGTAATAATAGTAATCTCATAATCCGTATGCGCGGCCAACCAATTCACTTTCTGCGTCAGCACTCGCTCCATGCCACCACTATTATAGAGATGAGGAATACAATACACTATTCGCATAATTGTTCCTCCTTTCTTTGCCCTATACGGCGCAACCAATTACCGATACGCGTTTGATTTGTAGAAATCGTCATCACTATCGCCAAGAGCAGCAGACTCCAAGTTACCAATCGAGGATCAAACAAAAGCGGGGCACGCGGATAGATAAGCGCGTGACTTACCAATAAGAAATACATCAGATACCAATATACACTCTTATGTGCTCTATAGTACGACTCTTTCACCCATACGCCAATCAGGAACATCGCTATAGCTGTGCCCACCGCACCAAACGAACGGAACGCCTCACCTATCATATTCGTACCTGTACCCCATGTGGCATCTGGACCTAATATCAAATAAGATGGCAAATCACCTCCGTGTAACATCTGTGGAGGTACATCTGAAGTAGCAATGATATGCCCTGCCAAACCAGGAATAGGCGAACTGATATCTAAAAGCATTCCTTGGAACCAAGTTAACTCATTCTCCTGCGCCCAACCAAAAAGACGGAAGAGATTGAGATCATTCACTATCAAATCCTCGTATATATCCCAGAATTCCTCTAATCTCAGTTGCGCTAATTTCTCTTGCCATGCTCCCACATCCAATCCCTCTGTTCGTAATTTCATAACCAAGAAGAGTGCTATACTACCTCCTATCACCATCAAGGCTACCAACCACCACTTAAGATGCCAAACATACATACTAAATCCCACTATGAGCACCAACGCCAAACCCACAGCCAACTGCCTACTACCCGTAGAAAGCAAGATAAGCATGAACGCTGCTATCACAAGCAAATAAAACCACCATTGTTGCTTAGGCAATCGGAATACAAAAATAGCCATCAAGTAACATCCAATAGTGAAAATATTATTGAAATAACTATATATCCCCACATCGCGCAAGTTACTGCCCTCTGCATACACACTCTGCAACGCAGCTAGACCACCCGTCATCACAAAGAGCACCCAACTCACTATAGTAATACCAAAGAACCATATATACTGCCGCATCGTGATCGTGAAAGTAGGTGCCGTCGGCTCCTCACGCTGTAACTGCAATATGCGCGTCGCACCCAACATATACCATGCATAACCAAAATAAGCAAGGGCCGTGGCACGCGTCACAAAATTATCATTAAAAGCAAACGAGAAAAACGACCAATAGATGCGTTCTGTAGGAGCATAGAATACAGGGTAAACAAAGTTTACAAGGAAGAAAGAGAGCATGAAGAAGAACTCAAAACCCAACCAATGCTTACGCTTATTCGTGGCAAAATAAAGTACATTCTGCGCAATAAAACAACCCATCAGCAATACGCTATAATCATAACTATATGTCCACGGCGCTTGGATATACAGCACCGTAGCCAAAATAGCAAAAGCAATATTAAATAGATAGGTTAACATGAATTTTAAAATCTCATCTTACTCTTTAATCGACATAACATATACATCCACCACGAGAATCGTCCAAAGAATGGTTCTGCGCTCCACACGCTCATTGCTTTCTCACGCCCATTAATAGATACAGAAGGGCGATGAATAGCATGCCAATGATAGCCACACACCATTCGTTGCTCACAGCGCGACATACTTAAGCGCGGAGCAACATGTGTGTAAATAGCATAATCTTGTATTATATTACGCCCTTCATACTCCGCACCGCCCGAAACCTTATGGGTATGCTGACGAAAACGACTTAACGCGTCTGACACATATGCCACTTGACCTTGTAATGCCAAACTAATCCAGAACAAACGATCACCACTCGCCGTAAACTGCTGCACACTCTTCATATCCACTCCACTCAATGCCGAACGGCGAAAAAGCACAGCACTCGCATTACAGATATGACTATAACCCAACAAGTATTTCTTGATAAACGACACTCCATCCATCACAAAATCCACACTCCATTGCTTATCACGGTTACGCGGAATTATCGTTCCCACTTCATCTATCCACTCACTATGAGCAAATGCAATCATCGCATCAGACTGCTCCAACACACCCACTAATCGAGACACCAACCTACTATCCGCCACATCGTCACTCTCTGCTATCCAAATATAATCACCTGTCGCAAGAGACAAACCCTTTTCCCATTGTATAAATGTATTGCCAGAATTGGCATCATTAAGAATAACATGCTTTACCTCAGGACGAACGGCATATTCATTAAGTATCGTTCTGCTCTCATCCGTAGAAGCATCATCCAATAGAATAACTTCTTTATTCGCATAATCCTGCGCAAATATACTATCCAAACGCTCGCGTAAGAACGGAGCGTGATTATAATTGGGCATGATGATGCTTACTTTTTTCATAGTAAATAGAACTCTTTTTCACATAAAAAGCGCACAAAGATACTACTTTTTTTGCATATAAGCAATTTTTTTTTTGTAATTCAATTATTTTGTGTAATTTTGCAGCGAAAAAGAGTAAACAATGAATTTTAGTCGCCAACATATAGGAGCATGGTCCCGTTTTCTGCTGGTGGTCGGTCTGCTTGGTGCCAAATGTTTTCTGTTTGACGCAATAGTGGATACCGGCTTGTATGTCTCTCCTGCCCATACTTATTTCAAATGGGCGGCGGCTGTCATTCTTGCGATTACGGTGATGTGGACTCCCAAACGATGGCCGGTGTTCACTCTTCTGGGAATTACCGACCTCTGGATCATAGCCCAAATCATCTACTACCGCGTCAACCATCTCTTCATCACCTGGCACCTCCTCTCCCTCACAGGCAACATGGAGGGGTTCTGGTCCAGCATCATCCCTTATTGCGACGCTTCATTGCTTTTGTTTCCGCTCCTTACTTGCGCCGCAGCTCTCTGTTTCCTCTGGGAAGCCGCTCCTTTCCGGTGGCGGGAAACGCTCATTGCCCTCATTGCCGGCGTTATGTTAAGCTTCACAGGCTCGGTCCTCCGGTGGCACTATCACAAGCCCTATATCAACGGCGCTCCTTTCACATGGGAGTGGGTCAACCCGTGCAGTGTGCCGCAGGCATTCTTCGTGGATGTGAGTGAGAACGAGCGCAAAGCGACGCATTATATCCACCATCGTTCGGTTCTCGCTTATCCTCTCTATATGGTGGCGGATTGTATTCAGTATTATGCGGATAGAACCACTCCGGTAGAGTTGACAGCCGATGAACAAGCCGAACTTACCAAACTCGTCTCTCCGCCCTTGTCTCCGGCAGAGCCGCAAGGGCACCTTGTTATTCTGCTGTTGGAGAGTTTTGAGTCGTGGGTGTTGGATGCGGAGGATGTTTCCGGCAATCCGGTATGTCCCGCTATGAAGGCATATATAGGCTCCCAACCTGTCCTTTACGCCCGCGATGCCACTACACAGATCGGATACGGCATGTCGGGTGACGGGCAAATGATTATCAATACCGGTCTTTACCCCACTCAGGAAGGGATTGCCTGTATTGACTATGACTACTGCACCTACCCCAACATTGCGCATTTCTATCCCCGCAGCGCAATCATCAACCCCTGCCGCAATACATGGAACCAACGGCGGATGACCCCTGCCTATGGTTATCAGGAACTCATCGAACCCGACACGGACTACCGGTTTGCATGGAACGACAGTATCGTGATAGACAAACTGATACAGACCCTCGACACTGTCTCCGCGCCCTGTTGCGCAATGGGAATCACTATCAACGGGCACCTGCCTTTCGACAGTTCTCCGGACGCGATAGAACTGCCGGATACAATACCTTCTATTATTCAGAATTACCTTCGCACAGCGCATTATACCGACCGTCAGGTTGGGCGTTTCTTGGCTTGGGCAGACACGGCGGAAGTTATGCAAAACAGCACAATCGCCATCACCGGCGACCACCGTATCTTTACATATGATATGAGCGAAGAAGTGCGGGACTACGGTTTGCGCGCGAACCTGCCTTTCGGCACTGGGGACGCCGGATGTCCATTTATAATGACCGCTCCGTGTATAGACAGCACAATCTATATCCCACAAGCCAAACAGGGAGACATCTTTCCTACTATCCTGCATGCCGTCGGTCAGCAACATTATTTCTGGAAGGGCATGGGGCATGACTTGATAGACGAACCTTATTACGCGGACGATAACTATGCGCTCCGGCGTTCACTCGCCGACAAGCTGATTCGGACGAATTGGTTTGAATCCCCCGATCTGCCGCATTATATCGCGCATGCCGGCGGGAGCGTCTATCGGTATATGTATTCCAACAGCCTCGAAGCCGTCCGCAACACGCTGGCGCATGGGATCGATTTCATGGAGTTGGATCTGTCTGTCACATCGGACGGTGAGTTGGTGGCTTGGCACGACTGGCAGTTCGAATGGACCGAAGCGCCTACTCATGACGAGTTTATGGCAAGAAAGATTTACGGACTGTTCACGCCAATTGATTTTCCACGGATGGACTCGATCTTGACGGCTAACCCGCAGCTAACATTAGTAACCGACAAGATCTCCGATCCGGCGGTCATAGACCGGTGGCTCGGCAAATACAAGGATCGGATGTGGGTAGAGTGTTTCTCCGACGAGGATTATTTCGCACTTCAGGAGAAGGGCTATCATGTACTGGCAAGCTGTGTGCCGCCTTTGAAGACCGATACGCCTGCTGTCATCCGCAGTTATGCCTTCAACTACCGCCATTGTGCAGACCTCTCGCAATGCGACGGAGACTGCTTTGCGCTTTTCGGTGGCGAGATCAGCCGCAGGAAAGCAGACAGTCTCTTCTCCACCGACCCGCGTATCCGATTCGTTTACATTGATTTCTATGAATAAAAAAGCCCGAAACTTGCGTTCCGGACTTTTCTTTTTCGGTATTTCGATGCGTTGCACCGAGCTCCGTTTTCTTAAGCCTCAGCCTCTGCTGGAGCCTCACCATTAGCCTCTGCCTCTGCAGCAGCAGCTTCTTGTGCAGCCTCTTGTGCAGCAGCAGCCAACTCAGCAGCGGCAGCAGCACGCTTCTCTGCTAATGCAGCAGCTTTTGCCTTATTGGTCTCTACCTCTTGTGCGAGGAGAGCCTTTGCAGCAGCAGCTTTCTTGTCTGCCTCAGCTTGGCTGATCTTGCCATTCTTAGCATCCTTTTGAGCCTTCCAAGCGTCAAAACGCTTTTGAGCCTCTTCTTGACTGAACGCACCCTTTGCTACACCACCATTCAAGTGCTTCATAAGAAGTACACCTTCGTTAGAAAGGATAGTACGCACGGTGTCTGTTGGTTCTGCACCTACGCCAATCCAGTACAATGCACGCTCAAAATTGAGAATTACAGTACCAGGGTTGGTGTTTGGATTGTAAGAACCGATACGCTCAATAAACTTGCCATCGCGTGGCGCACGGCTGTTTGCTACTACAATGTGGTAGAAAGCATAGTCTTTGTGACCATAACGAGCCAAACGAATTTTTGTTGCCATTTGTTTGTGTTGTTTTATGGGCGTCGGATTACGCGAATCCATGCCCGGGTTAATAATGAATGACCTGCTTTTTACACGAAAAAGCGTGCAAAGGTACTGCAAAAAAATCAAATATGCAAATATTTGGACAAAAAAGTGCAACATTCTTGCTTTTTCCATTTATTTTCCGTAATTTTGCACTCTCTTTCGAAAATTGGTGGTTACTAATTCCACATAACAACTCAATAGCAGTCCTTACCATAGGATAACCATAACATACCCATAGGATAACCATAAGATAACACCTCAAAAAGTGCATTTTTACGCTTTATACTATATATACTAAAGTATATATACTTTTAATTAGCCAACACAAAGCAACAATATAAACATCACTATGCAACCAATGACTAAACAAAAACTCAAATTGGGCATAACTATTGCGGTGGGTATCCTATACCTCATCGTGCCTACAGACTTACTGCCCGACACCATGCCCTTAATTGGCTGGATAGATGATATCATCGCCATCCTACTGGTTATCGCCAACGCGGTGAGAGTAACCAACAAACTCAAAAACAAGAACCAAACACCCCATTATGACTAAAAAGATTCTTTTTATATGCCACGGCAATATATGCCGCTCGCCGATGGCGGAGATGATATTCAAAAAAATGCTCGCCGACAGAGGTCTGTCTGCCGATTTCACGGTCAGATCGTCCGCTACGAGCACAGAGGCGCTCGGAGAGGGGATATATCCGCCTGCGCTCCGTGAGCTTGCGAGACACGGTGTACCGACAGAGGCTAGACGCGCCGTTCAGCTGAAGCGATCGGATTACGGCGAATACGATCTGTTTCTTTGTATGGACGGCAAAAATATACGCAATATCAATATGATATTCGGCGGTGACCCCGACGGCAAGGTTATGCGCTTGCTTGATCTCACCGATCGTGGCGGTGACGTTTCCGATCCGTGGTATACGGGTGATTTCACAGCTGCATACGAGGATATCCGCCGCGGCTGTGAGGCGTTGCTTGAATATCTATACAATATGCAAAAAATGTAATAAATCAAAGAAAAAATCAATAAATAGCGGAGAAAATCCGACAAAATCACCGACGTATACACGGCGCGGTGGAATAAATGATTGGAGAAAATGCAATGAGAAAGAATTTCGGCGCGAAGCCTATGGTATACCCTATGCCGGTCTATATTATCGCTACCTACGGTGAGGACGGTACGCCCGACGCTATGAACGCCGCATGGGGCGGTATTACAGAGGAGGCGGAGATCACTATTTGTATCAGTGCAGATCATAAAACTACAAAAAATATTGAAGCGAGAGGCGCGTTTACGGTCTCTCCCGCTACCGCCGATTACGTGGCAGAGTGCGATTACGTCGGCATAGTATCGGGCAACGATACTCCGGAAAAGCTCAAGGTTTGCGGTCTGCATACCGAGATGAGTGAGCTTGTTGATGCTCCTCTGATAGTTGAGCTGCCGATGGCACTCGAATGCAGACTGAAAAGCTACGACCCCGACTCCTGCCGTCTCGTCGGTGAGATCGTCAACGTATCTGCTGATGAGATGGTGCTGACCGACGGTAAGATCGATCCTATGAAGCTTCGTCCCATCACATACGATCCGGCAGGACACGGCTACTACGTGCTCGGTGAGAAGGTTGGACGTGCCTTTTCCGACGGTAGAAAATTTAAGTAAAACGTGCTTGATCAAAACAAAAAAATCAACCTGAAATTGCACGCTGTTTATTAAGCAGGAACGTGTATCTCGGGTTGATTTTCTTTTATTTTGACAATTATAGTTTACAAAAACGCAGTTTATTTAACTTTTTTACCCATAACGAAGATGTCGCTCACGTTAATATCATCGTCAAACACTACGATATCGGCATCGCGACCTGCGGCAAGGAGTCCCTTGTTAACGCCCAGTATCTCTGCGGGTACCTTTGTCATCATCTTTACGGTGTCGACGAGCGGCACGCCTGCTTCGCCGGAGACTACCCTGATCAGCATATCCGCGGTTGCGATGCTACCCGCGAAAGCGCTTCTGTCTACAAGCTTGCATACGCCGTCCTCGATTATATACTCGGTCTTGAGCATGAATCCGTGCTTTACGTCTGTACCTGCGATAGAGAGGCTGTCGGTGATGAGCGCGACCTTGTCGGTACCCTTTACCTTAAGGATGAGGCGTATGAGCTCGGGCGGGAGATGTCTGCCGTCTGCGATGATCTCAACGTACATACCGTCGGAGAGAAGTGCGGACTCTATTACGCCTAGACGACGGAAGCCGCCCTTACGCGTGATGGTAGAGGTGGCGGAGTAGAGATGTGTGACGAGGCTGCAGCCATTCTCTTCGGCGCGGAGCATATCGTCGTAGATCGCATTTGTGTGACCCGCCGCGGCGAGAATGCCGTGTGAGGTGAGATATGCCGCAAAGCTGCCGTCGGCATCGCGCTCGGGCGCGTAGCTCCAACGGGCGATAGCGTCGCCGTAGGTCTCGATGAGGTGAGTGTAGTCGGCAGGGATCGGATCTGTCATATAATCGGTACACTGCGCACCGCACTGCTCGGGCGAAAAGTACGGCCCCTCGAGATGCGCGCCCAGAATGTTAGCATGGCATCTGCCGCTATCCTTTGCTTCCTTTATAGCCTTTACCGCCTCTTCCATCTGAGCGATGGGTGCCGCAGAGAGCGTGGGAAGTATAGAGGTGGTGCCGTGTGCGAGGTGGTATTCCGCTCCGCGTATTACGGTATCGGCGTTGCCGTCGATGAAGTCGTTGCCGCCTGCGCCGTGGGTATGTATGTCGATGAAGCCGGGAGAAACGTATCTGTCGCCAAAGTCGTATTCTTTGTCAAAGGCGAGCTCGTCGGCGGTTACGGCGGTGATACTCTCACCGTCAAAATATACGTAGCCGCCAAGAAGCGAATCCTCGAGAATGATCCTAGAGCTCTTTATTCTTGTTATCATTGTATGACTCCTTATTTTGAAATAATCTTCAAGAGTATATTAACACATCGGATGCGCTTTGTCAAGGTGTATACAAGTAAAGGCGCGAGCGAAAAATACTATTGCTAATTCCGAGCGCGTGTGTTACAATAATAATTGTTACAATAATAATGAAAGGAGAATGTCGATGAAATATCAGATAAGCAAAGAATATTTTCCGTACACCCTTCTGACACCTCCCTATATCTGTCCGTCGTTTGCGAAGCTTTGCGGCGATCTGATGCACCCACCGCGTGATATGTGGTCCGACGGCACCGTCTCGGTGCGCCGCGAGAGGCTGTGCGGACGGGATGGCGGAAATTTTAACGTTTACGTTATGGAGCCGCGCGGATGCGGCGAGATGCTGCCTTGTCTTATCTATTGTCACGGTGGCGCGTTCTCTTACTCGGGTTCGCCGTCGCACTATCGCAACGCCATGCGCTATGCGCGCGATATACCTGCAAGGGTGATATTCGTCGACTATCGACGCGCACCGAAATATAAATATCCGACACCCCTCGAGGATTGCTTTGCGGCATATGAATGGGCGCTGCGGGAGTCGGACAGACTGAATATAGACGTTGACCGTATGGCTGTCGGAGGGGATAGCGCGGGAGGTGCGCTTGCGGCGTGTCTTGTGCGATTAGTCGCGGAACGTGTCGCAAAAATGCCTGTTTTTCAACTGCTGATATATCCCGTTCTCGACGTGCGGTGCGATACAGAGTCGATGCGGGTCTATACGGATACGCCGATGTGGAATGCTCGGCTCAACCGCAAAATGTGGCGGGGATATCTCGGTGATGAATGTACTCACGCCCTGATGCGCGAAGCATCGCCTGCACTGTGGGAGGATCTGTCGGGACTCTCCGCTGCATATATCGAAACGGCGGAATTCGACTGCTTGCGCGACGAGGCAACGGAATATGCGCACAGACTCAGCAGGGCAGGCGTTGAGGTATATATCGAGAATACCGTAGGAACACTTCACGGCTTTGATGCAAAAATATCGGCGCCCGGCAGTCTTGCCGCAATGGAGGCGCGAATAAAGTATATGAAAAGTAAATTTTATTCTTAGAGGTAAATGATATGAATTTTATGGAAATAGCCAAAAGAAGGCAGTCCTGCCGTAAATACGACCCGTCGCGGGAGGTCGAGGCGGAAAAGGTAGAGCGCATCCTCGAGGCGGCAAGGCTTGCTCCCTCTGCGTGCAACGGTCAGCCGTATCATCTGACGGTTTGTCGCGGTGAGGCGGCTAAAAGGGTCGCGCACGAGGTCATGGGCGGTGGGATGAATAAGTTTGCCGCCGATGCGCCGATCCTGATCGTTGTGTCGGAGGAGGACTACGTTGCGAGCGCCGCTTTGGGTGCCAGATTAAAGGGAAACGATTACCGTTCGATGGACATAGGAATTATGACGGCGTATCTCACTGCCGAGGCGACCGCACAGGGTCTTGAGACCTGTATTCTCGGGTGGCTGAACGATGCGAAAATACGCGAGATATGCAGTCTACGTCATTCCGTAAGGCTTGTCATTACCGTAGGATATGCGCCCGAGGATTATCCGCTTCGAGATAAAAAGCGCAAGGGGACGGATGAGCTTATCACGCAACTCGGATGAGGGGCAGAATAACGTCGGATGAAATAAGATCGCGCCTATTTTTGATGGGGGAAGAAGGGTACCGCGATTTTTCGTCAGCTTTGCTTCCGACAGTTCCGCGCGATACCGTTATAGGAGTGAGGATCCCGAAGCTGCGTGAGATGGCTAAAAAACTCTATAAGTCGGGGGAAGTGTCGCATTTTCTTGCGGATCTGCCACATAAATATCTTGAGGAAAACACTTTGCACGCGCTGATCATATGCGAGATTTCCGACGTGAGCGAGTGTATCTCGGAGCTCGATCGGTTTTTACCTTACGTTGATAACTGGGCGACCTGCGATTCTCTACGGCCGCACGTGTTCCGTGGGTATGGTCGCGAGCTGATTTCTTACGTCTTGGAATGCGCGCTTTCCACACATAGCTACACCGCACGGTTCGGTATAGAAATGCTGATGATAAACTATATGGGCGACAGCTTCCGGCGCGAATTTCTCGACACGGTATCGGGGATACGCGGAGATGACTACTATTTACGCATGGCGGTTGCGTGGTATTTTGCAACGGCACTTACCCACCGTTACGACGAGGCTTTACCGTATATTGAGTGCGGTTCGCTCGACACGTGGGTACATAATAAGACGATTTCAAAGGCGTGCGATAGCCGTGCTATCCCGCGTGAGCGCAAGGAATATTTAAAAACACTCAGAATAAAAGGAGACCTAGAATGATAGAAGCAGGAATGACGGCGCCGAATTTTACGTTGGCGGATAAGGACGGTAGAGCGGTATCGCTCTCTGATTTTCGCGGAAAACGCGTAGTATTATATTTTTATCCAAAGGATAACACTCCGGGATGTACGAGACAAGCGTGTGCTTTTGCGGGAGCTTACTCCGCGTTTCGCGATGCCGACGTCGAGGTCATAGGCATCAGCCGCGACAGTGCTGAGTCGCACAGAAAATTTGCTGAGAAATATTCACTGCCGTTTACTATCCTGTCCGATCCCGACAGACAGGCGATAGAGGCGTACGGTGTCTGGCAGGAGAAGAAGCTGTACGGCAAGGTGTCCTTCGGCGTTGTGCGTACTACCTTTATTATTTCTCCCGACGGTGTCGTCGAGCGCGTGATGAATAAGGTAAAGCCGGATACAAATGCGGCAGAGATCCTTGATGCGCTTAAAATAAATAACTAAAATGTAAGTTAAAAAACAGACCGCTACCTGTTAATAGCGGTCTGTTTTTTGTATATTTGCTAACTTATATTTACAAAATGACGGTCTTAGCAGCTTGAGATAGTAAATGTTATTCTGCTACAAGCTCACAGAACTCGTCGATCTCGCGCGCGATAGTCTCGAGACCTGCTCTCCAGAAGCTCTTGTCGGTGAGGTCGACTCCTGCAATGAGAGCCGCATCCTCGACGTCGCATACGCTGGTTGCGTGGAGGAGCTTCTTATAGGTTTCAACGAATGCCGCGCCCTCCTTCTTATACTTCGCGTAGAGTCCGCGAGCGAAGAGTCCGCCGAATGCGTAGGGGTAGTTATAGAAGCTGAGTCCGCCGCTGTAGTAGTGACCCTTACAGAGCCACATATAGGGATGCATCACCTTCTCGTCGAGGCCGTCGCCGTATGCCTTCTTCTGTGCCTCGAGCATCAGCTCGCACATTCTGTCTGCGCTCATAAACTCATTCGGGCGATTCTCGAACACCGATGCCTCAAAGGTGAAGCGCGAGTAGATGTCGCAAATGATCTGACATGCATCCATCAGCTGATTCTCAATGAGCGCGAGCTTTTCGTCGCGGCTTTCCGCTCTCGCTATCGCGGTCTCCATTACCAGCACCTCGTTGAAGGTGGAAGCGGTCTCTGCAACCGGCATAGTGTAGTCCTGGTTGATGACTGAGTGAGAGAATATCTGTCTGTCGTGGAAGGAGTGACCAAGCTCGTGAGCAAGAGTCACGATATCGGAGAATGATCCGTCGAAGTTGGTGAGGACTCTCGACTGCTTAGCGGAGGGGACGCCACAGTCAAATGCGCCGCCGACCTTTCCCTCACGCGGGTAGAAGTCGATCCATTTATTTTCAAACGCGCACTTGACCATATCGTGCAGCTCCTGATCGAAGCCTGCGAAGATGCCGAGCAGGTAATCCTTCGCCTCCTCGACGGTGTAGGTCTTGTCGCTCTTACCCATAGGTGCAAAGAGGTCATACCAGGGAAGTCCGCCCTCGTGACCGAGTGCCTTTGCCTTTGCACGAAGGTACTTTCTGAAGGTGGGCATATATTCCTCCATCGCGCCGATCAGGGCGTCGAGAGTAGCCCTCGTCATTCTCGAGTCGTCGAGAGCCTTGGCGAGCGGAGATTCGTAGCCGCGAAGCTCGCACTCGGAGATTACCTGAAGCTTGATGCTGTTGAGAGCGAAGGCAACGGCATCCTTGATGGAGCCGTAGCAGGCGAGCTCTGCCTCGTAGGCGCTCTTACGGATAGCGGGGTCGGCACTGTACGCGAGGTTGCGTGCGGTGGAGAGGGTTATCTCTTCGCCGTTATGGTTTACCTTGACACTGCTGGTGAGACTGCTCTGCAGGTCGCTCCAGGCATTCGCACCGGAGATATTCATTTTTGCGAATACTGCCTCCTCACCGTCAGCGAGCAGGTGCTTGCTCGAGCGCTTGATGCTCGTGAGGTAGTATCTGTAATCCTGGAGGTCGGGGTTATCGTCGATGATCTTCTCGAGATCCTCGTATCCCGCGATCGTCTTTGCAAGCGCCGCTGCGGGTGCGGCGGTTCCGCTGAGTAGTCCCATTACGTTGCCGAGCGCGCTTGCCGCAGAGGTGTCGCGGGTGTTGGCGGAGTAGGAGAGGTTTGCGAAGATGGCGAGGTCGTTTGCAAGTGCGGCGATCTCCTCGTTCAGCTTGATATGATCACGTATGAGTGTCACAGGCTCGGTGTCGGCAGCTCTTGCCGCGAGCTTCTCGCACTCCGCGATAGCCGCCGCGAGCTTCTCGAGGTCGCTTGCGTATTTCGGGTCGTCAAAGCCCTTGTAAAGTATAGTAAGATCCCAATTTCCCATTTTGTTTGTCCTTCTTTCTTATATTCGGTTATTTTTTTAGCTTTAAAAGGTCGATAATATTATTTGCCGTCTCCTCGGCTCCCACGTTATCGAATACGTAGTCACAGATCTCCTCGTTGCGCTTCTCGTCGTCGATGGAGATTATGCGATTGACCTTATCCTCCGTCGTGCCGCGCTTGTTTAATATCGAGGTGAGCAGTTCGCGCTTATCACGCTTGATATATACCGTTACGACGCCGTCGTAATTTGTTTTCAGCGACATCGCGCCGCAGATATCCATCGTTGCCAGCACTGTTTTTCCGTCCGCAAGTATTTTGTCGACATCCTCTCGCTTCGAGCCGTAGCCGTGACCTGCGTACATAGTGGACTCGAAAAACTCACCCTCCTCCATCATTCGGAAGAATTGCTTTTTCGTCACGTAGCTGTACCAACGATTCACGCTTTTCGAGGTAGGGTCTGTCGTGGTGTAGCTGACGAGCTTTTCCATATCGGGCACTCTTTCGAGCAGAGCCTGTGCGATCTTCGTTTTTCCGGATCCCGACGGACCGACGAGTGCTATGATACGTACGTCGCGATCGGTGTCCTCGACGGCGGAGTAGCTTGTAGTGATGACCTCGACCAGCTTTAAAAATTCGTCGTAATTGTTTACCGCGAGCATTCCCGTTGCCGATTGGTTCCACGGCTTACGCATAAGTATCGGGTAGGCGGCGTTGGAGCGGAATACGTTGTGCATACCGTCGTCGAAGAGGATATCGACGTTTAGCTTATCCTTGCGCGAGCCCATATAAATGTGCTCCGGCGGTATCTCGGGAAATTCCGCCATCAGTCTCTCGGCGCGTATACCCATAAAGCGCGGCTCGATGGAGGTCGATATAAATACGTCGGTCATTCGCGAGAGCTTCCGGACGAACTCGCGAGCTCCTGCTATCACGGGCTGATTTTTAAAAAACTCGGGGTCGGAGAAAAACTCGAAGATGACGTCGGCGCGTGTGCCGAGCTTACCCCATCTGTCCACCTCGTAGATCGAGAGAGGTGGGTCAAAGTTGTATTTTTCGTTCGCGAGCTTTATTGCGTACGGCACGCATTCAAATAATAGATCGTCCACGTCGAGTGCTGTGGACATTCTGAATCGCTTACTCATTATTTCTCCTGATTTGTAAAGAATTATTTGCAAATATCGGTTTTTACGTTTGATTTACGGTGCGCTATCTTTTTCCTAACTCCCAGAATGCAACGGCACCGGCTGCCGCAACGTTGAGTGAATCCACACCGTGTGACATAGGTATCTTGACGGTGTGGTCGCAGAGGGAGATGGTCTCGCGGTCGAGCCCCGTACCCTCGGTGCCGAGTATCATAGCGAGTCTTTCACAGCGTCGCAGGGAGGGGTCGTCGATCGCCAGAGTGTCGTCGCGGAGTGCGAGTGCCAGGGTGGTGAAGCCATAAGATTTGAGCAGCTCGATGCCGCCTCTCGGCCAACCGTCCTCACCGTCACCGATACGCGCAAAGGGTATCTGGAAAACCGTGCCCATGCTGACGCGAATAGCTCTGCGGCAGAGCGGGTCACAGCAGGTCGGACTGAATAGTATCGCGTCGATATTAAGTGCCGCCGCCGAGCGGATAAGCGCACCGATGTTTGTCGAGTCGGTCACAGCCTCGAGCACCGCAACGCGCCTCGCGTCACGGAGAAGCTCGTCTGCCGTTTTCGGTGTCGGGCGGTACATCGCGCACAGCGCACCGCGCGTCAGCTCAAAGCCTGTCATACGCGTAAGCACATCCCGCGATGCGGTATATACGGGGAAGTCGGGATCGAGAGAGGAGCACATCTCTATTATCCCTTCGACAGCGCCGTTTATGAGTCTTTGCTCGGTGAGCAACGATATCGGTCTGCAGCCCGCCTTGATCGCGACCTCTATGACCGTCGGACTCTCTGCTATGAATATTCCTTTTTCAGGCTCGAGCCTGTTTCTCAGCTGCGCGCCGGTGAGCCTTACGTATACGTCGAGCTCGGGAGCATTAAAGCTCTCTACGTTTATTATCCTTGCCATATATACCTCGCGTGGGAGTCGGTCTCCCGTGCTTTCCCGCGGGCTACCTGCATATCAGTAATATATTACCACATATCGGGATGCTTTTCAAGTGCTTTTCTTCATTTGCGGTGCGACTTGTACACAAAAATGCGCCTTGCGCAAAAAAAAATTTCGCGCCCGTTTAAATATGTTCTATTGACACATGGGCGCAAAAGTGGTATTATTTATCTGATGACATATGCTACGTGCCGGTATAAGAAAGGATGGGGACGAAAATGCCTATAAATGTCAAAAACGAATACGAGGTAGTCAGTTTATCTCCTACTTATCACGATCTTAGACATCTCGCAGACGATAAAACAGTTCTTGAAAATCCGCATAAGGGCTGGTATTATCACTTTATTGATAACAGCTGCCGCCGTCCCGCCTACCGCGACCGACTCACCGAGGGTGAGAGGCTTAAAACACGCGGTATGCACCATATGTATCTGCGTATAGATTGGGGAGATATTGAGCTCTCCGAGGGTGAGTGCGACTGGTCATATATCGACTCGGTTATGGATACGTGGGGTGCGCTCGGATATAAATTTTCGCTACGCATCTGCACCTTTGAGGGCGCGGGAGTGAAATACGCGACACCGAAGTGGGTGATAGACCTCGGAATAGGCACGACAGAAATATCAATAAAGAATTCGGTGGATACGAGCGGTATAACCGCCTATGAGCCCGACTACGCAGATCCGCTATTCCTTGAGAAGCTGGAGGCGTTTATTCTGCGCGCAGGCGAGAAATTTGACAGGGATGAGCGGGTCGAGTTTGTTGACGTAGGCACCTTTGGCACCTGGGGCGAGGGTCACACCTCCTCCGGCTCGTATAAGGAATATACCGCCGCCGTTATCAGAAAGCATATCAATATTCACTTGAAGGCATTTCCAAACAAGACCGTCGTGGTCAATGACGATTATATACATCATCTCTACACACGCTCTCCCGAGGAGGCATCGGAGATATATGATTACTGCCTCGGCCGCGGCCTCGGTCTGCGCGACGATTCCATATGTGTCGCGAGCTATTCACAGCGGTTCGGCTTTGATACTATGAGGCACCCGACGATCTTTTCGGAGTTTGCGAAAAACGCGCCCGTCGATATCGAATGTGCGCATCAGAGATGTACGACTGAGGAATTATTCAAGGACGGACTTCCGCTTATTGAGGCTCTTCACCGCGCTCACGCGACCTATGCCGGCTTCCACGGCTACGAGGATGAGTGGCACGCGAGGAGCAACTACCTCTCTGACTATATCGCAAACCGTCTCGGCTATTGGTTCTTCATCGACGGAGTTGACGTGGGGCATCCTGCCTCGGGTACATATGAGATGGCAAGCGTCAGGATACGCAACAACGGCTATGCGAGATGCTACCATCAGTACGATCTGAGGCTTCGTCTCACAGACGGTGAGGGAAGGGAATATCCTCTCAATACGTATTACCCCGACAGCACGCGATGGGAGCGTGAGACCGTCACCGAGGAGAGGCTTCGCCTCGATTACAGAGCAGTCCCCGTCGGTGGCTATCACCTCGAGATAGGTCTTTTTGAGGGCGAGATGCCTATAAAGCTTGCGCTTTTGGGGAAGATGCTGACCGCTGACGGCTATTACCGTCTTTATGATGTTGACGTTGAGAGCTTGTGATGCTCTGACGAAAGGAATGGTTGAAATATGGAATTTACACCTGAAAAGAAGAAAAAGCTGGCGAGGTGGCTCATCGGAGTTGCGGCGGCGTGTATTCTGATATTTCTCGGAGTACAGAATGTCGGCGCGGTCGCGAGAGCGGTCACTTGGCTTTTTGATCTCGTATTGCCACTCGTTATCGGTTGCGCAGTCGCTATGATAGTGAACGTGCCGATGCGTGCGATAGAGGCGAGGCTCTGGAAAAAGAGCGAGAAAAAAATTGCGGTGATGCTTCGCCGACCTATAGCACTCGTGCTCTCGATACTTTTTATCGTTGGCGTGCTCGCAGGAGTTGTGTGGATAGTGCTTCCCGAGCTCGTTGAGGCGGTCGGTATAATCGTCGATGCGGCGGTTGAGATCGTTGACAAGGTGAACGGTATGACGGAGGAGGATATACTCGCTCTGCCATTCGGAGATCTGATTCTTGATATTAACTGGGATAAGCTGCTCGAGTCACTCAAGAAGTGGGCTATGGACGAGAGCAACAATATTGCGAACACCGTATTCGGTACGCTGACATCGCTCGTGGGCGGTATAATAGATCTCTTCGTCGCCTTGGTATTCGGTATGTATATCCTCATCAGCAAGGATAAGCTCAAGAGGGGCGCTGAGCGCATCGTGCGCGTATGGCTGCCGAAGATGTGGGCAGAGCGCGTATGCCACTCGGTTTCGGTGGCTAACGTAAACTTCCGCAGCTTCATCACGGGACAGACGATAGAGGCGTTCATACTCGGCGTGCTTTGTCTTATTGGAATGTGGATATTCGGCTTCCCCTATGCGCCTATGATCAGTACGCTTATCGGTGTTACGGCACTCGTACCTGTGATCGGTGCGTTTGCGGGTGGCGGAATCGGCGCGTTTATGATACTGACGGTCGATCCTATGCAGGCGCTGTTCTTCATAATATATCTGCTCGCGCTCCAACAGCTCGAGGAAAATCTTATCTACCCGAGGGTGATGGGCAGTCACGTCAATCTCCCCGGAATGTGGGTACTCGCCGCGATCACGGTTGGCGGCGGTGTCGCAGGACCTGTCGGAATGCTGATCGGTGTACCGCTCGCATCTACCGTATACACCCTTTTCGGTGAGGCGACGGCAAAGCGCGAGGCGATGGTATCGGCGCGTGCCACACCCGAGGCAGAGGTGGAGACAGTGCCCGAGACTCCCATTGAGAGGGAGGAGAGCGCGGATGCGGTAGATAGCGTGGCAGAGGGCACTCCGACGCGCGACGCGATGGCCGCTGTAGAGCACGCGACGGTGCGGAGCGCAACTCCTCGCAAAAATAAGAAGAAAAAAGAAAATAAGTGAATTTGACAACTAATATTTACATTTTTAGACACTAAATAAAGAAAAGGCTGTGAAAGATCTATGGCGGATATATCGACTCCGCTGTTGGTTTTTCACAGCCATATTTATGTTAAAAAAAGCAAACGGGATAAAAAGTGTTGGCAACTTACCGCGTGCGATATGATAGTCGAGAGCCTAAGCCTCGTCTGTCATCGCAGAATCGCTTGCCTTATCGGACAGCTTCTCACCAATGATAATATCGTATAGCATATCGGCGAAAAGTGAGTGCATTTCTGTGATGGGATGGTTAATTCTGTTTGCGAGAAGGAGGGTGGTATCCTCGGTTTCGGACAGCTTTTTCCATTCGGAATAGCAATCGGCGACCGTGATGCCCATATCCTTTGCGAGTGCGACAGCGGAATAGATAAAGTTATCCATTCTGCCGCCGTTCTGCATATCCGCTGTTTTTTTCGCATATTCCAAAAACTGCGTAGGCGTGTCCCCTGCAACGTAGGTGTTGAGCATATTGGGAGTTAAGAATATGACGTCGGAGCCCGCAGCTCTGCATCGGCTGAAAATTTCGCAGAGCGCAGACAAATAATCGGACAGCTCGCCGTTTACGTCATTGAGTCCGAAGCAAACGATAACGAGATCGGGCTCGTGCTTCAAAACCTGAGAATCAAGTCGCTTGAGCGAATCCTTGGCTGTGACACCGCCGATTCCCGCATTTATCATATTTATCGGCATATAATCGCGGTAGGCGTGAAGCTTCTTTTTAAGAAGGTTCCAATATACTCCTTCATAATCCATATATCCGCATACCGCCCCGTGAGTAACGCTGTCACCGAATAGAACGATGTTTATAGGCCCGCATCTTATGAGATCGGTTTTATCAAAAAGAAGTTTTTCCTTGATATTCATTATAGATCCTTTCTTTTCGCTCGAATATTCTTTATTCTCTATCGCAGCTTGGCATTTATTCAAAATGATCTGACGCCGCGCTTTAAGATTCGCCAACTCTTCTCGTCGATCCGATGGGCTTTTCAAAGGGAATACAGAAATAAAGCGTTCCTGTGACTCCCCTTGCCTCAAAATAGGTTCCCCTCTCATCGGTAACGTAGGAGTGTTCGTAGGCTTCTCCAACCAGGGTATTTACCTCGTCCGAGTTAAGTATCGCTTCAATATTCTCCTTGCAATACTCCGGAGCGAAGAATCTGACCGTTGCGTTCTTTAATCCCGCGAGCTTTATCTTTCTTGCTCTGAAGAAGCTTCCGGGGCTCATATCGTGACAGGAAACGACTCCCGCCTCCTGCGTAACGAATATTCGGCACTCGAGAAACTCCGATTTCGAGAAATGATATTCGCCAAAACCGTCTCCGTCGAGCTTGACCTCTCGCCCCTGAAATACAGGTGCGCCGAGAGGCATTCCGATCTTAGTCTTTACCGTTGTATCTCTCGCAGAAGCGGCGAGCATATAGGCTCCGTCGTGTCTGGACAGAGTAAATACAGGCTCGAGAGTTTCGGGCGTTTCCTTTTCAAAGCGTATCTTTATACCCAAAATATCAAGAGCTGTGCGCACAAGAGCCTCGCCGGATAAATATTTTCCTGCGTCATCGGGCGTCAGATGCCTTTTTCCCGTATAATCCGCCGATACGGTTCCCGCAAGCCAGACCACTCGCTCGGAGTAGGTTCCGGCAATTTCACCGTTCATTTTTACAAGGGGCTTGGCAGTTGAGTCGTTTTTCATTCGCGCGCCTATTCCGTAGCCGGAGGTAAGCGGACGGTGAATGATCCTGTCAGCCTGACTGCCGCATTTAACGCGGTCCGACACAAATGCCACCTCTACACTCATCTCACCGTAAAAGCTCTTTTCCGTAGGCACAGCGCCGATCAGATCGAGCATTTGCTCGCTTGCCCTTTCAATTCCACCGTAGAGGATCGCTCTGCCTCCGTCTTTAACGTAGCCGATCACCGCAGACTCCCACTCTGTACCGGCACTTGGGACGGGGGTCAGAATAATTCTGTCGGCGTATTTCCGTCTCAGCTTTTTCCAAGCGGAGGAAAAGCTTCCACTTGAAATTACCGATCCTATCGGTAAGCCGTGATTTATAGCTCCCGTGACAAACCAATCTCCGAAGAATACGTTCCTCAGCTCCGCATCTCCCGTGCTCCTGAGATACTCGTCGAACGGATATACCCAGATAAGCGGCGCAGGATCGTCAGGCGCATATCTCAGAGCTTTGTTAATATGCATACAGGGCTCGTATGCGCAGTGATCGGGCAGCTCGCCGAAGGAATTATCTACGGTTAAAATATTCAAATTGGTCGGAAGCTTGACGGATGCATCCTTATCAAGCCTCGAGAGGGAAAGCGGCAGATAAATATCGTGAGGAAGCGAATCGTATCTATGCTCCCACGGCGTATTTGCCCACCAGGGATCGTGAACGTAATAGCGGAAAAGATAATCCTCCGACGGCAGCTCGGCTATCCTCGAAAGATAGCCGGAAATTTCAAGACCGAAATTCGAATCAAGCGCCGCCCAGGGAGAGTTTGGCGGGGGCAGTAGGTCAAGGTTTCCGCGGTATATCTCGTCGAGCGGAACACCGTCGGTCGCGTAATCTATACCCGCGCTCAGATTGGTGCCTCTTGTCTCTACCGGGAAATGGCACTCCTGCCTGAACAGCCTCCAGAAGCCGAGTATCTTCTCCCGAGCCTCCTCGATCTTATCGGCGTTAAAGCTCTCACCGTCAAAGACCGCTCCTGTGGTGGACCAAGGCTCAAGACCGAAGCCGAAGCCGTTGGAAAGCCACAGATAATCAAATCCCATATCACGCATAAACACCTCAGACTGTCTGCCGAGAAAGGTAGCAAGCGGTGTTCCTTCTTCTATTCCCTCGGGGAATGCCGCGTATTTTCTGCTGTCGCCGTGAAGGGTAGAGTAGCAGCAGACCATCGTCCTCGCGCCCATAGTAGAGCCATCGCATATCTCGTTATGTCTCGTGTATTTAAAATCCGATCTGGCAAACTCCGGTCCGGGATCAAAGGTCTCTCCGACCCTGACTCTTTTATCGGGGAATATTTCTCTCGCAGTCTCTTTTATAAGCGCAACTATTCTTTTAAGATCACCGTACGTGAAGGATACGGGATCGTCCATATAGTAGTACGCCCTCGAATGAAGACCGATTCCCTCGGGATCCCATCTTTCGTTATTTCGCATGCGGTTGGCACCGCCGACGTAGCGGCACCATTCCATTTTCTCTGACAGATCTCCCGCATAGTCAAGTATCTCGCTTCCGTCAGCACACCACAGAAGGATCGAAAGCTCTGATACGCCTGATAAAACGGATGTCCACTGACCGAGTATTTTAGTAATTACGTCCTTTATATATTTGTCATCCTTTTGCTTAAAGGGCTTGAGACTCATTTCAAGAGTTATACGTTTGAACACGACAGTACTCCTTTGTTATTTAACAATTACCGCTTCAATACCGAGAGCGTCGGCGATCTTTTTTATCGTTTCTGCCTTATGACCTATACCGAGAGCATAGTGATGAGTCGGTCCCTCCATTACCCATCTCTTTACGAACTCCTTGGTGGTAGGCGCAAAGAAGCAGCGTGTGTTGGTATTTCCGGTAGGTGGGATCGGACCCTTCTTGGATATTCCTTCGCCTATTACGAACTTGAATTTTCCGTCATAGGTCTGCGTGATGCCCAGCATCGTTATCGGACCTTCCTTTATTTTGAACTCGACAGAAGCTCCTCCGCCCGGCTTGCCGTGGTACTTCTTAAGGCTTCTGAGCATAGGCTTGCCGTCGGCTATCTGCAGATGATGAGGTCCGTCGTGACCGACGAGAATGAAGTCCTCGGAGAAATCGAAGGGGTGGAACTCGGCAAAGCTGCCGCCGATGCCGAGCCTGTCCATAATAAGCATAGCTATGCAGGTCTTGATATCAAATTCGCCGCACATGGGGATGCCCTCTGCGTTGAGAATGGAGTTACCTACGATAAAGCCGGTTGCCACTCTGCGCTGGATCGATTCCTCGCTGCCCTCGTAATAGTAAGCAAGTCCGGTGAGAGAATACTTCTCCACGAATTTATCAAGAGCCACCGAGCATTTTGCCGCCTCGTGCTTATCCTTGTCGGTAAGCCTTGAGGTGATAGGATCGGATCCGGGATTGGGCATATCAAATTCCTCGTCGATCACCCTGCATTTTTCGGCGATCTCCTCCTCGGTGACGGCGTTGTAAAGCTCTACCACCTGATCTATCTCAAGAAGAGGCACGTGGAGACCAAACGCCGCGCTTACTGCCGTGGGGTCTGCGTGCATATCGTACATCGACTCAAGAACGTGACCCATAAGACCGATCCTTGCGCCGTGAAGCGAGTGAAGAACGGCAGCGATATCGCACCATTCGGCGATCGCGCTCTCTGCCTCTTTGTCACCGTAAAGAGTGCCGATTATTACGTCACTTATCTTTTTGCCCATTCTTATTGCGACGCCCGTAAACTCGGGTACTGAGCAGATGTTGTCGTTTTCAAGCTGCATAAAGGTGTTAGCCTTGGTGTAATCAAGGGCGGCTCTCGGTTGCAGAGCGACCAGAACTATTGGCTTATTCAAGCCTCTCACGATAGGAGCAAATACCGACGAGGTGGCATATGTAACCATGTTGCAAAAGATAATATCGACCCCCGCCGCCTCTATCTCGGAAAGCGCCTCGTAAGCCCTCTCGCAGGAGTCGATCATTCCAAAATCAACAACCTCCACCGAGTTTTTTTCAACCATTTTGCGAAACTCGGCGTGATATCCGAGCAGTTTATCGTAAAGACCGTCGAATTGGCTGCGGTAGGTAGCGTGCGCTACTGCGAAAATACCGATTTTTGCCGTTTTTATTCTTTTTCTTTCGATCATTCTAAATCCCTGCCTTATATTTCGTATTTTTTATCTTGATTATATCATAATTTGCTGATATAATATAGGTAAAAATCAACCACTATTAGTCTAAAATAAACATATTGAGGTTAACGCCATGATTTATGAAAGGGATATACGCCCCTTTGTCAGATACGCGCAAATAACGAGCATCAGCGATACCAAACGCTTCGATGAGGTAATCGCCTACGATCACCGCCTTTTTTACGTCAGGAGCGGCGAGGGGCGAATAATCATCGACGGAACGGAATACCGAGCACAGCCCTTCGATCTTTTTATTTTCAGATCGGGTTTAAAATATTCTCTGATCAACGATCCGCAAGAGGAGCTTGAGCTTATCGGATTGAGCTTTGATCTGATCTTTCAAAGGAGCGAGGCGAAAAGTCCGATCCCTCCCTCCGTTGAAGCCAATTTTGATCCGGAACTAATTATTGAGCCTATGAAAACAGAGAGTGACGCCCCGTTTTACTATCCGATAGTTCAGCATAAAAGAGGAGATGCGGAAAACGAGCTGCTGGGCATTTATTCGGAATATAAAAGCAAGCTGAAGCTATACGAGCACAGGCTTTCGGGTAAGATGCTGGCACTCCTTATCGATGCAATTCAAAGAAGTGACTTTAGCTCTGCTGAGCCAAAAAACGAAAGGATCGACCGCATTCTCGAGGTGATAAGGACGCATTATTCCGAGCCTCTTAGCAATCACACGGTAGGAAAGCTTACAGGCTACCACGAAAACCATATCAACCGACTTATGGTCAGACACACCGGTATATCGCTCCACAGCTATTTACAAAGCTATCGCATTGAGCGGGCGATAGAGCTCCTCCAGGACACCGATCTGCCAATCAACGAGATCTGCTCGATGGTAGGCTTTTTGGATTTCACCCACTTTTCAAAGTATTTCAAAAAGAAAACGGGCTACACCCCCTCCGACTTCCGCGGCGGAAGGCAGAAACGCCCGGACAGCAACAGTTATTTACCGAATATTGTATAGAATTTTTAACGAATCCCAAGGATAGGAAAATTTTCGCCAATGATAGGGGCTGTCTTCTGCGAGACAGCCCGAGATGTCGCAGAGCTTTGTTGATCGTTGTCCGATTATGGCGCACGATGAAGAAAAAACGCCGCTTCAACCTCGCGTTTTTAAGCTTCGCTTGCTTTTTCTGCTTTTTCGGTAAAAATCCTTGACAAACACCAAAAAATGTGGTAAACTATTTGAGCGCAAATAAGTCAGCACAATATACTGTGTTTATAAATTTATAAATCGAGGCGTGCGAGCGCCTATTTTCCAACTGATAATAACTAAATAATCGAGGCGTAGCGAAGGTGGTATCGCGCCAGTTTCGGGTACTGGAGACCGTGGGTTCGAGTCCCGCCGCTTCGACCAAAAAAAGAAGGATTTCCCTCACGGAAGTCCTTCTTTTTTTGCTCCAAGTCGGTGTACCGACTTGGGCACAGTTGCGTTAGCAACGTGGGTTCGCATTCCAAGTGAAGCCGTGGGGAGCTCGCTCACCAAAGGCGAGCGATGGGAATATTCACCTTTGGTGAAAATCCCGCCGCTTTGCTTTTGTTTGGTCGAACGGCATGAACTCTCACCCCAAGGGGTTCTCCGACGGCTCGAAAATATAGTCACTGCGTGTCGTTCGCAAGCTCTTTCCTTCAGTTCCTTATTTTCTTCGGGCGCGTCGTCAAAAACAATTATCAATTGTTTTATGACTCGCTTACCCGCCGCTTCGACACCGTTGCGTTAGCAACGTGGGTTCGCATTCCAAGTGAAGCCGTGGGGAGCTCGCTCACCAAAGGCGAGCGATAGGAATATTCACCTTTGGTGAAAATCCCGCCGCTTTGCTTTTGTTTGGTCGAACGGCATGAACTCTCACCCCAAGGGGTTCTCCGACGGCTCGAAAATATAGTCACTGTGTGTCGTTCGCAAGCTCTCTCCTTCAGCTCCTTATTTTCTTCGGGCGCGTCGTCAAAAACAATTATCAATTGTTTTATGCCTCGCTTACCCGCCGCTTCGACCAAAAAAGACCGTCGAATGACGGTCTATATCTTTGGTACAATATAAGCGTAGCTCTATTCTGCGTAATGTGGAGTAGAAAGCTATGCTTATTTTTACAATAGAATTACGCAAGTTTTTCTTCGCTTCTGCCACCAAACAGCCAATGTCATAAACTAAATTCGCATCATTTTTTATAATGATTTCTCCTTTGCTGTAATCAATTGCTTTTGAAAACTAAAATACTTCCCGCGCCACCTTCATGCTCGGGTTTAATAACAAACCATTTTTCCATTATGACGAGTACCACCGAACATTCTTCATCTAAGTAATCAAAGGCATCATCTATAGACATTCGCTCTCTGTTTTGGTATTTAAACGATAATACGACGCCTTCTGTTGTGCTACTTTTTATTTCTTTTTTTATAGTTTCGTCGATGCCATTTCCTTTAAAATAAAGTTTGTTTGCATTGATAATGGAATCTACGTTATGTGAAAAACGGTCTAAAGCACGTGTTCTTTTTTTAGATGAAGAAAACTCGTAAATAATTCTTTCTTTGACCGAAGAATCCAAAAAATCAGCAATAACTGAATAATCAAATTCTGTTTTCATGTTTGATCGTACCTCTTTTTTTCTTTGGCAAACTACAACAAAGTTAAATCAATCTCGGATACTCTACAAATGAACGTATCCATTTCACGTCACCAATGTTTCCTTTGTCAATTTAATCTGTGACAGAGGGTTATGATAATACGAATTGACTCCTGAATACTTGACTTTGGTCATAAAATCGGTAGGTGCATTTAACCCTTGTATTATGACTCCGTTCGGAATTAAATTCATAATTTTGTTCGCCATGCAAGAAATAAGCTCCGGCGATTTATCGAGAATAGCCGTTACCGTTTCAAAATCACATTTTCTGATGGATGTAAAAAGCTTTTTCATTTTTGTTGCTATTCTTTTTTGAGGGGTTGATCGTCTTCGGCTTCCGAAAGGATTTTCGCTCCTTACCTTACGGAGCTTGAAGATTAATTTTCAAGCTTACCACGTCTTAGTTATCAAGACGGTAGATCTGCACCTCGCCCTTTGAGCGAGTTGCGAAAAGGTTGCTGAAGGAGTACATAATGAGAGTGTGGTCGAAGTAGGGCTGGAACTCTACCTCGCGCTTGCCCGTTTCGCGGCGAAGCACATTTTGCGCCTCTGAGGCACCTACGTCGTCTCCGCACGCCTTTTTGATGAGTGCGTTTGCGAGGAGGCGGCAGTACTCGATATGGAACTCAAGCAGGCGAACCGAGACCGTCTGCACGCGATAATCGGAGTTGTAGTGTGCTCGGCATACCGACTCTCCCTCGGTGAGAACACTCTCGATGCCGTTCATCTGCTTTGCGACCTCGGGGTTGTAGTAAGGATTTACGTTGGGGTCTGCGGAATTGTGACCGGAGGCGTAGGACGCGTCGAATACGTTGCTGAGCTTCTCGAGGTACGTGTAGATGTCACGCCAGCCGTCGCCGTATGCGTGGCTGAAGTAGTCCTCTGCGAGCTGATCGTAGGTAAGGGACTTATCAAACATAGTTCTCGCGTAGGTGTAGAAGGCAAAGCCGTTCGGGAAGAAGGAGCGCTGTGATCCGTCCTGGATTATACCGTCGACACCGTTCGAAAGATATCCCTTGACGTCGGCGTTGATTATCCGCGACAGCTTAAGTCCCGAGGGGTCGTAGTACTGGTGACGCCAGAAGTGATACTCATAGGCGATGTTAGAGCCCTGCCAAAAGGCGCTCTGCCAATCGTCAAGGAAGGAGAATACTCCGTCGAGAGATGAGGGCGTCTTAAGCTTGTTGAGTACGAAAGGATCGGTGCCTACGTACTTATGCTTTTCGGGAATGCTCTCGGTGTACTTGCGCGAGATGGGAGCAAAGAGCAGGGTGAAGCGATCGGAGGAGTTAAGCTTCTCGGCAAGGGGCGCCCATAGGGTGTCAACGTACATTATGAAGACGATGCGCGTTTTGAGATTTCTTCTCGTGAGCTCCTCGTCGAGCATATTAAGAAGGATAACGTACCAATCCGAGGGGATTTTTTTCTTGCAGTCGTCGCACTCGCAATGCGCGTTGAGCACGTCGCCGAGCCAGACGTGGAGAAAGTCGGCGTTTGTATGATTCTCGGCGTAGTCGGCAACGTAGCTTACAAAGAGGCGCTGCGCCTCGGGATTTGACATGCAGAAGTTTGTGTAATTCGGTGTATCGTTGACAAGCTTGCGCTCGCCGTTAACCAGCGCGAGGAATGAGCGTTGCTTCTCTGTGAGAGCCGCATCGTTTGCGCCTTTTGCGTTACGAACACTCGAATCTATGCCGAACGGATCTGTACACCAACCGTGTCCAATATCGTGAAATTGTAAACCACGCTTTGCAATTTCCGCCTCACACTGTCTTTTCCACTGCAAAATAGTGTCGAAGGTGACGGGCTCTGCGGGGCGATTATCATCGTTGTGCTGATGGTTGTAATAGCGGTTGTAATATGAGGTGGGAATGCGGAATTCCATCATAAATACGTTCATTCCGACCTTTGGTGCAAAGTCAATGGCGTCGATCATACACTGCTGATATTCCGCGCCCTCGTTGCACCATCCGCGATAGCGCATAGAAGGCTTGTGGCGATATTTCACAGGCTTGATATCCTGCATAGGAATATACTCGCCGTCGACACCCGGCATAAGCCAGCGACATCCGTTTTGTCTGAGATATTCGTAGACCGCGAGGAGTACGGAGCGGGGGTTAGAGCCTGCGATGATTCCTCCCTCGGTGTCGCAGTCGATGTAGAGGATATCGTCAAGCTCGGTGTCCTTTGCATCGGATACGTCGAGACCGATGTCCTGCATCAGTCCGAGGCGAAATCCGTCCTCTGCCTCGGGGGAGTAGGAGATCCTTATATCGCCACACTCCGGCATCATCATTCGAAGATATTTTTTGAGTTCCTCTGCCGCGTGGTCGACGGCTGAGGTGCTGATCAGCTTATTTATTTTGAGCATTGTGTTTCTCCTTTGTAGTAGATATATGAAGCGTCAGACTATAATAGGCTTCTTTTTATTTGAGTTGATCTTAAAGACGGGCGTGAAGGTGTGCTGTGCCATAAAGTGATCGTAATATCTCTCAATGCGAGCCTCACGCTTGCCGAAGTCCTCGAACATACGGACGAATTTTTTCTGTGCCTCCTCTTCGTTGCCGAGTGCCTTCTCGCGGAGAGCATCAGCAAGCAAAATGCAGTAGTCGCAGTAGTCCTCGAGTAGACGTATCGCCACCGTTCCGACTCGGTAGGTGGAATCGTAATTTGCGCGGATGACCGCGCGCATCTCGTCTATCAGATAGGGGATCTCTGCGAGCTTTTCTGCGTGGGCGGGATTGTAGTACGCCGACACGTCGGTATCGACCGATCTCTCGCCCTCGAGGTATGCGGTGTCAAATAGCACCTCGAGCCGTGTAAGCAGCCCGAAGACCTCGCGCCATGCGTCACCGTAGAGATATGGGAAGTAGTCCTCTGCTATCTCCTCTGCGGTGAGGTGCGAGTTGAGCATCGAGCGCGCCGCGGTGTAGAGCGCGTAGCCGTTTGGGAAGAATGGGCGCACCGTGCCGTCCTCGATCATACCGCTGATGCCGTTTGCGAGGTAGGCTCGCACGTCCTCGTTTATGCGACGCGCAAGGGCAATGCCCGTCGGGTCTAAGAAGCAATGCCGCCAGAAGTGATATTCGAATGCGATCCCGACGCCGTCATATACGTCCCTCCATCCCTCTAGGTACGCGAGACTCTCGGTAAGAGTCGCGGGGAGCGTGAGCTTGTTTCTCACATACTCCATTGGCTTGAAGTTATCGGAGAGAGGCGGTAGGGTGTCGGTGTAGCTACGGGTGATTGGGGCAAAGAGCAGAGTGAAGCGGTCGGGGTTATTGAAGCGCTCGCGCTCCGGTGCCCACATCGTATCAACGTAGGAAATGAAGACTATGCGCGTGTCAAGACCTGCCACGGCGAGCGCCGCGTCGATCTCATTGAGCAGAAGCACGTACCAGTCGGAGGGCGTCCTCTCGCGACAGGCGTCGCACTCGCAATGGTTGTTGAACATATCCGCGAGCCATACGTGCAGGTAGTCGGTGTTCGAGTGCCTCACTGAGTAGGAGACGATCTCCTCACATATTTTCCGTCTGACCGTCACGTTTGACATACACACGTTGGTGTAGACGGGTGCGCCTCCGTGGATCGCGCGCTTGCCGTTCAGCATTGCGGCATACTCGGAGGGGTATTTCGGGTCGTCCTTAAACGGCTCGGAGGTCCAGCCGTGACCGACGTTGTGGTATATGAGTCCGCGCTTTGCGATCTCCGACTCGGCGGCACGCTTCCACTGTATAGCGGTAGCTCTCGAGATCGGCTCGGGCGCTCTGTTTTTCTTGTTTTCAAGATGCTCGTAGAAGTGACCGTAGTGCCAGATGGTCTCGCGGTGCTCGAGCATATAGGTATTCATACCGAGCTTCGGCG
This sequence comes from Eubacteriales bacterium, assembly GCA_045635225.1. Taxonomy (GTDB): domain Bacteria; phylum Bacillota; class Clostridia; order Oscillospirales; family CAG-272; genus UBA1740. The sequence goes on from JAZRBV010000019.1 coordinate 30,936, forward strand.
AGAGGTCTATCATATCTAAAAGAGATTGCTGTATTACCGCACCCTCGTAGCAGTAGGAGCGATAGCGGCAGGAGGGAAGTATGCGAAATGAGACGGGTACTATATCCTGCATCGGAATATATTCGCCGTCGACACCGGGTAAGAGCCAGCGACAACCGTTTTGTCTCAGGTACTCGTAGACTGCGAGAAGCACGGCACGCGGGTTCGATCCCGCGATCACACCGCCTGACGTGTCGCAATTTGCATACATCAGGTCGTCGAGGTTGGGGTCTTGGGCGTCGGATATATCGAGTCCCATATCCTGCATAAGACCGAGGCGGAAGCCGTCGGTCGCTGTGGGATCAAAGCCTATCTTGATGTCACCGCACTCGGGCATCATCATCCGTAAATACTTCTTTAACTCCTCTGCCGCGAAGTCGATAACGGTGGAGCTGTTCATCTTACTTATGTGGATCATTTTTGTCTCCTTTTAGGGTACTAATGCCGAAAAACTCGACACGGGTGCCGCGTTTTGCGGATTATCCTATGTGAATCGCCGAGTCGCCCGCATCTTTTTTCGTTCTTTGGCAATGACCGTATTCCGAGAAGTAGAGACCGTGGTCGAAGTATCTTTCGAATTCAGCCTCAAATTTGCCGCACTTGATTTTTGTAGTATCAAGGTATATTATTCGAAAATGATTTTTGAAATAAATATCGAATTGTCGCTGCCGTATTTTGTGCAACCCACAAGACCGTTATCGCCCTGCATCCACTCGGAGGCAAAAATGAAGCCAAAGCCTTCGTCAAAGCTCTGCGTGCCGAAGTTGCCGAGTCTCGCGCCCCGCTCGGGCACGGCAATTTTCTCCGTATTTCTCAAAATACGAAGTGTCTTTCTATCAAGCTCGGCAATGAAAAGCGGTGCTCTGTGCCTGAAAACGTGATTGTTGTTTTCTGCTCTTCTCGTATAGACGAGCCACAGCCTTCCGCCGCCGACGAGCCAGTGCTGCTGTGTGTTATAGTTTCCGAGGCTCTCTCCGTCGTCAAAGCAAAGCTCTCTTGGTTCTCCGTAATTTATTCCGTCGGAGCTTTTTGCAACGTATCCAGTAACGTCGTTGCGAAGAGCTATAAAATATTCACCGCCGAATTTTGTAACCGATGGCTCGCAAAAGCCGCGAGGCACGGAGGTTGAAATCTCGCCTCCTACCTCCAAAAGCCTGAGCTCCTCGCCGACAAAATCGCATCTCATAACCGCCGCAGAAAAACTCATCTCGCCGCCCGAGGTTGCGTTCTCAAGTGATCTATAGTAAAAAGGAATCAAAAGCTCGCCCGAGTTTTCCTCGCAGCACTGACAGCACCCCGAGCCTCCGGAATAAAATTTTTCCGCAAGTGTTTCGGGTAAATCAATGCTCTTAAACGGAGAAAAATCTCCTGCTTTCTCGTTATATACAGCGTAAATCGTGCTTTTTTTCTTCGGCGCGGTCTGCACACCGTCCGCGCGGTAATTTGCGAGATGACCTATAAGGATAAACTTCCCGGTTTTTTCGTGGTATATCGGTGTGGCGTCGCACATAACCTCGCTCTCACCGTCTGAAAAATAACGCCGCTTTAGATTTTCAGAGAATTTCGGAGTGCCGAAGGTTTTTCCTCCGTCCGATGTCGTCATCATCTCTATTCCGTGAAAAAGATCGCACCCCGAAAGCTCAAGCTTTTGCATAGTAATTATACCGAAGCCCGAGGGAGAGAGCGCACCGCGCGCGTGGACGTAGCAACGCTCGCCGTCAAATTCAGACGCTATTTTAGAAATTTCTATTTTCATTTCTCTACCTATTTTATGTTCTGTTTTTTGTCAGATTACGGTTATCTCCGAGGCGCCGTCTCCGTTTTTATCGGATCTGCAGGCTACGAGTTCTCTCATCACCCTCACACTCTGATGCATATCGACGTAATTCATAAAGTAAAGTTCAAAGGTAACGTATCTCGGCAAAAATTCTTCGAAAATTCTGCGTGCCTCGTCGTTATTTCCGAGAGCCTTTGCCACTCCGATCTCCGAAATCTTCTGCGCGTACTCGGCGTAATATTCAAGCATTCTTACCGAGACGTTTTGAATTCTTTCCTCCGGAATATAATATTTCTTCACGCTTTCAAGAAGCGCGTCGACAACAGTCGGTATTCCCTTTATTTTTTCGGCGATCTCGGGAGAATAGAAATTCTCGTTTGAATATATTTTGTAAAAATGTGAATATGGGAACGCTTCTTCAAGAGCTGAAAGCTCGGCTTTAAATTCGTCGCTTCCCACTCCGAAGGCTGTTGTGAAATAATCGTCGCATATTTCGTCAAAGGAGAGCTCTCCGTCGAAGAGCGAGCGCGCGAAGGTGTAAAAAGCGAGTCCGTGGGGGAAGAAGCAACGCTGTGTTCCGCAATTGATAATTCCGTCGAAGCCGCGAGATTTATATAGTCTTACGTCCTCGAAGGCTCTCTCGGCTATTTTGATTCCCGAAAGATCGGCGTTCATCGGCCGCCAGAAGTGGTATTCAAAGCAGACGTTTGCACCGCTCCAGTTCTTTTTCCACTCGTCAAAGTACGCGAGATATTCCGCGAGGTTTCTCGGCATTGAAAGATTGTTGCGCACGTAGGGCAAAAGCTCAACCTCTTCGTCGCCCTTCAAAGTGAAATTATAGTCCCTCGTTATAGGCGCGAGCATAAGAGTGAATCTGTCGGGATTTTTAATAACCTCGTGCTCGGGGGCCCAGGATGTGTCGACGTAAACTATAAAGACGATTCTCGTATTAAGCCGTCTTTTTGTCAGCTCCTCGTCAAGCTCGTTCATAAGCACAACGTAGAAGTCCGAGGGACGCATTTTTGCGCAGTTTTCGCACTCGCAGTGATTGTTCATACCGTCAGCAAGCCAAACGTGAAGAAAATCTGTGTTCGAATGTTTTTCCGCATAGCCTGCAATATAATTCACAACCTCGCGGCGAGCCGCAGGGTTTGACATACAGAAATTCGTGTTGTTCGGTCTGCCGATTATAAACTCGCGCTTTCCGTTTACCATAGCGAGAAAATCCCGCTTTTGTTCGGGAATGACCGAGATATCAGAGGTTCCCCAGCCGGAATGGCTCGGTGTCTTGCAGAAAGGATCTGCGGTAAAGCCGTGACCGTAGGAGTGGAGCATAATTCCGCGCTTTGCCATCTCGCACTCGGTGAGGCGCGTCCACGCGAGGAAGGTATTATCGTTGACTATTTCGTTTTCGCGGAGCTTTACCCTATCGCTTTTTCCGAAAAATCTCTCGTAAAAGACCTCGGGAACGCGGAACTGAAGCATAAAGGTGTTCAGCCCCACCTTGGGCATAAAATCTACGAAATCATTTAGTATTTGTTGACTTACCGAGCCCTCGATGCAGTGGCCTCTGTAGCGCATATTGGCGACGTGGCGGTATTTTACCGGAGAGACGTCCTTCATCGGGATATATTCTCCGTCGATACCCGGGAAGAGCCAACGGCAGCCGTTTTTCCTTAAATATTCGTAGACCGCAAGAAGCACGGAGCGAGGATTATCACCGGCGATGATGCCGCCCTCGGTATCACAGTCGATATAGAGGATATCGTCAAGCTCGGTGTCCTTTGCATCGGAGACGTCGAGACCGAAGTCCTGCATAAGACCCAGGCGGAAGCCGTCCTGTGCTGCGGGGTTGTAGCTTATCTTGATGTCACCGCACTCGGGCATCATCATCCGCAAATACTTCTTTAACTCCTCTGCCGCGAAGTCGATAACGCTATGCGAGGTTATTTTTCTTACGTTCATAGCTTTGTTCTCCCGTTTTGATTAGATTACGAGTGCGGAATCTGGAGTTATCGCTTTCGTTCTCTGGCAATGACCGTATTCCGAGAAGTAGAGACCGTGGTCGAAGTATCTTTCGAATTCAGCCTCAAATTTGCCGCACTCGACCCTTGCAGTCTCAAGCAGCTCAGCCGCGCGGTCTATCTCGCCTCTTGCCTTCGCGGACATCCAATCCGAGATGAGGTCGCAGAAGTCGGCGTGATGCTCGAGGAGTCTTACCGCAACCGTTCTTACTCTGTAATCGGAATCGTAGTGCGCTTTTATAAGCTCTCTGCCGTCCTTCGTTATATCTCTGATGGTAGCAATTTTCTTGGCCATCGCGGGATCGTAGTGACCGTTAGGGCGCTTTGCCGCCTCGTCGCGCGAGAAGAATACAAAGGGAAGTGCCTCCTCAAGCTTCTCGAGGTAGTCGCGGAAGAGACGCCAATCCTCACCGTAAGCCGCGGATAAATACTTTTCCTCGATCTCCCCATAGGATAATGTCACGTCGTAAAGAGTTCTTGCGTAGGTGTAGAAGCGAAGACCGTTCGGGAAGAAGGCGCGCTGAGAGCCGTCCTGAATAATACCGTTAACGCCGTTTGCGTGATACATCTTGACGTCCTCGTTAAGCAGCTTCGCACCCATGATTCCGGAGATGGAGTAGTCGTAATGACGCCAGAAATGATATTCGTACGCCATCACCGCGCCGCCCCACTTCTTTTTCCAGACGTCTAGGTAATCGAGGCTTGCTGCGAGACTGTTCGGGAAAACGTTCTTGTTTCTCTTGTAGGGCTCGATCTTTGTGTTGCCTCTGCCGTCGGGCATGGAATACGCGTAGCTTCTGTGTATGGGGGCGAAGAGCATAGTGAAGCGGTCGGGATTCTTGATGGTATCCTCGAGGGGTGCCCAGAAGGTATCAACGTAGCAGATGAATACTATTCGGGTGTTGAGACCTGCGCGGGTGAGCTTCTCGTCGATCTCGTTCATAAGTATCATATAGAAGTCGGAGGGGGTCTTTTTCTGACACTCGGCACACTCGCAATGGTTGTTCGTGCCGTCTGCGAGCCATACGTGCAGATAGTCTACGTTTGCGTGAGTCCTTGCATAATTGACTACGTAGTCGGAAACGAGGCCTCTCGCCTTGACGTTTGACATACAGAAATTAGAGAATAAAGGAGCGCCGGGTCTGAAGTGCTTGCGCACTCCGCCTACCTCTGCGAGGTAGCCTCTCTGCTCGTCGGTGAGTATCGCATCGATGTCCTCACCAGCATAGTGAGTGAACTCGCTGATGCCGAAGGGAAGGACGGTAAAACCGTGTCCCATATCGTGGAATTGTAAACCACGCTTTGCAATTTCCGCCTCACATTGGCGTTTCCACTGCTTTATCTGTCTGTCGGAGACGGGCTCGGGCGTGCGATTTTCCTTGTTAGTTCCGTGACCGTAGTAGGAGCGGTAGTAGCATACGGGATTGTCGAACTCAAGCATAAATACGTTCATTCCGACCTTGGGAGTCCACTCGATTGCCTCCATCATATCGGGCTGGAATTCGCCGCCCTCGTTACATTGACCGCGGTAGCGCATCGAGGGCTTGTGACGGTGTTTTACCGGAGCTATATCCCGCATTGGAATATACTCGCCGTCAACACCGGGAAAGAGCCACTCGCAGCCGTTCTGTCTGAGATATTCGTATACCGAGAGAAGAACAGAGCGGGGGTTCGAGCCTGCGATTATACCGCCTGTCGTATCGCAGTCTATGTAAAGAATATCGTCAAGTTCGGGGTCCTCGGAATCGGATACGTCGAGACCGAAATCCTGCATAAGACCGAGGCGGAAGCCGTCGGTCGCTGTGGGGTTGTAGTTTATCTTGATGTCGCCGCACTCGGGCATCATCATTCTGAGATATTTTTTGAGCTCCTCTGCTGCGAAATCTATCGGCGACAGTGAGACGAGCTTATTTATAGTGAGCATTTTCGCAGTCTCCTTACGTATGGCATTATATCGCAGTAGAGCCGCCTCTGCTGCGATGGCTTGATATTCGGTGCGGTGCACTTGCGGTGACACCGCTTCTTTTATTTATTGCTCGGTTATAGCGTTCACAAGCTTTGATTCGTCAATACAGATCATTCTATTGTACCTGTTCATATAGATCCAGTGGTCGTAGTATCTCTCGATCTCAACTTCGTGCTTGCCGAATTCGACGCGGAACTTATTGAAGAGCTCCTTTGCCTCGTCGTCGTTGCCGACGGCTTTCTTCTTGAGCGTCTCTGCGAGCAGCTTGCAGAACTCAAGGTGATACTCGAGCAGTCTTACCGACACGGTCTGTACTCTGTAATCGGAATTGTAGTGTGCTTCGATGAGAGCGCGACCCTCCTCGAGAAGCACGTCGAGAGCCTCAAGGCTCTTTGCATACTCGGGGTTATAGTAGGGGCTGACGTTTCTGTTTACCGAGAGAGCCTGCTCGAAGTAGCGGACGTCGAAGAGATCGCTGATCTTCTTCAGGTAGTCGTAGAACTGTCTCCAGTCCTCGCCGTATACGTAGCTGTAGTAGTCCTCGGCAATATCCATAGCGGAAAGCGAGGTGTCAAAGAGGGTGCGCGCGTAGGTGTAGAAGGCAAGACCGTTCGGCCAGAAGGAGCGCTGTGAGCCATCCTCGACGATGCCGTTTACGGCGTGCTCCTTATACGCCTTGACGTCCTCGTTTATTCTCTCAGCGAGTCTGATTCCGCCGAGGTCGCATACCTGATGCCACCAGAAGTGATACTCGTATGCAAACGAGCCGCCGCGCCAGAATTTT
>JAZRBV010000020.1:0-7593 GCA_045635225.1 Eubacteriales bacterium
GATTCGGGAAAATATTCTAACGTTTCAATATGTTTAGAAATAAATCTTATAAATTATTTTCCTTTTTTATATATAAAAAATAGGGCTGTCTCATTAAGATAGCCCCTTATTTTTTTGGCGCAGAGGGAGGGATTCGAACCCTCGTGTGCTTTTGGCACAAACTGATTTCGAGTAATTAACCGTTTAATACCTACTCGTCCCTCGTCGTCACTATTTGATAGCAAATCCCAGCATATAATAGCGAAATTTCCGACTATTTTCGAGAAAAATGATAGAAAACTGTCAGAAAATCCGTAAAATTCAGTAAAAGAATTATATCACTAAATCTCAAAACTGTCAACTTCTCGGTAACCGTCGGCAAAAAAGATTACGGAGAAAGAAAATGAACAATACAGAGACGAGAAGACAAGACCTTGAATGGCTACTTCGCGGATGCCCCGATATTCTATCACCTATACAAGCAGCGAGATGGACGAAGAAAAGTAAGAACACGATATACGCACTTCTGAAATCGGGCGAGCTGAGAAGCTTCGTTATGCGAGGCGCTCACCTCATATCAAAGCTCGACCTAATAGATTATCTCCTACTGCATGCCGACGATACAGACGGAAAACGCTTCAGAGTCGGAGGTGAGAAGAATGACGGCTAACGAAATAGTATCAGCTTACCCCGAAACGATAAACTCGGAACAGCTCCGAATAATACTTGGGATCAGCAAACGCAAGTGTGCTTGGATGCTCCAAAACGGTGTGATACCCTGCAAGGATACCGAGAAGAAAACCAGGCGATACACAATAGAAATCACCGATGTTATTCACTATGTGAATACAGTCAGCGAAAACCTATACGCATACTTTATTCCTCCCATATTCTCAGCAAAGAAAAGCACCTCGGAAATACGTTACCCGAACAAGCTTCGGGAAGACTTCTCGGAATGGCTTACAAAACGGTGGTGCAATCGTAAAGAAACCTTCTCACCGAAAGAGCTCGAAAAGCTCCTCGGCTACGAGCACGACTCGGTAAGACGGTGGTTAAACCGAGGACACCTAAAATGCGTTAAGGCTCAAGGCGAGGAAATCATAGCAAAGGAATGGCTGATATCCTTCCTCTCGGATTACGGATTCAAGATCGCAAAGAAGAGTCAAAAACACCAAGAGTTGCTTAACGAATACTTCTCATAATACCAAAGGCTGGGCACTCGCCCAGCCTATACTTTTACTTTGTGTTAATAACTCGCCTTATCATAAAATCTACGTTATCACAAGCGTTAATAACATTTAGTTTTATATCGGGATTATTCCTCTGCCAAACGACGAACAGCTCGTGTACGAACGATGGTCCAACGTCCTCAATACCTGTAAAATCCAAGGTAACGATATTGCCGAGCGTTATTGACGGAAACAATTCTCTTGCTTCCGAACGTGACATAGGGTATGTGGTATTAAAAACATCCTCTAATATTACAGTTATATTTTCTGTCATACTAGCCTCAATTAAAAGATTATATCAAATTGCTGGGTATGAAACAGTTCTTGTCATCGATCGGAAGAGGCTCCTCACACATGCAAACAATACCGCCATAGCCACGCTCCAATTCTGCTTTGTCAAGTACAGAATATTTTTTTACTTCGCGCTTGTCGGGGTTCGCGGATTTTTTAATCTCAAGCGGATGTATAATGTTATTTTCCTCTACGAAAACATCTATCTCCTTAGCGTTAGCATCACGGTAGTAAGTTACGTTAGCCTTGTTTTTTGAATAAGCATAATTTTTAACAAGCTCCATAACAACGTAGTTTTCGTAAAAATGACCGCTTGCGGCACCACCACGAAGAACATCAGGAGTTAACCACATGGATAGATATGCACAAAGTCCAGTGTCGCAGAAATAGAGCTTCGGAGTTTTTGAAAGACGCTTTAAAGCATTATTGGAATATGGCTGAAGCAAATAAATTATATGCAATCCTTCGAGCACGCGAAGCCACTCTTTAGCAGTAGGCTGAGTTATATCTGCAGCCTCTGCAAGAGTTGCGTAATTCACTTGCTCTGAGGTCAATGCCGCGCATCCAAGTAAGAACTTTCGGAACTTTACAGTGTCCGTAATTCCACCGGCTTCAGCTACGTCACGCATAAGATAAGTGTCAATATATGAATTGAAATATTCTCCGCGAAGTTCATCGTCAACACCAATAACGCCGGGCATTCCGCCTTCCCAAATGCGATTGAATACGTTTATCACATCATTTTTAGGAACACGAAGCCTTCTTTTTCTTAAAGCCTCTAAGGAAAAATCAAGCTCGTCATCGAATACGATTCCATTCTTTTCTCTTTCTGAAAGGCTGTAAAGCTCAAGTATACCTATTCTACCGGCAAGTGTTTCTCTAACCTTTTTCATCATTCCGTATTGCTGGGAACCGGTAAGCCAAATCAATCCTTTTTCATCAGATTCGTCGCATATAACTTTTATTTGCTCGAAAAGCTCGGGAGCTTTTTGAACCTCGTCAATAAGAATAGGCGGTTTATAAGTTTGAAAGAACAAAACCGGATCGCTTTTTGCAAGATCTCGAATCATAGCGTTATCAAGCGATACGTAGGTTCTGTTCGTGCCTTCAGCCAAATGCTTAAGCATAGTGGTTTTACCAACCTGTCTCGCTCCGGTGACTAAAATCGCTTTAAAAAATCCATTCAACTTTAAAAATTTACGCTCTAATTCTCGAGTAATGTATGCCATAAAAACCTCCTATTTTTAGGAAAATCTAAAGTCTACTTTATTTTATCATAATTTTTGCAATTTGTCAAGCATTTATTCTTAATAGAAAACATTATATTTTGGAGAAAGACAAATTAATTTGTTGCTAAAATGAGTTTTTTGTGATACAATGTAAAAAAAACATGTGAGGTTGTTATGGCAGTTACCTATAAAAAGCTTTGGAAGTTGCTTATAGACAAAGATATGAAAAAGAAGGAACTTGCCGCACTTGCTGGAATAAATCCTACAACTATCAGTAAAATGAGTCGTGGCGACAACGTTACGGTTGAAGTTCTTGGAAAGATATGTTCAGTTCTTGATTGTAAGCTCGACGATATAATGGAATTTGTGCCCGACAAGCCAATCTTGAACAAAAATGCGCCTACTAAAGATGCTTATGAAATACTCTCCGGAGATACGCTTGTTGCGACCTGGAATGATAATAATCTAACCGTTCACAACGAATCCCTTCTCCCATTATATTTCAAAACTTTCGATGATTCTGATCTGTGGCTCAAATCACGAGCTATAGATAACAAGAGAACTAATGCCAGACTCTTGAAAAAGGCACTTCGCCTTGAAAACAAGGACGATATTTCCACCGTTATTCACGTAAATGCGGCAACCATTACCGATAACTATTGGATCAGACCGATAGGCTCTTCGCTCACTTACGCTGACGTGAAATTCGATAACGACTACTTCGCCAGCCTCGCCCTCAAGGGAAACTACGATAGCTTCAACAAAGCAGCTTCCAGAGGACACACAAAGAGTCCCGAACTTACGAACGTAGGTAGCTTTGAAAAATGCTGGAAGCTCAAGGACGGCAAATGGTGGATGCACAAGAAAGCAACTCTTTCCGAAATGTTCTCCGAGCTCTTCGTTTACGAGCTTGGAACAACGCTCGGCATGAATATGGCAAGATATGAAAAAGGCATAGGCTGTATTAAGAGCCTTGATTTCACCTCGCAAGGTTCAGTGAACTTCGAGCCTGCATCAGCATTTATGGGAGACAATGAGGACTACCTTGATGTTATCGATGCACTTGAAGGAATATGTCCCGAAGCAATGCCCGATTATATAAAGCTCATATTTATGGATACGATTTGCGCCAACCCCGATAGACACACTAATAACTTCGGTCTTATGCGCGATGTAAAAAACGGAAAGCTTCTCGGACTTGCACCGAACTACGATAACAATATGGCTCTTATTTCTCGCGGTTACCCGGCAAAACCGAACGCAAACGACCTTCTGATATCACTCTTCCACGACGTTATGGATGCTTATCCCGAATACAAGGAATATATCCCTGCCGTTACCGAAGAAATAATCGATGCAGTTATTGGGAAGATAAATATGAAGGTAAAAGCGAAAGAAATCAAGGAATATGTCCTTGCAAGGTACATTCTTACAATACAAAACTAATAAGCGACGGTGGGCAGAAATGCTCACCGTTTCTGTTTCTAAGAGAGTTAATCAATATCATTGACAAATAGGGGCGATTATTAGCGGTTTATACCGAGAAAATACGCACGAAATCAGAGTCGGTCGAGTAAAGATACCACCCCTGCGAGTTAATTGTCAATTCACGGTACAGACCGAGAAAACTGAGGTGAATTTTAAGGCTGTTTTTACACGCTTATTTTCAATAATAGCGACGATGATTTAATTATCGTCGCTATTTCTATACCAACGACTTGAAAAAATTGCGTTTTTGCAGTATAATGAATATAGAATTTCAATTATTAAATGCTTTGCCATATCTTAATTCAAAGTATGGTATAATTCTATAAAGATACTTTTAAGGAGTATACGATGAGCAAAACCAAACGATGTATAAGAGATTCTATTCTAACTATACTTACTCTAGCATTAGCTTTTATAATCAGCATATTGCTGCAAAACGTATTGGATATATCAGAGCACGTCACAACGTTATTTGCTTTTGCAGTTTTTATCGTATCTCTTATAACCGACGGCTTTTGGTACGGAATCGTTTCAACGATAGTAAGCGTTGCCGCTATTAACTACGCTTTTACATATCCGTATCTCAATATGGATTTCTCCGTGCCGGAAAGCATTTTTTCAGCACTTGTAATGCTTATAATTTCGTTTTTGACGAGTATGTTTACGACAAGGTTGAAAACTTGGCAGATGCTGAAAGCCGAGGGAGAAAAAGAACGTATGCGAGCAAATCTTTTGCGCGCAGTTTCTCACGATTTGCGAACACCGCTTACAACTATATATGGTGCGAGTTCTTCAATTATCGAAAACTATGATAAGTTAAGTGACGCACAGAAGCTTCAAATGTCAAAAGGAATAAAAGAAGATTCCGAATGGCTGATCCGAATGGTAGAAAATCTTCTCTCGATCACGCGTATTGACAGCGGTGCGGTGAAGCTTATAAAAACTCCCACGGTTCTTGAAGAACTTATTGACTCGGTTATTATAAAATTAAAAAAGAGATATCCCGAACAACACGTAAACATAGATATCCCTGATGAACTGGTTGTTATTCCAATGGATGCGATCTTGATCGAGCAGGTTATCATCAACATTCTTGAAAATACGATTCACCATGCAAAAGGTTTTACAAAGCTGTCCCTGCGAGTATTCACCATTGGTCAAAAGGCAATATTTGAGATTACCGATGACGGTTGCGGAATTCTTCCTGAAAAACTCGAACATATTTTCACCGGATATAACGATAAGTTTGAAAGTACATCAGACACTCAAACACGCAACGCAGGTATCGGTCTTTCTGTGTGTGCGACCATTATTAAAGCACACGGTGGCGATATCACCGCTGAAAACGCTAAGGAAGGCGGCGCTATATTCAGATTTTCGCTAACTAGAGAGGATGCTTCAAATGAATCAGAACAAATATAAGATACTTCTCGTAGAGGATGAAGGAAATATACTGAATTTTGTTGCCGCGCTTCTTGAAGCCAATGACTATCAAGTTATAACGGCAGCAAGCTATGAAATCGCTAAAACAATGTATGCCTCTCATGTACCGGATCTTGTAGTTCTAGATCTTGGATTACCAGATAGGGACGGTAGCATTCTATTAAAAGACATTCGATCAAAGGATTTCACTCCGGTTCTCGTTCTTTCCGCAAGAAGTGAAGAGCGAGAAAAGGTTAAACTGCTCGATATAGGCGCAAACGATTATATCACTAAGCCGTTTGGTTCAGACGAGTTACTTGCACGTGTAAGAAGCGCGCTTAGAAACAGACGACAGGATATAGGTAACGGTCTTTTACCCGGCGGCAAATTTTCCATTGGCGAGCTTCTAATTGATTATGATGCCCGTCAGGTATTTATTGCAAATGAAGAAATAAAATTAACGCAAACCGAATACAATATCGTAGCATTTTTATCAGAGAATTGCGGTAAAATGATGACATACGCAACAATAATTAAAGCCGTATGGCGCGAATACCCGGATGAAGCAAGTATAAAGAAGCTACAGGTAAATATGGCTAACATAAGAAAGAAATTCGGTGCACGTCCTGGCGAGGCAAGTTATATTGCCAACGAGCTTGGCGTAGGCTACCGAATGAAAGGATAATCAAAGACCGCAATATGCTAAAAGGTGTATTGCAGTCTTTTCTTTGCTGTTTCTTAGCCATATTTATGCTACTATAATATGGTAATATGGAGAGATATTGGTATATAGACTGATATAACTGCATTTTTATAAATAAAAAGAAAAAAAGGTAAAGATGATGAGCGAATTGTTAGACTTGTTTAATCCAATCTTAGAGTTTGGAAAAGACGGCAACTGGAAAATGATTGTGATGTGGTTAATAGGTGGTATTCTCATTTATTTAGCCATTAAAAAGGAAATGGAACCTACCTTGCTACTCCCCATAGGTTTCGGTGCTATCTTAATGAACTTCCCTCATTCAGGAATAGCTGAACCGCTGGAAACCTTATACAATGCAGGTATAGCAAACGAGCTCTTCCCATTGATACTCTTTATCGGTATCGGTGCTATGATCGACTTCGGTCCGCTACTTAACAATCCTAAGCTAATGATATTCGGTGCGGCGGCACAGTTTGGTATATTCTTTACCTTGTGTACAGCAGCTATGTTCTTCCCCGAGGATGTAGCGGCTTCTATTTCCATCATCGGTGCTGCTGACGGTCCTACCTCGATCGTTGTTGCAAATACTTTGCTTGGCGGCGGTGAGAATTCCAAATACATAGGGGCAATAGCGGTAGCGGCATACTCTTATATGGCATTAGTTCCTATTATTCAGCCTCCGGTAATTAAGGCTCTTACAACCGAGAGCGAAAGAAAGATCAGAATGAAGTATGAGCAAAAAAGTGTTTCTAAAACCACGAAAATACTTTTCCCGATTATTATTTCAATCGTAGCGTGTGCTTTCGTTCCTGCGGCGGCATCTTTGATCGGTTTCCTTATGTTCGGTAACCTTATCAGAGAGTGCGGCGTTCTCGATTCTATTTCGGAAACCGCGCAGAAGGTTCTCGCGAATCTTATAACCATATTCCTCGGTATAACGATAGCATTCCAGATGAGTGCCGATAAGTTTCTCAATACGTCCACGCTTCTTATCCTTGGACTTGGTCTTGTTGCATTCATTATTGATACCGCAGGTGGCGTGCTGTTTGCTAAGCTCTTTAACGTAATCCTTAAGCTGATGAAGAAAGATCCCATAAATCCAATGATTGGTGCGGCGGGTATATCTGCATTTCCCATGTCCGGTAGAATAGTTCACAAGATGGGACTTGAAGCAGATAATCAAAACTTCCTTTTAATGCACGCAATAGGTGTTAACGTTTCAGGACAAATTAAGTCGGAGGCCAAGCGGTCT
>JAZRBV010000021.1:0-16763 GCA_045635225.1 Eubacteriales bacterium
AGGGCTCTAAGAAGTCTACTCCCTACGCAGCGCAGACCGCAGCTGAGCATGCAGCAAAGATCGCTGTTGATAACGGCATGAAGACCGTTGAGGTTCTCGTTAGAGGCCCCGGAGCAGGCCGTGAGTCTGCAATCCGTGCACTTGCAACTGCAGGTCTCGAGATTACCATGATCAAGGACGTAACCCCCATTCCTCATAACGGTTGTCGTCCCCCCAAGCGCAGACGCGTTTAATCTTTAGGAGGTAAAAGTAAAATGGCTAGATATACAGGTCCTAACTGTAAAATGTGCCGTCGCGAGGGTTGCAAGCTCTACCTCAAGGGTGAGCGCTGCACCAACGGCAAGTGCGCTTTTGATCACAGAAGCACAGCTCCCGGTCAGCACGGCGCGGCTCGTAAGAAGGTCGGAGAATACGGCAAGCAGCTTCGTGAGAAGCAGAAGGCAAGACGTTACTACGGTGTACTCGAGGGTCAGTTCAAGCACTACTATGAGCTTGCTGAGAAGATGGAAGGTATCACAGGTCAGAACCTCCTCGTCCTTCTTGAGAGACGTCTCGACAACGTAGTTTACAGAATGGGTATGGCAGCATCCAGAAAGGAAGCTCGTCAGCTCGTCCTTCACAGTCACTTCACCCTCAACGGTAAGAAGGTTTCTACTCCTTCTATCCTTGTAAATGCAGGTGACGTTATCGCCGTTAAGGAAACCAGCAAGGAAAGCGTAAAGATCAAGGCTCTCATCGAGGCTCTTGCAACCGTCGCAGCTCCCAAGTGGCTTGACGTTAATGCAACCGATGCAGCAGCAAAGGTCGTAGCTCTTCCCGCACGTGACGATATCGACTTCGAGTTCGAAGAGCAGCTTATCGTCGAGCTCTATTCCAAGTAATCCCTCCGATACCGCGCGAAAGAATACTGAAAGCTCATCTTTCAATATTCTTCGCCAGTATCTTATCAGAGTTATATTTCTCATAAGAGAAAGCACACAACACTAATAAACGGAGGTAAACGAAAAATGATGAACGCAATAGAGAAATTTAATATTACCGCAACGGAGGTTTCCGAAAACGGTAATGAGGCAATCTTTGTCGCAGAGCCCCTCGTAAGAGGCTACGGTATCACACTCGGCAACTCACTTCGCCGCGTTCTTCTCTCCACCATTCCCGGCTATGCCGCAACCAGCATAAAGATCGACGGTGTTCTTCACGAGATCTCTGCTTGCAACGGTGTTAAGGAGGACGTTCCCGAGATCGTTCTCAACGTTAAGGGAATTGTAGCAAAGCTTGAGTGCGATGAGCCTAAGACCGTCGTTATCGACGTGACCGGCCCCTGCAACGTTACCGCAGGCGACATAACTCCCGATGCCGATCTCACTATCTATAACCCCGAGCATCACATCTGCACCGTAAGTGAGAATGCACGCTTCTATATGGAGATCACCTTTGACGAGGGTCGTGGCTACGTTCCCGCCGACGTCAATAAGCAGAACTATCTCCAGACCGTAGGCGCAAACGTTGGTGCACCTATCGGACTTATTTTCGTCGATTCTATATTCACCCCTGTATACAAGGTTGAGTATAACGTAGAAAATACCCGTGTAGGTAATATCACCGATTACGACAAGCTCACTATTAAGGTTCTTACCAACGGTACGGTAGGGGCTAAAGAGGCGGTATCCCTCGCCGCCAAGGTTCTCAACGAGCACCTCAGGCTCTTCATCGATATGTCCGACATCGCGAGAAACGGTGAGGATATCATGGTTGAGAGAGCAGAAGTAAAGAAAGAAAAAGTACTCGAGATGACCATTGAGGAACTTGATCTGTCCGTACGTAGCTTCAACTGCTTGAAGCGCGCCGGCATAGATAATGTCGAGGATCTTATCAATCGCACCGAGGAGGATATGATCAAGGTTCGTAACCTTGGCCGTAAGTCCCTCGAGGAAGTTATACAGAAGCTCAACTCTCTCGGGTTGGCTCTCAAGAAAGACGAAGAATAATTCAGGAGGAAACACTAATGAGAAAGCTTGGCAGAACTACTGCACAGCGTAAGGCTATGCTTCGTGGCATGGTTACTCTTCTCCTTAAGACAGGCAAGATCGAAACTACCTACACCAGAGCACAGGAGGTTTCCGCTAAGGTTGATGAGATGATCACCCTCGGTAAGAAGGGCAATCTCGCAGCTTACCGCGCAGCTCTTGCTTATATCACTGATGAAGATGTAGCAAATAAACTTTTCAAGGTTATCGCTCCCGCTTACGCTAACGTAAACGGTGGTTATACTCAGGTTTACAAGATGGGCGCTCGCCGTGGAGACGGTGCAGAGACCGCTATTGTAAAGCTCACTCCTGTAGCAGCTGCTGCAGAAGAGGAAGCTTAATTTAAAGTAAGCCGACATACAAAAAAGCTCACCGAAAGGTGAGCTTTTTTATTTTGTTTGATCAATGTAAAATACAAATCTGTTGTTAAAAACCTCTATTTTTATAACAATTATTTACATATTCATAGATTTTTTACTAAAAATCGCGATTTGTCATCATCAGTTGAACCTGTATTCGCCGCGAGCCGGAATCAGAGTCTTTACGCCATCCACGGTGATAAACACGTCGACGTCGGAGCCGTTCACTATTTTTTCATCTGTTATAGCGAGCGCGCGTATTGCATCCTCATACTCGAACACCTCGCGGTTCGTTGCATACCAGAACTCGTCTGATCTGTCGCCGTAGAGCTCGGCAAATTTTTCGAGAACGTCCCACTTGTCGACAAAATCCTTTGCATGCACGCCAAAAGCGAAGAATTTCAGCTCTCCGTCATCGCGCAGAGCATCGTACTCCTGCATAACGCTAAGCAGGCAGTTAACGTCGGCATTGTAGGTCCATGCGTATCTGTCGGCAGGGAGCGCAAATCCCGTCGTTGCCTTCAGGTTGCCGGTCTTCCTCGCGTATAGGTAGCCCGCGCTCTTGATATATTCCTTGATCGCGGTGCTGAGTGCGCCGTGAGGATAGGCAAATCCGACACACGACCCCGCACCAAACGTCTCATTTATCTTATCTGTCGTCCACTCGAGGTACTCGATATAGGTCTCGTCTGTCGCGAGCGGGTGCCAGCCTGCAGTGCTTCCGTAGAGGGTGTAATGTACGTAATAGTATCCCTCTACCGACTTTCCGTCGACCGTCTGGGCCTTGATATATATCTTGCCGTGATCTTGCTCGCTTGCGGGAGGCAGATAACCGTCAACGAACTCAACTGCGGAGTAATCGAATCCGTCACGCATCGGTGTCGTGTGAAGCACGTGGTGATTTGCCACCTCGTAGCCGTCGTAGAGCTCGAGCATTCCGTCCTTCGCGTTGCAGAGATTGAACGTGCCCCTGATACCCGCGGGTCTCACGATGCTGAGAAATTTCTCGTCGTTTACCATATCGCCGTCATCAATGGTGAAGGTCACAGCCTTCCTCACAAATCCCGGATAGTAATTTATGTCGATAACTTTGCCGTTTGCGAGCGTCGTGCCAAATCCGCTTACCAGTGTCAGATCGTCCTTGTACGTTACCGGATCAAGCCTTGCCGCACTGCCGCCTGCCACTACTTTGAAATCGACTACGCGTCTGCCTCCTATTATCTTCACCTCTGTGTAGCTCGTGCGTAAACCCTGAGACAGCCTGACAAAATGCCAATTCTCGGGTATCTCTATACGCAGCGGCACCGCGGTAGCAGCGTCGCCTATCAGAGTGACCGTTATCATACTGTCCTGCTCATCGGCGTAGGCGCGCACAGCAGCGACGTTGCCACTCTCGTCGCGCAGCACCTCGGGCTTCGAGTCGTAGAAATATGCGGTGAGCGTGATGTCACCCGTCATACCCGTGGGTATTTCTGTGATGAGCGTATCACCGAGATACCAACCGTCGAAGATCGAGTCTGCGCGGGTGGGCGCCTTCAGTGTGAGTCCTACGCTCTCAATGGTATAGCTATCGGGTAGCGCCGCATCTATCTCGCCGCCGCCAAGCTCGTAGCTTATCTTATAGCTTTTTGGCGAATATCTCGCCTTTAGCAGCATGTCGCAGGTGACCTCTGTGGAATAGAAATCCCACCTCTTATCACCGTTGAACCATCCT
The DNA here is from genome assembly GCA_045635225.1 of Eubacteriales bacterium. Taxonomy (GTDB): domain Bacteria; phylum Bacillota; class Clostridia; order Oscillospirales; family CAG-272; genus UBA1740. The sequence goes on from JAZRBV010000021.1 coordinate 4,101, forward strand.
TTAAAGACGTAACCCACCTTTTCGGGAGGCAGGGGAGGGGTCATCATCTCTCCGTATTTCACCGTCATGGGCGAATATTCGTCTGCACCGTCGGAATCAAAGGTGACAGTGCAGCTCTCGGGCGTAGGTTGTCCGTTTCCCGAGCTGTCACCGCCGCAGGCGACCAGCGCCACGGTAGGGACCGTCATAAGTAATAGTAAAAATAGTTTTCTCATATTCGTTCCTCATCTTAGGTGCTTTTGTGGATCATCTTATATGCTATAAGTATACAACAGTCCGGATAATTTGTCAATAAAATCAAAAAAACTACTTTAAAAAATATGTATTGCGTACCGAAATGTCAAAATTATTCAATAAAATCACAATATCGCCGTTGCCTTTATATTGCGGAATTTGTATAATAGTATTGTAAATAACTATTTATTTAAGGAGCTATTACTATGGCAAACACTCTTGATGCATTCAAAGAAGTACATAACGAGGTAACGATCGACACCTCGAAAAAGTTCCGCATCGGTATCATCGGTACCGGTTGGATCGCAGATGCGCACATCACCTCCCTTATGAAGCAGCCCGACGTCGAGATCGTCGCAGGCGCGGATCTTATCCCCGGTAAGGCAGAGAAGTTCTTCAAAAAGCACGGTCTCGAGGGCATTAAGTGCTATCCCTCCGGCAAGGCGCTCGTTGAGGATAAGTCTCTCAAGCTCGATGCAGTTACCATATGCACCTATAACCGTCAGCACGCACCCTGCGCTATCGAGGCGCTCGATGCGGGTCTCCACGTTCTTCTCGAGAAGCCCTTCACCGTCACTACCGAGGAGGCAGTCGAGGTTATGAGAGCAGAGAAGAGGTCGGGTAAGATCCTCTCTATTGGCTTCCAGCCCAGACTTGACGACAATATGATCCTCCTCAAGGAGATCGTTCAGTCCGGTGTGCTCGGCGACGTATACTACATTCAGACGGGTGGCGGCAGACGCCGTGGCATTCCCACACCCTTCGGCACCACCTTCATTGAGGACGCTACAGCAGGTCTCGGCGCGCTCGCCGATATCGGCTGCTATTCGCTTGATATGGTGCTTAACGCGATCGGATATCCGAAGCCTCTCACCGTTTCCGGCTACAAGTCCGCATTCTTCGGCACCGATGAGAACTACGTAAATTACAAGGCGACAGGTCACCCCGAATATGCGAAAAAGTTCGGTGTTGACGACTTTGCCGCAGCCTTCATCAGACTTGAGGGCGGTGTGGTTATCGACTTCCGTATCTCCTGGGCGATGAACCTCGATACCTCGGGCGATACCCTCATCTACGGTACCAAGGGCGGTCTGCGCATTCCCTCCACCGAGTGCTGGAACGGCTCTGTCGGTGGCGACTTCGTGCTCTACCATGAGGTAGCAGGCAAGCAGGTAGAGACCGTAATTCCGCAGATCGTTGCAAAGCCCGGTGCACCCACAAACTTTGATAAGAAGATCCGCTCCTTCGTTGACGCTTGCAAGAACGGTGGCACAGCTCCTGTACCTACCTCGCAGATCATCTACAACCAGGCGATCATCGACCATATCGCAAAATCTGCAGTAGCAGGTAAGGAGGTAGAGGTCGTTATTCCTGAGATCTGATAATACGCGGGAAAATGTAGAAAATAGCCGATATCCCCGACCCGTGTCGAGTTTTTCGGCTTCTATAACGACAAATAGGAGATAATCATTATGAAAAAATTTCACGTTGGAATACAGCTCTATGGCGTAAGAGGCGCTATGAAGGAGGACTTCGAGGGCACGCTCCGCGCTGTCGCCGAGATGGGCTATGAGTACGTAGAGTTTGCAGGATATCACGAAAGAAGCGCAGAGGAGATCAAGGAGCTGCTTGACAAGTACGGACTCAAGTGCGTATCTGTTCACCAGGCACTTGATTTTTACGACGAGGACCCCGATGCGGCTGCGGAATTCCTTAAGACCTTCGGTGTAAAATACAGCGTTATCCCTCATTACAAGGAGACGCTTCTCGCAGGTAGCGACGTGTGGGAGGAGACCAAGGCTCGCTTTAACAAGGTTGCCGAGGTCCTTCGACGCCACGGTATGGTGCTCGGATATCACAACCACGATTATGAGTTCAACACCCACGATGGCAAGTATCTCTTCGACTATATCTTCGACGAGGTCGATGCAGTACCCGAGATAGACACCTGTTGGGTACATTACGCAGGCGTTGAGCCCACCGAGAAGATCGCCGAGTATGCAGGCAAGGTCGAGATAGTACATCTCAAGGACTTCGTTTGCAAGCGTCTTGCAGGCGGTCCTACCTACGATCTCATCGATGCAAACGGCAATCCTATCAAGACCACTCGCGAGGACAACGGCTTCGAGTTCCGTCCTCTCGGTCAGGGTAGACAGAACTTCGCCGCGATTCTCGAGGCTTGCGAGGCGGCAGGCACCGAGTACTTGATCGTCGAACAGGATCAGCCGAACGATCTCACCGAGCTCGAGGCGGCACGCCGGTCGAGAGAATATCTCCGTAATACCTTTGGTATTTAATACGGCATAATTACAACGTAAAAACGGTACGGGTAAAAACTCGTACCGTTTTATTTTTATGCATCACGGCTCAGCCGCCGCTATTTCCAGTATCTGCGCACGCCTTTCTGCGAGAAATTCGTGGAAATTGTTGAATAGAAGGAACGGATTCCCCTGGCCCTTGTATTCGAGCAGCTCGAGCGACTTGTTGTTGCCGAGATGATTTCCGATATGTATCTTTACGGGTTCCTCTTTCATTCTGTCGATAGCCTCGAGCGCCTTTTTTCTCATCAGACGCGTAAACTCGGCATCGGGATAGTGACCGAGATGGAAGGGGGCAAGTCCCGAGCCACCGAACATTCCGCCGAGGTAAGGAACACCGTCAACGTGCAAAGTGAGGAACATCGACATAACTCCGGGGCTATGTCCCGGTGTGCTCATGAAGCGGATCTCGTGATCGCCGAATTTCAGCACGTCACCGTCACGAAGCAACACGTCGGGTGTGAACGCGATCTTCTCACCCCACCTGTTATAGGGGTCACCGCCTGAGAAGAAGTCAAGGTCATCAACGCCGCCGTAGGTTTTAGCACCCGTCAGCGCGACTAGCTCGTTAGTACAGCCGTAATGGTCGTAGTGACCGTGTGAGTGGATTATATGCTTTACTCGCTTCACGTCGTAGCCGAGCGAGGTGATGTTATCTATAAGATATTCTGTGTTGTCCGGACAGCTCGTATCGATCAGCACAAGGCATTCGCCGCAGTCGAGAAGGTATGAGGGACCTTTACTTCCGCCGATATGATACAGCTCGTCTGATAGCTTGAATGGCTTTATTGGTGAGTCTCCGATATACATAATAATGATCTCCGCGTTCATTTTTTTATATATTATACTATAATTTAGGTCTTGTGTCAACCTTTGACACAAAACCGCATACAGCATACCCGCGTCGCAATATTTTGTCCGTACGAGCCGATATACATTCGCGGTAAATATCGGAAAATGTACCGCATTTTACGTAAAAACTGCATAAAACGCGACACGGGTGCCGCCCTTTTCCATATTTACCATTATCCTTCCATTGAACTGTAAGCGCACTTATGCTACAATATCCGTGTTCCACCTCGGGTGAGGTCGGGAAATAACAATGAAAGGCAGGTATATTATGAAACAGAAAGGAAATAAATTTATAGCTATGGCTCTTGCCGCGATCGTAGCGGTGGGAATAAGCGCGGCGCCGATCACCTCATCAGCGAAAGAGAATGCTGAAAGCTACTCCTACTCACACGAACGGGCTACACGCTTTGAGCGCCAGCTCGAGCTGGGGACGGTGACGAACAAAAGCGTCTACTCATATTCGCGTCTTTCGGTCAGGGTCGGCGGCAGAGCCGTCTCGGTGCAGGGCATCGTTATAAACGGTGTTACATATCTACCGTTCAGAGCGACGGCATCAGCGCTCGGCGCATCGTACACCTACGACTCCTCGACGAAGACTGCTACCATGCTCGCCTCGGGTCTTGAGCTCGTCGCGACGGCTGGCTGCTATGTCAGCTATGCAAACGGTCGCACTCTCTTCTCGGTCACTCCAAACGTTATAATGAGCGACGGCAGAATGTATATACCGATTGATATATTCACCCGCTCGGTCGGTATGACGGCGAGCGTCTCGGGCGGCACCGTCAGCATCGTTGGAAGCTATGCACCGCTCGCTCTGGCAGATCGCTATTACCGCTCCGACGAGGTGCTCTGGCTCGCTCGTATCATTCACGCCGAGAGCAGGGGAGAGCCGTTACTCGGTCAGATAGCGGTCGGCAACGTCGTGCTCAATCGCGTTCGCTCCTCCTCATATCCGAACACTATATACGGCGTGATCTTTGACAGAAAGTACGGAGTGCAGTTCAGTCCTGTCATAGACGGCACGATCTATAATACACCCTCCTACAGCTCTACCCTCGCCGCGAAAATATGTCTGGAGGGCTACGATATCTCGGATGGCGCGCTCTTCTTTTTACGACCTGAGCTCTCGACCTCGTCCTGGATACCGAACAACCGTCCCTATGCCTTCAGCGTAGGTAAACACGACTTTTACAAATAATAAAACGGCTGTTTTGCAAACAAAAGCTTGCAAAACAGCCGTTTTTTGAATGATATTACTTGAAAATGTATTCGGAATTTGCCTCGATTATAACTTCTTCACCGTTGATCTTTACATAGAGATCAATGTCGGAGGAATTGACGATCTTCTCGTCGCTTATCTCGAGAGCCTTAACGGCATCCTCATACTCGAATATCTCGCGGTTAGTTGCGTACCAGAACTCGTCGGGTCTGTTACCGTAGAGCTCTGCAAAGGTCTCGAGCACGTCCCACTTGCCGACGAAATCCTTTGCGTGTACGCCAAATGCAAAGAACTTGAGCTCACCGTCATTTCCGTACGCATCGTACTGTGCCATAACGTCGAGCATGCAGGATACGTCCGCGTTGTAGGTCCAGGCAAATCTGTCCGCAGGCATTGCAAAGTTCGTTGTCGCCTTCAGATTTCCGGTCTTTCTCGCATAGAGATATCCGGCCTCCTCGATGTACTTTTTAATCGTCTCGCTGAGAGCGCCGTGAGGATATGCAAATCCTACGCAGGAGTCCTCGCCGAACATCTCGTCTATCGAGTCGGTGGTCCATTCGAGATACTCAATATAGGTCTCGTCAGTCGCCAAGGGATGCCAGCCTGCCGTGCTTCCGTAGAGTGTGTAATGCACGTAGTAGAGTCCCTCGACCCGCTTGCCGTCGACCGTCTGTGCCTTGATATATATCTTGCCGTAGTCCTGCTCGTCTGCGGGAGGAAGGTATCCGTCGACGAACTCAACTCCCGAGTAATCGAATCCGTCACGCATCGGGGTCGTGTGAAGTATATGGTGATTTGCCACCTCGTATCCCTCGTAGAGCGAGAGCATTCCGTCTTTGAGACCGCAGAGGTTGAACGTGCCCTTGATGCCCGCAGGCTTCACGATATTGATGAAGAGCGGGTCGTTTGTCATATCGCCGTCGTCGATAGTAAAGGTCACCGATTTTCTTACGAAGCCGGGGAAGTAGTTGGGGTCAACTATCGTGCCGTCGGAGAGCTCGATGCCGTACTGCTTCTCGATAAGAGTTCCCTCGTAGCTTACCTTGACGTTATCGAACGTGCACTTGAAGCCGCCACTCTGAGTATCCTTTCTATAATAGATACCGAAGCCGTAGAGATTATTGTCGGTCGTTACCTGCATAGAGGAGCTTGTGCTTGCGTTGTGCGTTTGCGTGCTCACGAGCACGCCGTCGATATATACGAGGAAGGTAGAGGAGCCTACCTCGCTGACGAACTTCACGTTATAGGTCGTGCCGGCGTTGAATTTCGAGCCATAGATCGTAACGTAATCCTGTATTCCGTCGCCGTCGGCATCAACGCCGGGATACTTAATATACTGTCCCGACTCGCGCAGCATATAGGTGTTTTTGTAGCTTGCGCCGTGCAGGAATCCGATGAACGCGATTCCCGATGTGTCGGTGGGAAGAGTACCGCTGACGTAGGTGAAATCAGCCTCGAAGATATATTTCGTTCCGTTTGTGAACGTATCGGTCGTCGTGTAGCTGTCTCTTGTGAAGGCGAGACCGGACCACGCCGATACGGCGGTAGATGTGAGCTTGCCGTCCGCTATCGTAAACGCGTTGCCGCTGACACCATTCTTATCCGACGCATCGGTGAATCCGAGGTATCCCTCCTTATCCTGTGACTCCTCCTCGAGCTTATCGTAAACTCTGAGTCTCAGGTTGTCTACGTAGAGCTTGAAGGTCGCAGAGGAGAGCCAATGGAAGTATACTCCGTTGACCGTGGTATAGGGGTCGTTTGTCGTTCCGTTTACCTTGTAGTAGTTGCTCGACTCGCCGATCTTCGTTCCGTCAACCTCGAGGGTCGCGACGAAGCTGTCCTTATCGCCCGGGATCACCGTCAGTCTCACGTGATACGTCTTTTCGTATTCGAATACGGTGGTGCCATAGGTGCTTGGCACACCGCCCGACGAATTGCTGAGATCACCGAATACGAATCCGTTAGATTTTCCGGTTATAGTGAAATCGTACGGCGTGGATGCGAGTGTCGAATTGAAGGCGATCTGCGTTACGAGACCCGAGTACGCCGACGCTATGTTGAGGTCGAGATCGAGCACGAATTTTTTCGCCGTTACAGCCGTCGATGCCGTCTTGAAGGATATGTATTCATATCCGCTGACCGTCTTTTCAGCACAGAGTGCAGGGCTCGCGCCTGCTGTGGGAGCCACGGAAGTGTAGGTGGTTTTCGAGGTGCTCGTGATACCCTCGGTGCCGTTGTTGAAGGTATAGGTTGTATCGAGTACGGGAGGTACCGTCTCGATCTCCTCCTCACCGTCACCGCCGCCCTCCTCCTCTACGGGTATGGGTGTGAGACCTACCTCTGTATACGTGCCCGCCTTGAGCACTACGTCGTCGATGCGCGCGGTGAACAGCGATGACTGCAGCGACGCGATCTCTACGTGAGAAACGGTGGTCTTGGGCACAGCACCCTCGGCCTTCGTGTAGTTCGCATAGTTCTCCGACTCGAATACCTTGGTGCCGTCAACGTAGGTCGTAGCGAGGAATTTTCCGCCGGTTATGCAGATCTCGACCTTGATGTCGTAGACCTTGCCGTATTCGAGCGTTCCGGTCAGTTTATTTGACACGGTCACGCCGTTATTTGAATTTATATCGCCGATATAGTATCCGCCGCCCTGCGCGTATACTGCCAGGAAGTATGGCGTGGTAGAGCTCGAGGAGAAGTATATCTGCTGGATCATACCGCTGCTCTTCGCCTCGTCGAGCGCGTACTTGAAGGAGAAGATCATAGCCTCTGCCGTGACGGCGTTCTTCTGTACTGCGATCTTCCAGTAATCGTTGACGCCCGTAGCGCCCTTTACCATCTCCAGCATCTTGCCGCCCGCATATCCCTCGGGAGCAACGATATTAGCCTCGCCCTTCGATACGTCAGGCTTGGAGGTGGAGAATACGTAATTCTGTGTAACACCGTCAAAGCTCTCGGTTGCGTCTATCTTGGTTATAGGCTTCGGTGAGGGCTTGGGAGTCTTCTCCGGCTCATCGGGTACCTCGGAGGGATCCACGGGGGTAACTGTTGCCTCGCCGCCGTCTGGAACTATCTCAGCATCGACGATCCACTTGCCGTCAACACTTTTCGCAACTGCGTAGGATACGCTGTCGCCCTGAACTATCTTTACAGCCTGCCAATCCTTATGCGCATCGATGCGCACCGTGAGCGGATAGTTGTATATCTCGTCGTCCATCTCGTCCGTGAGTAGGATCGTAACTGCATTCTTGTCGCCGTTTACTGTGAGAGTGGAGGTCTGCGCCTCTCTCATATAGAGGATAGCGTCCTCGTAGTAGGCATTCCAGATAACTCCCTCGTTCACGTAATCCGAGAGCATCTTGCATACCGACTCCATAGCCGCGTGGGTGATATCACCGCCGGTGGCTGTAGAGGTGTGCAGGGAGAGTGTGTGGAAGCCGCCCTTCGCCGCATCGGCGAGTGTCTTCGCCACCGCGCCGCTACTATACGAGCTCGTGGAGATGAAGCCGCCGTTGGAGTAGTAGAAGTCGAACGGCTCGTCTACGTACGCCTCGTTGCCCTTGAGGGTGGAGTCGTATCTTGCACCTATGTAGGTCTCGGCTATGAGCGCGCGGGACTCGGGACTGTATATGAACTCGCGTATCTTATTATATACGTCCGAGCCGATAGGACCGGAGTACGCGCCCGCATACGCTTTTTTCTCTGTCGCAAAGCCGGGGAAGGCAAACGTGAGCACTCTCTGATCGGGGAAGAGCTCACGCAAAAGCTTTTGCGAGTTTACTATCTCGTCTATGACCTTAGCCTCGTTGTCGGAGAAGGTGTATCCGCCGTCTGCGTTTTCTGTAGCGATACCCCACCAGGTGTGGGTCATGGAGTGGGAGGTGATCTTCCATCTCTCTGTATCCAGTACCTCTCGCCAGAGCGCTACTGCCGATGCGTTACCCTGAACGCGGTTTCCGAGCATCGCGATATTACCGACGAGACCGTATTCGAGGAACATCTCGTCGAGTGCGTATACGGTATCTATCGTGCCGTCGTCGTGGATTATTGCCACGATACCGTCAGCTCCGCCCTTTGCCGACATTACCTCTGCGGATGCCTTCCATGCCGTGGAGGGCTCGTCACCGAAAATTTCGTCTGCCGCCTCGCCGTATTCGAGGACTCTGTTATAAAGGTTTCTCTGTGCGTTCGTGATGTCGTCCTCCGTAAGTCTTTCGTTGCAGTATTCCGCTATGCTGTAGTTGAGGGCTGTGCCGAATTTTACACTCTCACCCTCGCGCAGCACCGGCACGATCTTATAGGTCGTGTCTATGTCTCTCGCAGAGATGCCCTGCGTAGCATAGTAAATCTTTCCGTTGGGATCCGACTTTTCCGCGAAGCTTTTGTGGATAGGCTCGTCTTTTCCTACCGTCGCATCCTCCGCGTAAACGTATATTCCTGTATCACCGTCGTAGTCGATATTGATAGCCAGGTGCATCAGCTCGTTATATTCAACGTTCTTCTCTGTTACCCTGAGCGCGGGAAGATCCACCTGATCCGTCGCGGTATCAGCCGCGGCTATCACTCCCACAGCACACGCCGTGAGCAGAATAAAGGATAGGATCATTCCGATAATTTTTGAGGTTCTTTTTTTCATATAAGCCTCCAATTTAATATGCGTTGGAACGTCACGTGTGTGTACGCGCCCTCGCGTGTTTACCATAATTATATAGCGCGCGAATATTTTTGTCAAGTTTTTTTGTTCAAAATATACAATTTATGGTATGGATTTGATATCAAACGAGAAAAAATAATCGGATGCTGAGAATATTTGCGAAAACTCGCAAAAAAACCTTGAAAAAACCGCTTGTTTGGTGTATACTGTTATGAGGAATAAGATGTTTCGAAAGGAAAATTTAATATGGTATACAAAATGAATGTTGCAGGACTTGAGAGGGATCTCCCGCTCTGTCCCATTAACGACGAGCTCTATATCGGTGCGTTCATTCTCTTTGGCGACGTTGAGCTGACCGAACGCTCTGCAGAGGAGCTTTATAAGCTTGCGCCCGAGCACGACGTTATGATCACCGCAGAGTCGAAGGGTATTCCGCTCATTCACGCGATGTGTCGCATATCCGGCAAGAACCGTTACGTTCTTGCGAGAAAGTCCGTAAAGCTTTATATGAAGGACGTCGTTGCCTGTGAGACTAAGTCTATCACCACGGGCTCGATGCAGACTCTCTACATAGACGGTGACGATGCCGCATACCTCAGAGGTAAGCGCGTGCTTATCGTTGACGACGTTATCAGCACCGGTGGCTCTCTTCTCTCGCTTGAGAATCTTGTAAATCAGGCAGGCGGCAACGTAGTGGGTAAGATGGCGATACTCGCCGAGGGCGATGCTACCACCCGCGACGACATCATCTATCTTGAGAAGCTGCCCCTCTTCGATAAGAACGGCAATCCCCTCTGATATGCAGGCAAAGGTAATTGACGAGAATCTAGAGGTCGTAACGCGCATCAACCGCCCCGGCATCAGATTCTACGACCCTGATTTTGCCCCGTTTTCGATACACGGGGTATACCGTAACGGTGACAGATACTACCGTCTTCCTCGCGAGAGGGCAGAGAAGATCAGCGCGAATATAACCGAGATGTGCGGCTATACCGCAGGCGGCAGAATACGCTTCAGGACCAACAGTCCCTACGTTGGCATTCGCACTCAGCTGGCAGAGGTATATTGCATTCCGCATATGACCTTCGTCGGCACGCATGGCTTTGACGTCTATGCTGACGGTGAATTCGTCGGCGTCCTCCCGCCGCCACTTGAGCTCGAGGATGCCGCGTACGAGTCGGTGCTGACGCTCGGCGACAGACGTATGCGCGAGATCACTATCGACATGCCTCTATACACGAACGTTTCCTACGTTCATATAGGTCTTGATGAGATATCGGATATCGAGCCTGCGTCACCTTATCGCGATATTGCGCCGATAGTTTACTATGGCTCGTCGATCACTCACGGTTGCTCGGCATCGCGCCCCGGCACTACGTACGAGGCGATCATCTCGCGTAAGCTCAACGTCGACTACGTCAACCTCGGATTCGGCGGTTCTGCTAAGGCGGAGGAGGAAATGGCGAGGTACGTCTCCGAGCTTGACACGGCTCTTTTCGTCTACGATTACGACTATAACGCCCCAACCTCGAAGTATCTTATGGAGACCCACGAGAGGATGTTCCTGATCTTCAGGGAGCGTCATCCGAACACCCCCGTTCTGATGATATCCCGTCCGCAGACGAAATACACTCTTGATAGAGATCCGCGCTTTGAGATAATACGCGAGACCTACTCTCGGGCACTTGCGCGCGCTGACAGAAACGTATATCTCATCGACGGACGCGAGCTGCTTCTGCCTGTCGGCACCGATGCTACGGTTGACGGCATACACCCCACCGATCACGGCTTCAGATTGATGGCTGATAAAATCGGAACTGTAATAGAAAAAATCTTAAAACCTAACTGATATTACTCGATTTTGTAAACTTTTGTTATCAAAATCACATAAAAATGCGAGGCGGCAGAATTTTTGTCGCATCGCATTTTCTTTTTAGTACCTTGTTTATTTTTGTCAAAACAGGTAATACTAACCCTCGGGAACAAACATTTCCGGAGGTTATTTATGCGTTCAAACAAGGTTGAGATATGCGGTATAAATACATCGAAGCTTGCCGTTCTCACAGAGGAGCAAAAACGGGAGTTGCTCGTTCGCGCGAGGGCGGGTGACCGCGATGCACGATGCGAGTTGGTGATGGGAAATCTTAGGCTCGTCCTCAGCGTTATATCGAAATTCAACACAAAGGGCGAGACGCCCGACGACCTCTTCCAGGTAGGCTGTATAGGACTCATCAAGGCAATAGACAATTTTAATCTCGAGATGAACGTGCGATTTTCCACCTACGCTGTCCCGATGATAATCGGAGAGCTTCGCAGATTTCAGCGTGACAATTCTGCTGTTCGTGTTTCTCGCGGAATGCGTGATCTTGCATACCGTGCCCTGAGTGCAAAGGAGGAGATATCCCGCCGTGAGCAGAGGGAGCCGACCGTCGCGGAAATAGCCGTGTTGATAGGATCGGACGAGAGATCGGTCGGTGAGGCGATGGAGGCGATAGTAGAACCGATGTCGCTCTTCGACAGCGTGTACGGTGACGGTGAGGACAGTATGTACGTCATCGACAAGCTTGCCGACGAGTCGGAGTCGGACGAGGCGTGGGTCGAGAGCATATCCCTGCGCGAGGCGCTTCGCAAGCTGACACCGCGTGAGTGGGGAATAATAGAGCGCAGGTTCTATAAGGGGAGGACTCAGATGGAGATAGCCGCCGAGATAGGCATCTCGCAAGCACAGGTATCCCGACTTGAGAAGGGTGCGATCGATAAATTGCGGCGCTATATGAGCTGATATTTCGTTTCCTTCATTTATATTATATATAGTATATCGCACACAGACTTTTGTGCACCTTTTGCATATAGGGACATCCATTTGTGCAAATTGCATAAAAGTTCTGTGTGCTTTTAGTTATTTCTGCACGAAAAACTAAAAACTAAAAAAAATTCAAAAAAATTAGAAAAACCCCTTGACAAGTTGGAAGATTTATTGTATAATAGACAAGCTGACTCGGCGAGGATGAGAAAAACCTCGGCAGAGCGGCACTTGATCATTGAAAATTGAACAACACGAAATTTGAAACACGAATGAAAATTTGTGCGTTAAAGAGAAATCTTTAACAGTTTCTGTCAAAACACATTGAGTATAACTCGAAAAAGTAAAAAGCTAAGACAAATGTCTAAAAGAGATGTTAAGCGGACTTAGGTCCGGTTAATATAGAATTTTTTAGAGAGTTTGATCCTGGCTCAGGATTAACGCTGGCGGCGTGCATAACACATTCAAGTCGAACGGAATAAGGTGCTTCGGTACTTTATTTAGTGGCGGACGGGTGAGTAACGCGTGAGCAATCTACCTCCAGGTGGGGAATAACAACCGGAAACAGTTGCTAATACCT
>JAZRBV010000022.1:0-10977 GCA_045635225.1 Eubacteriales bacterium
ACGTAGAAAAAGAAGTTAAGAGTGTTCAACCTATCGCATTTGAAAATGCTGTTTGGGCTTACACACTCGGTGTTGCGGTTGCTCTCAAGAGTGGCGCAACAAAAGCTGCTGATGCTGCTGCAAAAATCGGTATCGGTCTTCAGGCATTCTGTATTCCTGGTTCTGTTGCTGACCAGAGAAAAGTTGGTCTTGGTCACGGTAACCTTGGTGCAATGCTTCTTGATGATAACACAAAATGCTTCGCATTCCTTGCAGGTCACGAAAGCTTTGCTGCTGCTGAAGGTGCTATTGGTATTGCTCGTTCAGCTAACAAAGTTAGAAAAGAACCATTAAGAGTTATCCTTAACGGTCTTGGTAAAGACGCTGCTATGATTATTTCAAGAATCAACGGCTTCACCTACGTACAGACCGAGTTCGATCCTTATACCGAAGAGGTTAAGGTTCTCTCCGAAACCGCATACTCGAAGGGCGACAGAGCAAAGGTTAAGTGCTACGGCTCCGACTCCGTTCCCGAGGGCGTTGCTATTATGAAGCTTGAGAACGTTGGCGTTTCCATCACCGGTAACTCCACCAACCCCACCAGATTCCAGCACCCCGTTGCAGGCACCTACAAGAAGTGGGCTACCGAGAACGGCAAGAAGTACTTCTCCGTTGCATCCGGCGGCGGCACGGGCAGAACCCTCCACCCCGATAACATGGCAGCAGGCCCCGCTTCCTACGGTATGACCGATACTATGGGTAGAATGCACGGCGACGCTCAGTTCGCTGGCTCCTCCTCCGTTCCCGCTCACGTAGAGATGATGGGTCTCATCGGCGCAGGTAACAACCCCATGGTTGGTATGACCGTTGCGGTTGCAGTAGCAATCGAAGAAGCTTCCAAGTAAGCTTCTTGCGACCGCAATGAAATTTGCCCGATAAATCGGTCAAATGAAATTCGCAAGCGAATGAAATACTTGCTACGCAAGAATGAAATGAGCCGCACCCTCGGGTTGCGGCTCATATAGTTCATAGGGCAAATTTCATTCAATGATGCCGTAGGCATCATTTCATGAAGCGATAGCTTCATTTCATGTGCGAAGCACATTTCATGACGGCTCTGCCGTCATTTCATTCATTTTACATGCACTTTGTGCATTTCATGACGTGCGAAGCGTGTCATTTCATGATTTTAATCATTTCATGTGCGTAGCACATTTCATTCTCTAGGAGGCCTTATGTCAGAAAATCTTGTCCTCGAATTGTCGATGCAATTTGCAATTGATATTGTTAACCTTTGCGAAACATTGAAAGGAAAGAACGCTTTAACAAACCAACTTCTCCGTAGCGGCACAAGCATAGGTGCAAATATTCACGAGGCAAATTACGCCAGCAGTAAAGCCGATTTCGTTGCTAAAATGCAAATAGCGCTTAAAGAATGTCACGAAACAGAGTATTGGTTGAAGCTTTTCGCAAAGACAAATATAATCAGTGGTGAAGAATATTCAAAGCTGAGCAACGATTCCGGCAAAATAAGAAGAATTCTCATTTCTTCTATAAATACCGCTAAATCAAATTCATAAAAATCGGACACATCATTTTGGAGAGATCCAAGATGATGTGTCTATTTTTTAAAATCTTTTCATTTTTTGAAAAAATCGATTTTTTTGAATATTTTCTGTTTTTGCCGAATTTGTAACACATTTGTAACGCCCTAAATGATAAAATGTATGGGCAATAAACAAAACGGTACTTTCAGTGCCGAAAATCAGAAAGGAAATTACCCATGAAGAAATTTTTTGTAATTCTTATGGCAATCTGTATGCTGGCAAGTCTGCTTTGCGTTTCTGCATTTGCCGCAGAAGAAAACACAGACGAACTCCCTGCGCCTGTCGAGGGCACTCTCCTTCGTGTCAAAGCAACCAAGGGCAACGAGGAAGTACTTATCGGTGACTACGCCGACTTCGAAGACGGCTGGAACGATGCGATGGGTCTCGCCGGTGACACCGGTGAAATGAAAAAGGAAGGATACGACCGCGTAGTAGTAGACTTTTACTCGGACTGGATCGCAAAAGGCTTCTTTACCGACGACTGGTTCAACGGTGACGGCTTCAAAAATGATACCATCTACATCCCTGATGATGCAAAAGTAACACTTAACCTTAGAGGCCACACAATCAACAGAGGACTTACTTATTTGCAGCTTGACGGTGAGGTTATGTACATCGACGATGGTGCTGACGTTATCATCAATGACGGTACCATCACCGGCGGCTACAGCGAAAACGGCTCGGGCGGTATCTATATCATAAGTGATGCTACGGTAACGCTCAATAACGTACACGTCATAGACAACGTTGCCGACGATGATGACGGCGGCGGAATCGCACTTTACAGCGACTCAACGCTTATTATGAACGGCGGCAGCCTTCAGGACAACTTTGTAAGCAACTCGACCTTTAGCTGCTACGGCGGTGCGATCTACTCCTCTGATAGTAACGTTATTCTCAAAAACGTTCTTATCAAGGACAACAAGACGCTTCTTGATAACAGCTCCGGTGCGGCAATTTATGCCGACAACAGCACCGTCTCGCTGACCGACTGTACAGTTGACGGCAACGGTATCAAGGATGAGGCAAACAAGATCTATGCATCTATTTCCACCATCCACGCAATCGAGAGCTCGATTTCGATCAAGCATTCTACCTTTACCAACAACGGCGCGCTGTATATCGATGAAATGAAGGGCATAAACGGCGAAGTGAACGTCTCCGACTTCTCCAGTATCATTTACCTGGATGAATCCATTCTTTCGATTGAGGAGAACTCTACCTTCACCGGCAACAATGCGTATGCCATCATCAGAACCAAGGACGATGATGAGTTCTTTATCTCGGATTCGACCTTCACGGACAATGCATCGGGCGTTCTTTCCTCTGCTGACCACTTTGATGGCAGCTATTTCATCAACTGTACGTTCAACAACAACAAGGTACCCTCCTCCAAGAGCTCTTACAGCTTTGACGTGATGGAGAACATTTTGACGTTCTACGACTGCAAGCTTGGAAACTCCACCTTCGATAAGCACGATGAGAAATACATCCGCATCGAGCATTCTACCGTTCTTGAGTCTGAGGCTGTGATCGGCGTCACCTTGAATTATGCGGACGGTACCACTTCCTCTACCCGCTACTATAAGGTGTTTGAGGGCGGCTGGAATTACGCTATGGAGGCTGCTGTCAATAGTGCCTATGAGCGCGTTACCGTTGATCTGTACGCCGATTGGAGTGCCGACGATGATGACGACTTCATCGAAACGTTTCTCAATGGCCCCGGCTTCAAATGGCGCACCATCTATATCGACGACGATGCACGCATCACTCTGAACATGAATGGCCACACCATCGACCGTCACGTCGCTGACGCAGAGGAGGACGGTGAGGTTATCTTGATCGACACGGGTGCTAACGTTATCATCAACGACGGTACCATCACCGGCGGACACAGCCACACCGGCGCAGGCGGTCTGAACATCAAGTCCGGCGCAAACGTAACGCTCAATAACGTAAACGTCGTCGGTAACATCTCCGAGGACGACGACGGCGCAGGCATTGCCGTATACGGTGCCACCCTTACGATGAACGGCGGTAGCTTAGAGAATAACTTGGTTTATAATGAATATATGAACTTCTGTCACGCTTACGGCGCGCTTTATATGAGCGATTCGACCGCTACCCTGAATGGTGTGAAGATCGCCCACAACAGAATCGCCGGTTACCACACCTCCCGCGGTGTAGTTATCTGTATCGATGATAGTACGCTGACCATGAAGGACTGCACCGTTACGGACAACGGACGCACGGAGAGTGTTGATGCGAACTCGCTGATCGCCGTATGGGGCGCTACCAGCGTTCTCGATATCACGAGCTGCACGTTTGAGAATAACGATGACAACGGCACGGCGGCTTTCTTTGACGTCGTAGACGGTACGCTCAAGATGCGTGATTCTGCTATCATCAACAATATGCCCGCCGGTATTATCTTCGCGGACGATGCGCTTATTGAGGTTACCAACTGCCGCTTCGAGGGCAACAACGGAGACGTTTTTAGCGGTGTAGCCGTGGGAGAGAGTAAATTTGATTCCTGCACGTTCTCCGATAACGCCAAGGGCGGATACGATGCCTTCTTCTTCGAAGAAGGAAACCAGCTTGAATTCACGAATTGTGAGTTCGGTAACTCCACCTTCAACGACCGCAGCCTTGCTACCTTCAACGGCAAGCCCGGCAATGCTGTCGGCTCCATCTTCGGCGAAGGCTCATTGTCAATGATTGTTGCACTCTTTGCTCTTATTACTTCTGGTGTTTGCATATTCCTTATCGTAGATATGAAGAAAAAGTTGGTTCCCGCAACTGCTAGGAACACTTCAGAAAACGAAGACGAAGAATAATTCAATATTTCTAACAAAAAAGGCGAACCTCGTTTTGAGGTTCGCTTTTTTGTGCTACGAAAATCCCACCATAGCCACATCATTTACGGAAACATCAAAACGCGTTATAATGTTTTCAGGAAATACGCAAACGATGTGTTCGGTGAATATGATTTTACGGTTCAAACACTCCCTAAGTCTTATATAATAAGACTTTTCAGAAAGTCTCCCCGCTCGGAAGCTCTCCAAAAGCGTCTACTACAAAGAGATGATGGGTCTCATCGGCGCAGGTAACAACCCGCAGGTTTTAATGACCGTGGCGGTCGCTGTTGCAATTGAAGAGGCAAGCAAGTAATTCGCTCCGCGAATGACTTGCAATGAAATTTGCCCGTTATCACGGTCAAATGAAATACGCTAAAGCGAATGAAATGTTTGCTTAGCAAACATGAAATGAGCCGCACCCTCGGGTTGCGGCTCATATAGTTCATAGGGCAAATTGCATTCAACGATGCCGTAGGCATCATTTCATGAAGCGATAGCTTCATTTCATGTGCGAAGCACATTTCATGACGGCTCTGCCGTCATTTCATTATAATATGTGTGCGAAGCACATTTCATTCTCTAGGAGGCCTTATGTCAGATAATTGGATTTTTCCTTGTGATGTGTCTATTTTGTTTTTGGAAAAAAGTATAAAAAATTACGGATGCTGCAAAGTAATTTTGCTCGGAGAATATTTGTAAAATCGTTTGAACGCCCGGCTGAACTGATAAACGTCGGAATATCCCACCATAGAGGATACCACGCCTACCGGATATCCCTCTGCCAATAATATCTTTGCTTGCTTCATACGAATATGGGTGATATATTGAAACGGAGTCATTCCAAAGTGTTTTTTAAACAGTATGTGCAAAAACGGTTTGCTTATGTTGCAGCATACTGCGAGATGCTCAAGTCTTAAATCGCATTTATGATAACCCTTTTCAATCATTTCAAGTGCGGGGGATAATAATGTGGTTTCGTCTGCCGATTCAAAAGGGAAGCATTCTCCGATGAGCTGATATAGCTTGCTGAAAATAATAGATTGCTTTCTTGTTGTTGGGGGAGCATTCAGCGTTGTTATTTCATCATAAATCCTTTGAAGCTGCCTTGCATCATGCGGCAAAAGTCGGATGATATCTTCTCCGCCATCCTGTACTTGGATATTAAACATGAAGCTTTGTGCATCTTCTATGCAAACGTTTTTATAGCACAATCCCTTGGGAATGAAAATAGGGTGCTCGGAATCGACGGTCAAGACTTTGTCCTTCCATGAAAATTCCAGTTTTCCGCATATAGGAAAAATCAAAGCTGAGCTTCTTCTTTCATTCATATAAAAACTCAGGTTTTTGTGGTTTATCGGCTTGCTTGCTGATAAGAACTCGGTTATTATAAGCATTTTATCGTTTCTTCTCACTTGTTTTGCTTTGATTATATCACGGTTTGCTTCCGATTTCAATAAGATTAGTATATTTTCAGCTAAAATTTTTATACTTTTAATCATTTTAATTTTCATTTTGATATGCTATAATTAACCCGCAAAGAGAAAAGTTTTTTAAATATAGGGAGGCATTCACAATGGATTTTAAAGGTAAAACGGCATTTGTTACAGGAGCGGCCAAAGGTATTGGGCGAGCAACTGCAATAGGCTTTGCGAAAGGCGGAGCAAACCTCATTTTGGCAGATATTGCAGATTTGACAGAAGCATACGAGCAAGTGAAAGAAATCAATGAAAATGTCATGAAAATCAATTTTGACATATCCGATGAAGCTGCGGCAAGGAGCGCCGTCGCAGAGGCACTCGAAAAATTTGGAAGAATTGACATCCTCGTCAACAATGCCGGCATATTTCCTAATTCCGAGTTTATAAGCTCCTCGTCGGAGCAGTGGAAAAAAGTATTTGATATCAACGTTTTGGGGACGATGTATTTATCACATGCGGTTTTGCCCTCTATGATAGAAAACGGCTACGGCAGAATCGTGAACGTTGGATCTGTTGCCGGGGTATACGGACTGAGCTGGTTTGTTGATTATTCCGCTTCTAAGGGCGCTGTTATATCCTTCACCAAAGCGCTCGCAAAGGCGGTAAGCGGAAAAGGAGTGACCGTAAACTGTGTATCTCCCGGAAGTGTGGCGAAAAAGGGAAGCGATAGTATGAAGGACTTTTCCTTTGTTGGACGCGCCGGAACTTACGAAGAAATTGCAAACGTGATCTTGTTCGTGGCAAGCGATGAAGCAAGCTATGTTTCGGGGCAAAATTATCTGGTTGACGGTTGCCGCAAGCAAATGTAAAAATTTTGATGGGCATATTTCGGTGCTAAGCGCCGTTTTCCGACAAGCTCGCCGTAGGTAATCGAAGAAGCAAGCAAATAATCCGAGATTATTTGCAATGAAATTTGCCCTAAAATTAGGTCAAATGAAATACGCTAAAGCGAATGAAATGTTTGCTTAGCAAACATGAAATGAGCCGCACCCTCGGGTTGCGGCTCATATAGTTCATAGGGCAAATTGCATTCAACGATTGCGTAGCAATCATTTCATGTGCGAAGCACATTTCATTCTCTAGGAGGCCTTATGTCAGATAATTGGATTTCTCCTATGATGTGTCCGATTTGTTTTTCGTTCAACGCATAGAAAAAGAACTGCCTCAAACGCTCTTAAATTTGCATTTGAGACAGCTCTTTTGTGTTTTGATATAAAACTTCTTTATTGCAGGTCACCGTATGGCCCTTTTTATAGCTTATCGATATATTCCGCTATCGCAAACAACCTGTTTGCAGTACCGATCAAACAGTTGATCCACAGCTCGCCGCCGGTCTCGCGGCAATCCCTGAATCTCCAGTGGGTGGGTATCATACCGTTTTCGGTATTCTGCATTCCGGTGATGGAATTGGCAAGTGCCTTTGCCTTTTCGAGGTAGAGCTCATCGCCCGTAAGCTTGTGCATATTCATAAACGAGGACATAATGCCGGCGGTAGATGAATCGATCGGCACGTACCATGCGTATTGCTCGAGACCCGCGGGGTAGAACCAATTATCCGTGTTGTCGTGATTGTGGTGCTTCAGCGGCTTATCCCACACGACGAACTGATCCTCGATGTATCGCATCAGCTCCTTTGCACACTCGACCTTTTCGGGGTCGTCTTTGTGATTGTCCGTGATGTCCTTGATTATCACACTCGCGGTGAAATGCGTCATGTTGGAGTAGTGCTGAGACAGAGCGGCATCCTCGAACTGTCCCTCCCAATGGAAGTCCTTGACCGTGTTGTTCCAAAGGTAATTCATTGCGCCCTCTGCCAGCTTCTTGCACGCTTCGTCACCCGTCATATTATAAACCTTGTAAAGGAACGCGCAAATGGGAGAGGGAACGCTGTACTGCGGAACGAGCGACTCGCCCGTCTCGACCGAGATCATCTGGTACCACGTGCCGTTTTCCAGAACGTGCGCCTTGTAATACTCGGCGATCTTAATAGCCGCGTCGTAGTACCTTTTATCTCCCGTCGCACCGTAGAGATTCAGGTATGCTGTACCCGCGCTGCAGGGGTAGATCAGCATAGTGGTATCGAGTCTCTTGCTTACTACGTGGTGGCTTTTCAGAGTGTTGTCAAGATCGGGGATAGTATAATACGTCGGCGGCAGTCCCTCTATCGGCGAGCCCTCAGGTGCAGAGACCTTGATCATAAAGTCTGCCGCATTTTTTGCTATCGTTATAGCTTTTTCTGCGTTTTCGGGGCTTAGCTTTGCATAGTTGATCATCGCGTTTACGACGGCGGAATTCATCTTCGTCACGAATATACCGAGATGATAGTCGGTGTTGTATTTGCCCTCCGCCCACGCGCTGATATACGGGTCGGTCAGCAGATAATCGTACACTCTTTTCGCCACGGTGCGGTAGTCTGCGGCAGCATCGGGATACTCACCCGTGAACGGCGCCGATTTGTGGAAGCTTCTCGCGCCCACCATAGCGACCCTCTCGCCCTTGCTATTTAAGGCATAGGCACAGACCTGCACCTGTCCGACCTCAAGCTTATCCCAGATGGGAGTCAAAAGAGCGTAGGAGTTATCCGCAACAAAGGAGTGCTTAGCTCCGCTCACGTCTACCGCCTCGAATAAATAGCTCTTACAGCCGGCGAGCGGTGCAAAATCAAACGACGGGCAGAACATAAACGCCTGCGCCTGTATATTCCAGAATGCGTTACCGTTTACGCCGCCTCTGCGGATCGCGTAATCGGGATTGTTGTATTCCTCTAAAGCTCTTTTTTTAAGATCCATAAGCTCATACACTCCAAGTATAGTTTTTTCTTACGGATATATTTTAACATTGCGAAGCTCGATTGTAAATAGAAAAAATCTATATTTATATGTGTTTTTTCACTTTGCAGGTGCCGCGATTTGAAAAATATCTTATGACCGCTCCTTATACTCACGTGCGGCGGTCTCGTGATACACGGCGACGAGCTCTGGATATATTACGTCGGATTTGCAGGCGACGAGAGCCACGGCGGTGAATCCTGGATCACCAACGGAATGTACCGGGGCGGTGCAATCGGAATAGCGAAGCTCCGACGCGACGGCTTAGATCCACCAACAGAAAAAAGAGAGAACGCTTCGGCTATGAACCGATTCGTTCTCTCTTTCTGTCGTCAAGTGGCGTTGGCTCATCCCATTTGCGTTCTACCGGTCAAATGCGATGCTCGCACTTAGCCGAGCTTTTAAATTTTGCGCTAAGGCCACCACGCTTAAAAACAACTGGCATGCTTTTTGCTTAGTTTTCGGTATACATAACCTCAAGACCGCTATCGGGATGATATCTCCAGGTAGCACTGAATCTCGAGCCGGTATACGTCTGCACTCCGTCAAGTGCACGAGTGTTAATCATTTCCTGATATACGTAACTCGGGAATCCAAGGGTGCTGTTTATTCCTATGATCTTCGCAAGAGCGATGGAGGAATAGGTGGTGGAGCTCGATGAATCACTGTCGTAGTCGTAGGGGTTAGTATCGATTTTTAAATAAGAGCCACCGTAGCTGGCATAGGGCGAATCGCAAGCGTTTTCGTAATAAGCAGTCCAGAGCGAAACGTAGGTGTCCGAACCGCCGTAGTAATCATCGTCGGAGTTTTCCGATGCGTCAACGAATCCCCAAATAGAAAAGCCTACGCAAACAACCAGAAGCGCGGCGATCAATGATACTGCCCTCTTTGCTTCTAAAAGCTTGATGGATTTCTGCTTCAGATTGATTACGAATAGCGGAGCGGTTGCTATGATACCGAGCACCATCAATACAAGGCTGACCCAAGCCAGTGCGATGGTGAAATCGTATCCGTCAAATAAGTACACCTCTCCCCAGCCGATAAGGCTGACGACTACTATTGCAAAGAATATGAACGCACCGACAGTGGCCGCTATCAATCCACCGCGAAAAACGTAGTTGAATATTTTGTCGAGCTTTTCCTTTTTCGGATCGGTGATGGGCTCGGTATGGATGGTGGCGGGGTCGTCATAGGATGTCGCGACCTCGGTGACAACCTCTTCTACGTTTTCTACACAAATCGGCTCCTCCGGCGTCTGTTGCGGTGCGGGAGTATCAATCTTGCAACCGCAGTTTTGACAGAATTTTGATTCGTCGGTCAACTGATGACCGCAGTTTTTACAGAACATATTTTCTTCTCCTTATAATAAGATTTGTTGCATTTTCAGCAACAATATACACATTATAACACCGAACGGTGTTATTTGTCAACACCTTACGGTGTTTTTTTATATAATGAAATAATAACATTATATAGAAAAAGGAGATGCAGGTGTATATATATAAACGGATAAGAGATCTGCGCGAGGATAACGATAAGACACAGAAGGACATCGCCGTAATGCTTAATATGCAATTGACGGTATATCAACGCTACGAGAGAGGCGAGCGCGAGATACCGCTATGGGCGGCAATAAAGCTTGCGGAGTACTATGGAGTCACACTTGATTATCTTGTGGGACGAGAGTAAAGCGCGAACGAACTCACCGCTGTTGATATTGGGAGAGGCACTCGGAATATCCCATACAAAGCGAAGATTTCACCGTTGCTTTGCAACGATTTCTTTAAACCGACGAAAAAAGAGAGAACCTATAGGGTGATATCCTTAGTGGGGAATTGACACTTTGACAAAAGTGCAAGCATCGCATTTGACTGGTCAAATGCATATATGGGCTAAGCCCAAACCCCTTTACAAACAGAAAGAGCAAGAGTACAAGGAGAAACCCTTATATTCTTGCTCTTGTTTTTCTTTATTTTTCCTCGGTCTTTTCCCTATACTGCTTTGGCGAGAGGAGATAATATTTTTTGAATATCTTTGAGAAGAAGTGGTTATCGTCATATCCGACGGCGGCGCCAACCTCCTTGATATCAAGGTTTGTGGAGCGCAAAAGGGATGCCGCCGCCTTCAGGCGAAGATCGGTGATATATCCCTGGGCGGAAATTCCCATAGCCTCCCTGAAAAGCGCATTGTAGCGCGAGGGACTAAGCCCCTCCATTTTAGCGAGATC
>JAZRBV010000023.1:0-2171 GCA_045635225.1 Eubacteriales bacterium
CTCATCCGTCACCTGCGGTGACACCTTCCCCAGAGGGGAAGGCTTAGTATCACGCGAGCTTCAGCGAGCATTAAGGCTCCCTCTAGAGGGAGCTGGCGAGCGTACGCGAGACTGAGGGAGTTTTTATTGACTCCTTCCACCGCAAGCGGTCCCCCTCCCTCTAGAGGGAGGCTGTCAACCTCATCCGTCGGCTTCGCCGCCACCTTCCCCAGAGGGGAAGGCTAAAATATCACGCTCGCGTCAGCGAGCATATCGCGCCACGAAGTGGCATATCGCGCGAGCCTTGGCGAGCATATCACGCCACGAAGTGGCATATCACGCACCGCTAGGTGCATATCACGTCGCGCAAGCGACATATCACGCGAGCCTTGGCGAGCATATCAGACTCCTTTCACCACTCCGTGGTCCCCCTCCCTCTGGAGAGAGGCTAAGAAACACTAGCGCACGTCACGTGCGGAGCGCGAGACATTTCACGAAGCACGTCAGTGCTTCATTTCACGATTGTGCAGCAATCATTTCACGACGGCTACACCGTCATTTCACCGCGAGCTCTGCGAGCCTCGCGAGCCTCGCAAGCATTTCCCTTGACACGCCGATCTCTTTGTGCTATACTTTAGTTATCATTATAGTATATACAACTATCTCAAGATATATCACGGAGTTGTAAAATGGACAAGACAGAGCTTACAGAGCTATTCAGAGATACGTTTCCATTCTGGGACAAGATGCCCGTGGCGGACCGCGAGACCTTTATGCGCTCGTCGCAATGCGTGCGCTTTGAGCCCGGGAAGAACGTACACAACGGCGCGGAGTGCACCGGAATCATTCTCATAAAATCAGGAAGCCTCAGAATGTATATGCTCTCCGAGGAGGGTAAGGAGATCACTCTCTACCGTATGTTCCCGGGCGACCTCTGCATGCTCTCGGCATCCTGCGTTCTGGATACGGTGAGCTTCGACGTGTTCGTCGACTCCGAGGAAAACAGCGAGTGCGTTGTCGTCGGCGGCTGTGCCTACGAGAATCTCTCGAAAAAAATGCCCGAGGCGAAGATATTCGCGCTCGAGTGGGCGCTCGCAAACTTCTCCGAGGTGATGTGGGTAATGCAGCAGATCCTCTTTATGAGTATGGATAAGCGCCTCGCGATCTTCTTACTCGACGAGGTCGCGAAAACCGGCACCGACTCGGTCAAGCTCACGCAGGAGCAAATAGCAAGGTATATGGGATCGGCGCGAGAGGTCGTGTCACGAATGCTCAAGTACTTTGCATCCGAGGGGCTCGTATCGACCTCACGCGCCGGCGGTATTAAGATATTGGACAAGAAGCGGCTCCGCGATCTCACGCGTTGAGCATATCGAGTATCTGCGCCTTTGGGCGTGCGCCGCTCGCGCGGCTGACGACGTTGCCGTCACGAAGCACCACGATCGTCGGAATGCTGTAAACTCCGAAGCGGCTCGCAAGCTCCGGCTCGCGGTCGACGTCGACCTTGCCGACGAGGACGTCGTCGCGCTCCTCGGCGATCTCGTCTATTATAGGCGAGACCATACGGCACGGTCCGCACCAATCGGCGTAAAAATCGAGCAGAACGGTGTGGGATCCGTTGCGTATCGAGTCAAAATTTTCCTTACCTATCTTGTGTACATTCATAATTGTTTCTCCTTTTCCGAGCGTGCCATGCGGTGCGCTCTTTCGTTTTACGATTACATTTTAGCAGAAAATGCGAGGCGCTTCCGTGACTTTGTCACATATATCCGGCTAAAAATCACGCTCGCGTCAGCGAGCATATCGCGCCACGAAGTGGCATATCGCGCACCGCTAGGTGCATATCGCGTCGCGCAAGCGACATATCGCGCGAGCCTTGGCGAGCATATCAGACTCCTTCCACCACTCCGTGGTCCCCCTCCCTCTGGAGGGAGGCTGTCAACCTCATCCGTCGGCTTCGCCGCCACCTGTCTCGCTGCGGCTCGGTCACATTTCGGCTCTAACAGTCCACCGGACTGTTATTCACTACCGAAATGCCGCTTCGCTACCCAGAGGGGAGGCTAAAATATCACGCTCGCGTCAGCGAGCATATCGCGCCACGAAGTGGCATATCGCGCACCGCTAGGTGCATATCGCGTCGCGCAAGCGACATATCGCGCGAGCCTTGGCGAGCATATCAGACTCCTTCCACC